>CAZNPV010000030.1:16744-43745 GCA_964575025.1 uncultured Mariniphaga sp.
TAACCGCAATGTTCGCAAAGAATGCGCTAAGTCCGCAGAGAGATTAATCCACAGGGAAAATCTTTGTTTCCTTTGCGGAAGCGTTGCGTCCTTTGCGGTTACATGATTTTTTCAAACAACGTAGTCAGCCATGTGGCTGACAGCGGGTTGACTTCATCCTTTTTTTTATAACCGCAATGTTCGCAAAGAATGCGCTAAGTCCGCAGAGAGATTAATCCACAGGGAAAATCTTTGTTTCCTTTGCGGAAGCGTTGCGTCCTTTGCGGTTACATGATTTTTTCAAACAACGTAGTCAGCCACATGGCTGACAGGGGTGTGTCCCACTCCTCACACAATTCGCTTATCGGTGTGCAATATAGTTTCTCCATTTTTCGATCACGGAGAACATATCTTCCGGTAACTCCGAATCGAAGACCATTTTTTCCCCTGTTGCCGGATGGGTAAACCCCAGCGTTTTTGCATGCAGGGCCTGACGGGGAATGATTTTAAAACAGTTGCGTACAAACTGATTGTATTTGGTGAATGTTGTTCCCCAAAGGATCTGGTCTCCCCCGTAACTGGCATCATTAAAAACAGGATGTCCGATGTATTTCATGTGTACCCTGATCTGATGTGTTCTGCCTGTTTCAAGCCGGCATTCCACGAGGGTAACATACCCCAGTTCTTCCACGATTTGATAATGGGTTATGGCAATTTTGCCCTGTTCTCCTTCGGGAAAAACTTTAAAGATCTGTCTGTTTGAAGGGTTCCGTCCTATGTTTCCGGTTATGGTTCCTGATTTTTCTTTCAGGATTCCCCAAACCAGGGCCTGATACTTCCGCTCTGTTGTTTTGCGGTAAAACTGGGATGCCAGTTTATTTTTTGCCTGTTCGGTTTTTGCAATAACCAATAATCCCGATGTGTCTTTATCAATGCGATGGACCAATCCCGGTCTGGGATCTTCCGAATGAAATAGGGGCAACTCTTTATAATAAAAAGCGAGGGCGTTGACCAGGGTGCCTGTATAATTCCCGTGTCCCGGATGAACAACGAGTCCGGGCTGTTTATTGATCACCACAAGGTGTTCATCTTCATAGAGAACGGTAAGGGGAATTTCTTCAGGGATTATTTCTGTTTCCCTGAGGGGAAAATCAAGGAAAATCTGAATGTCATCCCCGGGTTTTACTTTGTAATTTGGTTTGACCGGTATTTTATTTACCCGGATGTTCCCTGCATCGGCAGCGGCCTGAATCTTACTCCGGGAAGCATTCTCAAGGCGATTGGAAAGGTACTTGTCAATGCGCAGGAGCGATTGTCCCGGATCTACTTTCAAATGGTAATGTTCCCATTCTCTTTTATCATCCGGTTTGTCAACATGAACATTTTTTTCCTGCATCACAGAAAGGGTATTTAATATAGTATAGAAACCCACGTCCTATGGGCGTGATAATGTATTTTTTGCTTTGTTTGTATATGAATGGTGTCGTTAGTCGGGAGACCGAAGACGGAAGTCAGAAGCAAGAAACATTTCGGACTTCGGACTTCGGACTTCGGACGAAAAGGTTTATACCCTGATGTATTGGTTTTCAAAATTCTACGGTTTAAATTTAACATTACCTTCCTTAATGGTGGTTTCTTTAATTTTCAATGGCGTTAAGGATTTTTTCTTCATCCATGGTTACCCATATATCAACCGATGTGCCCAGTTCTGTATCCGGAGACAGACGGGGACTTGGACGTTGTTTCCATATCCGGGCATGCAGTGAATCTTGCGGACTGGCAACGGAAGCATCGTACATGATCACTCCCATATTGAGCATTGCATCGGTAAGGATCAGTTTGGCATCTTCCCTGCTGAGGCCAATCAGATCCGGCACGGCTGTTTTCTCAGAGCTTGCAACTCTTCCTATTTCCAGGTCAATCCGGGAGCCTTTTTCCAGGATTGTTCCCTCGAAGATCTCTAAAGAGTCATGAAAGACACGTAGAACCAGGTCGTTGTATTCTGAAGGTTTATAGCGGATGTTTCCGGGAATTAATCCCCGGTTTTCAATGAGAACCTGAGCCTGCCTGAAAGATATATCGCGTAACTTCGGTAATGAAACCTGTTCAGGTGCTCTTGCATTCATCGTCAGCAAGAGGGTCCGCCCCTCTTTTACTTTAAAACCAGGTTCGGGGATCTGGTCAATCACACTGCCCGGATGTTGGGAAGGTATATGCGCTGAATCAATAATCCGGTAATGCAGTTTCATTGCTTTTGTTTTTTTCTGAACCTCTCTTTCTGTTTTATTAATCAGATCAGGCACCGGAAATTTTTGTCCATGATGGGTATAGATCCTTAGTCCGATCATGGTTGCAGTGACCAGCAGTATGATCACAGCTACTGCAGCAATGATCTGCAAAAGAAAAACCCGGCTCAGAAGAAATTTTTTCAGACTCATAATTCTTGTATAAAAAACAAAAATAAATTAAAAATAGTATCAGAAAGATATATTTATGTGTTTTTCCCTTTTTTATCAGGGGAGAATCTGAACCTGAGAATCCGGGTTAGTAGGTTTCCAGGGTATTGTAGAGTGTATCCCGTAAAACGGGTTGCATTTTTTCGTCTTTGATCATTTGGATCAGTTCCTGGGTTGAAGCATTGGGATTTTGTTCTCCGGAGCCTGCCATCGCATAGATTTTTGTCGTGTCCCGGATGGTTCCATCCAGATCGTCAACACCAAACGAAAGCGATAACCGGGCTGCCTTCTTTCCGATCATGGGCCAGTAGGCTTTCAGATGGGGAATGTTGTCAAGAAAGATACGGGCTACGGCATAGTTTTTTAAATCTTCGATAAGGGACGTTTCCCGGATGTGTGAATAGCGGTTGTTGCCTTTTATAAATTTTAAAGGGATGAATGCCTGGAATCCCTGGGTTCGATCCTGAAGTTCCCGCAGTAAGTTCATATGCGCGATCCGCTGTTCATAGGTTTCCTTCAGGCCGTATAAAATCGTGGCATTGGTTGGAATTTTGTTTTTATGGGCTTCTTCGTGTATTTTCAGCCATTTCGAAGAGGAGGTTTTATCGGGGCATATTTCAGCACGCAGTGTTTTATCGAATATCTCGGCGCCACCTCCCGGCATCGAATTGAGGCCAGATTTTTTCAAAAGCCGGAGTCCCTGAGAAAAATCCATGCCTGCTTTTTGGCACATCTGGTCTATCTCAACGGCTGTAAATGCTTTAATATGCAGCTTAGGGGCTGCTCGTCTGATGGATTTCAACAGGTCGACATAAAAATGGATATCCCGGTCGGGATGAACCCCTCCTACAATATGTACTTCCGAAACCCCTTCTTTGCAGTGGGCTTTTACCATTTCTACCATTTCATCGATGCTGTATTCCCAGGCTCCCTTTTGCCCGGCATTTCTGCGAAAAGAACAAAACCGGCAATGATTGATGCAGATATTGGATGGTTCAATATGAAAGTTCTTGTTAAAAAATACGTTCTTCCCGTTGATTTTTTCCCTGATGACGGTTGCCAGCATACCCAGAAAAGCCAGATTGTCACATCTGTATAGTTTCAGCCCCTCTTCGGGAGAGATCCTTTCCCCTTCAAGGACCTTTTTGCTGATAGTGCGTATTTCCGGAGTTCCCTTCAGTTGCGTGATCAGGCCCGGAATGTATTCCTTCATATGCCGGTTTCTGCGGTTGATGTGTATAAACACAAAAAGGCAAAGAATCTGTTCTTTACCTTTCTAACAACGTAGCTGATAAATACTTATTTCTTATGTTTCGGTTCGTCCGAAACCGTCAGTTTTTTTCTTCCTTTGGAACGCCTTGCTTTTACAATTTTTCTTCCGTTCGCTGTAGACATCCTTTCCCTGAAGCCGTGTTTGTTTTTTCTTTTCCTGTTCGATGGTTGAAATGTTCGTTTCATCCGTATAAAATTTTCTGGTCTGTACTGGTTCCTGAATTTCGGAATGCAAAAATAGCCCTTTTTTTGATTCTTCCAAAACTATCCGGTATTTAGCCAAATTATTTTACTGTGCCGGGGTGGGTTACCAGTCTGTCCTCCGAAGGAGAATCTGCCGACAGGCAGGCATGAGTCCCTTTTAACAAATTATTAACAAATAATACGAACAAATAACAAGATATTTAATTTTACATGTGTATTTTTGTTTGTTGAATGGTTTCTGAATTTTAATAATTAAAAAACAACAAACATGAAGCATTTACTGCAGGTATGTATGATCCTGTTATTCGTTTCAGGAGCATGTGTGGCACAGGTAAAGCCAAAAATTGTTTTTGATCAACTGCAACATAATTTCGGGACTTTTAAGGAGGAGGCCGGTCAACAGACCGCGACCTTTGAGTTTACCAACAAAGGAGAGGTTCCTTTAATCCTGAACAATGTACGGGCATCCTGCGGGTGTACAACACCTAAATGGACCCGTGAGCCGGTAGCTCCGGGGACGAAAGGAACCATACAGGTCAGTTACAATCCGAAAAACAGACCGGGTAGTTTTCAAAAATCGATTACCGTTCAATCCAATGCAGAAACTCCGGTAGTACGACTCACTGTTTCAGGTGTCGTGGAACCTCGTGAAAGAACGCTGGCTGAACTTTATCCAAGAAAAATCGGTAACCTGAGGGTTAAATTGAGCACCCTATCGTTCTCCAGCATAAAAAGCAATGAAACTGAAACAAGGTCACTGGAACTGGTAAACGATACCAATGAACCGGTAACAGTTGATATCAATCGTGTTCCTGAACATATTCAGGCCGAACTGTCTGAAAAGGTAGTTCCTCCAAACGGGAAAACGATCCTGAAAGTGACCTACAATGCCAAAGCAAAAAACACATTTGGTTATGTTGCTGACAGGATCTATTTAACGATGAACGGATCAGATGACTACCGGAATTCCATTGGGATCAGTGCCACCATTGTTGAGGATTTTTCTGCATTGACAGAGGAGGAACTGGCCAATGCCCCTGTTGCAGAATTCAATTCAACCACACATGATTTTGGAACCATACGTCAGGGAGAAAAATTGGATTATTCCTTTGAATTAACCAATAGCGGCAAAGGGGATCTGATCATCCGCAACATTCGTGCATCCTGTGGATGCACTGTGGTTACTCCGTCCAAGAAGGTAATTTCCCCGGGCGAGAGTATTCCGGTTAAGGTAGAATTTGATTCCAGAGGCAGAAGAGGCCGTCAGAGCAAAACCATAACCATTATTACCAACGATCCGAAAAAACCCACGAATGTACTGCGGATCGCTTCTAATGTGGAAACAGATAGTTAAAAAAACAGATACAGGACCGTTAAGTGCCTTTGCTGATTTCCAAAGGCACTTTTTTTTGGCATTTATTTTTTATAGTTGTACTTTCAGATGCATATTCTGAACGATTTCGGTTTACCTGAAATGCGTTAACCAGTCTGGCAATGGAAAAGAAGAATCAGGAACATGTGGAAAATGATCCGGCATACAAAGGGTTATCGGTAAAAGGGGGTATTTCAAAACCTCAGTCGGTCAACGACGATTCAGTGAGCAGGTTCCTGAGTAAAAAACGCAGGTTACTGGCTGTTGATGAATATGTCGAAGGGATCTTTGAAGGCCATATACCGATACTGAGCAAAGCAGTCACGCTGATTGAGAGCGTAAAACCTGCTCATCAGGAGGTAGCTCAGGAGATTATAAAAAGATGTCTTCCCAGATCAGGTCAGTCTGTCCGGGTGGGAATTACGGGTATTCCCGGGGTCGGGAAGAGTACTTTTATTGAATCATTGGGCAAGTATATTACATCGCAGAACAGGAAACTGGCTGTGCTGACCGTGGATCCCAGCAGCGAAAGAAGCAGGGGAAGCATCCTTGGCGATAAAACAAGAATGGAGGAACTGGCGGGCGATCCATTGGCTTATATCCGCCCCAGTCCTTCAGCAGGTTCTCTCGGAGGGGTTGCCCGGAAAACCCGGGAAACAATCATTCTGTGTGAAGCGGCAGGTTTCTCAACCATTTTTATTGAAACGGTAGGGGTGGGGCAAAGTGAAACAGCAGTCCATTCCATGACTGATTTTTTTCTTCTTCTTATGTTAGCCGGAGCCGGCGATGAATTGCAGGGAATAAAACGGGGGATTATGGAAATGGCGGACGCAATTGCAATCAATAAAGCCGATGGAAACAACCAGGATAAAGCGGAACTTGCTAAAAACCAATACCAGAATGCGTTGCACCTGTTTCCGAAAAAGGAATCGGACTGGGAACCCCGGGTTTTTACTTGCTCAGCCCTGAAAAACCTGGGGATTAAGGAGATCTGGGAAACGATCGAACAGTACCGGGATCAGATGGTCCAAAGCGGTTATTTTCTGAAACACCGGAACAATCAAGCCCGCTACTGGATGGTTGAATCCATAAACGAACAGTTAAAAAACCGTTTCTATCATCATCCTGAAATAAAAAAGCTTCAGAAGGAGTATGAGCAAAAGGTGCTGCATGCGGAGATGACTTCCTTTTCAGCGGCCCAGCAGTTGATCACGTATTATAAATCGTTGAAGGATTAGATTACTGACCAGCAATTTTTTCTTATTGTTTGTCCTGAAAAGAGAAAGGATTTACTGTCTGTTCATTCACTGCTGTTTTTTCCGGGCTATCCGGAAAATAAAAACGATCATTCCTGCCAGGGAAGCAAGAAAAAGGAGCCATGAAAAAGACACCGGACGCGCTGAGGTTACGTTGACTGCATCGTCGCATATAGCCCCGATAGCATCTTTCATAAATGCCAACAAAGCGAGTAGAATACTCAAGGTCAGGATACCCCAGTCGACAGGATTTAACCGGATAGCCCTGTTCTGACCGGATCGGGCAACAGCAATGAACCCTCCCGCGATCATCAGGGAAGCTATCAGTATGGGTGAAAGAACCGGCCCCCACCAGGGCAGGGGAATTAGAAACAGGATATCCCACTCCAGCAGCGATACCGGCCACCCAATAAACAGATGAAGCCATATATAGTAAAAGATGTCCCAGAATCCAAAAGCAATGAATGAATAACCAATCCTCTCCTGACTATTTTTACCGGACAGAAACCCAATGGCTGCCAACATGATAAGAGTGGCTAACTCCCGGCCGATCTCAATCTGAATGTATCGATCCACTTCCGTAACAAAATCCCGGGTAAGATCACGGATGTTGTAAATCTCTCTCAAATAAACAACGACCGCTGATTCAATCCAGGCCATAGCTACGGCAAAGGCTACAACTGCAAAAATACGGATCAGTACCTGCTTCATTTTTATCCTCTTAATAAATAAAACTGCTTCCTCCCAGGAATTCCCGCAATATGGAAGTGGGGGGTATTTCTTCATCCTCAATGAGCTTGAAATAGGAGAGGAATTTTAACATTCTCACTGCTTCACGGTATTCCGGTTGGTTTTCGTTGACTGCGTCCAGCAGGGGCTCGGCATATTTTTTTAATACGGCCAGTTCATAAATTGTAGCTGAGTTAAACATGATATCGGCATTCTCCTGGTAGGGGAAAATATTTTTTTCTTCCCCTTTTTTTACGGAAGGCCAGCGCCTAATGGTTTCTGAAGCCGGATAACTCCGGTATCTGCTGTCTCTGACCATTCTCCGGAGCAACCGGTTATCGGCTGTGGAAATATGATTTTGTTCGTCAAAGGATATCTGAGTCAGTGCAGAGATAAATATTTTATAGATCTTTTTTCTGTTTTGTTGTTCCAGAAGTTTTGGATTCATCCCATGGATTCCTTCAATGATCAGAATATCGTTTTCTTGTAAACGGATTTTTTTCCCGCTGGGTTTTCGTCTTCCCAGGGCGAAATCAAACTCCGGAAGTTCCACTTCTTTTCCTTCAAATAATTCATTCAGTTGCTGATTGAAGAAGGAAATATCGATAGCTTCCAGGGCCTCAAAATCGTAATCTCCGTTTTCATCGGTCGGGGTTTTCGCTCTGTCGACAAAATAATTGTCAAGGGAGATCTGATAGGGATACAATCCGTTTACAGCCAGTTGAATGGAAAGTCTTTTGCTGAACGTGGTTTTCCCGGATGCGGAGGGGCCGGCAACCAGAACCAATCGTATTTTCCCGGTATTGCCGGTGATCTTATTGGCTATTTCGGCTACTTTTTTTTCATGCAGGGCTTCAGAAATTTTCAGTATGGTTCCACTTTGCCCTTTCATGGTAAATTCATTCAGGTGTCCGACAGTGGATACATTCAGGATTTCAACCCAGTCTTTGTGTTCCTGATAGATTTCAAAAAGTTTGTTTTGCCTGACAAATTTGTATAGCCTGTCGGGCTTCCCAAGTTTAGGTACCTGCAACAGAATCCCGTCAAAATAGGCTGACAGGTCAAACAGTTTGATGTAACCGGTCGAAGGGAGCAAATGTCCGTAGTGGTAATTGGCAAACCCATTCAGGAAATAGATATTCGTGTATATTCTGCCTACCTGTTCAGTCAGCCTGGCCTTATCCTCCAGTTTTTCCTTCTGATAGATCTGAATCACTTCATCGGTGGGTATCCCTTTTTTAATAAAGGGCAGGTCCTGATTGATGTATTCCTGCATCTTGGTTTTCAGGGCAGAGGTATCTTCCGGGGTTATTTTCCGGTCAAGATTTTCCAGTTCACAATAATATCCATTGGCTATTCCGTGCTGGATCTTCAGGATGACTTCCGGGAAGATTTCCTTTACAGCAGCATACAGAATAAAAAACAGGGACCGGACGAGCATGCGCTGTCCGTCTACATGCGAAAGGTCTATGAATTCGATGGTTTTAGGCTTTACAATGCCAAAGGACATTTCAGCCAGTTTGTTGTTCACAATGGCACCGCATATTTTATATTTCATTTTTATTTGCAGGTCATCGGCAATCTCTTTCAGGGTGGTTCCCAGGGGATAGGTGTGTTGAGAGGATGTGTTAATGCAATAAATATCAATGTTTTTCATTTGTTAGTATTTATAATCATGTACGGATTTCATCTCATTAATATTGTTTTCTCAATGTTGTCTATGTCAACAAATGTTCCTGAATGCTTCATTTGTTTTTCAGGCTGAAGGCCCGGATTACTTCAGTCCCCCGGCAACGCCCCGGGTTGAATGACGACCCTATAGCTTCGCCCTGAAAGGGCAGGTTAATCCGGGCTGAAGTAAGCTGCCACACAAGGCCAGTTCCTCTTTCAGAAATTTTGCTGTATAGGAATGTTTGTTTTTACTGATCTCTTCGGGTGTACCCTCGCAGAGAATGGTTCCTCCTTCTTTGCCTCCTTCAGGACCCAGGTCGATAATATAGTCTGCAACTTTGATTACATCCAGGTTATGTTCGATGATGATTACGGTATTTCCTTTATCGACCAGTTTCTTCAGCACTTCGAGCAATACTCTGATATCTTCGAAATGAAGTCCTGTTGTGGGTTCATCAAGGATGTACAGGGTTTTTCCGGTATCGCGTTTGGCAAGCTCTGCAGCCAGTTTTACCCGTTGTGACTCTCCCCCCGAAAGGGTTGTGGAGGATTGCCCCAGGGTCAGGTAACCCAGCCCCACATCCCTGAGGGTTTTGATTTTCTGAAGAATGGAAGGGATGTTTTCAAAAAATTCAACTCCCTGGTTAATGGTCATGTCGAGTACATCGCTGATGGATTTTCCTTTGTAGCGTATTTCCAGGGTTTCCCTGTTGTATCGTTTTCCGTTGCATTTATCGCAGTGCACATACACATCGGGAAGAAAATTCATCTCTATGAGTTTAAGTCCTCCGCCACGGCACTCTTCACAACGGCCTCCTTTTACGTTAAACGAGAATCTTCCGGGTTTATAGCCCCTGATTTTTGATTCCGGGACCTGGGCAAACAGGTTTCGTATATCCGAAAAAACGCCGGTATAGGTAGCCGGGTTGGATCGTGGGGTACGTCCGAGGGGAGACTGGTTTACCTGCACCACTTTGTCAATGTTTTCAAGGCTTGTAATTTCTGAGTAGGGAAGCGGGTCTTTTAATGATTTATAAAAATGCTGACTCAGGACAGGTTGCAGGGTTTCGTTGATGAGGGATGATTTTCCGCTTCCTGAAACACCGGTTACACAAACCAGTCTTCCCAGCGGAATGCGTACGTCGATGTTTTTAAGGTTGTTTCCGGTACATCCTTTGAGGATCAACCACTTTCCGTTTCCTTTGGCGCGAACCTGCGGAACCGGAATCTGGCGTTTTCCGTTCAGGTAGTCGGCTGTGAGGCTCTTTGATTTTAAAATTGTTTCCGGGGGACCGGTAGCGACCACTTTCCCTCCATGTCTTCCTGCACCCGGCCCCAGGTCAATAATATAGTCGGCATGGAGCATTGTGTCCTTATCGTGTTCAACAACAATCACTGAGTTCCCGTTATCCCGGAGTTCCTGAAGGGCGTGAAGCAGTTTTCTGTTGTCCCGGTGATGGAGTCCTATGCTGGGTTCGTCCAGAATATATAAAACATTGACCAGTTGAGAGCCTATCTGTGTTGCCAGCCGGATGCGTTGGGATTCCCCTCCGGAAAGAGACTGCGCCGGCCGGTCAAGGGAAAGGTAGTTTAACCCGACATTCAGCATAAAACGAAGCCTTTTACGGATCTCCCTGATCACTTCCCGGCCGATTAACCGTTGTTTGTCCGAGATTCTCTGTTCCAGTCCTTCAAACCAGGCGGTTAATTCATCGAGGTCCAGCCGGGCCAGTTCCGAAATGTTTTTATCAGCAATCCGAAACCATAAAGACTCTTTTTTTAACCGCGTGCCGTTGCAATTAGGACAGGTCCTGGTTTTAACAAATTGATTGGCCCACTTGCGGGCTGTCCGGGATGAATTCTCTACCAGCTGGCTGTCGATATATTTTATCACCCCCTCATAGGTCAGGAAGTAATTCAGGTTGTTCCCCAGGGGTGAATTCTTGAGCCGGATACGTTCCTGGGTCCCATACAAGACAGCGTTTAACGCCTCATCATCCATGTCTTTCAAAGGGGTTTTCAAGGTAAATCCATACCGATCTCCCAGGGCTTCTATTTGCCAGAATATCAGGGAGTTTTTATATCGTCCAAGCGGAACGATTCCTCCGTTGGCAATATTCTTTGACGGATCCGGAATAATTTTTTCACTATCGATTTCAGAAACCATCCCCAGTCCGTTGCATCGTGGACAGGCACCCTGAGGCGAGTTAAAAGAAAAAGTGTGGGGTGCTGGTTCATTATAGGAAATACCGGTCGTGGGACACATTAACAGCCTGCTGTAATGGCGGGTATAGCCGGTGTCATGGTCTGAAACCATAATAACCCCATGCCCATGGTGGAGGGCTGTCTGAACCGTTTCTTTCAGCCTCTTTGTATCGGTATCATTCACTGCCAGTTTATCAATGACAATTTCTATAAAATGGTTCTTATACCGGTCCACCTGGTGCCCGTGTTTTATTTCCGTTATTTCCCCGTCAATCCGGGCGTAAAGAAATCCTTTCCGCCTGATTTGTTCGAACAGTTCCCTGTAATGTCCTTTTCTTCCTTTTATAACCGGCGAAAGAATGTGGATCCGTTTTCCGGCAAACTCCTTTTTTATAAGGCTTATGATCTGTTCATCGGTATATTTGACCATTTTTTCCCCGGTATGGAAAGAGTAGGCTTCGGCAGCCCTTGCAAACAACAGACGGAGGAAATCGTAAATCTCAGTTACGGTACCCACTGTGGAACGGGGATTCCGGGAAGTGATCTTCTGTTCAATGGATATTACAGGGCTCAGTCCCGTAATTTTATCTACATCGGGACGTTCCATATTTCCGAGGAATGACCGGGCATAGGCTGAAAAGGTTTCCATATACCGGCGTTGCCCTTCCGCATAGATTGTATCAAACGCCAGGGATGATTTCCCGGAACCACTTAATCCGGTGATCACCGTTAGTTTATTCCGGGGAATCTCAACAAAAATATTCTGCAGATTATGAACGCGTGCACCCTGGACAAAAATCTGTCCTTCCTTGTTATCCGCTTCCTCCCGTTGCTTTAACTGAATTTGTGTGTCCAACATTTATTCCTGGTTTGAATCGGTATTTCCCCTCCGGGCATTGGCAAGAGGTATTCTGATCCTGTATGTTTTACCTGCTGAGTTGGTAAGGTAATTTTCCCTGAGCCAGGGGTTGAACATTTTCAGAATTTTATAATTGGTACCCTGTTCAAAGGCAAAATCTGCAAGATGTTCTACCGGTCCGTTGATTTCGATTTCCGTGGTAGGGATGATCGGGTATTTCTCGTTTTCGGGAATGAAAAATCCATACTTCTCCGGATTTTCCAGAACCAGCTTCAGGGCTAAGATTCTGAATAGGTATCTTTCTGTTTCTTTACCCAGGAGCATATCGAAATAATGGTTGTTTTTTTGTCGTTCGGTCTGTTTCACAACAAAGGTTCTTCCTGCATTATAGGCTGCTGCAGCCAGGGACCAGCTGCCGAATTTCTCATAGGCGCTTTGCAGATAGTCACAGGCTGCAACCGTCGATTTTTCAATGTGGTAGCGTTCGTCCACCTCAGGGGTTACTTCCAGCCCGTATTCCCTGGCTGTACTTCTCAGAAACTGCCACAATCCCACTGCTCCGGCAGGAGATATTGCCGTCGGATCAAGGTTGCTCTCAGCTACGGCAAGGTATTTAAAATCATCATGAAGACCCTTTTCTTTCAGGATAGGCTCAATTACGGAAAAATAACGCGGCACCATTTTAATTAACCGGATGGTTTGTGAATGAAAATAACCATTCACCAGCAACTCCCTCTCCAGGCTCTCCCTGACATCAAAATAATGCAACGGAACCACCTCGCCCGCAAAGGTCAGGGAATCAGGTACTGCAATTCCCCTAAAAACGTACGGGACCGGGATCCCTTCTTTCTCTTGTTCTTCCGTGTGGGCAATATGCTGATAACTGAATATCAAAACAATGGTAAGGACCATTGCTGGAAATACCATATTCCAGACTCTTTTTTTCTGCATGTTCTACTGGTTTGTAAAGAGTACAAAAATAAGGTTTTTTAGGTGATTCGGAATAAAAGACCCGGTAAAACTACCGGGCCGGAATTTTAAGAATTCTTCGGGATGAGCATGGATTAAAAAGGTTTTATTCCACAGGGAAAATATCCTTAATGCTAATTTTGTGTCATTTGTTTAAATTAAAAATCAATTAAAAGGGGCCGGCCTGTTTGCCGGACCCCTTTTTTTGAACAAGCCATTACCCATTTTCAGAGCAACTTAATTATTTCTTTGATCACAGAGTCGTTTTGAAAGAATTGTTTCCCTTTTTGTGCCTGCCCCATACCATGAATACAGGATAACAAAGCAGGAACAAACAGACCGATACATTTTATTGGGTTGCATTGCGCATTTCCAGTAAAAATGATCCTTGTTACAGATGGAATAAACGGCTGTAAGGTTGCGTAAAAAAAATTCAGGGTTTGATGCCGGCATCTTCGATCAGATGAAAGGCCTGGATTAATTCAGGGATTCCAAATGCAAACAGCCGGTTTTTTCGCAAAAGCCTCCTCACCTGTTTTTTATCCTTTTTATACAATTGGAGAAACGATTTTAGGATGGGAGGAAATTTCTTCAGCCCGGTGTCTTCAGTATACAGATAAAATGTTTCCGTTAATACCAGTTCGGAATCCTTCAATACCCCATGCCGGTCTCTGTATATCCCGGTTTTTTCGGGTTTGCTTTGATAATATGCGAGCAATGTTACCTCTCCTTCCCACAACACGTGGAAAAACTGGGTTCCCAAAAAAGGGATACCGGTTTCGATCTTCACAAATCTCTGGATCCCTGTAATTTGAGAGGATACCTCAAATTCTTTTACAATAAACTTATCGATTGTAAACAGGACATGGGTATGGGTATTGTAACAAACCAGTTCATTGATGAAAGCATTATACCGGGCCATAATATTTTTGCAGACTTCCCCGTCTTCAAGGGTTATTGTAGTGGGAAGAAAATCGTAATGGTAAAAATGCGGTCCGTTGGTATTAAACACCATATAGTATTTTTTCCCCGAAAGTTTTCCCTGCAGGATGTTTGACCGGGAAGAAATTCCTTGCCAGGGATCGTGGGTCGTTTGCCCGGAACCGTTCAGGGGGCCGGCCAGAAGGATTAAAAGAAACAGGCAGTATCGTATGGTATTCATAAATGTCTTTTGTATTTGATTATTAATCTGTTGAAAAAACCCAACGGCAATATGAGTTTTAACGCCCGTATTTGTACATGAATTCTCCATTTACTTTCCTCATTTAACAACGAATGAACAGGAACCGGTTTGTATCCTTCCGTCGTGGGTTACTGCGGTTATTACCGTTTCAAATTCCCCTTTTATGTCGGAGCATGTAAAGGAGATTTTCTGCTGTTTTTTTGGATCATTCAATCGTCTCCAGAGCAGGGTTTTTCTGAAATCGGGGATATTTGAACGATCTTGTTCTTTCTTCGGGGCATTCCGGAAAGGGACTGGCAGCTGTACGGTTTGAAAATCGAACTGCTTCAGGTCAGGTTGGTTGTTTACCCAGGAGATATCCCCATTGAATGAATAGACTGCAATAACTCCGTTTAAAACCATATCTCCGTAGACTCTTTCTTCGGCTACAATATCGATTCGTTCAATAATATCTGAATTCAGTTCAGCCAGCAACCGGGTATCAAAAACCGGGATGCCGTCCAGGAGTTTGAAAGGTTCCGTTTGAAAAAACTTCCATTGATCCTGGTTTATCAGTTTAAAAATGATCGTATCCTTTTTTTCACGGAACCTGGAAGCTGTCAATAATTCCCTGGAAATCTCCCTGAAATCAGACAGAGCGATATAATCCCGGGTAAAGATGGTGGTTGTAGGTTCTCCGTAAAAAGGATGTTTATACCGGAAGGGTTTGATAAAAATACGTTCCGGGTGCAACTGGGTTGGAAAGAAATATCGCTCATAGCGGCTGATTTTTAACGATTTTTCAATGAATCTTTTCTGATCAGCCGGAAGCACCTGACGGGTTAACAACGGGTCATCGCCGGTATCGATATAATGAGGGAAAAGTTCAATATGACAGGTTAGATTGTTCTGAGTAACAGCTTGAATAACCAGATCAGCCAATCCTTTTGCTTCCTTAAGGTAAAACTTAAAAGTACCGTCCTGATCCGAATAGTAATAATCAAACCAGGGAATGGAATCAGAAACGGAAAGCAGAACCACAGCTTCCGGCACCGGTTGCGAAGTCTTCGCATCCAGAACCCTTCCGGAAATGCTGATACCCCTGTCTTCAAGGATATATTCCTTGTTTGTTTTTTTTCTGAGGATGGGCACAAATGTCTGTTGTGCATTCAGCTTTTCAGCCAGCGGATCAGCAAGCCGGGTTGTCAGTACCAGATCATCAATCCAGGTCAACCATGTGTCCGGAATCGTTACCTCCAGAGCAACAGTTTCCCCGGGGCTGTATCCCGGTTGATCGGTTTTTAATCCAAAGATACCCGATTTGGATGGCTCTTCTTTTAACCCGGTCTCCCGGGGGATTTCCATTTCCCCGATGTTTTCAGCAAATCGGTTGTATACAACCAGCTGGCGTTTGGCAATGGATGCCTCCATGAAATTTTTCTGGAAGTTCGTAAATCCTTTGAGAGCGTAGATACCCGATGACAGAGAATCGGGGATGACCAGGTATCCGTTTCCTTTTCGGGCATCTGTTCTGATGATGGCTTTTGTGATGTGGTTTTCCTTCGGTCCGTCTAACTGAATATGGATGATCTTGCTGTACGTTTTCTCTTGCGATGAATACAGATACGTTTTAAACCAGAGGGTATCACCCGAAACACAGGAATTCCGGTCCGTTACAAAAAAAACCTTTTCAACAGGCTGATTCTGAGCTTTCAGTGTGTAGATGCCTGAAAGTAAAATAATCAGTATACCTATTATTTTACATGAAAACCTCATTCCTTACAATTTAATTCCTTGTTATAACAACAGATTCCTTTTCCTCCGGGCATCAGTACTTCCAAAAATCAGGCGGATAGACTGATTTAATTCCTGAAGCAGGAATGGGATCAAAGGTTTCTATTTTTTCCAGTCTAAAATCGTTTTCTTTATTCAGCAATTTCAAAAAATAGCGGTGTTCACGGTAATTCTGAATTTCAAAATTTCCCAATATAATTTTCTGGTCATCTGTATTGCATTTTATATTTCCGAAGGCCTGTGTATACATTGGCGCGAAAATTTTTCCTTCCGACTCCAGTTGTTTATTGAGTTCCGTATAGAACTGATAGGCTGAAACCGGAATGCTGTATTGATGGATGATATAGATCCAGCCCCGTTCGCGTTCATTGACAGCCCAGTTCAATAACCTGGAAAATGTGGCAGTTATAAATTCCAGGGGGTGTTTATGAATCGCCGTTTCAGCAGCATATTCCGCAGGAGCGGCAAGATTGAATCCTCCATCGGGATAAAAAGATTTCCACACATATTTTGTGGCTGTTAACGGAGTCCCCATTACCGTATCAAAGGGGAAAGTCGACAGCCTTATTTTCCGGCCATAGAAGCGGTAATAGGAAGCCGTATTTTGGGAGTTTATATCAGCATAAAACTGGATTCCATCGCGTGATTCTATGGTTTTATTTCCTTCTTTATCATAGCTTATCCAGTTTTTTGACATCGCTTCCGCGTAGACTGTATCGATATCCGGTACTTCGGGAACAGCCACATAGGGAGACTCATAGGTTTCCCCGTCAAATTTGATTTGCAGTTTGTAGCTTCTTTCCGGATGGATGGGTTGATTCAGGTCGTACCTCCCGAATCCGGAATTTGTAAAGGCCAGTGTTGCATTGTTGTCATCTATCAAACAGACTGTTGCATGATTGATAGGGGGATATATTTCCCCATCGTAAAAACCTGCCGTCCGGTATATCTGTATTTTGTTGTTTGTTGAGGAGGCATCTATCCGTGCTTCTACAACCGGAAAATGGTTCGTCACATCCAGGTCAGCAATATACACTTCCTCGCAACCTGAGAGAACTGCCATGAAAAGGAATCCTATATAATAAAATGCCCGTGTCATTTAAAATCTGAAGTTATAGGTTAAGGAGGGTACAGGGATCCCAATAACCGATAGTTTGTAAAGCGAATACCGGTTAAAATTATTTCCTGTGGAGGGTTTCCCTTTTCTGTAATACACAGAATACGGATTGTTCCTTCCGTATACATTGTATACGGATAACGTCCAGCTGCCTTTCCAAGAACGTTTTCGTTTCAGGTTCTCATCCAGGGTTAGGGACAGATCAAAACGGTGATAGGGAGGCATTCTGTATTTATTTCTGTCGGAATAATAGACTAGGTTCTGTCCGGCATAATAATATTTAACCTCCGGCAGGGTTACGGGTCTTCCCGAGATGAAAACAAAATTTCCGGAGATTCGCCACCTCCGGCTGATATGATAGGTTGCCGTAACAGACAGATCATGAGGCTTATCGTAAATTGAAGGATACCATATTCCGCTGTTTATTTTCTCCTCATCAAAAGAACCGTCTGTTTTCCGGAGGGTTCTGGAAAGCATATAATTTATCATGCCGGTAAGCCTGCCCTCCGGTTTACTGGCTGAAATTTCCAGGCCGTATGCATATCCTTCAGAAGGGAGCAATTCTGTTTCCAGATGCTGGTTCATAATAATTTCAGCTCCGTTTTTATACTCAATCAGGTTTTTCAGCTTTTTATAATAGATTTCGGATGTGAACTGCAAAGTGTTCCAGGTCTGGTTATTGGTTATACCCAGTGCGATCTGGTCACTGATCAGCGGGGGCAGGTGATAATCGCTCATTTTCCATGTTTCTACGGGAGAAGCCACGGCATTGTTGCTTATCTGACTGATATACTGGCGGGTTCTCTGGTAGCTCATTTTCAATGTATATCCGTTGTTCATCTGGTAGCTGACGGCTATCCTGGGTTCCAGTCCTCCGTATTTCCGGATAACTTTGTTGTTTGTGAAAACCAGGGAATCCATAACCGATTCCGGACTTTTGGGAATCGCATTGTCGTACAGAAAAACCGTTTCCGGCCCCAGGTTCAGAAATCCGCTGTATCTCAGCCCCAGGTTTGCAATAAATCCGGGAAACAGCTGAAGTTCATCCGAAAGGTATCCGGCTGACTCCATTACTTTCTCCGGATCAAGGACCTGAGGGGCGATCACTGTTGGCTGGGCGGCCGGCAGGATCTCACCTGGTTGCAAACGGCAGGTAATCAAGGTGATTCCGGTATTGACACTGTGGTTTTCATGGGGATGCCAGTTGAGATGGTATTGTCCGGAGTAATATTCCAGTTGGTTATCCAAAAAATACGATTCAAAAGAATTGTTATTTGCCAGATCGGTTAACCTTGAAGTATAGCGGCTGTATACAAGGTTCAATTCCCCGTCAAGATCTTTACGGAGCCGGTTATGCAACATCAGGTTGGCAAGCAGATTTCCGTATTCCATTATGGTTTGAGTGCCTGTGCTGAATTTATCATGGCTCGAGTAAGCCGTCAGACTCAGTTTGTTATGCAGATCAAAGGTGCAGGTGATTTTTGCGCTCAAATCATAAAAATGGGTAACACTCTCAGAAATCTCTGTATCGGGAATTTTCTTAAGAATCCAGTTGGAATAGGAAGTTCTCCCTCCGATCAGAAAGGTAGCCTTTTTGTTTTTTGTCAGGGGACCGTCAACCGTTAAACGGGAATTTAACAAACCCATGCCTCCGGAAAGGGAAACAGCCTCCTTGTTGCCCTCTCTAAGGTCCACCTCCATGACCGAAGCGACTCTTTCGCCCAACCTTGCCGGCATTCCGCCTTTATATAAGCTTACATCCTCAATTACATCCGGATTCAACATGGAAAAAAAGCCAAACAGGTGAGACGGATTAAAAACCGGGGCATGATCAACAAGGATCAGGTTCTGGTCGGTATTGCCCCCTCTGACATTAAAACCTGGTGCCAGTTCCCCGATGGTCTGTACCCCCGTCATCATAGAAATGCTTTTGATCACATCGGATTCCCCCATCAGGGAAGGCAGTTCTTTGAGTATCCTGGAATCCACCCGAACCATGCTCATCTGGGTCCGGGAACTGTTTAATCCTTCACCGGTAACGGTCACTTCTCCAATGCTGTGTGATTCTTCAAACAGCTCGAGTTCGATATCTCCCGACTCAATCAACCGGATATGCCAGGTATTTTGTTCATACCCCATGTATGAGAGTTGAAGGGTATGCTCTCCGGTAGGCAGCTCTAGGGTAAAATGGCCTTCTGCGTCGGTGGAGGTGCCTTTTTCCAGTTTATGGATGTAAAGAACGGCTCCAACCAGGGGTTCCCAGTTTTTCCCGTCCACTATCGTCCCGCTCAGGGTAGCCGTTCGATAGCGACCCAGGTTCAGCGGATCTCCGATGATCTGCAGAAATTCGTTCTCAGAAATTCTCTCAACCTGTGGCACACGCTCTTCAGGGAATAGTACGACAGCATCATCCTGAAAAAATTCAAACGCCAGCCCGCTTCCCCGTAAGGTGCGGGTTAATGCCTGAAACAGGGGAACTTCATCAAAACGCTGGTCTATGACGATATGTTTAATCCAGCTGGTTTGATAAAAAACCTTCAAGGCATGTTGCGTTTCCAGGGAATGAATAAATTCAGAAAGAGGTTGGTTGGTAAACTGTCCGCTGATCTTTAGGTTTTCAATCCCTTGTGCACTTGATTCATAAGCAAATGTCAGCAGAAAGAAAAAACACAAAATTCTCCAGTGTGCCGGTTTCAATTTTCTTTGGGACAAAAAGTTTCCTTTTTAGGTTCAGTTTTTACTCAGGGCATGAAATTAAGAAAAAGTTTCTTACGGATTGGCGAGAAGGATCGAAATAATCGTGTCCCCTCATACTGTATTCACAGAATGGGGTAGTGTAGTGCATCAGAAACTATAATTTATTCCGGTATATAATCCAATCCGGTAAGGGCGGTAATCAACTGCCTTGTTTTTATTCAGGGAGTTCAGAAAATAATTAATTCTTGGTTCCACGCAAACCGAAAGTTTTTTCCCCAGGGCATAGTCCAGAGCCAGGCCCAGGGTTCCGGAATAATTCATGTCTGAAATATCGGCTGTATGACCGACATATTCTTTGTCGCTGCCTTCTCCGATGTACACCTTATTGCCAACCACCCAGTTGGCACTAACGCCTCCTACCATGTCCATGGCTATTTTTTTATCAATGAATGTGTATCTGAGTAAAACCGGAATTTCAATGAAATCGAATACCTGATGGAATTCGCTGTTTGTTAATAACGCGTTGGGGAGTTCGCTTTTGGTATCAAGGTTTGCCGACAATTCGGCATTTTCAGGTGTTTCTGAAAATTCAATGACTCCGGCAGAACTGTTCATCAGTATTTTTCCCTGTTTTATATCTACCGGTGTGTTAAAATAATCTGCAGCCACTGCATACATGGTGTTAAGGGTCTCATAGCGGTTGGAAGAGTACTGCAATGAATTTCCTGATTTCTGTCCGTTTTGAGCGTAATACATCCCACTTTCCACACTCAGTCGCCGGGAAGCTTTATACGAAACGGAGATTCCTGCGTTAAGATCGGCAGTGCCTTCGGTATTCGAATAGGTCATGTTTCTGCTGTAATCAGCGGCATGGCTTGCATTCTGAGATGAATAACCCGGAGCTACCCGCAATCCCAGGCCCCATCGGTCTTCTTCGGAATGACGGTCCGCAATGGTTGCCCTGTTGAATGCCAATAGCTTCTGATCTTCCACGGAAAGGGTTCGCCCTAGGCTGCTATCCCTTTCTTTCCGATGCAATTTCCAGCTCACAGCAGGTGATTTTATAAAGGGTTTGACGGATTGCATAAAAGGAAGCTGCTCCGCGTTTCTATGCAGGCTTGCTGTTTGAATCAAGGCAAAGGATTCTGTGTGCTGTGCTTCAGGTCCCATCGGTTTAGTTTTCATTTCAGCAAAGGGTTCTGCCGGAGCCAGTTTGTTATCTGAGAGACCGGACCCGGAAATTTCTTTTTTCGTTCCGTCCTTTTTGTTATCCCTGCTCACGGGCTCTGTTGCAGCAGGGAAATCTTTTTCTGTCCTGTTCTCAGACATTTCTTGTTGCGATTCCGGAAAATCATAAAGCATCCATCCTGCCACCATAGCCAGTATCATTACGGCGGCTGCAGCTATTGCCCGCAACAGGACGATCCGCTGTTTTCTTTTCCTGTTTTTCAGCCTGGCCCGGATATTTTCCAGCGTCCCGGGAGGAGGCGATAGGGTATATCCTTCCAGTTGGCCGTGGAAAATTTGATCTATTTGTTGTTCACTTTGTTTCATGTTCATATCACTTGATTCTTTTCACTCTTCCCGTATTGGATTGTTATTTTCCGTTTTAAAATGTTCCTGGCCCTTGCCAGGTTCGATTTGGAAGTGCCTGTATTGATTCCCATCACCTTGCTGATTTCCTGGTGGCTCATTTCCTCAAAAACATAAAGGTTAAATACCATCCGGTAACGGGGTGGTAATTGCTGAACCAGCAATAAAAGCTCACCGGCGGTGATTTGCTCAATAATATTGTTTGACATGATCTGTACATCATACTTTCCTATATCTTCAACCGGATAAAGCATTTTCTGTTTTCGGTATCTTTCGAGGGATACATTGACCATGATCCTGCGTATCCATCCTTCCAGAGAACCTTCATGCCTGAATTTATTAATGTGCGTAAATACCTTGACAAATCCCTCCTGGAGGTTGTCTTCGGCTTCGGCCCGGTCTTTTGCATACCGCAGACAAACTCCGAACATCTCCGGTGCAAACAACGTATATAATGTCTCCTGTGCCTTTGAATCACCGGATGCACAATCTTTGATAATTTTCTTCAGGTCTTCCAAGACTGACTCTGCTAATGGACGTAAAACTGCAAGGATCAAAATTATTCTTACCGGTAAAATTAACGATCCTTGCCTTTAAAATGGCTTATTCTTTTTATTTTATCTTTCCGGCAATTTACCATCCACTCCTTTCGTTAAAAAAATCATGGGAAAGATGGTATCTTTTGATAAAAGGTTGCGTAGGTATTTCAAAGGCGCAACCTTTTTGTATCTGGAACCGTCTACACCATGCATTCATTGTGTATAACTGGATCTGTATACGTTTTTAACTGTTCAAAATATAATACATATAAGTCACTATAAATAATTAAAAATTCAGATAAATGAAGTCAATTGTTGGTTTTCTGATCCTTTTTTGTCTGGTGATCTTTTCGGGGTGTAATTTGTTTGATGACCCTTCCGGGGAGGACTTTGAACTGACGGCCAAGGCCGGTGAGTTGATTGAGGCCGATAATATTTTTGGTTTTGAGCTTTTTCAGAAAGTGGTTGCGCAGGAAACCGAACAGGATAACATTATGGTTTCCCCCCTGAGTATTTCCCTGGCGTTGGCTATGACTTACAACGGGGCAGAAGGGCAGACGAAAACAGCCATGGAAGAGACCCTGAAATTGAATGGACTGACGACCGAAGATATCAATGCATCCTACAAGAGTCTTGTGACCGCATTGAAATCGATGGATGAGAAAGTTCTTCTGGAAATAGCAAACGCTATTTTTTACAGGGATGATTTTTTGGTGGAACCGGATTTTGTATCGGTGAATCAGACGTATTACGATGCGGAAGTCAGCCCGCTTGATTTTGGCCAACCGGAAGCGGTGGATCATATCAATGGCTGGGTGGCAGAAAAAACCCATGATAAAATTACCTCTATTATTGACCGGATAAGCAGGGATCAGGTACTGTTTCTCCTGAATGCGGTTTGGTTTAAAGGAATATGGACCCAGGAGTTTAATCCTGAAAACACCGTGCAAAATCCGTTTTATCTGGAAGATGGCACAGAAACAACGGCCGGTATGATGTGCCGCTTTGACACCCTGGATTATGCAGTCAATGACCTTTTCAAAGCCATTAAAATGCCTTACGGAAAGGGAAATTATGCCATGGTTGTTTTTCTGCCTGAGCCCAACAGGTCGGTTGATGAAATTGTTGCCCGGCTCGATAAGGAAAACTGGGAAAGCTGGATGAAAGAGTTTCAGGAAACGGAAAGAGTAGAAATTCGTTTTCCTAAATTTAAATTTGCCTATAAGATCCGGCTAAACGAGGTTTTGGCGGATATGGGCATGGGAATTGCCTTTGGCGGAGGAGCCGATTTCAGCGGTATCAACAAAGGAGGCGGACTCTGTATTGGCTTTGTCGACCATAAAACATTTATCGATGTGAACGAAGAGGGTACCGAAGCGGCGGCCGTAACCATCGTCTCCATAGAACGAACTTCGACAATACCCGAACCCATTCAATTTTATGTGGAACGGCCGTTTCTTTTTGCTGTAACCGAAAAAAATACCGGTGCCATCGTATTTCTTGGAAAAGTTACGAATCCTGAATACAATTAAACACGTAAATATACAATTATGAAACGAATGATTCCTATAACACTGGTCCTGTTTGTATTTGTCCTGGGATCCTGTAATCTCTGGGAAAACAAATCAAAGAATATTCCTGAAATAAATCTGGATGAAAAGTCAACGCAGTTGGTACAAGCCGGCAACGCGTTCGGACTGGAACTTTTTCAGCGGATTGCCTCGGGCGAGGAAGAGAACAGCATGATTTCACCGTTGAGCATTTCTGTGGCGCTGGCTATGGCCTATAACGGGGCCGACGGAGATACCCGGAGCGAGATGGAGCAAACCCTGAAAGTGGCCGGACTTACCACCGAACAAATCAACGATTCCTACGAATACCTGATCGATGCGTTGCAGTCGCTGGATGAGGATGTGGTTTTTGAACTGGCCAATGCCATCTTCTACGAGCAGTCGTTTTCGGTGAAAAAGGATTTTGTGGATGTCAACAAAGCGGTATACGACGCCGAAGTTTCGGGAGTGGACTTTGCTTCGCCCGCTGCCCTGGAAGCGATTAACGGCTGGGTATCGGAAAAAACCCACGAAAAGATACAAAAGATAATGGATGCTCTCGATCCCATGGACCGGTTGGTTTTGCTCAATGCCGTCTATTTTAACGGAATCTGGAAAACCCGGTTTGATGAGGAAGGGACCCATGATCTTTCCTTTACCCGAAGCGATGGCTCGGTTACTGAGGTGCCGATGATGAGCAAGAAGGATGAGGTGGAATACACCTCGAACGACCTTTTCCGAGCCATCCGGATGCCCTATGGCAACGGGCAGTATAACATGGTGGTTTTCCTGCCGCAGGAAGGGTATAAGCCCGATGATATCATTGACACCTGTTCTCCTGCGGAATGGGAAGCCTGGATGGATAGTTTTCAGGAAGAGACCCCGTGGAATATCATCCTGCCCCGGTTTAAATACCGCTATGAACTGGAACTCAAAAAGGTGTTGAAAGAGATGGGCATGGTAAAGGCATTTTCTGATACGGAAGCTGATTTTTCGGAAATTTCGGATGTTTTCCTTTATATAAGCCGGATACTGCACAAAACCTATATCGATGTAAACGAAAACGGAACCGAAGCGGCTGCGGTTACAGCCGTCGTTTTTACAACCACTTCGGCCGGAGGAGATGTGGTGCCGTCTTTCTTCGTCGACAGACCGTTTGTCTATGCCATTACGGAAAAAGACACCGGCGCCATCCTGTTTATGGGGAAAGTGGTGGATCCGGTATATGAAGATTGATTGGCTGAATCTCCGGGTGAATATCCTAAACAGATAAGAATAAAGAAGCTGTCTGAAAAGTCAGTATAACCGCAAAGAACGCAAGGAATGCGCAAAGGACACAAAGTATTGTTTTATAGATTATAAAGGCCTTGTGAATTTTGCGCATTCCCGGCGTACATTGCGGTACCTGAATTTATAGACTTTTCAGACAGCTTCTTTTTAAAGGGAATACAGGTTAAAAAATTGAATAGCTTAATCCAAAAGCAAAGTCTATAGTGGTTTTCCCGAGGGTTTCTTTGTAGTCGCCAACATCTGGATCATTAAATGTCAGTTCTGCATCTTCGTAGAAAGTATTTAATATTCCAGCATCGAAAGTTAACCTGTCGGTGATTTTCCACTGGATGCCACCGGCAACCGAGGTCGATGAGTTGCTGTAGCTGAAATCACTTTGATAGCTGTCGGCGATTCCTGATTGTGACCTCAAACCACCCACACTAATGGCAAAATGGTCAGAAAGATTAAACTGGAGTCCTAATCCAAGCTCCCAGTAGTTGTTGTCAATTTCTCTTGTACGGATTTTCGTTGCATCTACCTCTTTCCATATAGAAAGGTCTCTCACGTTTTTTCCCCAGTCAACCCCTTTATCAAAGTATGTGTTAAACGAGAGTTGGGTTTCCAGCCAATCAAATGGTTGGTATCCTACACCGATTGTCAGTATTCCCGGTACATCGCTCCTTGATTTTTGTTTGTCAGGGAAAAGGCCGAGGTCATCTATTTCCGTATCATTTTCAAGTTCCAGTTTTGTTTTCATTTCATACTTAACGGCGAGGTTAAGATTTTCCGACGGAGAAAAATTAACACCTATAATCGGGGTCCATCCTGCCCCTTTCTGTGTTGTTTTCACTTCTTTATCCTCCAGGTCCCCCGCTTTATTGCCTAATTGAGTTGCCGTTCCGTTTAGCAGCACTTTTTGGGCTTCCAGTTCAGCAACCTGATTCTGATACCCCTGAACTGCGGTTTGAAAACCACCCTGTGCCTGGGTTACATTCATTGCTGCAATTTCTTCCGAAGATAACCCCATTGCCATTAACCCTCCTTCAATCTGAGCCTTTGTAGTTGCATCGATGTAACCTGCGCCTTGCAATTGATCCAGGGTATAGGAACCGGCACCGGCATCAATGAGTTGTTGCATAGACCCAATTACACCATTCAATTGCGTGATGCCGCCATTTAGTTGGCTTAGCCCATCATTGATTTGAGGAATAATCCCCCCTAGGATTGTATTCGATACATTAGTCAGGAAACCTGAAGCCCCTACTTTCTGCCCCCCAACGGTTACCGAAATGTTTTTTATGTATCCGTCATACGTATTTACGGAAGGCATATAACGGACCCCGCCGAATACAGAAAACTCATCGCTGATTTTGTATGATGCTCCAACCTGGATCCCATAATAAACCGAACTTCCTTCAAAATACAGGTTCGCATCGTAACCAGAAACATCCCATTCGGAATTAATTTGCTTTAACCCACTCAGTGCAGGAACCAGTTTGCTGATTGGAATCTCAAATGAAGGCAACCCTTTATCGAATTCTGCAGATCCACCTCCTCCTATTGGTTGAAACCCAAATGATAATGCTAATTTGTCTTTTTTGTAAACAGCATACACATTGGGAAATAAGGGGGCCTTGACCTTCCCAATATAATCAGAATTGTTCAGTAACGGGAATTGGCTGTTTACCGTTTTGTCCTGAAAAATGGTTTGGTTGCTGATGGAAAAATGCCAACCATCTTCCAAAAGCACCAGCCCTGCAGGATTGTAATAAACACCATCAATCTGAAGGGATGCATTTCTTGATAACATCCTTACGTACTGGGCACTTTGATTGGCATTGGTTAAAAGGCCTCCGGCAATTGCTGATTGAACAAGCATGAAAACTGCCGCAAACAGTGTTAGTTTTTTCATAGTAATGTATTTTAGTTTGTACTAGATTAAGTCTCTTTAAGCGAAGCAAATTTATAATTAATAATCATTCAACAAAACATTCCTGCTGATTTTCAGTGTTTTTGAAATATTGGAATGAATTAATCTTATTTTCGAATTTTACGGAATGTGCGGTTCAGGGGAAAATTGTTGCCGGTCATCAGTTGTCAGTTGTCAGTTTGTCGGTTGACGGTTGACGGTTGACGGTTGACGGTTGTCGGTTGTCGGTTGTCAGTTGTCAGTTGTCAGTTTGATCCTTGGTTGCTGGTTGCTGGTTACTGGTTGCTGGTTACTGGTTGCTGGTTACTGGTTGCTGGTTGCTGGTTACTGGTTACTGGTTACTGGTTACTGGTTACTGGTTGCTGGTTGCTGGTT
>CAZNPV010000031.1:0-42891 GCA_964575025.1 uncultured Mariniphaga sp.
ACCGGATCGCTGAAAGGCTTCCCTTCATACTGTTTGGCGCAATAAGAATGTTCATCGTAATTTTTACAGATCTTTTGCTGACAGGTTGCAATGCCCGTTTCTGACTGCTTGTTGTCAGGCTGTAAAAAATGCAATTTAATGAACTTTTAGGTGTGAGCGTAGTGTTTTTTTGATAATTTTAAAATTCGAACGGGTGAGGACAATAAAGCGGGCATGATAGGGGGACATCACATCCATGGGAAGGTGATGTAACTGGTTTATACAAGAGGTCGCTCACGTTGTCACCCCGAAGATACAGCACATACATGGAGTCATTGCATATATTATTGGTGGAAGATAATCCCGGTGATGTATTTTTATTTGAAAAAATGCTCAATACATCCAAAGAATGGGATTTTGAGATTCTTAAGGCAGGGAACCTGAAACAGGCTCTTAAAACCATCCAGACTCATCATTTTGACGTAATCATTGCAGATCTTGGTCTTCCTGACAGTCAGGGACTTGCCACAGTAGATGAAATCGTGAAGAATGTAAAATATATTCCGGTTATCGTTTTAACGAGTACCGATGATGAACAGACCGGCATTGAAGCTTTGAAAAGGGGAGCTCAGGATTACCTGATAAAATGGAAGGTTAATCCGGATCAGTTAATGCTCTCGATCCGGTATTCTTTTCACAGGAAAAAAGTGGAAGAAAAGTTGATTGAGAGCGAGGAAAAATTCCGGAAGGTTATTGAAAACATCCATCTGTTAGGACTTATGCTGGATAAGGATGGGAAAATAATGTTTGCCAATGATTACCTTTTAAGGCTTACAGGCTGGGACAGGGAAGAGGTAATTGGAAAAAACTGGGTGGAAGTTTTTGTCCCTGCCCCTTTAAAAAAGAGAATCCACCGACGATACAGGGAGATGAAAAATACTCCCGGCCTTACAGAGGCATATGAATACGAGATTTTAACCCGGAAGGGGGAGCGCCTTGTAATTTCATGGAGCAATATGGTCCATTTTGACAACAGCAAGCAAGCGGTTTCGATTACCAGCATCGGGGAGGATATTACCAAAAGAAAGGCCGCTGAAGAGGCACTCCAGGACAGCGAGAAAAAATTCCGGATTATGGTCGATGCTTCTCCTGATGCGGTTATCACAATGAATATGAATGGATCCGTAAAATATGCATCCCAACGCACTGCAGACATTTTTGGCTACAAAAATGGATCCGATCTGGTCGGAAAGAAGTTTAAAGATCTGGTGGATTCAGAGTACCATAAAAGGATCGATTCAAAGATGCAAAAGCTGTTGGAAGAAGGAACCATACACGATGTTTTTTATATAATGAACGGAAAAGGAGGCTCCCGGTTTTACGGAGAGGTAAGTAGCTCTCTGATCACGGATAAAAAAGGCCGGTCCGAAGGAGTCATATCCATCATTAAAGATGTCACAGAACGGAAAGATACGGAAAAGGCTATCAGAGATTATCAGCATAATTTGCGATCGATGGCTTCCCAATTAAACATCGCTGAAGAAAAAGAACGCAGAAAAATTGCGGTTGACCTGCATGATGACCTGGGCCAGACACTGGCTATGGCACGAATAAAATTATCAGCTGTAAAAAGCACGAACCGGGATCCGGAAATTAACAGCCATTTAATGGAAATGGAGGGGTATATAACGCAGGCCATTAAAAGTTCCAGGTCGCTAACCTATGAATTGAGTCCCCCGGTATTGTACGAATTCGGACTGGCAGCTGCTGTAAACTGGAAACTGGAACAGATCGCTACCGGAAAAAAAATGAAAACCCGGTTGGAAGTTACCCATGAATTGCCGGAATTACAGGAAGATTTGTTAATTTTATTGTTCAGGGCTGTTAGCGAGTTGCTGAATAATACAGTGAAACATGCCAGAGCTGATAACGTTTCAGTGCTTTTAAACATGGATGGGAAATGCCTGAATATATTGGTAAGTGACGATGGAATAGGTTTTAATCCGGAAAAACCATATAAAACAGCCGGTATCGGATTATTCAGTCTGCGCGAAAGACTGGAATGTTTTAACGGCACCCTTACCGTTGATTCAGATATAAATAAAGGGACCAGAGTATATATTACTATTCCTGTAATTGATTAATAGAATGGAAATAAAAGTTATTATTGTCGATGATCATAAGATCATGCGCGAAGGGTTGCGTTTTTTGCTGAAAGATAAACCCAATATCAAGGTGATAGGAGAAGCGGAAAATGGCCGTCAGGCCCTGTCACTGGTAGATAAACTTAAACCCGATATCGTAATCATGGATGTGGCAATGCCCGATCTGAACGGAATTGAAGCTACCCGGATGATCGTAAAGGATCATCCGAATACAAGGGTCATCGCATTGTCTTCCCATAGCGGGAAGGAATTTGTTACAGGAATGTTTCAAGCCGGTACGTCAGGCTATCTTTTAAAAGATTGTGCCTTTGACGAATTATATGATGCCATTCAATCGGTCTATGCAAAACACACGTACCTAAGCCGTGAAATTACAGATCTCCTGGTAAGGGATTATGTTTCAAATGTAAACGCTGTTTTAAAGGAAGAACCGGATGAACAATTGTCTACCCGCGAAAAAGAAGTCCTGCAATTAATTGCGGAAGGTCACTCTACCAAAGAAATTGCCGGGCAACTTTTTGTAAGTGTAAAAACCATTGAATCACACCGAAGCAATATCATGCGGAAACTCAACATGTTTACTATACCCGAATTAACAAAATACGCGATACGCAGTGGTCTGACCACACTTGAAACATAACCGGTGGAATGGAACGAACCACGATGGGAATACCCCTCTTTCGGCTTAGAGCTGACATCTCCCCTAAAAAGATACTAAACCTTGAAGCATTCCATAAGTCTAATTTAGATACGTGGGCCTAAAAAAGAAATAAACCATCAGGCAATGTTCAATAAATTAAGGCAATCGGTAAAACAAAAACTGGCAGAATATAAATTGAATCATTCCCTTCCCGGTATATGGAAACTGACAGAATATTATACCGAATCCGGGGAAAGCCTGTTAAATTATAAAGAAGACCAGATTGCTTCAGAAAACCATATCTGGGAGTTAACTTTTCGGGAGGATGGGACCTTCCGTACTGCTTCCAATCTGACCATTCCCCTGGTCCGGGATCTTGGATCGGGAAACTGGAGTAAGTCAAGAAATTTTGTGACCCTTATGCATTCCAATGATTTCAGGAACCATGTGGAGTTTCAGTTCGCATTTGAAAAAGGGAACCTGAAAATTCTGAAAAAAGACACCTTCGGGAAGATTATCGTTTTTGCTTTCTTTAAACGAATTGAATAAGGGATCTGCAGTCATCAGTAGTACCCTCGGAACATACCTCTGCCGTTTCCAAACCGGGGATTTACAATGTTGTTATAAATGGATCCGAAGGTATAAGTCAGACCGAGCCTTCCATCAATGCGGTATCCGGAAGCTACTTCCTGGATTCTTAAAAGCAGATCGGCTTCTGTAAGTTCGCCTTTTACAAGGGACAACTGGTCACGGATCCTGGCAACGCCCCCTCTGATACTAAGCGACAATCCCTTAATGAGCCTGATATTGATATTTCCATCAAACCTGATCATATTTTTTGTTAAATCATGGAAGTAGTTGGATCCCTCCAGGGATACATTAACTGACCCCCACTTCTCCTGGACTTCATAGGCAACTTCAAGGGTTTGTTTCATATGCCCTTCACGAATCTTATTGTATATCGTAGTATCATTATAATTAAAGTGGGAATATCCGATTCCGTATAAAAACCTTAACTGATGATGTGTTGACTCGGAATAAGGAAACAGATTATATTCCAGCGAAGGGGAAAAGTCGACGTTAAACTTTGTATTGCTGAAGGTAGAAGTTCCCAGGTCGAGCCTGGCTCCGTACGACCAATGCTCTCCAAGGCTTTTCACAATCAGGTTGTCGAAGTTAAAATTGGTTCTTCCCATTTTATATGTTGAATCTTCATATGTATATTTAGTCCGGCTATCCATATGCCTGAAATCGGTTTCAATCTTCCATTCAGGAGTAATCTTACTTATATTTAATGAATTAAAGATTGAGAATTCCGTCAGTGATTCTTCGGATTCGTACCGGGGACTTGTTTCTATCTCGAAAACCCAGTTATTCCATTTATCCATAATTTCTTCCTCCTGAAACTCACTGCTATGGCTGATAACAACCTCCTGATGGATGGGAGTTTTAGCAACATATCGTATTAATCCCATTTTCATCATGTTGGTCCTGCCGGTTCTTGTACGGTCATAGGTATCATCCGGACGGGATGAATATACCAGGGTATCTGTCATTCCGTCAAACCTGTCCTGCCCCTGAAAAAAGTAGGTGTATTCCATTCCTCCGCTTCCGGTTGGCTGGGATGTTTCCCTTACATAAAGCTCCGCTTCGTTTACATCTCGTACGTAATTTACAAAGGATATTTCCCGGCGAATATAATTCATATCACATCGGGAACAATCAATAAATAGTTTTACTGCCTTTTCCCTCAGGCTTTCGTCTTGAAATTCAGTATTTTGGGACAAGCTGATGAAAGCCAAAAAAAGAAATGGAATGATTATAGATTTTTTGGATATGTGTTGCATGCTAAATTTGATTCTTATTTCAGTTTATTTTGATACTTATAAACTGGAAAGGTTTAATCTAATTTACTGTCCCCCCGATTATTCAAGAAGTTTTTCCGTGAAACAACTCCTGACATAGGGATTTTTCTGAAGTGACCAGAAAAGGAAGTACCATTAAAACAGGTATCAAAAAATGTTTCATGCGTCTAGATTTCTAATTATTAAAGGAGACTCATGGAACTCGTCCCGATCCAGATGACTGTCGGGGCGGGGTTCGTTTCTTCATGTGGTTTTGGTGGTGAGGTATCAGGTAAAAAAACTGCCCGGAATCGTGTACAGTTTGTTCAAAAGAAATCGGGTGTTTTATTGTATTGTTTTGTCAGTCAGAATTTTCTGGGCTCTGTCGAGGATGGTGGTGTCATCAAGAAGTACAATTCCTCCGTTCGGGCCTGGTTCCATGTGTATTCCAACGGCTGTCCCGTTTTCATAATTTGCGCCTCCGAAATAATTCCTGACGGTTTCCTCTGATACTTCAAACTCCTGCGCAATTTTTTTTATGGAACCGTCAGGTAAGCTGTCTTTAATTCTACGCAGCTCATTAAAGGTTATTTTCTTTTGCATAGCTATTTAAATTTATATGAATCAGTAAATTTTCGCATGAAATATACACAAACAATCCGGGTTAATTTTCAATAACAAAGCTAATAATTAAATAACAGAATGGTACGGGATAAGAATGTTAAAATTGGTAAGAAAGCACTCAATGCTTTCCTCCTTATTTGTTGTTGCTTTAATAACGATTTGTCCCATAAACTATTAAACGGACCTGCCAGGGGTTCCTTATTTTTTTATAATCAATTAATTAACATTTTTTAATACTACTCCTTCTTTTATACAATCGTAAATTGCCTGGTGCATGGCAGGGCGGATGTTCAGATCGAAGAGTCTGGAATTCTCCCGGTTGGGGTGAACGCGGTTGGAAAAGAAAATGTAGAGCAATTGGTTATCGGGATCTGCCCAGGTAAAGATTCCGGTATAGCCACTGTGTCCGAAGCTGTTTTTGCTGGCATCCACGGCCGGGTAAGCGTCTTTCAGTTCTTTTTTATGGTTGTCGATATAGGGTTTGTCAAAGCCAAGACCCCGCCGGTTGTCATTTTCCGGAAACTGGCAACGGGTAAATTCCGTCACCGTTTCCTGGGGAATATACTGAATCCCTCCGTACCGTCCTTTCAACAGATACATTTGCATCAGTTTGGCCAGGTCATTGGCTGTGCCGAATAATCCGGCATGGCCTGATATACCTCCCATCATGGCCGCTCCTTCGTCATGAACATACCCCTGTAAAAGTTCACTTCTGAAAAAGTCATCATACTCTGTGGGAACAATTTTTTCCAGCGGGAAATAACGGGTTGGATTGTAGGTGATGGTGTACGCTCCCAGCGGATGGTAAAAAGTCTCTTTAAGGTACGTTTCGTAATCCCTGCCCGAAAGATTTGCAATGATGGTCGGATAAAGGTAAAAACTCAAGTCAGAGTATACATATTTCTTTCTTACCAAAAGAGGGGATTCCCGGATTGCGTCAAACATATTTTTCTGATAATTCCGGTTCATATATAGTCTTGAGGAGACCCTGATTGAAAAATCCCCGGTGGGATTGGTTTTGAAAATCGTGGATTTTAGTTTGCCGTTATGTTTTACGGTTGCTTGCCAGTAGGGTATCCAGGCCTGAAGCCGGCCCTGATGAGTCAGGAGATCCCGTATTTTTATATCCTCTTTATTGGACCCGATAAAATCCGGCCAATAGGCGCTTAGTGGTTTATCCAGATCAAATTTTCCTTCCCCGTTTAATTTCATCAATGCTGCCAGTGGGCCGGTAATTTTGGTAACGGAAGCCCAGTCATATATCAAATCGTGCGAAACCGGTATTTCCTTTTTATAGGTAAAGAATCCATAGCATTTATGAAAAATTATTTTTCCTTTATATGCGATTAAAACCTGACAGCCGGGATAAGCCAGGGAGTCGATCCCAAGGTTCGCTATGGAATCCATTTTATGCGTCAGACTTTGGGATTGAATCCCTGTTTCTTCGGGAATGGTATATTTTAAACGTTCAGTGTTTATCACCGGAAGGCCATCTCCTTCTTTGAAGTGTTCGTTCACTGTCACAGGCAGCCTGCCCGAAGCGTTGATAGCCCCAAAGAGAAGCTGAGCTGAAAGTTCCTGTGTCAGCCGGGAGGCTTCGTATGCCATTACCAGTCCGGCGGTTTCTTCTAAATTTTCAAAAAACCGCAATGCATATGCATTGCCAAAAAAAATAAAAACGGACTTTTTAGAGGAAACGATCCTGGCTGTTGCTTCCCTCTGGATTGCACTGATTCCGTAATTCTGAAAGGGGAACCTCCCGATGCCCAGAATGCCTGCAATTACCAGGTTATAAGGTCTCAGGTTGTCCTGGAGTTTTTGCAATTCTTCCGGCGCTGCATTTTTTGAAATATAAAAATGTTCAACCTGTGTATATTTCCCCAACATCTCCTGAAAGGCAGAAATGGTATCAACCCCAATTGCCACAGAGGCAATTTTGAGTGTATCGAGCCTGGCAAGGGGCAGGATGTGGTTGTTTGTTAGTACGGTCAGAGTGTTTTCAATTAGTTTTCTTAAGCGGACTTCATAGAGAGGCTGGTTAAGGCGCCCGGTAAGTTTTCCGGAATCCGATGGTTTCCAGGCATGTAGTCCGCACCAACGTTTCAATGCGAGTACCTTTCTGCATTTTTCTTCAATTTTGCCTGGTTCAAGTGTTCCTAACCGGAGCGCCTGGTTCAGCGTTTGTATGGTTTTGTTTATATCGGGGACGAATTCAACCATATCATTGCCTGCCTTAAGCGCTTTCAATTCTGCAATTCCGGATGGTTGGTCAACCCCTTTCATATTCATGGCATCGGTAATTACCAACCCTTCAAAACCAAGCGATTCCTTCAGATAGTGATGGATCATGTTGGATGAGAGCGATGCCGGTATTTTCGTTGAATCAAAGGCAGAAACATGGAGGTGCCCTGTCATAATTCCTCCCACTCCGCTATGAATCAGCTCTTTAAAAGGATAAGCTTCCATGCTGTCAATTAATTTAACGGACTTGTACAGGGTGGGCAGGTTACTATGGGAATCGGTATAGGTATCGCCGTGCCCCGGGAAATGTTTGGCTACAGCTACAATTCCGGCATCCTGCATTCCCTGTGAAAATGCTGTTGCTTTGGCAGCTACATTGTATTTGTTCTCTCCAAAGGAACGGAGATTAATTACAGGATTATCCGGATTTGTATTCACATCCGCTACCGGAGCAAAATTTATATGAATGCCGGTCTCTTTAAACTGGTTACCTATGTCGATGCCCATATCGTATATCAACCGGGCATCGTTCACAGCACCTAAAGCCTGTGCATGCGGGTATATTATGGTGCTGTCAAGCCTGAATCCGAGGCCTGTCTCACCATCGGTCGCTATTAAAAGAGGAATGTTGGAAGCCTCCTGTAATTCATTGATCAGAACCGCTGTTTGGTGAGGCGATCCTTCCATGATCAGAATACCTCCCGGTTTATAGGTTTTTATGATCCGTAGAAGCTGTTGTTTATGAACCTCTCCCTGGTTGGGGTAAGCTGTAACCATAATCAGCTGACCTATTTTTTCTTCCGGGGTCAATTCTTTCAGTTTCGAAAGCACCCATTCATCATTCATAAAAGAAAGAAACGGTGGTTTTGTGGCATTGCTGTATGGAATGCCTGCAAGAAACATCAACAACAGGGAAAATATCTGATTTTTAAAGGGAAGCATAGTACCCAATTTTTTGTCCATTTGAACGCTTCCACAGCGTAAATTATGGTATCTTCGTAAAGATAATACAGCAAAACGCATTTTCATGAAAAAATTCCGGATAATTTTTGTACTGATGACCCTGAATTTTTTCTGTAACGCCCAGGAAACAGATCTTATTGTGGGAGCCGGGCAACCTCAGGCATATTTGGGGCTGTTGAGGAACAAACGCGTTGGCCTGGTAGCCAACCACACCTCCCGGGTTCATCAGACACATCTTCTGGATTTTTTAATCTCGGAACAAATTACAGTGGAAGCAGTATATGCCCCTGAGCATGGTTTCCGGGGGGAAGCCTCTGCCGGCGAAGAGATCCGTAACGGACGGGACAGTAAAACAGGTGTACCGATCCTTTCCATTTATGGAAGCCGCCAAAAACCTACAAACACACAACTTGAAGGAATTGACATCATGGTTTTCGATATCCAGGATGTTGGTTGCCGTTTTTACACCTACATATCTACCTTGCATTACATTGTGGAGGCATGTGCTGAAAATTTCATTCCTTTGGTTATCCTTGACCGGCCCAATCCCAACGGAGATTATATTGCGGGGCCTGTTTTAAAAGAAGAATACCGGTCCTTTGTGGGAATGGATCCGGTACCGGTGGTTCATGGATGTACCGTAGGGGAAATGGCATTAATGATAAACGGGGAGAAATGGCATGATGCAGAGAATGAGTGCGAAATAACCGTAATCCCGGTCAAAGGATATACCCATGACACCCCTTATCGGGTACCTGTGCCCCCTTCACCCAATTTACCCAACGACAGGGCCATACGTCTCTACCCGTCGCTCTGTTTTTTTGAAGCTACCAGTGTCAGTATCGGTAGAGGAACCCCTTTCCCGTTTCAGGTTATTGGTTATCCCGATAAGCGTTTTGGTTCCTTTTCTTTTACCCCTGTTGAAGTGCCCGGGGTAGCCATGAATCCCAAACAGGAAGGCAAGGTGTGTTACGGCGAAGATCTAAGGCAATTGAAGGAAATTCCCCGTTTTACGATTGCATACTTCCTACAATATTACCACCAGTTTGAAGATGAATCGGAATTCCTGGTGCGTGAAAACTGGCTCAACCTTCTTGCCGGTGACAACCGGTTGATCGATGCGATAAGGGAAGGAATGAGTGAACAGGATATTACAGAACTATTCCTGTCCGATTTGGAAACATACAAGAAAATCAGAAAAAAATATCTTCTTTATCCAGATTTTACTTCCTTATGAATCCGTACAGTGCCTTGTTTCTTGTTCTTGGTTATTTTGGGATACTTCTCTTCATATCATGGGTAACCACCCGAAGAACGGACAGTTACACATTTTTTAATGCCAACCGGAAATCTCCCTGGTTTGTGGTTGCTTTCGGTATGATTGGAGCTACCCTTTCGGGAGTAACGTTTATATCTGTTCCCGGGGAAGTGGGGAATTCTGCTTTTTCATACCTGCAGTTTGTTTTGGGAAATGTGGTGGGATACTGGTTGGTTGCATGGGTGTTAATTCCTTTGTATTATCGACTTGAGCTGGTTTCGATCTATTCTTTTCTTGAACAACGCTTTGGGCTCAGGTCCTATAAAACCGGTTCTTTCTTTTTTCTGGTATCCAAACTGATCGGGGCTGCCTTTCGGTTATACCTGGTTGCCGGGGTCCTGCAGATCGCTATTTTTGATGCCTTTCATATCCCGTTTGGGGTGACTGTGCTTGTTAGTATTGTTCTTATCTGGATCTACACCTTTCGGGGAGGAATAAAAACCATTGTTTGGACCGATACGCTGCAGACACTGTTCCTGATTTCTGCGATAATTTTTACCATTATTGCTATTACACGTGCGTTGGACTGGAATCTGAAAGAGATGATTCTGGCCGTTGATACCCATCCTTTATCCGACCTGTTTACCTGGGAATGGAAATCGGGCAATAATTTTTTCAAACAGTTTTTTGCAGGCATGTTTATAACCCTTGTGATTGTGGGAATGGATCAGGATATGATGCAGAAAAACCTGACGTGTAAAACCCGGCAGGATGCCCAAAAAAATATGGTGGTGTTCAGTATTGCCTTCCTGGTAACCGTATTTATGTTTCTATGCCTGGGCGTTTTGCTTTACATCTATGCCTTTCAGAAGGGGATCTCTGTCCCGGCTAAATCGGATGATCTGTATCCCCTGCTTGCAATGAATGAATTCGGAACTTTTGTAGCGGTTGTTTTCTTATTGGGAATCACCGCTGCGGCTTATTCCAGTGCGGATTCAGCCCTGACCGCTCTTACCACTTCCTTTTGTTACGATTTTCTGCATATTGAAAAAATCCGGGAGAACCGAAAAATTAAAACACGCAAAATGGTCCATATCCTTTTCTCAGCCCTCCTGTTACTGGTCATTTTGCTTTTTAAGGCGATCAATAACGAAAGTGTTGTTGTAGCAGTTTTTACGATGGCAGGTTATACCTATGGCCCGATCCTTGGTTTGTTTGTTTTCGGTATTTATCTTAAACGAAAAGTGAATGACAAATTTGTGCCTTATGTAGCCATTCTGGCTCCCGTACTTTCCTATTTAATTGCATCCAATTCAGAATACCTGTTGAACGGGTACAAATTCGGATTTGAAATTCTGATCCTGAATGGATTTTTGACTTTTGCAGGATTATTGATTTTTTCGAAAAAAATGACAAAGAATAGGTTGAATTTGTAAAAAAATGTTAATTAATGTAAAATCAATTCTTATTTTTGTAGTAATAATTGAATGAATTTACCGTTTATTAATAAACATTACCGGGTTGATTAAATTGTTGCGGCAAATAATAATCGTTTTGCTAGTGGTTTTGTATTTTTCCTCATGTGAAGATGAAAAATATATGAACTCACCGGATGCACAGCTGGAATTTTCCAAAGATACGGTAATGTTTGATACTATATTTACTACAATAGGTTCTACCACCCGGCATCTGAAAATATTTAATACCTATAAGGATAAGATTCTGATTTCCAAAATCAGGCTTGCCGGAGGAGAGTTTTCAAATTTCAGGTTAAATATCAATGGGATAACCGGAACGGAGGTGTATGATCTTGAAGTTCCGCCCAACGACAGCATTTATATTTTTGTGGAAGTGACCATTGATCCCAACGGGCAGAACCTGCCCATGGTCGTAAAGGATTCCATAGAATTTACTACCAATAGCAACATCCAGGATGTTGACCTTATCGCTTGGGGACAGGATTTTAAGCTGATCAAGGGAGATGTACTGAAAACCACAACCTGGACGAATGAAAAACCGTACCTTATATACGATTATGCCTATGTGGACAGCCTGGAAACGTTGACCATTGAAGAGGGAACCAGGATCTATTTTCACAAAGGAGCTGTTCTTTATGCAAGAGGAAATATTATTGCCAAAGGGAGTTATGAAGCTCCCATCATCCTGCAGGGAGATCGGTTGGAACAGAGTTATAAAGATATCCCGGAACAATGGCAGGGGATCATCCTTTTTTCAGGTAGCCATGAAAATGAGTTTGATTTTGTTCACATAAAAAATGCCGTTACCGGATTACAGGCCGGTACCATTGAGCATGAAGGAAAAGCAACCCTGACCCTCTCAAACAGCCGGATTGAAAATATGTCGTATGCCGGGCTGTTTGCTTTAAAATCGGATGTGTCGGGATACAACAATCTGATAGCCAATTGCCGGTATTATGCAGCTGCATTGTTAGTGGGCGGCAACTATGAATTTTATCATACAACCATCGCCAATTATTGGGGAGGCTTCTCAGGCAAAGTGCGTAAAACTGCTTCCCTGGTACTTTCAAATGTGTTGGTTATCGAACAGGAGGACGGATCAAAAGAAACGTATATCGGAGACCTGAACAAAGCTACCTTCGGTAATTGTATTATATACGGAAATCTTCCTGCTGAAATTGAACTGGGACAAAACAAAGAGGCTGCCTGTAATTTCTTTTTTGACCATTGTATCATTCAGGTCCCTGACACCTTTAACACTTCCAATAAAGACCACTATAACAAAATCTGGAAGGGGCCTGAATACGACCCGAAATTTATGGATCCCTACGATGCGTATATTTATGAACTGGATACACTCTCCCCGGCAAAAGATGTGGGCAAAGAAACCTATTCCGTTATGTACCCGATGGATATAAAAGGAAAAAGCAGGAATAATGATGCAGGGCCAGACCTGGGAGCCTTTGAACGCATAGAAAAAATTGAAGAGTAACAGGTAAAATGAAATGGATCCCCCGAACATGGATCGTTTGCTGTGGCATTCTCTTTTTTCACCTGACAGCCATTTCGCAACGAGGTGACTACCGGATTGTTTTTTACAATGTCGAAAATTTGTTCAATACCCGGAATGATCCGGAAACAGAGGATGAAGAGTTTTTACCCGGAAAAGGACGTAACTGGAATACCTTCCGATTTTTTAATAAACTGAACCGGATTGCCAAAGTTTTGATTGCTTCCGGTGGTTGGGAACCTCCGGAAATTATCGGATTGTGCGAAGTTGAAACCCGAAGAGTGGTGGAACAACTTATCAGCCATACCCTTTTAAAAGAAGCCGGATACAAAATAATCCATAAAGAGTCACCCGATGAGCGTGGTATTGATGTCTCAATGATCTATAACAGGGAAAAATTTACCCCCCTGAAATACCGGTACCTTACCGTCAGAGATTCTGAGGGCAGAGCCCTGGATACACGGGAAATCCTGTATGTTTTTGGTATTGCCAAAAAAATGGATACCCTCCATTTGTTTTTTAACCACTGGCCTTCACGATACGGCGGGTATCTTGAAACAGAGGGATTACGTAAACAGGCCGCTGAAACACTCCGAAGGGAGGTGAACCGAATATTTCAGCAATACAGGGATCCCAAAATAATCATTACAGGGGATTTTAACGACCAACCTTCCGATGACAGTCTGCTGAAAATACTCCATGCTGTCGCATCCAACGAAACAGAAAAAAAGGATCAGCTGATTAATTTATCTTTCCCGTGGGAAGGGAGGGAAACAGGTACTGTTAAATATCAGTCTCAGTGGCAGGTATATGACCAGGTAATCGTTAGCGCAAATCTTCTTTCCGGAGAAGGTCTTCTTTATTGTACCCGGGAAAGTGCAGGTATTTTTACCAAAAGATTCCTGTTGAAGGAAGATCCTGTTTATGGAGGATATAAACCTGCCAGGACCTATACCGGGTATCGGTATGAAGGAGGATTCAGCGATCATCTGCCGGTTTACCTGGACCTGTTTTTTCGTTAGAGTGCCTGGCCTTTTCTAATCCCAGTTGTTTGGCTTTTCCAAGCATAAATTTATAGGCTTCGGTAAAGTCGTTTTTGATTTCTCCCTCCAGGATTGCCTCCTTGATGGCATTTTTTATCACCCCTACTTCTTTTGAGGGAGGAAGGTCGAACGTCTCCATGATCAGTTCCCCTGAAACAGGAGGCTGGAAATTGCGGATGTGGTCTTTTTCTTCAATCTCTTTTAGTTTCTGTCTTACCACTCCGAAATTCCGGAGGTAACGTTCCACCTTTTTTGCATTCCCGGAAGTAATATCTGCCTCGCACAAGGTCATTAAATCATCGACATCCTCTCCTGCTTCGAATAATAACCTGCGGACTGCTGAGTCGGTAACCGTATCCTCCGATAAAACAATGGGACGCATGTGAAGCATGACCATTTTCTGTACATACTTCATTTTATCATTTAAAGGGAGCTTCAATCTCCGGAAGATCCGGGGAACCATTTTTGCCCCCAAAAAATTGTGGGAATAAAAAGTCCATCCTACCCCTTCCACAAAACGTTTGGTCTGTGGTTTGGCAATATCATGCAACAAGGCCGACCATCTTAACCACAGGTTTGACGTATGCGGTGCCAGTCTGTCAAGCACCTTTAAGGTATGGAGGAAATTATCTTTGTGAGGAATGGAGTGTACCGATTCTCTTCCTTTCATTTTGTGCAGTTCGGGAAATATAAACTCCAGCAATCCGGTTTGGTCCAATAAACGGAATCCGGCAGAAGGTTTCGCGGACAGGATTATTTTATTCAGCTCCTCAGTAATTCGTTCCGCCGATACAATTTCTATACGCTCCCTGTTTGCGGAAATGGCTTCCAGGGTGCTGGACTCAATATTGAATTTCAGCTGGGTTGAAAACCGGATAGCCCGCATCATCCGGAGCGGATCATCTGAGAAAGTAATGTCCGGATTCAGGGGGGTACGGATCAGCTTCTTCCGGATGTCTTCCACTCCTCCAAAAGGATCGATCAGTTCGCCATAATTCTCCTTATTTAAAGATAAAGCCAGGGCATTGATGGTAAAATCCCTTCTTTTCTGATCGTCTTCAAGGGTTCCGTTTTCAATAACCGGTTTACGTGAATGGTGCTGGTAGGATTCTTTCCGGGCCCCTACAAATTCAATGTCCATCTCCTGGTAGTGCAACATGGCAGTGCCGAAATTTTTAAATACCGTTACCCGTGCCGGGGGATGGACAACCTGTGCTACTTTCCTGGCCAGTTCAATGCCGCTGCCAACCGTTACAATATCTATATCCGGGGAGGAACGGTTTAGTAGTTTATCCCTTACATAGCCTCCGATTACATAGGATTCCTGACCGAGATGGTCTGAAATCCCAGCAATTATTTTAAATATCGGGTGGCGTAGAAATTCTTTCATCCGTTCCATATTTTTAGATTCGTGTCGTAAATTTTCTATCTTGCTATGACATTTAAGGTAAAATCATGACAAAATTACAATTATTTCGAATTAATCGGGTTTTATTTGCAGGAGGAAAAGAATGGTATTTTATTTGTATGGACATATAACAATATTTGGATATATTAATATTTAACGAATAGATTATGTTGGAACATTTAACATTGGAGAGTTTTAAAGAGAAAGTCTTTAACTTTGAGCAAAACAAAGAGTGGAAATATGAAGGTTCAAGACCCTGTCTGATTGATTTTTATGCTGACTGGTGTAGTCCGTGTAAAGTTGTTGCTCCGGTTCTGGAAGAATTGCAGAAGGAGTATGACGATAAGCTGGTGATTTATAAAGTGAATACGGAAGATCAACAGCAACTGGCCGCCATGTTTGGAATACAGAGTATTCCCTCGTTGCTGTTTGTGCCGATGGAAGGACAACCTCAAATGGCTATGGGAGCCCTTCCGAAACAAAGTTTTGAGAAAGCAATTTCGGAGGTTTTAAAGGTTGAGAAACCTTCGGCCACGAAACCCGTATAGTCCTCTTTTCCCGGAATTATATGTAATCCAGGATTCTTTCAAGACAGATACTTCGGGATCCTTTAATGAAAATAAAAGAATCGGTCAACGGATTTTTTTTAAGGTATTCTGCCAATAATTCCGTCGTTTCAAAGACTGAAAATGTTTTTGGTACAGCAATCTGATTGAACAGAGAGCCTACAAGAAACACATTGGCAAACTGACCGGGTTGAATCATGTCTGTTATGTTCTGGTGTTCTTTCAGTGCATTTCTCCCCAGCTCCAACATATCCCCTAGAATAAGGCATTTATTTTTCCCTTCCATCTGCATAAAATGGGAAATGGAAGCGTGCATGCTGGTAGGATTTGCATTGTAGGCGTCGATAATGAGTTTGTTGCTTCCTTTCACTGAATATTGGGAACGGTAGTTGTCGGGCCTGTATTCTTTTATGGCTTGCTGAATCAATGAGGGTTCCACCTCGAAATATTTCCCGATGCAGGCTGAGGCAAGGATATTTTCAAAATTGTATGTTCCGGTTAACTGGCTTTGTAAATAGAGTAGTTTCTGCGAAACCCATACTTTAACGGTTAAAAAGGGAGAGGATTCGGCAATTTCCCCTTTCAGGGAAAGACGATCGGAAGATCCGTAGGGTATCGCCGTTGTTGTTTCCCCGGCCATACGAAGAAGGTCTTTGTTGTCGGCATTTATAAATATTTTCCCGTTTTTCTTTTCCAGGTAGCGGTATAATTCTGCTTTTTCTTTTTTCACTCCTTCGAGAGAACCAAACCCTTCGAGGTGGGCTTTTCCCACATTGGTGATCAATCCGTAATCCGGATCGGCAAGGGCACATAATTTTTTTATTTCCCCCGGATGATTGGTCCCCATTTCTATGATCCCCAGATCTGTATTATCCCTGAATTGCAACAGGGTAAGGGGAACTCCGATAGGATTGTTCAGGTTTCCTTTTGTTGAAACAACGTTGTATTTTTTTGAGAGGATCGCAGCACACAACTCTTTTGTGGTGGTTTTTCCATTGGAACCGGTAATTCCGATAACCGTAGTTCCCAGTTTTCTCCGGTGAAAAGCTGCCAGGTCCTGAAGGGTTCTCAACACATTCTCTACATAAATGTACCGGGAGTCCGTATCGTTCATATTTTCATCCACAACAGCAAACCGGGCCCCTTTTTGCAAGGCCTTCCCGGCAAATTTATTTCCGTTGAAATGTTGACCCCGTAAAGCAAAAAAGAGGCTGCCGGCAACTGATTTCCGGGTATCGGTGGATATTTGAGGATCTTGTAAAAAAAGGGTATGTAAATCTTCTGTTTTCAGGCAAATCATGTTTGTTCCCTTTCCGGTTATAAAAAATAAAACCCCATTATCGTGCAATGAGGTTTTTAAACGAGCGTTTTGTACTATTTTTTTATAAACCCCGGGGGCTTCCCACGTGGGTCATTGCACATCGGAACCCAAGGTCATTTTGTGCCCTATTCTGATCCAGGAAACGGCGGGTTCCCGGAATCAGCCAGTAGGGACGGTCTTTCCATGAACCTCCTTTGTAAACCCGGCTTTGATCATCGATCAGGGAAGAAATGTCCTCCATACCCCCTTGTACATACATTCCTTCTGTTCCCTGATTTTCAGCATTGGTCCATCTTATGCCGTCTATGATTTGTGAATTAAGGTCTCCATCGCGGTAATTTCTGTAATCGGCCACAGTATCTTTGATCAGTTCTCCGTATTCATTTCTCACCAGGTTTCCGTTTTCATCGCGTTGGTATTCTGTAAATACATTTCCTCTGACGGGTTGAAATTCATTAATTTCCTTAAACGATAACGGACGGTACACATCAAAGACCCATTCATTGACATTTCCGGACATACAGTAGAGGCCAAAATCGTTTGGATCGTACGAAAAGATAGGAGCTGTGATGTCGGCATTATCATTCAGTGCTCCGGCTATTCCCATCAGATCTCCTCTTCCGCGCACAAAATTTGCCTTCATTTGGCCTTTTCCTTTTTTGCTGTCCTCTCTGAGGTAGGTTCCGTTCCAGGGATAAATTTTCCGGTTTGTCAGCAATTCACCTTCTGTATTTCCGATCAGGCCTAAGGCAGCGTATTCCCATTCTGCTTCTGTGGGCAAACGGTATTCGGAAAGCAGCAATCCATCTTCCCAGCGGACTCTTCTGGGTGTTCCGTCTGCATTTTCCATCGGTTTACTTCCGTCTGTTCCCTGATAGAGACCGGCAAGGTAGGTCTCTGTGGTGAAGACATTCTGTCCGGACTGGGTGTTATCGTGTGTAATAATTCCTTTATCCACCAGGATTTGTTCATTTACCCTGTCTGTTCTCCATTTACAATAATTGTCAGCCTGTACCCAGGTGACATTTACTACCGGGTAGTCGCTGTATGCAGGATGCCGGAGATAATTTTTGATATACGGTTCGTTGTAGGCCAGTTCCTCACGCCATAGCATCGTGTCTGGTAAAGCAGCGTGCATAATGTTGGTATCTCCGGGATACACTCTTTTAATCCAGTGTAAATATTCCCGGTAGTCCTGGTTGGAAACTTCCGTTTCATCCATGTAGAAGGATGCAATGGTAACTCTTCTGGGATGGTTGTTCCAGTCGTACATTACGTCCTGTTCAACCCGTCCCATGGTGAAAGTACCTCCCTCAATGAATACCAACCCGGGTCCTGGTTCCTGTTGATATCCTGACTCATAGGGGATATCCCCGGTTTCGGGGTCATTATAACTCCAGCCTGTTGTCCGTGAGGTTCCTCCCTGGTTCCCAACTAATCCACATCCTGCCAAAAATATGGCCAAAAACACTGCCGATAAAGTTCTTCCGTTCATTGTGTTCCTTTTATCTTTGCATTTTAATTGTCACAAATATAACTAATTTGTTGTATTCTTATTGTCTGTGCGAATCATTATTTATCTGTTCAACGGGTCCTTTGTAACATACATTGCCTGTTAATTAATTATCTTTGGGCCCGAAATTTCAGCAATAATCAGGAGCAGTCCTGCGTTTTTTTTAAATTATTTTACAATTTTTATAAACTGTAAAAAATAAGGGGTTGTAAACGTATGAAGAAACTATTTATAATGCTTTTGATTTTTCTGGCTGGATTTACCCGGGAAGACAGCAGGATCAGTTTTCGTACGTTGGACTGGCAGTTTAACAGATGGATTGAAAACAACGAAATGGAGGAAGGAGGCATTCCAGGGTTTGAAGGGTGTGATTTTGGGAACGATCGGATGCCCTGGTTTGCAGAAGGATTTAAAGTAACAAGCAAAAAGGCAGAATTTGTACTTGTTCAGGCAACTTTTGAAGAGTACATGGATCCCGGAAATTTTTTTGGAGAGGCAGAAATACCGGATACACTCCGGGTTATGGCAAATGTAGTGCAGGCCAGGGATGAATATTTTTTGCATGTTCGTATTTTGCCGGTTAAAAAATTGAAGGGAAAAATTTTTCTGTTAACCGGTTTTTCATTTAGAATCCTGAACGATAACGTTGAGCCTGAAAAAAAGAGTGCTTCGTTATGGCAGGCTGAGTCAGTGCTTAAAAGCGGAAACTGGATCAAAATAAAAACCTCAGGAAAAGGAATCTTCCGGATTCCTTATTCCCGGCTTCAGGAGTGGGGATTTACCAATCCCGGAGAGGTTTGTATATACGGAAACGGAGGAATTATGCTTCCGGAAACAGTAAATACAGGCATTTCAGACGGATTGTCACAGGGTGCAACATGGCACGGAAAAGATGCCGGCGGGAAGGATTGCCTGTTTTTTTATACCCCGGGAAATACGGCCTGGCAATGGAAAGACAAGGAGCGGAAATTTATTCATAAACAAAATATTTATTCAGGACATGCCATTTATTTTCTTTCGCAAAGTGTTGGCAGCCCGAAAGAAGTGATACCCTTGCCTGAATCCGAAAAAGAACAGGATGTGACGATAGCCTATTCAAATGAATATACACTTCACGAACGGGAGCTAAAAAATTTGATCAAATCAGGACAACAATGGTTCGGTGAAACATTTGTCAGAGGGATCCCGCAGGAATTTGCGTTTTCTCTTCCCGGAAGGGATGACAGTGCGCCTGTTCAGTTTGATGTGAATGCTGCAGGACGATCCTCTTCGGCATCTACGTTGCGAATTGCCGTAAACAATGCCGATGTGGCAGATATTGAATTTGATGCAGTTAATACAGGGGATGCTACGTTGCTGTATGCGGATGAGAAAAACCTGATCTTCGAAACGACGCAACCCGGCGAAAGTTTTGATCTCAGGGCGATCTATTCAGCTGTCAACAGCAGTGCCGAAGCCTGGTTGGATTATATCAGAGTGAATTACCGGCGAAAGCTGGATTTTACCTCTCCCCGGTTGTTTTTCAGAAATACTGAATATGCAGGCCAGGACCTTACAGCCCGTTATGTGGTGGACAACGCAACGTCAGGCCTTAAGGTTTTTGATGTAACGGACAGGATGAATATTTATGAAATTCCGATAACTTTTTCGGGTTCTCAGATTCATTTTAACTGTCCGACAAAAGAATTATGCGAATACCTGATTTTCAATCCAGAAAGCAATTTCCCCGAGCCTGAGTGGGTCGGAGAGGTTACGAATCAGAACCTGCATGCACTTCCGGTACCTGAGATGATTGTCATTTCCCACCCCGATTTCTTTGAGATTGCCCGTCAATTGGCATCCTTTCACCAGACCTGGGATGGAATGGCTGTTGAAGTGGTTAAAACAACGCAAGTATACAATGAATTTAGCTCAGGAATAGCCGATGTTTCCGGAATACGGAACTTTATCAGGATGCTTTACGAAAAAGGCGGGAACAGGTTGAAATATGTCCTGTTGTTTGGCGACGGGAGTTATGATAACCGGAATCTGACCGGGGTGAATAAGAATTTTATCCCTACCTATCAGTCCGATAATTCATTAGCGCCAACCGGATCTTTTGTTTCGGATGATTATTTTGTCTTGCTGGATGAAGGGGAAACCGTATACAACGGGGTAGTGGACCTGGGTATAGGGCGGATTCCCGTTTCAACGGCCTATGAGGCAGAGGTTGTTTTAGAGAAGATAAAAAACTACAACAGCCCTGCGGCCATGGGATCCTGGAGAAATACGGTTTGTTTTATCGCCGATGATGAAGATGGCACCTTACACATGAAAGATTCCGAAACATTGGCAAACCAGGTTAACTCAGAACATGGTGCATTCATCACGTCGAAGATTTATTTTGATGCCTATCCGGAAGAAGCAACTCCGGCTGGTGAGCGGTATCCGGGAGTTACCGAAGCGATCAATCAGCGTGTGAAAGACGGAGTGTTGATCCTCAATTATGTAGGACATGCCAATGAACGTTTTATGGCCGATGAACATGTCCTGGATGTCAGCACCATCAACGCGTGGTCCAATAAAAACAATCTTCCGATATTTGTAACAGCCACCTGTGAATTCAGCCGGTTTGATGCCGATGAAACTTCAGCAGGGGAGTATGTATTGCTGAATCCCAATGGAGGGGGAATAGGTCTCTTCTCAACGACCCGCATGGTTTTTGCCTATTCGAATTTTCTGCTGAACAAAAGTTTTTACAACCATGTATTTGAACAGGATGCAAACGGGAACCATTACCGGATGGGCGATATAATCCGTCTGGCAAAAAAGGGAGTCTCAGGAGGTACCAACAAAAGAAACTTCAGCCTTCTGGCTGATCCGGCACTCCGTTTATCCTATCCCCGGTACCGCGTAATTACATCCACCATCAACCAAAGAGATGCCAATGCCACACCGGATACAGTCAAGGCACTGCATCAAATAACAATCGAAGGGTATATCGCCGATTATAACGGGATTAAACAAGACGGATTCAACGGAGAAATAACTCCTGTGGTGTACGATAAGGCTTTTATGTTGCACACCCTGGGGAACGGGGGCCAGAGACCCATGGAATTCAAAGTGCAGGATAATGTTATATATAAAGGCCGGGCAAGTGTCGTAAACGGGGAATTCTCCTTTCGCTTTATGGTTCCCAAAGATATTGCCTACAACCTTGGACAGGGGAAAATCATTTACTATGCGCGCAATGAAACGGAGGATGCCCACGGAGCATTTGAGAATTTTCTGATCGGAGGATCGTCCGAAGAACAGGTGACAGACCATACGGGGCCGGAGGTGGAGTTGTACCTTGACCATGATTCCTTTGTTTCAGGCGACGAAACAAGCAGGAATCCGCTTTTGCTGGCCTATGTATCCGATGAAAACGGAATAAACACCGTTGGAACCGGAATCGGCCACAACATTATCGCTGTACTCGATGGGGATCTGTCAAATTCCCTGATCCTGAACGATTTTTACAAAGCGAATATGGATGATTATACCAGCGGAATCATTGAATACCCGCTAAAAGGTCTTTCAGAAGGAGAACATACCCTGACCCTGAAGGTATGGGACGTGGCCAACAATTCGACCGAAGTGGAGATCCGCTTTGTGGTGACGGGTGATTTTTATATCCGGGAGGTCGGAAATTATCCAAACCCGGTATTAGACCATACATTTTTCCATTTCAGCCATAACCAACCCGATGCAGCGTTTGACGGGCTGATTGAGATATTTGATACCAACGGGCGGATGATTGATTCCTTTAAAAGGGGTATTTCATCAAACGGCATGGAAAGCAACCCGTTTCGTTGGGATGTGGCGGATGCCAGGAGAACGGTCAGGGCAGGACTTTATATATACCGTATTTCCATAAAATCACCGGATGGAAAAGTTACCTGGAAATCAGGAAAAATGAATATTCTCCGTTAAATTACCTGCCGGTTATACTTTTTTTTATCCGGGACCGTTCTCTTTTCTAATACATCGAATCCCTGATACGATGAACAATCATAAGGAGGGGAAAGGGTTTGTTACACAATAATACTATATTTGCATTTTTACAAAACCAATGTTATGGCAAAGATTTTTCAACGGGCTTTTCTGATGGTGATTTTTCTTGCGTTGGTTGCTGAAGTTTCAGGCCAGGCCACCACTTCAGGAGCGAATACAATTACTACGGCAGTACCATTTCTTTCCATCACTCCGGATTCCAGGGCTGGTGGAATGGGAGATGCCGGTGTAGCCACAACTCCGGATGTAAATGCCCAGCACTGGAATCCGGCAAAATATGCTTTTATTGAAAGCGATATGGGAGTAGGCGTTTCATACAGCCCCTGGCTAAGGGCTCTCGTGAATGACATCAATCTGGCTTATCTTGTTGGATATAAGAAAATTGACGACCAACAAACCGTCAGCACTTCGCTTCGGTATTTTTCCCTGGGGGATATTATTTTTACCGATATTCAGGGGGAATATATGGGACAGCAAACCCCCAATGAATTTGCCATTGATGTGGCTTATACACGCTTGCTTTCAGAATATTTCTCAGGCTCAGTAGCCGTACGCTATATCCGGTCGGACCTTACCGGAGGGCAACTGATCAACGGAGTGGAATCCCATGCCGGCAATTCGTATGCTGCCGATGTGGCTTTTTACTATTTCAACGAATTCCGGGCCGGAAGAAAAGACAATATTTTTTCTGCCGGGATCAATATATCCAATATCGGGGCCAAGATTTCGTATACCGAAGGAGAAGTAAAAGATTTTATCCCGACCAATATGAAGCTGGGGGCGAGCTATATGACAGAGCTGGACGATTACAATACGATCTCTTTTGCATTTGATATCAATAAATTACTGGTTCCCACGCCGCCTTCTGACACGGTGAATTTTGATCCCGATGCGGTGATATTCCCGGGAGGTATTAATTCTGACAAATCGGTGGTAGGTGGGATCTTCAGTTCGTTTGGTGATGCTCCGGGAGGTCTCACTGAAGAGCTTCAGGAGATTTCCCTGTCAGCAGGTGTTGAATACTGGTACAACAAACAATTTGCCCTCCGGGCCGGCTATTTTTATGAGCACCAGAACAAGGGAAACCGTAAATTTCTCACGGCAGGTGCGGGCTTGCGACTGAATGTTTTTGCTCTTGACTTCTCCTATCTGTTGCCAACAGTCAGGAATCATCCGCTGGAGAACACGCTTCGGTTCACGCTTTCTTTTGATATAGAGGCTTTTGGAAGACAAAACCGGTAAGGTTATGGGTTTCAGGGTAGGCTACGGATATGATGTACACCGGCTGGCCTCAGGCGAAATCTTGTGGCTGGGGGGTGTACGGATTCCTTTTGAAAAAGGAACCGTGGCTCACTCCGACGGCGATGTACTGATCCATGCCATTTGTGATGCTTTGTTGGGGGCTGCCGGATTGCGCGATATCGGTTATCATTTCCCCGACCACAAAGAAGAGTTTAAGAACATCAGTAGCCTGGTGCTGTTGGGAAGAACCGTTGAATTGCTTCAGAACGAAGGATTGACCCTGGTGAATATCGATGCAACGGTATGTCTCCAGGCTCCCCGGCTGCAGGCGTATATTCCTGAAATGCAGAAAACAATGGCTGCCGGGATGGGTGTCTCCCCAGGGCAGCTGTCTGTCAAGGCCACAACCACTGAAAAACTTGGTTTTGAAGGCAGGGGAGAAGGCGTGTCCGCTCATGCGGTTGCCCTCATAGAAACCACGGATTAAGAATGTATCTCAGCTGAAGATCTCAAAAAGATCAGAATAGTACTTTCAGCAGGTTCTCGTCAGTTTCATAAGGCAGGGTAACTTTCAGATTGGGATGTTGCTTCATGGCTTCCCGGATGGCAAACCGGGCTGGTTTGTTCCGGGCCCAGCTCCTGCGCGCAATTCCATTATTTACATCCCAGTGCAACATCATTTTCAACCTTCTTTCGGCATCCTCAGAGCCATCAAGGACCAATCCGAATCCGCCGTTGATCACTTCGCCCCAGCCCACACCGCCTCCGTTGTGGAGCGATACCCAGGTGGCTCCGCGGAAACTGTCCCCGGCAAAATTCTGAACTGCCATATCCGCTGTTAAAGCCGAACCGTCATAAATATCTGAGGTTTCCCGGTAGGGCGAATCGGTGCCGGAAACATCGTGATGGTCCCGTCCCAGGACCACGGGGGCTGAAAGTATGCCTTCCCGGATGCCTTTATTAAAAGCCTCGGCAATTTTTATCCGTCCCTCGCAGTTGGCATACAGAATACGTGCCTGGGAACCAACCACAAGATGGTTGTTGCCTGCCTCCTGAATCCAGTGGATGTTGTCGCGAAGCTGGTTGGTAATTTCTCCGGGTGCAGAATTCATTTGTTCTCTGAGGACATCTGCTGCAAGGGCATCGGTTTTTTTCAGATCTTCGGGATTCCCGGAGGTACATACCCAACGGAAGGGGCCGAATCCGTAATCAAAATAGAGGGGCCCCATAATTTCCTGGACATAGGAAGGATATCTGAATTTTCCATTTTCTGAAAATATGTCGGCTCCGGCTCTGCCTGCTTCCAGGAGGAATGCATTTCCGTAGTCCCAGAAAAACATGCCGGCTGTGGTCATTTTGTTGATGGCAGCAACCTGCCTTCTCAGGGATTTGCAGACCTCTTTTTTGAACCGCTCCGGCTCCCGGACCATCATTTTGTTGGACTCTTCAAAGGAGAGATCAGCCGGGTAATACCCTCCGGAAAATGGATTGTGCAGGGAGGTCTGGTCCGAACCCAGGTCTACATGGATTTTCCTTTCTGCCAGTCGTTCCCACAGGTCTGTTACATTTCCCTGGTATCCCAGCGAGAGGGTTTTTTTGGTGTGGCGTGCATCCAGCATCCTGTCAATGGCCTGATCCAGGTCTGCATACATTTCGTCAATCCATCCCTGTTCGACCCTTCTTTGGATCGCCTTTGGATTTATTTCAGCTACCAGACTGATCATTCCGGAAATGGCAGCTGCTTTGGGTTGGGCCCCGGACATCCCGCCCAGGCCGGAGGAGACAAAAAGTTTTCCCCGGGGATTTCCTCCGGAGTGCAGGCGTGCTGCATTCAATACGGTTATGGTGGTGCCATGGACAATTCCCTGAGGTCCGATATACATATACGAACCAGCGGTCATTTGTCCATACTGGGTAACTCCCAGGGCATTCAATTTTTCATAATTTTCTTTGGATGAATAGTTGGGGATCATCATTCCGTTGGTAACCACCATCCGGGGAGCTTCGGGATGGGAGGGAAAGAGTCCCAACGGGTGCCCTGAGTACATAACAAGCGTCTGTTTATCGGTCATCTCAGCCAGGTATTTCATGGTCAGCAGGTACTGGGCCCAGTTCTGGAAAACAGCTCCGTTTCCCCCGTACGTTATCAGTTCATGCGGATGTTGAGCTACATCCGGATCGAGGTTGTTCTGGATCATCAGCAGAATGCAGGCAGCCTGTTTTGAACGATACGGATAGGCATCCAGGGGCATTGCTTTCATCTGGTAGCCGGGACGGAACCGATACATATAGATTCTACCGTAATCCGCTAATTCCTGAAGAAATTCCGGCGCCAGAACAGGGTGATGTTTTGGGTTAAAATACCGTAGCGCATTTCTCAGGGCAAGTTTTTTTTCTTCCGGAGTAAGAATATCCTTCCGCCTGGGAGCGTAGTTGATATTTTTATCCCGCTGACGTGGAGCGGGTAAATTTTCCGGGATGCCCTCTAAAATCATTTCTTTGAAATTCCTGTTTATCATCCTGGCTGTTTTCTTATCTTACAAAAAAAGGTATCCGGCGACAAATTAACTGATTTCCCCGAATTATGCGATGATATTTCACACTCTTTGATACATTTGTAATGTGAAAAAGGAAAGATGATTTGTAAAAAATAATTAATAATCAACGGATGAAACGAGCATTCATAGGTATTTTCGGCATTCTGGTCCTGTTTTTATTTACGGGTTGCGGATATAACAAAATGGTTCAGCTTGATGAGGCTGTTACGGCTCAATGGTCACAGGTGGAGAATGTTTATCAGCGAAGGGCTGACCTGATCCCTAACCTGGTGAATACGGTTAAGGGCTATGCCGAACATGAACAGGAAACACTTACAAGTGTCGTGGAAGCACGATCGAAGGCCACTTCAGTAAATGTCAATCCGGAAAATATGACGGCCGAGTCGCTGCAACAGTTTCAACAGGCCCAGGAAGGCCTGACTTCAGCTTTAAGCCGTCTGATGGTGGTGGTAGAACAATACCCTGACCTGAAAGCCAATCAGAATTTTCTGGATCTCCAGGCACAGCTTGAAGGGACAGAAAACCGGATTACCGTGGAACGCATGAAATTTAATCAGGCTGCACAGTCATACAATACCTATATCCGCCGGTTTCCACAACTGTTGTTTGCCAATATCTTCGGATTTGATAAACGCACTTATTTTGAGGCAGCACAGGGAACCGAGGAAGCACCGGAAGTGCAGTTTTAAGAGAAAAGAGAAGATATCCAAACGGATTTCAAAATAAAAATGAGAGGATGTCAGTACACAAAAAACTAACCGAGGAAGAGAAGATTCAGATAAAGAATGCCATTCAGATGGCTGAACTGGATACATCCGGGGAAATAAGGGTACACATTGAGGAAAGATGCAGGGAAGAGGTCCTGGATCGTGCTGCTTTCCTTTTTGAAAAGCTGAAGATGCACAAAACAAAACTTCGCAACGGAGTATTGTTCTACCTGGCACTCGAAGACCGTAAATTTGCCATTCTGGGTGATGCCGGGATTAACTCCAAAGTTCCGGATACCTTCTGGGATGAGATCAAAGCAACCTGCATAGCCCATTTCGGTGAAAATAAAATAGCGGAAGGATTGTCCAAAGGAATACGGATGGCCGGACAACAGTTAAAAGAGCATTTTCCATATCAATCCGATGATGTCAATGAACTGGATGATGAAATTTCATTTGGGGAAAAATAAAAATGCGATGCAAAGAATTTGGTTACTGATAGGTTTTATAATTTGTAGTGTTGTTGTTTTGGGGCAGGAGATCCCCGCACCTATGGATCCTCCCCGCCTGGTAAACGACTTTTCGTCTATTCTTACACAGAATGAACAGGAAGCCCTAGAAAGAGAACTGGTGAATTTTGCCAATCAAACTTCTACCCAGATTGTTATAGTTACCGTAAAATCGCTGGATGGATACGACATCAGCGACTATGCCTTCAGGCTGGGGGAGAAGTGGGGGATCGGACAGGATGAGAAGAATAACGGGGCTTTGATCGTGGTTAAACCCAAAACATTCCGGGACGATGGGGAGGTTTTTCTGGCTACAGGCTATGGCCTTGAGCATGTCATCCCCGATGCAGTGGCAAACCGAATCGTCCGCAATGAGATGATCCCCGGATTTGAAAAGAATGATTATTATGGCGGGTTGTCAACCGGGATCAAAGTCGTCATGGAATTAACACGGGGTGAATACACTGCGGAAGCCTATACCGAACAGGTTCGTTCACAGAAAAAAAGCAGTCCCTTGTTTTTTCTTTTTTTCCTGCTCTTTTTTGTGATTCTACCGATCCTGAGAGGAAGACGCAGGCGCAATTTTTCTTCAGGGAAAAGCAATCTGCCTCTATGGATTGCCCTGGGCATGATGGGTTCACAACACAGAAGCCACACAGGTTCGTTTGGTAATTTTTCTTCCGGAGGAGGTGGCTTTGGCGGTTTTGGCGGCTTTGGAGGTGGCAGCTTTGGTGGCGGGGGTGCCGGGGGAAGCTGGTAACGGTGCGGAAAAAACCTAAAGTACCGCTGGTCTTCCAATAGGTCGTATCGCTCTTCTCCTGAGCCAACAGCGGTATTGAAATAAAAAATATCAGAATAAACGGGAGAACTTTCTTCATACGATTATTCTTCGGGATTTTTATTGCCGATGTTGTTGTCCACAAGAATGCGCCCGCAGTATTCACAAACAATGATTTTCTTACGGCTGGCTATGTCCAGTTGTCTCTGGGGTGGTATTTTGTTGAAACAACCTCCGCAGGCATCCCGCTGAATGGTAACCACAGCCAGACCGTTTCGTGCATTTTTCCGGATCCGTTTAAAGGCACTTAACAACCGCGGCTCAATAAAAGATTCGATTTTTTCTGCTTTGGCTTTTAGTTTTTCTTCTTCAATTTTTGTTTCAGCCGTAATATCTTCCAGTTCTTTTTGTTTTCTTTCCAGATCCTCCTCTTTTTCTTTCAGTATCTCCTTTGAAGAGTTGACAAGATCATTTTTTGATTCTTTTTCTGTCGTAAATTCTTTAATTCTTTTTTCAGCCAGTTCAATTTCAAGATTCTGGAATTCGATCTCTTTTGAAAGCGAATCGTATTCCCGGTTGTTCCTGACATTTTCTTGCTGTTCGGTATATTTGGCAATCAGTGCTTCCGATTCTTTAATTGCATTTTTTTTGTTGCTGATTGCTGTTTCTATGTGTATGATTTCTTCATCCAGGTTGGCCAATCTTGTTTTTAAACCGGCAATTTCATCTTCCAGGTCCTGTACTTCAAGGGGTAATTCGCCCCGAAGCATTTTGATCTTATCGATCTCCGAAACAACCGTTTGCAGTTCGTATAGAGCCTGTAGTTTTTCTTCTATGGATATATCCTTGTCTTCTGTTTTGGAAAATTGTGTATTCATAAAAATAAAATATTAAATTTTTATCGCTTTGTTAAAGGTACTCCACCGGATTGGTGTTTCGTTCCGATAAACGGACTGCAAATTTAGGGAATTTTTTTCTAAGTAATTCATAAAAAAGCTCCTTCGTAAATTGTTCGCTTTCGTAATGCCCCACATCGGCAATAACAATTTTCCCTTCTGCTCCGAAAAACTGATGGTATTTAAAATCTGCAGTAATAAAAACATCGGCATTGGCAGCCATTGCATCCTCTAACAGGAAAGCACCGGTTCCTCCGCAGACTGCCACTCTTCTGACCAGTTCACCTTTGGGTTTTGTGTGCCGGATGGTTTTGGCGTTGAACGTTTTTTTTATTTTTTTCAGGTAATCTTTTTCCGTTTCCGGGGATTCTGTTTCCCCTATCATTCCAATTCCTAGGGTATAGAAGGTATTCTCAACCGGATAAATATCATAGGCCACTTCTTCGTAGGGGTGTGCTTTTATAAGGGCTGCGACAATTTTTTTCTGTAACGGCGCCGGGAAGATGGTTTCCACCCGTATCTCTTTTTCAAAATGGATCACTCCTTTTTCTCCCACAAAGGGATGTGTTTTTTCGCCTCCTCTGAAGCTTCCAAGTCCTTCGCTGTTAAAGCTGCACAGATCATATCTTCCGATATGCCCGGCGCCTGCATTGAAGACAGCTTCCCTCACTTTTTCGGCGTGTTCGGCCGGGATAAAGGTGACCAGCTTTTTAAGCATGCCGGAGGCGGGCTTCAATATCCGGGTATTCTTAAGGTTTAATTTTTCGCATATTTTGGCATTCACTCCACCCTGAATGCTGTCGAAGTTTGTGTGTCCGGCATAGATAGCTATATTGTTTTGGATCGCTTTCATCACCACCCTTTCCACAAAAGTATGACCGGTCAGTTTTTTCAGTCCGGTAAAGATCAGGGGATGATGAGACAGAATAAGGTTGCATTTTTTTTCGATGGCTTCATCGAGAACTTCTTCGGTAACATCAATGGCAATCAGTGCTGAATGGATCTCCTGACCGGGGAAGCCGACCTGCAGTCCCGAATTATCGTAGGACTCCTGGAAGCTCAGGGGAGCAATTGATTCCAGGTATGCAGCAATATCCGTTAGTTTTATCTTCATCGGTATTATGTGTAATCCAACGCGTTTCGATAGTTGTCGGAATCGGAGTTCACGTTATTTTTATTCTTCCAGTTCCTTGCGGATTTCCAGCAATTGCCTGCGTATTTCCTGAAGTTGTTTGACCACTTCAAAATTCTGGCAGGTTTCGTTTATGTTCTCTTTCAGTTTTTTTTGAGCTCCTTTAAGGGTTAATCCCTGTTCTTTTACAAGATGGTATATTAACTGCAAGTGCTCAATGTCATCCCATGTATAGCGGCGATTCCGTGTGGGTGTTTTTTGTGGGCAGAACGTAGGAAATACACTTTCCCAGTAGCGGATCAACGATGAATTGACCTCAAACATTTCTGCCACTTCCCCGATGGAGTAAAAATGTTTTTCTATTTTGGGTTTATGGAACGGCACAGGATATTAGTCAAAACTTTGGCCCATATTGGATGAAATGGCAACCATTTTTTCATATTCCTGAGGGGTCAGGTCTTTAAAGTAGTAGTATTCCGGATTTACAGGTTTTCCGTTTTTGTGAACTTCGTAATGCAGATGCGGAGCTGTTGAACCACCGGTATTTCCTACGTAACCAATCACATCGCCACGTTTGATTTTTTGACCCACTTTAACATTAAAGCCGCTCAGATGGGCATAGAGTGTTTCGTATCCAAAGCCGTGGTCGACAATTATTTCCTGGCCGAAGCCAATCTTACTCCGGTTGTTTCCTTTCACGGCAGAAACCACTCCGTCGCCAGTGGCATAAACTTCGGTCCCTGTGGGAGCAGTAAAATCCATTCCGTAATGAAATTTTCGGATCTTATAGATGGGATGAATGCGGTATCCCCAACCGGAAGCAGTACGTTTCAGGTCTTTATTGGAAACAGGCTGTATGGCAGGAATCGTAGCCAGCATCTTTTCTTTGTTCAGTGCCAGTTTCATGACCTCATCGTATGATTTCGACTGGATGTACGATTCTTTGGCCAACCGGTCCAGCTGGGTGGCTGTTTTTATAATCAACGCTGAGTTTTCCAGATTTTCCAGGCTGGCATACTTGTTCACCCCTCCAAAACCCGCTTTACGGATGGAACTGGGTATGGGTTCGCTCTCAAAAATAACCCGGTATATGTTGTCATCCCGTTGCTGGATCTCAGCCATCACTTTTTCAATGGCATCCAGGTCTTTGCTCATTAACTCAAATTGTGTTAAAAGCCGCTGGTTTTCCCGTTTCAGCATTTTCATGCGGGGCGTTTCAAAGTAGGTGACAATGATAAAAGAGATTACCAGGGCAAGGGCAAGGCTGCTGGAAAAGTAAGCTAAAAACCGGGCGATCATTCGTCTTGTGTTTAATCCCATCCGCTCATAACTGAGCGTTTCAGGATTAAATCTGTAGTTTCGTTTTGCCATAATTTTATGCTGACTTTTTACTTGTTTTCATGCTGCAAAAGTAATCATTTCTACCTTATAAACAAAGGTTTCGGGGAACTGTATTTAGTGCCTTACAATCAGATCATATTCTCCGGGATCCATGTCCACTGTAAAATAAAGAAACGGATTGATCCTTCGGTCGTTTTTAATGATCTCATAATGAAGATGTGGGCCGGAAGAAGTTCCTGTATTCCCTACAAAGGCGATCGTATCACCTCTTTTAATGGTATCTCCTTTTGAAACGTTGAATCTGGATATGTGGCCATATAGGGTTTTAAATCCAAATCCATGGTTGATTACCAGGGATTTTCCATAGCCCGGGGAGGCAGAATCAAGTTCCTCCACCACTCCATTGCCCGGTGCATATATTTCTGTGCCTATATGGGCTGTAAGGTCTACTCCACTGTGGTAGAGCCTCTTTTTATAGATCGGATGCATTCTGTACCCGAAATAATCAGAAATATACCCTATTTTATGTTCCGGGATCGGAGAAATGGCCGGCAGGGATGTCAACATTTTTTCCTTTTCACAGGCCTTTGAAAACACTTCCTTGTAGGAGTTTAACTGAATATTGGCTTTTCCTGTCAGTTTATCCAGTTTTTTTGTAGCGGACAGGATCCGTTCGGCGTTTTGAAGGTTTTTGAACCGGTTGTATTTATCAGTACCCCCAAAACCCCCTTCCCGGATCGCCGGATCTAACGGAGGGGTTTCTAAAATGACTCTGTAAATGCTGTCATCGGTGATGCTTGTTTCTGTTAAGAATGAATCGATACCGGTAAAGATATACTCCAGTTCACGATACCTGCTTATCAGGGCTGCATTTTCCTGCTGCAATTGTTCCAGCTTAGGAGACCCGTTGAAAATAAAAATACAGAAAACCATAATCACTGTGAATACCAGGGAAAAAGAAAGGAACATTGCTACAGACCACAGGCGTTGTTTCAGACCGGGCTTTTCGGGTTTAAATTCCAGAGAATCCTTGTTGTAGGTATAATACTTTCCCGGCATGTAGTAATCTTATTTTTTTCTTTTTAATTAATTATTTCCTCTAACTTTGCATGAATTTTTAAAGGAGAGCTTTATTTTGGATAAATATAAAAAATTCTTAATAAAGAAAATGAAAATTGTTTAGGGTTGTTAAATTTTTTTAACATATAAATGTATCTTTTTTTCGTATGAAGAGTTCAAAAGAGATCCGGAACGCATTTCTCGGTTTTTTTAAGGGGAAGGGGCATCGTGTGGTTCCCTCGGTACCGATGGTTGTAAAAAACGATCCGACCCTGATGTTCACCAATGCCGGGATGAACCAGTTTAAAGATTGGTTTCTTGGGAATGAACCGGTCAGGTGGCCGCGGGTTGCGGATACGCAAAAATGTTTGCGTGTATCCGGTAAACACAATGATCTGGAAGAGGTTGGGCATGACACGTATCACCATACCATGTTCGAGATGCTGGGAAACTGGTCGTTTGGGGATTATTTTAAAAAAGAGGCTATTGCCTGGGCATGGGAATTTTTAACCAAACAAATGGGGATTGATCCCGGGCGTTTGTATGCAACCGTCTTTGAAGGAGCATCCGATGAAAATCTTGAAAGGGACCATGATGCTGCAGCGTGCTGGGAAACGTTTCTGCCTCAGGAAAGAATACTCAACGGCAGCAAAAAGGATAATTTCTGGGAAATGGGCGATACCGGACCCTGTGGCCCCTGCTCAGAAATACATATCGACCTGAGAGAGGATGAAGAGAGAAAGAAAATTCCCGGAAGAGAAGTGGTAAATAAAGACCACCCACTGGTCATTGAAATATGGAACCTGGTTTTTATACAGTATAACAGGAAAGCCAACGGACGCCTGGAAGAATTGCCGGCAAAACATGTGGATACCGGTATGGGATTCGAAAGATTGTGTATGGTCATACAGGAAAAAAAATCAAATTATGACACCGATATTTTTCAGAATATCCTTTCAGCGATAGGCCGGCTTTGCGGAAAATCATATGGAGAAAATGCGAAAACAGACGTTGCCATGCGTGTTGTTGCCGACCATCTCCGGGCTGTTTCCTTTGCCATCGCGGAAGGGCAACTACCGTCGAATAACAAAGCCGGCTATGTAATACGCCGGATACTGCGCAGGGCTGTTCGGTATGGATATACCTTCCTGGGGTTTCGCGAGCCTTTTATTTTTAAACTTGTGGAGGAACTAAAAAATACCATGGGCGATGCTTTCCCTGAACTGGGATCGCAGCAGCAACTCATCGAAAAGGTGATCATGGAAGAAGAGGACTCGTTTCTCCGTACCCTCGAAACCGGCATCCGGCGGATGGATGACCTGGTTGAAAAGGCAAAAAAAGAAAAAGCCAATCGCATTGACGGAAAAGATGCCTTTGAGCTGTACGATACCTTTGGTTTTCCGCTGGACCTTACGGAGCTGATTGCCCGGGAAAACGAACTGACCGTCGATGTGGACGGATTCAGGAAAGAGATGGAAACCCAGAAAAACCGGTCGAGGAGTTCTGCTACACTTGAAAACGATGACTGGGTAGAGCTGAAAAAAATCAATGAATCAACGTTTGTTGGATATGATACCTTAACGGCCGATGTCTACATAGCCCGTTACCGGAAAATCATACGGAAGAAAAAAACCATGTTTCAGCTCGTGTTTGATAAAACCCCCTTTTACGGAGAGTCAGGGGGACAGGTTGGAGATACCGGATACCTTGCTTCCGGAGACGTAAAAATCCCGGTGGTCGACACCCAAAAAGAGAACAACCTGATTGTTCATGTCGTGGAAAAACTTCCTGAAAACCCGTCAGCCAGGTTTACCGCCGCAGTGAGCGGTTCCGAAAGGATTCATACAGCCAACAACCATACGGCAACCCATTTGTTGCATCATGCCTTACGTGAAGTACTTGGAAAGCATGTAGAGCAGAAAGGTTCTTTGGTTAATCCGGACCACCTGCGTTTCGATTTTTCACATTTCCGGAAAATGACCGATGAGGAGATCGAAAAAGTAGAATCCCTGGTCAATGAAAAAATCAGGCTGAATATACCACGGGAAGAGCAAAGGACCGTCCCCATAGAGGAAGCACGGAAAATGGGGGCTATGTCATTGTTTGGGGAAAAATATGGCAGCGAAGTACGGGTGATTCGTTTTGGTGAATCGGTGGAGTTGTGTGGAGGAATCCATGTGAATGCCACAGGCCAGATCGGATTGTTTAAAATTGTGAGTGAAAGTGCCATTGCTGCCGGAATACGAAGAATTGAGGCCGTTACTGCAGACCATGCCGAAAAATATGTCAATGAACAAATCAAAACGCTGAAAAATGTCCGCGAAATCCTGAAAGGATCGAAAGATCTCCCTGGAAGTGTTCAGGCATTGGTTGAAGAAAATTCTGAACTTTCCAAAAAAATTGAGGCATTGTCAAAAGAAAAATTGAAAGTCCTCAAAGAAAACCTGAAAAACCGGATCCTGGTTGAAAAAGGAGTGAACATTATTTGTGGTGAAGTGGAGGTCGATCATGCCGGAATGCTGAAGGATTTGTCTTTTCAGCTGAAAAACGAAGTGGAAAATTTGTTCCTGGTTTTGGGTGCTGATATCAGTGGGAAACCCATCCTTTCAGTAATGATCTCTGAAAACCTTGTGGCTGAAAAAGGCCTGAATGCAGGTCAGATAGTCCGGGAAGCAGGCAGGGAAATAAAAGGTGGCGGCGGCGGTCAGCCGTTCTATGCTACGGCCGGAGGAAAAGATGGATCCGGTATGTCAGCAGCCATCGATAAAGCACGCTCCTTTTTGCATTAGGCCTTCCCGGACCCAATCTAAAAAAACCGGAAATCCCGGTTACGGGGAAAGAACTACGTGAAAAAGCAGCAAAGTATTATCTGATTTTTAGAACACGTGAATTTAAAAGTCGACATTCGTCGCTTTAATTCATTGATCCTTAATAACATATTATTATTTTAAATCAGTATAAATAAGCGGATGCTGTTTAAAGTGCCGTTAAATTCCTTGTTCTCAACAATCTGTAAATTGTATATTTGCCTTTTGTTAAAAGGACTTGAGATATGAGCACAAAAGTTACGCGTACTTTTGATATCCTGGCGCGAATTATGGAGGAATTTCCACGTGAAGATGCCCTGGGGGGAAAAAAAGACGACAAGTGGTATACGTATTCAACAGAAGAATATTTCCGGAAGTCACATCTGTTTGCATTGGGATTGATGGCTTTGGGCCTGAAAAAAGGGGATAAGGTAGCGACCGTTACGACCAACCGGCCGGAATGGAATTTTGCGGACATGGGCATGGCTATGGCAGGGGTGGTTCATGTGCCGGTTTATCCCAATATTAGTGAAGATGAGTACCAATACATTCTGAATCATGCGGAAGTTAGACTTCTGTTTGTGGGCGAAAGGAAGCTGTTCAGGAAACTGAGTCCCATTGCTGCTAAGCTGGATGGGCTGGACTCTGTCTATACCTTCGAAGAGGTGGAAGGTGCCAGGAACTACGAGGAAATACTGGCTCTCGGGGAAGCGAACAGGAGCAAACTGGAGGGCAGGCTGGAAGCGTTAAAAAAGAGCATCAGCCCCGAAGATCTGGCAACCCTGATTTACACCTCCGGGACCACCGGAACACCCAAAGGGGTGATGCTCAGCCATTGGAATCTGGTGTCCAACTTTCTGGCTCATGAGAAACTGCATACACTGGGGAAAGAACACCGGGTGATCAGTTTTCTTCCCTTGTGCCATGTGTACGAGCGAAGTGTAAACTACCATTTTCAGTACAAAGGCATGGGCATTTATTATATCAGGAACCTGAACCAGATTATTTCTGCTGTCAAAGAGATCAAACCCCATATGTTTAATTCGGTTCCCCGTCTGCTTGAAAAGGTACATGATGGTTTTATAGCCAAGGGGAAGGAACTGAAAGGGATCAAAAAAGCCCTCTATTTCTGGGCTTTGAATCTGACCAGGCATTTTGAGTTCAACAAAAAATACGGGTTGTTTCTGCGGGTAAAAATAAAAATTGCCGATAAGCTGATCTACTCCAAATGGAGGGAAGCCCTGGGAGGAAATATTGTCTATATTGTTTCGGGAGGAGCCTCTTTGCAACCGGGAATTGCCCGTGTATTGGGAATGGCAGGAATGTGGACCCTCGAAGGGTATGGGCTGACGGAAACATCGCCCGTAATAGCTGTGAATAATCCTGCATCAGGCGAAATGAAAATCGGGACGGTGGGCCCGGTACTGGAAGGTTTTGAAGTGAAAATTGCAGAAGACAACGAAATCCTGTGTAAAGGCCCCGGGGTGATGAAAGGGTATTACAAAGCTCCGGATCTTACCGCTGAAGTGATCGATGAGGACGGTTGGTTCCATACCGGGGATATCGGCTTGTTTGAAGAAGGCAAATACCTAAAATTAACCGACCGGAAAAAAGAGATTTTTAAACTGTCAGGAGGAAAATACATTGCTCCCCAAATGATTGAAAACAAAATGAAGGTTTCAACCCTGATTGAACAGGCGATGGTTATTGGTGCCAATCAAAAGTATGCCAGTGCCCTGATATCCCCTAATTTTCCTCTGTTGCATGACTGGTGTGCCGATGAGAGAATTCACTTTGAGAACAATAAGGAACTGATCCGGATTCCGGAAGTGGTAGATAAGATCCAACAGGAGGTCATGATAATAAACAAAACCCTGGGAACCCACGAACAGATAAACCGGATCAGGCTGGTGGAAGATGAATGGACGCCTTCAACCGGAGAATTATCGCCTACGCTTAAATTAAGGAGGAAAACATTATCCCTCAAATACAAAAAACTGATCGACGATATCTATTTGTCCGGGAAAAACTGAGAAGAGAGCCTCTGAAATGAATGAACGAAGAAGGAGCTGGTCAGGCGGATCGTTGCCCTTTATGTGGTAGGGTAAAAGTGAATCTACTTCCTTTTTCGGCTGTGCTTTCTGCCTGGATTGTTCCGCCGTGTTTTTCAATAAACTCTTTACACAGAATTAATCCAAGGCCCGTTCCGGTTTCTTTGCTGGTTCCGGGTCTTGTTTGGTTTACATCGATCCGGAACAGGTTCTTCAGGGTCTCTTCACTCATTCCTACTCCGGTATCAACGACAGAAACAATCACCTCTTTGTTATTTGATTCATTCCCAATGCAAACCATGCCTCCCGGTTCGGTGTATTTTATGCCATTTGAAACAATATTCCGCAAAACTACCTCAATGGCTTTTTCATCTGCATAGATCATCCGGTTTTCTTTTATTTGGTTTTTCAGGGCTATGTTTTTGTTGTCTGCCTGATCAGAAAGAACCTCAATAACCTGTTGACATTTTTTATGCAGATCGATATTTTTAAACCGGTATTTCCTTTCCCTGATTTGAATCTGAGCCCATTGAAGCAGACTCTCCAGCAGTGCATAAACCCTGGAGGTAGATTCGTTAAGAATCTGTAAGTTCTCTTTTATTTCCTCCCGGGAGAAATTATCGCTGTTTGATGCCAGCAGTTCGGTAATTCCAAGCAATCCGTTAAAAGGGCTTTTCAGGTCATGGGCAATGATGGTGAAAAATTTGTCTTTGTCGGCATTGGCTAAAAGAAGTTTCTTTTCAGATTCCTGCAGTTTTTTATTGAGCTTTTTTAAGGAGGCGCTGTTTTTCAGGATGAGGAACATAATGACTAGAATGAACAGCGTGCCGGCAATAAGAACGCGCCGGAGATTTTTTTGTCTGGCAATGGTCAGCTTCTGAATTTCAAGATCTTTGCGCAACAGATCATTCTCCCGGGATTCCCGTTCCTGATGAAACTGGATCTGCAACTCGGTAAATTTTGAAACTTCGTTTTGTTTATACAGGCTGTCGGTTAAGGAAGAAGCACTTTTATAGTAAGCCAGCGCTTTGGAATAATTTCCACGTTGTTCTTCAATATCAGCAAGGACCAGTTGATTATCCCTTATTTGTTCGGTATAATTGTTCTTTTGTGAGAGGCGGTAGCTGGCGTTTATGTATTTGCTGGCCGAGTCTGTCTGATGGATCAGAAAATAATTTTTCCCCAGTTTATGCTGTGCAATTGCTTTTCTGCTTTTGTTGTCGATTCTGTTTGCATAGGTCAAAGCCTTCTGGTAGTGGATAAGGGCGGAATCGGGCTTTCCCATTTTACTGTATACATCGCCAATGCTTACCGATAAGTAGGAATTGGTTTTATTTCTTTCATTTTCCCGCAGAATATAATGGTATCCCAGCAAATAATTTTCCAGGGCGGCATCGAATTCTCCGAGTTTCTGGTAATAGTCTCCCAGACAATTGTAGGAGTATGCCAGGGCCTCGTTGTTGTTAATTTCGAGCGAAAGGGTCAATGCGTCGGTATGCCATTGCAGGGCATCATCGTAAAGCCCCCAGTCCTGATACACCAGGCCGATGTTGTTTTGCATTAAGGTTACTCCTTTGTAATCTGCTGTTGCCTCTCTGATTTTAACTCCATTCTGATAAAATTCAAGGGCTTCATTCAGATTTCCCATGGCGTAATATACTACGGCAAGATTATTCATTACCCTTCCCAGCCACAGGCTGTCCTTTAATATAAGGAACAGGTCGAGGGCTTCTATGTAATTTTTTTCTGCTTCCTGAAAATTGCCCGATTGCCAGTTGGAATAGCCGATGCTGTCCAATACACCCGCCTTCTCGTAGGGATCGTTGATGTATTGTAATGCTTCCGAATAATAAATTACCGATTTCTCTCTGTCGGTCAAACGGGTGGAACGCGCCAGTTGCATCAGGATATTCTTTTTGCAGGAGGGATCGGATGCTTCGGATAATACCTGTTTCAGGCTGTCTTCAGGGGTACCCTCTGCATAACAAGAGGTTGCAGCAATCAGGAACCCTGCTGTAACACCCAGGATGAGGAGGATGGTATTTCGCTTCATCGCTTTTTCCTTCACGGTTTTTTGCTTATTCAACTGAAATTGCGCCCAAAAGTAATTGAATTTATTAAAATAAAAAAAGAGGTTTTCCAGGGCTTTGGATTGCAGAAGAATCTTCCCTTTGCAGGCCGTTAACTGTACCCTTCCGATACCTTTCCGATACCGTTTCAATGTTCCGTTGCTGATCAGGTTGCTGGTCTGTTAAATTAAACGAGCAACCCGTGGAGTCTCTTACGCTTACGGAATAGGAAGGATTATCCTGTACCCTGTACATGAAAATGCACTGATAAAAGTTGCTAAATGAATTATATTTCACGCAGTCTGTTATATTTGTATTCAAAACCAAACCAATTAAAGCATGAACAAAGTCGTTTTATCCGCAATCCTCCTTTTTCCTTTTGTTTTGACAAACCATGCTCAGGAGTTACGAATCAACGAAGATGAGTATTTTGAGATGCCCGGATTGAATGTGATGGTCTTTTATGATGTCTATCCCGAGGGGCATCAGGGAGCCATAGGGATTATCCAGAACGGGACCCGGGTAGCCACCAATGGCGACCTTCGTCTGGAGCCTACGCCGGGGCAGTGGCAACCGATCCCCAAAGTGGGCGAGAGGCAGATCTTTCCGGAATCCAACGAAATCAGGGTACACTGTACGTATCCGGATGAAAGCCGCAACCGGAAAGGGTTTAATCCCATTTATTATCCGGATTTTGGATTCAACTATGATGTCAGGGTATTTGGCGAAGGAAAAAAATTCCGTATTGTAGTCGATCTTGAAGAACCGCTCCCAAAAGAATGGATCGGCAAAGTAGGTTTTAACCTGGAGCTTTTCCCCGGCCTCTATTTTGGGAAATCGTGGTACCTGGATGATGAATCGGGCATTTTCCCGCTTCAGGCCAACGGACCCATGCAAAAAGATACCGATGGCAACTGGCAGCCATACCCCCTGGCAACAGGGAAGAAACTCACCCTTGCCCCCGATGTTCCTGAATTGACCATGGTGATATCCAGTGAAAAGGAAGAAATTCAATTGCTTGATGGAAGATTTTACCATAACAACGGGTGGTTCGTGGTACGCTCCGAAGTTTCTTCAGGTGCTGCAAAAGGCGCTGTTGAATGGGTGCTCGAACCTGCCATTGTTGAGAATTTCAGGCACAAATCAGTGGTGCATGTCAGCCAGGTAGGGTATCATACCAATCAGGATAAAATTGCCACCCTGGAACTGGATAAATCAGAAACCCATATCCTTCCGGTTGAGATTCTCCGGATGTCGGAAAACGGCGGCAGGGAAGTGGTTCAAAGTGGGCAGCCTGAGAATTGGGGAAAATACCTTCGGTTCAACTATTATCAGCTCGATTTTTCAGGAATCAGAAAACCCGGCATGTACCAGGTGAAATACGGCGATTACCTTACGGAGCCTTTTAAGATCGATGCGGATGTTTACGGACGTCATGTGTGGCAGCCTACTCTTGAGTATTTTCTTCCGGTGCAGATGTGTCACATGCGTGTTAATGAAGGGTATCGGGTGTGGCATGACCTCTGTCACATGGACGATGCCCTGATGGCTCCGGTGGACACCAACCATTTTGATGGGTATCTTCAGGGTCCATCAACCCTGAATACCCATAAACCCTACGATCAGGTGCCCGGGTTAAATGCAGGGGGCTGGCACGATGCCGGAGATTACGACCTGAGGGTGGAGTCACAGGCAGGAACCGTCTGGACCCTGGCAATGGCGTATGAGGAATTTGGCATCGACTGGGACCAGACCACCATCGACCAGGAAAGCCGGGTGGTGGAAATTCACCTTCCCGATGGAAAACCTGACGTATTGCAACAGATAGAGCACGGAGTGCTGGCCATCCTGGGAGGGTATGAAAATGCTGGAATCCATTTCCGTGGAATTATCTGCAATAACCTGAGACAATATGTATTGTTGGGAGATGCTTCCTCCATGACCGACAACCTGAAATACAATCCGGAACTTGGAAAAAATGAAAAAACCGGTACGGAATCAGGGATTCACGACGACCGGTGGGTTTTTACCCAGGAAAATACCGGCAGGGTGTATGGTTCGGTGAAAGCTTTGGCTGCTGCCGCAAGGGTTTTGAAAGGCTTCAACAATGAATTAGCTGACCGGTGCCTGAAAACTGCCGTAGGGTTGTATGATGCCGATAAACAGGAAAACCGGTTCGGTGCTTCAGCAAAAATCGATGCCGCAGCGGAACTGCTACTTACCACAAACGATACCCGGTATCAAAAAGATATTCTTGGGTTTAAAGAGGATATAACCAGGCATGTAAGCCGTTCGGGCCCTGCGATAGCACGAATCTTCGAAAGATGCAACGATGAAGAATTCAAAACCGCAGTCCTCGAAGGATTCAAACAACTCAGCGACCGGATCAACCAACAGAAAAAAGAGAATCCTTTTGGAGTACCCTACACCATTAAAATCTGGGGCGATGGCTGGGGTATTCAGGAATTCGGCATGCGGCAGTATTTCCTTCATAAAGCATTCCCTGAATTATTCGACAAAGAAGTACTGTTGAATGCCCTGAATTTTGTGCTGGGAAACCATCCGGGAGAAAATACCTCTTCCTTTGCTTCGGGTGTGGGTTCGCGCTCTGTGACCGAAGCCTACGGTGTGAACCGTGCTGACCGGTCGTTTATCCCCGGAGGAGTGGTTTCCGGAACCGGGATTATCCGGCCCGATTTTCCGGAACTCAAAGAGTGGCCCTTCTTCTGGCAGCAAACCGAATATGTGATGGGAGGCGGAGCTACCCACTTTATGTTCCTGGTGCTGGCAGCCCATGATTTATTGTCGGAATAACAGGCTGCTATCGCTTTATGCCGATGTTATATCTTGAAACAATGAATTTGCTGTCATGGTGAGCCTGTCATGGTGAGCCTGTCATGGTGATGCTGTCATGGTGAGCCTGTCATGGTGATACTGTCATGGTGAGCCTGTCGAACCATGATTCATATACAATATTACCCTTCGACAGGCTCGGGGTGACACAGAGCTGTGATTATTGTATGATGCCTGATAAAATCCTGTAAATATTCAGGATAGCAGTAAGGTTTGCGGGTATTGGGGCAATGCATATTACTTTTTTTATTTATTTTAGTAAGATAAGGATGAATGTATTTTTGTAATTTGCCATTGCTAG
>CAZNPV010000032.1:0-41938 GCA_964575025.1 uncultured Mariniphaga sp.
GGATCAATGAGATCAATGAGATCAATGGGATCAATGGGATCAATGGGATCAATCCCGCTTCACTTCGTTCAGCGGGATTAGTTCCACCAACGTCATTTCATTCGCTACGCTCTGAAATGACGGGTGTCACTAACATACAAATCATTTTCATGCACATTCTGCCGTTGTGGTAGGGACCTTTCCACCCATTCACTTTTTCGATGGGCAGGGGATTCAGATTTTTATCAAGCCCCCACAACCATTCGCCGTGTTTTTTGTCAATGATGTATTTTTTAATGAACTCCCAGCTTCTCAGGGCATAGCTGAGGTATTTCCTGTTACCGGAAATTTGCCAGGCATTAAAAAAACCGATGACACTTTCAGCCTGGGGCCACCAGTGAAACTCTTCATGAAGATGCCCGTTTTCCTTTTCATAGAGCAAGCCACCGGAAGATTCAGAGAATCCTTCCTGTATGGTACCATCCACCATTCTTAATGCCACCTTGTTCACTTCCTCGATGATTGCCACATCGCCCAGCACTTCAGCCGCTTCACCCATCAGCCAGGAGCCTTCAATATCGTGTCCGTAGGAATCAACCTCTCCAACGCTTTTCCAGTTCATTTCAAAAAACAGATTAAAATGCCAGGTTTGTGGATTAATAATTTTATCCAGGAACAGATGGAGCAAATTTTTTAACGGGTCTCTTAATTCCCTGTCGTTCCATATTCTGTACAAATTGGTATAAGCCTCCAGGATGTGCAGATGGGTGTTCATGGTCAGGGTATCGGCAATCTCTTTTTCACTGAGGCGTAAGCCGCTGATTATCCGGTAATCTTTTGATAAAACGTCGATATAGCCTTTATGGACAGGATCGAACGATTTGGTTTCAATGATCCGGAAGAGGGATATAGCCAGTTCTTTAGCCTCTTCAATGCCGAAGGCAAGGTAATATTCCGAACAGGCATAGACACAAAACGCCAGGGCATAGAACTGTTTTTTTGTGTCGGCAGGGGAGTGGTCACCCTTTATGTCCCAAAAGATGCCCCCATTTTCCCTGTCAAGAAAAAAGGCAGCAATGATCCGGTAGGCTTCATCTGCCATGTGTTTGTATTCCGATCGTGGATACATCCGGTAAGCTGCTGAGAAGGTCCACAAAATACGGGTAATCAGTACCGCCGATTTATTGTGCTGCGGATCGGGTTTCCCGTGCAGGTCAATCCTTCCGTAAAAGGTTTTGTTTTCACGGTCATACACGTTCTTAATCCAGTAACGAAGGATGTTATCGTTCAGTTCTTTTTCAAATTCGTGTATAAGCTGTTGGTTGTCCATCCTGTTTTTTTTTTGCCTGATTTATGTCATAATGAGGTCTTTCGAACGATCATTCAGCTTTTAAAAGCCCTCTTAGCCTCCCGGGATTCCGGAGCAGGGTGACCGTTCAGTCCCTTCCCGGATAAAAAGCTCCCACTTCATCCCTGATACGGTCGAGTGTTTCCATCAGGTCAAGGCTGAAGGAAAGGGGCAGCAGATCGCTCTCTTTTTTACCGGTATCCAGGCATTCCATTGCATGAGCTGCCTCATACTGGTACCCTGATCCCGGGTCATTCGAGAAATCGAGGACTTCCTCTTTACCGGTTTTCTCCCTGTAGACAGTCAGGGTAGTAGGAGCGTGCCATTGCCGGTTAAGCCGGACAAATCCTTTTTCACACCAGTATTCGGCCTGTACCGACGAGTAGGCTGCAAAACTGGATGCCAGGGATGCCATCTGTCCGCTATGGTATGTAAATACCATGGCGATGCTTTCTTCGGATCCGGTAACTGAAAAGTCAGCAAGGGCTTTTAAGCGATCTGGTTTCCCCAGTGTACGCAGGGCAGCAAATACCGGGTAAATACCGATATCCAAAAGGGAACCGGCTCCCAAAGCCAGGTTGTACAACCGGTTGTTCACATCAAAAGGCCCCTTGAAGGCAAAGTCGGAACGTACCATTTTTAATTCTCCTACATCTCCTGATCCCAAGATGTCCAGGGCTTTCAGAAAGCCTGGTTGGAACTGGGTCCAGAAAGCTTCCATCAGAAAGGTGTCGTTCTTTTTTGCTGCCTGGATCATTTCCATCGCTTCCTTCTTGTTCAGGGCAAAAGCTTTTTCACATAACACCGCTTTTTTATGATTCAGACAAAGGATGGCATGGTCGCGGTGATGCGAGTGGGGTGTGGCGATGTAGACTATATCCACTTCCGGGTCAGCAACCATTTCTTCATAGCTTCCATACGCTTTCTCAAAGCCGGATTCAGCTGCGAAATCCTGTGCCTTCTTTCTATCCCTCGATGCTGCAGCGTAAAGCCTGGCATTGGGAAGAAGTTTCAGGTCGCTGCTGAATTTGCGGGCTATATTTCCACAACCCAGGATCGCCCAATTATAAGTATTCTTCATGATCATATATTTTAAAGTAAACGTGTTATGTCCTAATCAGGAATCAAGAACTGAAGGATTGAAGGACTGAATTACTGAATGAACTGAATTACTGAATTACTGAATGAACTGAAAATCTGACAACTGACAACTGATTCAATGACACCCGGTATTTCTGAGCGTAGCGAAAGAAATGACGTTGGTGGAATTAATCCCGATAACCTGTCCCGACCCGTCGGGAGCGGAGCGTATCGGGACAACTGACAACCTTTCCAGCATCTAATACCTTCCCTTATTTTTATCAATCAGTGCATTGATTGTTTTCACACTTTCAGCTGAACGCAGACCGTCTTCCGGGGTATTCATACAATAATCGATCAGTTGATCGACTGTCGAGGTAGCAACATGCATCCTGGTATCGGAGGAGGCATAATAGATAAAGACTTCATCTTTTTCGTTGCGTATCCATCCGTTTGCGAACACTACGTTGGACACATCGCCTATGCGTTCTTTTCCTTCGGGTGCCAGGAAATATCCTCCCGGGCGTGCAATGACCTCTGAGGGATCTTCAAGGCGGGTCATAAACATGTACAGCACATACCTGAGTCCGGCGGCACATCCGCGCACGCCATGTGCCAGGTGGAGCCATCCCCGGGATGTTTTCAGGGGAGCAGGCCCCTGGCCGTTTTTTACCTCTTTGATGGTATGGTATATTTTTTCATCGATGATCTTCTCTTCCAAAGCTTCGGCATGGGCAATATCATCCACCAGAGCCCAACCGATTCCTCCGCCTCCTCCTACAGCGATAAATCCGTCCTGGGGCCGGGTGTAAAAGGCGTATTTCCCCTCTATAAATTCGGTGTGCAGTACCAGGTTGCGTTGCTGGCCATGGTGTGAAATAAAATCAGGAAGCCGTTCCCAGGTTATCAGGTCTTTGGTACGGGCAATTCCGCCGCTTGCTGTTGCCTGTGATGTGTCCCCCCCGGGAGCGTCCGGATCTTTGCGCTCGGCACAGAAAATCCCGTAGATCCACCCGTCTTCATGCTGAACGACCCGCATATCGTAGAGGTTGGTGTCCGGGTCTTCTGTCTCAGGCATTGTCACCGGTCGTTCCCAAAAGCGCCAGTTATCAATGCCATTGGGACTTTCGGCTACCGCAAAGAACGATTTGCGGTCCCAACCTTCCGTACGCACCAGCAACAAATAGTGGCCATCGAGATAGATGGCTCCACTGTTGAAAGCTGCATTGATGCCAATCCGCTGCATGAGGTATGGATTGGTTTCGTAGTTGAAATCAAAACGCCAGTGTAAAGGGGCATGCTCCCCCGTAAGAATCGGTCTTTTATACCGTTGATAAATCCCATTGTACATCTTTTTCAACGGTTTGTTTTTTCTGGAAAGAAGCTTTTCATGTTTCAGGCGCAGTTTGGAAAGCTTCCTGTCAAATTTTTTTCTGGTTGGTATCATTTTATTAGTTACGAGTTACGAGTTACGAGTCGCGAGTTTATGGACTACGTTCTGTTATTTTTCGGGCAGCTTGTTCCACCAGGTCTTTTTCAGAATTACTCCACACACGAGGGTAATAATGATGGTAATCCATATGGGCAGGCTTTGTTTCAATATGATATAGATTGGCAGTGCCACGAGTGCTGTCTGGGCTATGGTCCCCAGCAATACATTGAACATATCGGTTTTGAAATTCCTGTTGGGTTTAAAATCCGGGTTTTCAGCCATTACCCTGGCACGGATGGGTCCCCAGAAACCCCATGGATTCACTGACCGGTAGAACTCCTTGAGTGTTTTTTCATTGGTTGGTTTGGTCAGTAAGGTCCCTGCCACCGCTCCGATGATGGAAATGATCAACAGCCACGGGAAATAATAGAGGTCGAGGGTTTCAGAAAATACATAGGGAAAGATCAGGGCCGGAACGAGGCCTGCAACCATACCCCAGAAGTATCCATAGCCGTTAAACCGCCACCAGTACCATTTTAATACATTGGAAACCACATAGCTTCCGTAAAGTCCGGAAACAATCCATTGCAGCATGCTGTTCACATCCTGGGCAAAAACACCGAAGATAATGCTGACAATGACTACGCTAACCCCTGTGATGTAGTTAATGTTCTTTATCTTCCGGTTGGATGCATCGGGTTCGATGTACCGCAGGAAGATGTCGTTGACGATGTATGCCTGTGCGGCATTCAGGGTACCGGCAAATGTCGAGTTAAAGGCTGCCAGGAGTCCCGCCAGGAGCAATCCCATGAAGCCTATCGGCACAAATTCGCTGATGGCTGAAGGCAGGATCTGCTCAAAGTCAATTTCCCCGCCTACCAACAGGTTCAGCCGGTCGTAATACAACAGACCAAGGATAGCAAAACCGGCGATCATGAAATAACGAACCGGCATTAAAACGACCGATACAAAACCACTCATTTTTGCGGCTTCTTTCGGTGATTTTGTTGAAAGGATCTTTTGGAGGTCGTAGGTTGGTGCCGGGCCGGCCAGTGAAACCAGAAGCCCTTTGAAAAGCATCATCATGAAAAATATGGAAAACAGGGAATAACCGTCGCTGGCAATCTTGGCATTCACTTCATCAATAATCCCCCGCCAGTCCATGTCCAGCTTCCACCCAAAAAATGGGGAATGCCAGCTTTCCGGGACATTCAGGGTTTCCACACTCAGGGCTTTCATGGCCAGGATGCCGATCAGAATCGCCGATACGGTCATGATGATGTATTGAAGGACATCCGCCCAGACAATACTGCTCATGCCTCCCAAAACGGCATAAAAAACAGCAAACAAGGTGAAGACAATCCCATAAATATGCGGAATATATTCGGCGGGTACATTAAACGGGATATAGGGAGCAATCACATCCCACGGAATAAAAATCATCACAAATTTACCCAATCCGATAAATCCGTATGCCAGATATCCCAGGCAGAGAATCAGGGCAAAAATAACCACAACACCATGGGAAAGATTGCTGTCCCGGCTTCGCCCGAAACGGGTGTTGATCCACTCCGCACCCGTGGTTACTTTGGATCTGCGCAGCCAGATGCTGAGGAATACCATTAAAAAGATCTGGTTAAACACCGGCCAGAGCCAGGGAATCCAGATGCTTTTGAGTCCATAGACAAACAGCAGGGTGACCAGCCACATGGTTCCCGAAATGTCAAACATCCCTGAAGCATTGGAGAGACCCAACATATACCACGGCAGTTTATTCCCCCCCAGGAGATAATTGGATTTGCTTTTCTGAGCTACTTTTTTGAGAACCAGGCCAATTACTACTGTTGCAGCAAGATAGGCGAAGATGATCACACCATCGATTATCGTAAGTTTCATTGCGCAGTTATTTGTTAATTTTGAGATTGAAGGCATAAATATATAAATATGTTGGAAATGAAAAGATCGATTTACGTAATTATTACGAAGAAAGGAAACAGATTGGAAATCTTCAATGATCGGTGAGTTATGCACAATGGGTCTTGTGTACTATGAAACAATTCTATTGATTTACATCTTTTTGTTGGTAGTCTGAATAAGATAAATATTTAGTAAATTACAGCAGTTAAAAATTAAAATACAGAACAAATGAAGAGGTATTCCATTTTTATTCTGATCCTTTTTGCTATTCTCATACGCGTATCAGCCGAAGAACCTTATCCGGTCAGGGGATTGTGTATCGCTGCTCCTACGGTTGATGTGGCAGATGAATTTGCAGATTTTATTGATAAGGTACTTGCCCCGGCCGGAGTCAATACGTTGGTTCTCCGGGTTGATTACGGCTACCGGTACAAATCGCATCCTGAACTGGTTGGGGGGCATCCCCTTGAAGAAGAAGAGATAAAAAAACTGGTTGCCGTATGTCAGAAGAACAACATCCGGCTTATGCCGCAGGTTAATCTGCTGGGACACCAGTCATGGGCCGGTTCTGTTGGTAAACTACTGGAAGCTTACCCCGAATTTGACGAAACCCCGGAGGTGGAATTCCCTGAAGAATACCAATGGCCCAATGAGGACGGGTTGTATTGCAAAAGCTATTGTCCGCTTCATCCGGAAGTTCACGATGTGGTTTTTGACATCGTCGATGAAATAACGGAAGTTTTTGAAGCCGATGCATTCCATGCAGGCATGGATGAGGTTTTTTATATCGGGCATGAACAGTGTCCCCGTTGTTACGGAAGAGATAAAGCGGAACTTTTTGCAGGCGAGGTCAATAAAATCCGTGATCACCTGAAAAAATCGGGCAAAGAACTCTGGATCTGGGGCGATCGCCTCATTGACGGGAAGACCACCGGCATTGGACTGTGGGAAGGAAGTTACAACAATACACATCGTGCTATAGATTTGATATCCAAGGATGTAATAATCTGTGACTGGCATTATGAGAAAGCCCACCCAACAGCTGTTTTGTTTGCTGCCAAAGGACTGACTGTGGTCACATGCCCTTATCGCAAAAGCGATGTGGCTCTGGAACAGGACCTTCTACTACGCACCCTGATCAGAAATGCCCCGGAAGAGATGAAACTTCGTTATGCCGGAATGATGCAAACGGTATGGGGGTCAGCTAAAGGATTCATGAATTCATACCACGGCACGGTGGAAGAGGAGAGGAGAGATGCTTCTGCCGATTGTTTCAAAGCCCTCTCTGAGATCTGGTCTGAACCGTAAAAACCCATGAATTTGTAAGGGCACATCATAAAAAACCGGACTTTATCTTTCTGGTTGCTGTAAAATGGAAGATACGCGTTATTAATTGCATAATCCATTGTATAAGCTTCCTGTGAAGATTTATATCTTGCAACCGTTAAATCAAGTGCTGAATCAATCATTCTATGAGATATAGCTGTTTATTACTAATCGTTTTGCTTTTCTGTACCGGGTCTTGCAAGGAACAACCTCTTCAGAAACTGAGAGTGGAGGGCAAAAACATTGTAACCGGGGATGGTCAGATCATACAGCTCCGGGGGGTCAGCTTTTCCGATCCGGATAAGCTGGAACATGACGGGCACTGGAATATGGAATATTTTACCGAAGCCAAAAACTGGGGGTGCAATGTGGTACGGTTTGCTGTTCATCCCACCCGTCTGAATGACCGGGGATGGGATGCCTATTTCGAACTTGTGGATCAGGGCGTTAAATGGGCTGAAGAACTGGGAATGTATGTGATCATCGACTGGCATTCCATAGGCAATCTGAACGAAGAAAAGTGGTTCAGACCCATGTATACCACCTCCTGGGATGAAACGGTAAAATTCTGGAAAACAGTGGCTGAAAGGTATAAAGGAAACCATACCGTTGCAGTTTATGAACTGTACAACGAACCGACAAAAGCAGGTGCTCCGTTAACATGGGCTACATGGCGGCCTACCCTTGAAAAGCTTATCGATGAAATTAATGCAGTCGATGACAGCAAAATTTACCTGGTTGCCGGATTAAGCTGGGGATATTTCCTCGATGAAGTAGGCGACAATCCGGTCAACCGCAAAAATGTGGCCTATTGTACCCATCCTTACCCACAGAAAAGGGAAAAACCCTGGGAACCACAGTGGGAAAAGGACTGGGGATATGTAGCTGATACATATCCTATTATAGCTACAGAATTTGGTTTTATGAATGCCAACGACCCCGGAGCCCATGAACCATGTATTTCCGATGAATCGTATGGAGAAGCGATTATTGGCTATTTTAATAAAAAGAATATCTCGTATACAGTATGGTGTTTCGACCCGGATTGGCCACCTACCCTGATCAAAGACTGGAATTTTACACCAACAGACGAGGGCAGTTTCTTCAGGAAAGCCATGCTGGAAAAGGAAAAGAAATAATTAACCTAAACTTTATAAATAAATCTGTAAAAAGCCGGAATTTAATTCCGGCTTTTTTCTTATTTATCCTGGTTTTGATTTTTCTTGACTCCCAAAATACGGATTTTCAGTTTTTCATTGTTTTTATCGAATCCCACCGAAATTGTGTCGCCATCGGAAATGGAAGCTTTGATAATGATTTCAGCCATTTCATCTTCCAGGTATTTCTGAATAGCCCTTTTTAGCGGACGGGCTCCAAATTGCGGATCAAATCCTTTGGTGGCAATAAAATCCTTGGCAGCATTCGATATGGAAAGTTTGTAATTCAGGCTTTCAACCCGTTTATACAGATCTCTGATTTCAATTTCAATGATTTCATGAATCTCTTTCTGACTCAATGAGTTAAACATGACAACATCATCAACCCGGTTCAGAAATTCCGGAGCAAAAGCCTGTTTCAATGCTTTTTGTATGATATACTTAATCCTTTCATTTTCATCTTCAGGGGTTTTATTGGAAGAAAATCCTACGCCCCGGCCAAAATCTTTCAATTGCCGTGATCCGATGTTGGAAGTCATGATGATTATGGTATTTTTAAAATCCACATTTCTTCCGAGGCTGTCGGTCAGTCTGCCTTCATCCAGGAGCTGCAGCAGAATATGGTATACATCGGGATGGGCTTTTTCGATTTCGTCGAGGAGCACAACCGAATAGGGTTTTCTTCTGACTTTTTCGGTCAGTTGTCCTCCTTCTTCATAGCCCACGTATCCCGGAGGGGCACCTACAAGCCTTGAAACGGAGAATTTCTCCATGTATTCGCTCATGTCAATGCGTATCAGGGAATCCAGGCTATCAAAGAGGAAGGTTGCCAGTACTTTGGCGAGCTGGGTTTTACCTACTCCCGTAGGACCGAGAAAAATAAAGGAGCCTATTGGGCGGTTCGGGTCTTTTAGTCCGGCCCTGTTGCGTTGAATGGCTTTGACAATTTTGTCGATTGCCTCATTCTGACCGATCACCTGGCTTTTCAGCTCTTTTCCCATATTCAACAATCTTTTCCCTTCGGCCTGGGCGATTCGCTGTACAGGCACTCCGGACATCATGGCAATTACTTCAGCCACTTTTTGTTCATCCACTGTTTCCCGGTGGTTGATCAGGTCCTGTTCCCATTTCTCCTTTTCCTTGTCGAGTTGTTGTAAAAGATTTTTCTCTTTGTCACGGAAATCGGCAGCTAATTCAAAATTCTGGCTTTTAACTGCGTTGATTTTTTCGTTTTTGGTTTTTTCGATTTTCTCTTCCAGTTTAACGATGCGATCCGGTACGTTAATATTTGCAATGTGGACCCTTGATCCTGCTTCATCGAGTGCATCAATTGCTTTATCCGGAAGGTAGCGGTCGGTGATATACCGGCTGGTCAGTTTTACGCAGCCCTGGATGGCTTTATCTGTATAGGTTACATTGTGGTGGTCTTCGTACCGGCTTTTTATGTTATGAAGTATTTCGATGGTTTCATCCATGGAAGTAGGTTCAACCATTATTTTCTGAAACCTTCTCTCGAGGGCACCATCTTTTTCAATGTGTTGCCTGTATTCATCGAGTGTTGTGGCACCGATGCACTGGATGTCGCCCCGGGCCAATGCAGGTTTCAGCATATTGGCAGCATCAAGTGAGCCGGTAGCGCCACCAGCTCCCACGATGGTGTGAATCTCGTCTATAAAGAGGATTACATTCGAAACCTTGCCAAGTTCATTCAGGATAGCCTTCATGCGTTCTTCAAACTGGCCCCGGTATTTGGTGCCTGCAACAATGGAAGCGATGTCAAGGCTGACCAGTCGTTTGTCAAACAATAACCTGGAAACCTTTTTCTGAACAATACGCAAAGCCAGACCTTCCGCAATAGCAGATTTACCCACTCCGGGTTCTCCGATAAGAATCGGATTGTTTTTCTTCCGACGGCTTAAAATCTGGGCCAGCCGCTCTATTTCCCGTTCCCTACCTACAATGGGGTCCAGGCTGTTTTCTTCCGCCAGGCGCGTAATGTCAATTCCGAAATTGTCAAGGACCGGTGTATCTGATTTTGCGGGTCCGGCTTTTTTGGATGAAGAAGAGCCGGACGGACCTTTGGCCATGGCATCATCTTCCTCGTCGTCCTGATCCGGGAAGTCCGAGCGGGATTCCGGTTGTTTGTAATCCTGAAGCTGAGATCTTACCAGGTAATAATTTACTCCCAGATCGTTCAGTATGCCGGTAATCATACTGTCCTTGTCTTTAAGGATCGCCAACAGCAAATGCCCGCTGTGGGCTGTTGTGCTCTTGAAAGACCTTGCTTCCAGGTAGATTATTTTTAAGGTCCTTTCGGTTGATTTCAACATCTGAAGTTCTGCCTGCAGGTTGATAGGTTTATCGGTTCGTATCTTTTTTTCAATTTCCAGCTTAAGCAGGGGAAGGTTAATCCCGTAACTTTCCAGAATATCCGTAGCAATACCTTCACCATCTCTCAGAATGCCAAGAAACAGATGTTCCGGTCCGATAAATTCATTCCCCAGCCTGATCGCTTCTTCACGGCTGTATACCAATATATCTTTTATTCTTGGTGAAAATTGAGAATCCATATATTTTACAATTTTACATTTTTTCTTTACAAATATTGTTCCCAACAATAGGAAACCTACTAAAATAAAGAAAAATAAACTGGCTTTGTTTATTTTTTTCCGGAAGTTATGAATGTGGCATAACGCCAACTGAATTATTGTCAGTTTATATGTTAATATCTTCCGGTATTTCAGTGATTAAAAGCCCGTGTTTTGTACTGTTTTAAACGAGTATTTTACTATTTTTGTATCCTCAGAAAACGTCGTTTTAATTATTTATAGAAAAGTGTAAATGGCAGAAGGAGAGAGAATTATAAGAGTTAACATCGAAGAACAGATGAAAACAGCCTACATTGATTATTCAATGTCGGTTATTGTATCCCGGGCCCTGCCGGATGTCAGGGATGGATTAAAACCTGTGCACCGGCGGGTATTGTTTGGAATGAGTGAATTAGGGATTTACTCAAACCGGTCGTATAAAAAGTCGGCCAGGATTGTAGGGGAGGTGCTTGGGAAGTACCACCCACATGGCGATTCATCTGTTTATTTCACGATGGTACGGATGGCCCAGAACTGGTCCTTGCGGTATCCCCTGGTTGACGGGCAGGGAAATTTCGGCTCGATAGATGGTGACAGTCCGGCAGCTATGCGGTATACAGAAGCCAGATTGACAAAAATTGCGGAGGTTACCTTATCGGATCTGGATAAGAATACGGTTGATTTTCAGCCAAACTTCGATGAGTCCTTAAAAGAACCAACCGTTTTGGCAACACGCATACCGATTCTTCTTGTAAACGGTACTTCAGGAATTGCCGTAGGTATGGCAACCAATATGCCTCCGCATAATCTTACCGATTCCATCGATGCTACCATAGCCCTTATCGATAACAACGAAATAGATGAGGATGCGCTGATAGAAATCATTAAAGCTCCGGATTTTCCGACTGGGGGGATCATTTATGGTTACCAGGGCGTGATAGATGCCTATAAAACAGGAAGGGGAAGGATTGTTGTCAGAGGCAAAGCGCACATCGAAAATGAAGGAGGCCGGGAAAAGATCGTTGTTACCGAAATTCCTTATATGGTAAACCGTTCAGAAATGATCCAGAAAACGGCGGACCTGATCAACGATAAAAAGATCGAAGGAATTTCCAATATAAACGATGAATCGGACCGCAACGGGATGCGCATTGTATATGACCTGAAAAGGGATGCAATGAGCAATGTGGTTTTAAACAAACTCTATCGGTATACAGCGCTGCAAACGTCCTTTAACGTTAACAACATAGCCCTCGTCAAAGGAAGACCTCAGATGCTGACCCTGAAAGATATCATTGCCCGGTTTGTGGATCACCGGCATGAGGTTGTTACCAGGAGAACGCAATACGATTTGGAACAGGCAGAGAAAAGAGCCCATGTTCTGGAAGGTCTGATCATAGCCAGTGATCATATTGACGAAGTGATTGCCATCATCAGGGCCTCCAAAACCCCCGATGAGGCCAGGGAAAGCCTTATGGAACAGTTCGAACTTTCCGATATACAGGCCCGTGCTATTGTTGAAATGCGCTTAAGGCAACTTACCGGACTTGAACAGGATAAATTACGCAGTGAATTCGAAGACATCCTAAAACAGATCGAATACCTGAAATCTGTTCTTGACAGCCAGGAATTGCGCATGCAGATCATCAAGGAAGAACTTCTTGAAGTGAAAGATAAATTCGGCGATGAAAGACGTACAGAGCTGGTACCCAATGCCGAAGAATTTAATCCCGAAGACTTTTATGCCGATGAAGATATGGTTATTACCATTTCTCATCTGGGATATATCAAACGCACCCCATTAACTGAATTCAGGACCCAGGGTAGGGGAGGGATTGGTTCCAAAGGAGGAACCACCCGCGAGGAAGATTTCCTGGAACATATGTTTATTGCTTCCATGCACAATACACTGCTTTTGTTTACAAAAAACGGGAAGTGTTACTGGCTGAAAGTGTATCAGATACCCGAAGGAAGCAGAGCGTCCAAAGGAAGGGCTATACAGAATATCCTTAACATTGCCCCGGACGATAAAGTACTGGCCTACATTAAGGTTAAAACACTGGACGATAGTGAATTTATAAATAACAATTACATCATTCTCGGGACACGCAAAGGGATTATAAAAAAGACAAAACTTGAAGCTTATTCACGCCCCAGACAAAACGGCGTGAACGCCATAACCATCAAAGAGGGCGATGAATTGCTGGAAGCTAAGCTGACAAACGGAACCAGCGAAATCATGATGGCTGTTAAAAGCGGCAAGGCAATTCGCTTTTCAGAACAAAAGGTGCGTGCAATCGGAAGAACTGCAGCCGGAGTGAAAGGCATTGCCCTTGGGAATAAAGAGGATGAGGTTATTGGCATGATTTGTGTGAGCAATGCAGATGAAGATGTTTTGGTTATCTCGGAAAAGGGATACGGAAAGCGTTCCAAGACCGTTGATTACAGGTTTACCAACCGCGGTGGGAAAGGAGTAAAAACCCTGAATATCACGGACAAAACCGGAGCTCTGGTGGCAATTAAAGCCGTGAACGATTCGGATGACCTGATGATCATTACCCAGGGGGGAATAACCATACGGGTTGCTGTTAACCAGATCGCCGTATACCGGAGAGCTGCACAGGGTGTTCGCCTGATAAACCTGAGGGAAGGGGATAAGATCGCATCCGTCGCCCGGGTGGTACGAAATGAGGATGAGGAAAATCAGAATGAGAATCAGAATGAAAATGAACAACCCAATGGAGAAGAAAATGAAAACCTGAACGACGAGTAAACGTTTATCTTCAGGTTGTACAGAGAATAAATTAATATATATTTGTAAATAAACAGAATAAAAAATTTTACCAATGAAAAGATCCGTTATATTGTTGGCCTTAGTATTTCTAAGCAGTCTGACATTTGCACAAAAAAGGAAAGTAACCGCCGCAGAGTCTTTAAAAGAAGCAGGAAAGCTTGATGAAGCGCTGGAAACTATTGAATCAGCAGTGGACCCCAATCAGGAAAAATCTGATAAAACGTTACCATGGCCAAAAACCTGGATCGTAAGGGGAGATATTTTCCAGGCGATTTTTCAATCGGACGATGAAAATTTCAAGAAAATTTCGGATGATCCGCTTTCAGAGGCACTCAGATCCTATAAAAAAGCCGATGAACTGGATGATAAAGGGAAGTACGACAAAGAATTGAAAATTAAGTTTACCTTTCTGCAGCCGGATTTGACCGATCAGGCAGTCCAGGCCTTTAACAACCAGGATTACAATAAAGCGTTTCAATCATTCGAACAGCTCCTGGAAGTCGGTGAAGTCCCTGTTATAAAGCAAGATAATCCCGGTGTAGTAGATACGGTAATCATGTATAATGCCGGTCTCGCTGCTTACAATGCCGAAAAATACGATCAGGCAATTAAATATTACCGCAAGGTAGCAGAGTTAGGCTATAACGAGGGACGAACCTATATTTTGATATCCGCTGCCTACAAAATGAACAAAGATACGGCAAGTGCACTGGAAGCACTTAAGGAAGGATTTGAAAAATACCCGAACGATAACGACATTTTAACAGAAATGATCTCCATCTACCTGCAAATCGATCAAAAGGATGAAGCAATGCGCTATCTGAATCTTGCGATTGAACAGGATCCTACGGAACCGCAATTTTATTTTGCACGGGGATCGTTATACGATGCCCTCAATGAAGATGAAAAAACAATTGAAAATTATAAAAAAGCAATTGAACTGGATGATACCTATTTTAATGCTCATTTCAACCTGGGGGCATATTATTATAACAAAGGAGTGGAACAATACGAGAAAGCCATTGATGTGCCTGCAAATGAAAATGAAAGGTATGAGCAAGAACTGGCAAAATGTGATAAATGGTGGGATCTTGCATTGCCTCATATGATAAAATGCCACGAAATAAAAAGCGATGACAGGGCTACGATCGAAACCTTGAAGAACCTGTATTACAGGATGGTTCCGAGGGACGAAGATAAATACCAGCCCTTGTATCAGAAAATGGATAGTCTATTGAAAAATTAATAATATCACAAATGGGGGCTAAATGTCTCCATTTTTTACATATACGCTATTTAACTTAATATCAATTATAGGACACGCTTATTCAAATTATGTATCCGGCATTATTGCCGGATTTATCTCCGAAGGATTGCAGAAAACAATGCCCTGAAAGGGCAGATTAAAAGAATATACGTGGTCTGATTAACCTGCCCTTTCAGGGCGAAGCTATAGGGTCGTCATTCAACCCGGGGCGTTGCCGCCGGGCTGAAGTAATCCGGGCTTTCAGCCCGAAAACAAAATGAAGTACCCGGAACCATTTTTGGACATAGACAACATTGAATTAAGAATCCACCATCAAAGAAGGAGAGAATAAATTTAATCCATAGGATTTTGAAAATCAATACTGAGGGATTGTTTTTTTAATTCATTCAGATCTTTATTTATTCTAAGGAGATGTTCATTATTAAGAAAAATATCAGATTCACATTTGTCAATTATAGATTCTTTCCTGGCAATTGATAGATGATATCTTTTATTTTCTGAAGCCATATTACGTAGCACTGCACTACTCCTACAAAACTGTCTTTCAGAATCATTGATTTGATTTTGTACACATTCGGAACAGGCTACAATATCGAATTCATAAATGTAAACTTTAACCGATATCTATTAGTTTACTCTTTGGATCCTGTGTGGATGGTGTAGGAGTAAACCGTTGATTTTTCTGAAGGATCTTCCGGTTTGCTCCTCCCCTTCTTAAAGGAGTATTTGTATGTAATATCTTTATTTTCAGGTAATTTAAAATTGATCCTGAATTTTTTCCGGGTTTTTACTTTTACTCCCCTGTTTTTTACTCCTCCGAATTTCATCAGGCTTAAAACGCGTTTGGCCTCTTCATCGCAACCATAGCCAATTCCTTTTTCTACCTTAATATGAATTACTTCGCCCTTATGCGTAATTTCAGCATTCAGGTATACCGTACCCTCAATTTTGTTTTCCAGTGCTTCCTGCGGGTATTTCAAATGCTCCCTGACAAATCGTTTGAAGGGTTCTTTGCCCCCCGGATATTCGGGAAATTTTAAAAATGTGACTGGTTTTGTTTGCATGGAATAAAGGTAGTAAAAAAAAAGCCCCAACCCGGACTATATATTCACATCCCTTGTAATATAAGCGGAGTAATCTTTCACTATCGGCATATATTCATCATGGAATAAGGGGGAAGAGATCAGAAAATCAGCGGTAGACCGGTTTGAAGCGGTAGGAATATTGTAAAGAACTGCAATACGCAACAGCGCTTTCACGTCAACATCGTGGGGTTGTGGTTGCATCGGGTCCCAGAAGAAAAACAGCATATCGACCTTTCCTTCGGAGATCATAGCCCCCAGTTGCTGGTCACCGCCAAGGGGTCCTGACTTCAACAAGGTCATGGATGGGGGCACTTCATTGTTTTCCTTGCATTTATCCCAGAGGAGTTCTTCTACCAGTTTCCCGGTAGTTCCTGTACAAACCAGGCTATGCGATATAAATTCTTTCCAGTTCCAGGAGACCCATCCCAACATATCGGATTTCCGGTTATCATGCGAGACAATACCTATGTTCTTTTTTCTTTTCATGGCCATTTTTTTGGTTCGGGGCCAAAGATACGAAAATCAAAAACCGTCCTGTTAAAGATGGAACCTTACGAATGAGAATTAATAATTAATTGAAATGCTTTTTTATATCAGCAACCCATTTTTTCACTCTTTCCGGGGTCATCCGCGGCTGGTTTTCCTGGTCAATTACCAGTCCGAGAAACTTCCCGTTATCCAGGGCTGCGGAAGATTCAAAGGTATAGCCTTCTGCGGAGGTACTTCCTATTAATTTTCCGCCGCAGTCTGTTATATACTTGGCCATAATGCCCGTTCCATCGGCAAAATTTTCAGGGTATCCCTTTTGATCACCCAGTCCGAAAACGGCAAAAGTTTTGCCTTTTAAATCCATCTCTTCCAGGGCCGGGATCCATTCATCCCAGTAGATTGGCAACTCCCCGTCGAACCAGGTTGGCACTCCCAGGATGTAGTTATCAAAAGATAAAAATTCTTCTTCTGTCAAGGTATCCGCATTTACTTTGGTGATCTCTCCTTCTGAAAATTCACCGGCTATTTTTTCGGCAATCCGTTTGGTTTTATTCGATTTAAAGCTGTAAATCAAAGCTGTTTTCTTCATACCATTTCCAAATTAGGTGTTTTTTGCTTTTATTTCAGTATTTAAGAATCTTTTTTGCTGCTTCGCGTATTTTATCGGTGTTAGGCAGGATTGCCTGTTCCAGGTTTTTATGAAATCCAACCGGTGTAAAGGTTGCTCCCACTCTGTATACCGGGCCATCAAGGGATTCAAAAGCTTCTTCCATAATCAGGGAAACCAGTTCACCTCCAAAACCTCCGAACACTTTATCTTCATGAACAACCAGTGCTTTGTTTGTTTTTTTCACGGAGGTAACGATGGTTTCTTTATCGAGTGGAATCAACGAACGAAGGTCAATTACTTCGATGTTGTATCCTTCTTCCTTCGCTATTTTCTCAGCTGCTTCGAGGCTCATATGGGTTGTATTCCCGTATGTTACAATCGTGAGATCCTTCCCTTCTCTTCTGATCCGGGCTTTTCCGAAGGGGACCTCAAAGTCGTCAGGTACGACAGTTGCAGCCAGGGGATTCTGGTACAAAGCTTTTGGTTCCATAAAGAGGGTCAGCCCTTTTGAACGCAGGGAAGTGCGCAAAAGTCCTGCTGCATCATCGGCAAATGAAGGGTAAACGATCCGGACGCCCGGCAGGGAGGCCAAAGCCCCTTCGATGGTCTGTGAATGGTATAATCCGCCTCCGATATAGCCTCCCGAGGCCAGGCGAATGGTTACGTTGGGGACAAATTTTCCGTTTGAACGCCAGTAATCATGGCTGGAATCCACATACTGTTCCATGGCCGGCCAGAAGTAATCAGCAAATTCTGCTCCCTCCACAACGATCCTGATTTTTTCGTTGTATCGTGACATTCCGTTTGCAGTACCCAGAATATAATCTTCCGCTATCGGTGCGTTAAAGACCCTTTTCGGGCCAAACTCCTGCTGCATGCCCTTCGATACATTAAATATTCCCCCTTTGTCCTTATTGGCCATATCCTGGCCCCATATAAAGGTATCAGGATTGATCCTGAATTCAGCTTTCAGTGTTTCGTTCAGGGCAGTGATGAATTTTTTCTTTTCTCCTGTCCCGGAATGGATCCCCTCTTTGTATTTTTCGGGTTTGTACGGTTCGGGAATGACAAAATCAAGCACAGACCGGCTATCGGGCTCCGGAGCCTTTAACGCGGCTTTATGGGCTTTTTTCAACGTTGCTTTTGCCTCCTCTTCGATTGCTGAAAGTTCTTTCTCACTCAATCGTTTGTAGCGTATCAGCAATCGTCTGAATTTAGCCAGAGGATCATAATCCTTTACATACTTTCTTTCGGCCTCACTGCGGTAAAGCATATGGTCATCTGAATTGGAGTGGGATTGAATCCTCACGCAGTTGGCCTGAACGATTACGGGCATGCTCTCCTCCAGGGCAAAACGTTTTGCTTCTGTCATGGCATTCATGGAGTCAAATACATCCTTGCCGTTGCAATGAATGATCCGCAGGTTTTTAAATCCGGAAAAGTTATTGGCTACTTTGCGTGTTGCGGTCTGGTCTTTTTTAGGTACACTAATACCGTATCCGTTATCCTGAATGACAAAAATCACCGGCAATTTCTCTTTGGAGGCTCCGTTGATTGCTTCGTACACAAAACCTTCGCTCACTGCTGATTCTCCCGTACTGCTTATGGCAACAGCTTTCTGACCGTAATACTTAATTGCTCTGGCCACCCCGGTTGCATGAAGGGAATGGTTCCCGGTCAGTGAGGAAACATTGTGTATATTCCATTCGGGTTTGGCAAAATGATTCGACATATGCCTTCCTCCGCTTCCAGGGTCTGTAGCCCGGGAGATGCCATTGAGAAGGATCTCTTCGGTGGTTAATCCACCCGACAGGGCAGTCAACAGATCCCTGTAGTACAGAAACAGATGGTCTTTTTTCCTTTCAAAGACCTGCCCTGTTGCCAGCTGGATCCCGTCATGTCCTGCATAGGGCGCATGATAGGACCACCCGATAGCCTGTTTCAGGTAATTGGGAGCTTTCTCATCGATGGCACGGCCCAGGGCCATCAACCGGTACCACTTCGTCAGATCTGCCTTCGAAGTGGTTTTTATTGTATATTTTTTAGGTACTGCATGTTGAATCATAGCTATTGTTTTATAGGGTTCGTTCAAGGTCGGCCTGTTCCAGTATATCAGCAATCCGCTTCAGGAATTCACCTCCCAGAGAGCCGTCAATGATCCGGTGGTCGTACGATAACGAGAGGAACATTTTATGCCTGATGGCTATCACATCTCCTGTGGGTGTTTCCAAAACAGCCGGTTTCTTCTCTATGCTTCCAGTGGCCAGAATGGCTACCTGAGGCTGGTTGATAATCGGCGTACCAATCAGGTTCCTGAAAGTTCCAAAATTGGTGATGGTGAAGGTCCCTCCCTGGATCTCGTCAGGGGAAAGCTTATTGTTCCGTGCTGCTTCAGCCAGACGATTGAGTTCCCGGGTAATCCCCAGCAGGTTTAGCTGTTCGGCATTGCGGATAACAGGAACAATCAGGTTCTTATCCGGTTTTGCCACTGCAATACCAATGTTGATGTCTTTTTTCAGTATGATCTTCTCTCCGTCAACAGAGGAGTTCAGGAGAGGATATTCTGTAAGAACCTTTGCCACCGCTTCTGTAAAGAGATGCATGTAGGTCAGTTTCTCGTGGTACTTCTCCTGAAAAATCAGTTTATTCTTTTCCCTCCAGAGTACCAGGTTGGTCACATCGGCTTCCACTACCGATGTAACATGGGGAGAAACCTGTTTGGACATTACCATGTGGTTGGCAATCAGTTTCCTGACCCTGTCCATTTCAATAATCTGGTCGGAATCTCCTGCGGATACAGAGGGACGCATGGTTTCCGGTGAATGGGTCGTTGAAGCTCCCTTTTCCATTGCCGGTTTTGTCCTTTTTTCCAGGTATTCGAGGATGTCTTTTTTCTGAACCCTCCCGTTGGCTCCGGAACCTGTGAGGGTATCAAGTTCTTCAGGAGGTATATTTTCCTTTCGGGCAATATTCCGTACAAGAGGGGAATAGAAACGTTCTGATTTTACCCGCTCCGGGCTGGCGGCCTTTTTGTGATCCGTTGATGTTTCTACATTTGTTGATTCCATGGACTCCGCTTTTTGAGGCGGGGTTTCTGTTTGCCCATCTTCCGGATTTTCAGCCTTTTCAGCCTCTTCAGCCTCATTCGCATCCTGAGCCTCTCCCTCCATGTGAATGAGTGCTACCACTTCTCCAACCGGTAGGGTGGCTCCCTCCGGCTGGAGGATTTTTGCTATTACCCCATCTACCGGTGAGGGAATTTCCGAATCCACCTTATCGGTTGCTACTTCAAAAAGATGATCGTCTTCTTCTACCCTGTCGCCTTCTTTGACAAACCACCGGGTCAGGGTCGCTTCCTGTATGCTCTCACCCAGTTTGGGCATCACTATTTTAAATTCTGACATCGGTTCTATAGCCTTTCTTTTATTCCCGGTCTGCCATACAGACAGGGATGAGTTCCCTTACTAAATTTAAATTGAATGCAACTTTTGTAAGTAATAACAGGATGGAATCTGAAATGTTCACAAGAGGGGGTCACCCCGTTGCACTGGTATAGTTACCAGTCCAATTCGGGTACTGTATAAATGCAAGTTACGGGATTGTGCAGGTGTTGCAGACTGCCGTATTCACATTTGTAACCTCCCGGTCAGGCTTTTAACCGAATCCAATCCATGGCGGTTCAAATAGTCTTTTATTCCGTCAATAATTTTCAGGGGAATAAAGGGATCTGTAAACAGTGCAGTTCCCACCTGTATGGCAGAAGCTCCGACAAGGAGAAATTCAATGGCATCGGTAGCGTTTTTGATTCCGCCCATACCAATGACTGGTATATTCACTGCTTTGGCAACCTGCCAGGTCATTCGCAAGGCAACAGGTTTTATGGCAGGACCAGAGAGGCCTCCGGTAATGGTGGAAAGCACAGGGATCTGTTTTTCGGCATTGACAGCCATTCCCAGGAGGGTGTTGATCAGGGATACACTGTCGGCCCCCTGGTCTTCCACAGCCCTGGCAATTTCAGCAATGTCTGTAACGTTGGGTGACAGTTTCACAATCAGTGTTTTGGTGCATACCTTTCTTACTGCGCGGGTTACGGAGCCTGCACCTTCCGGGGTTACGCCAAAGGCCATGCCTCCTTTTTTTACATTGGGACAGGAAATATTCAATTCGATAGCGGAGATTTTTTCCAGTTCATTGATCTTTTCCGTCACTTCCACATATTCGTCAAGGGTTGAACCATTTACATTTACAATCAAGGAAGTTTCGTAATCCTTGATTCGCGGGTAGATTGTGTGGATAAAATCCTCCACTCCCTTGTTTTGTAATCCTACGGTGTTCAGCATCCCTGAAGCAGTTTCCGCCATCCGGGAGGTTGGATTTCCATCGCGGTTTCGGGGTGTGATCCCTTTAAGAACCATTCCTCCCAGTTTCGAGATATCATAAAAATCGGCTAATTCTTCGCCATAGCCGCAGGTTCCGGAGGCTGTCATCACCGGGTTTTTTAATTCCAGGTTATGGATTCTCACGTGTAAATCTACCATTGCAACAAATTCATATTAAAAACAGGGCCATCGGTACAAACCCGGAGGTTTCCTTTGGTTGTGGGTTCGATGCAGCACAGGCAGGTTCCGTATCCACAGGCCATTTCATTTTCAAGGGAAACTTCGCAGAATATCTTTTTTTTCTTTGCGGCTATCCCGACCGCTTTCATCATTGGCAACGGACCGCATGCGTAGATCTTGTCAAACAATCCCAGATCCCGGCTTATCAGGGGGTGCTCAGTAGCCCTTCCTTTAACCCCCCTCGATCCGTCCTCGGTCGTCCGATGAATGCTCCCATACTTTGTGTACTCCTTCAGTTCAATGGAATCTTCCACATTGCGGAAGCCCAGGATAATGTCTGTTTGATCAACCGGGAGACCGGCAGTTTTTGCCAGAAACATTAGCGGGGCAATGCCGCTGCCTCCGCCGACCAGAAGGATCCGGTCCTTTCTGCCGGGCAGGGTGAATCCTTTTCCGAGGGGATAGATCAGGCTGATCTCTTCAGAAGACCTTGCCCGGGAGAGAATCGTGGATCCCTTCCCTAATATCTTGACAATCAGACTTAGTGTCTGCGCCTTATAATCTATATCAAAAACAGAAAAAGGACGGCGAAGAAATACCTCGTCCGTGTGGTTGATCCTGACATTTACAAATTGTCCCGGATAAATCTCAGGTAAAGGCACAGGCGATCGCAACCTGATCAGGTGATTGGTGGCATTTAATGGCTGGTTTTCAATAACCCGAAAGTCGTCAACTGCTTTTTTCACAAAGTAGATTAAGATTTAGGTTCCTTTTATTTTTAGCATACGAAGATACACAATAATTCAGGATAGTAGCTCCATGCAGAATAAAATCAAGGCACATCCTGTGAAGATTCAGCTACATACTATTTGGGATTATAGATGGTAAAAGTGTGATTCTCATGAAAAAAAACAATCTTTTTGATCGTGTCCCGGTCCCGTGACATTGAGCCGTTTGAAGCCGCAGGGGCTGAGGAACCTTCTGTATCGGCAACAATATTTTTATCGTTCTCTTTCTTCCTTTTTTCTGCCGGAATTTCCTCGTTATACAATGAAAGCTGGTCACCCTCTCTGTTTTTTGTGCGCTGGTTCAGCCACATGTTTTCCGAGGTTCCGAAAAACCAGTTCGCATTCAGTTCAGGGTATGATGTTAACAGTTTACTGATAAAATCAGCACTTGGTTTGTTCCTTCCGTTCAGAATATGCGAAAAACTGGAACGTTGTACCCCCATTTTATCCGCAAGCTGTGCAGCTGTAAGCCCGCTTTGTTCCAGGAAAATTTTTATGCGATCTTTCATCTCGTTCATATTGCTTGTTTCATCCCCTTTCAATGCTATTACAAATGTAATAATTCTTGCCTGGAAAAACAATCTCCAAATGTAAACATTAACCGCTTTTTATGTTGTTACAATTGTAAATATGCATTGTTGGTACAATTCAATGCTATATTTACTAAATCATTGAATATCTTTTATATAATTGCAATTAGATGTTCTAAAGTATAACTTTAGATGATTATATCTAAATTACTGGTTTCTAATTATTCAGAAGTGATAAACACTTACATACAGGTCAATTTATTACAAAAGTGAAATAAAGCTTCATTTATTCCTTTAATTCATACTAATTAAATTACTGAATAAGAGAACTTATTGTTGCACTAATCTGTTATTGAAATTTAACAATACAAATCACAATTTTTCCCGGATCGGGTAAGGACTTAATCGTTTACACTTCTATATAAATTACAGGATTGTTAGTGTTTACGATTGTAACATCACTCTCCTGCCCTATTTTTATTCACCATAAAAAAAACTTTCTCCCTTGATGTGAAAATCTTTGAAATATTTACCCCATGGGATGATCCGTTTCCTGAATATTGAAATCATGGCCACATAAAAAGACGGGGTTTATAATATAACTAACCGTTTAGTAATAAGTTACTATTCTCAATACTGAATTTTCCGTGTACAGAAAAAAGTAAAAAAGAAAACAAAGCGTATATTTGAAAGGTTTTTGTACGATATGAGAAGCATTCCCTTTGAAATACTGATAGGCCTTTTGCTGGTTTATATATTGCTCTCTTTGGCGGGATATATAAATATTTCTGTTTCAGGAGCCAGGGAGAAGAGGCGCTGGAAGATCTTCCGTGCTGTCTATGCTGTCTACTCATTGCTGTTAGCCATTTTTTTCATACTGCTCTTTGTTTATCCCGGAAATACCCGTGAAGCAGGAACGTATACGGTCTATTTTATTTTCAATGTACTTCTCATGGCCGATATACTTTCTAAAATTGTACTTGCTGTTTGTTCTCTTCCCTACTGGGGTATGCGCATTTTTCATATACAGATCCGCGGTTTTTTATATGCCGGTTTTATTCTTGCATCCGGGGTTGTTCTATCGGTTTTTTTCGGAGCTTTTATCGGGCGCAACCAGTTGCGTGTGGCTGAGACAGAGGTTTCCTTCAGGGAGTTGCCTCCTTCTTTTGATGGTCTTAAAATAGTCCAGTTGTCGGATATTCACCTGGGAAGTCTGTACAGCCCCAGGTTATTAAAACGTACAGTAAAAGAAGTAAATAAACTTTCTCCTGATCTCATTTTATTCACAGGGGATCTTGTCAACAATTTCAGTTATGAAACCCGGGGATGGGAATCCGTATTTACAGAACTAAAGGCTCCTCTGGGGTTATACGCTGTTCCGGGAAACCATGATTACGGGGATTATCACCAATGGGAAAACAGTGATCTCAAAGCTGCCAATTTCAATGCAATTACAGAAGCATATACCCTTTTTGGGTTCCGGCTCCTTCGCAATGAGTCCGTAAACCTGGTAAAAGGAGCGGACACACTAAGTCTTGTGGGTGTTGAAAACTGGGGGCACCCACCCTTTCCGCAGTATGCTGACCTGAAAAAAGCGTTGCTGGAGGTACCTACCCAACGGTTTAAAATACTCATGACCCATGATCCGGCTCACTGGGAAAATGCGGATGTGGAAAAGGTAAAATTTGAGCTGACATTATCGGGCCATACCCACGGACTGCAGTGGGGAATCAAACCGGCAGGAATTGAGTTCAGCCTGATGTCTCTGATGAACAAACACTGGGGGGGATTGTATGAAAAGAAAGGGTGTTACCTGTATGTAAACCGGGGAATCGGCACAATTGGACTTATTTTCAGGCTGGATATGCCCTCTGAGATAACCCTGATTACACTCAGAAAGAAGTAAAATTCACGGAAAACAAAAAATCGGTATGCAGTTGTTTCTCCCTGGGCAAATAAGCGATCCGGATTCCCATTTCAACCGGGGCATAAAAACGAAGAAAATGCATATCCCCCAGTAATTCCAGTCCATATGAAGAAAGAGAGCGGGAGAAATTACCGGAAATTTCTCCGCTGGTGTAAATATCCCCTTTCTGATAGGCATAATCGGAAAACAGAGAGGCTTTCAGCCGTTTAAGGTAGAGTGCTGCACCCAGACTCAGATCAGGGCAAATAAGCGGTAATTTGTAATCGGCTGCAAAACTGTACATAAAGTTATTCAGATAGGTACCATAACCGCGGGGAACCCGGATTGCATCTGTATAGGCATACCCTTTTTCAACGTTCCGTAGCTGCAGACCGTTGTATAGGACCAGTCCGTGATTTTTTAAAAATCCTGGAAAATAGTTGATTACCTGACATGCTGCTAGGTTTCCATATCCAGGATTGCTTGCCGGGGAATGCCGGAAAGACCATTCGGTTATAAATCCAAAGTCCGGAACCAGATCCTGATAGGCTTTCCTTCTTATTTGATGGTAGTAAAGGCTGTATATCATGGAATGGACATGCCCCTCTGTAAACCAATCCGGATGGTTGGCAGGATTCCTTTTGGAAATAAATTCATAATTTACTTCCGGTTGCAGCAGCCTGTAAAATTTTCCTCCGGACAGGTTTAAAGGAATTTTCGCTTCCAGATCCAATGTTGTTTCAGCCCAGTTGAATTCAGTCCGGCTTGTATCGCTCCATTCAATCTCATTCTGGTTGTTGGTATAATGGGTTACCGACAAATAGTGCGATCGGCGGTTTCCGTTGTTTACCTCCAGATCAAACAACGGATACCAGCCTTTCCAGGAAAATCTTCCGTAGATCTTTCCGGTTTTCTCACGGGTGTCCCATCCGTAACCTACCGATGTTTCAGCTGTCCCCAATTTATTTTGTGAAAAAAAACTGACTCCGGGGCTGATATCATAGGAACGGATATCAAAATAGCCTGGTAACCAGCTGTGGAAATGGAACAGATGGGCCGGTTTGCTGTATTTCTCCGATTCAAATGCATCAGGGGCGCTTTCACTGAAATCGGGAATGCCTTTTTCCTGGGATGCCAACGTATCAGCCAAGAGGTAGGTTCCCTTTTTTACTTTTTCCAGGGGTTCCCGTTTGATTCTGTCATCCGTGATTTTTATAAGCCGGAATCCATCCGCGGTATAATCACTTAAAACCACATGATTGTTTTTTTCTGAAACAGCCGGAAAGGCAACCCCAAACCGTGAGCTATACACCCTGAAAATTCTATGGTTTAAGGTATTCAGTACATACAGATCATTCTTGCCGGCATAGCTGCTTATGAAGTAGACCTCTTCCCCTTTTACTACAGGGTGTTTTATCTCTCCCATGTTTTCAGCCAGGACGGTCATTTCCTTTGTGAACGGGTCCGCCAGGGCAAGCGATTTTCCTTTGTCATTGAGCATCACCATTACCAGCTTATTCTCAGTAATCCATTTAGGGGTGATCAGGTATGGATTATCCTCAGCCTGGTATCGCGTGATAAGCTCCCCGGTGCGTAGATTGTAGACGGACAGGTAATAATTGTTGCGTGAATCCACTTCCATCAGAGCGATCCTTTCTTTGTCGGGTGCTATAGCCGGGCTGAATCCTTTGAACTGAGGTTTTACCTTTTGCTTTTCCCCGGATTCAAGATTGAGGATATGGATCAGAGACCTTCCGCTATGTTCCCACCGTAGGTCCGGAATTTGTTCGGACCAGCTTAACAAAGGGCCTGTCTTTCCTACTGATTCATTAAAAATGGTCCCGGGAGTCAACAATTTTTTTTCCCGGCCATCCGGGAAGATCAATGTAAAATGGGGTACGGTAGTAAATGCATCTTTCAGGGCAAGTACGGTATCTGTTCCAACCATAAAGTTGTACCTGTAATTTGTTGGTGTTCTCGCAGGCCTTGTTAACCGGGTAAAAGGAGGATTTTCGTATGCATCATCGATCTTTTGCCATTCCTGCCTCAGGCTGTCAAAGACCATTTCATACAATCTCCTCTGGTTCATTCCGGTAACCGATTTTATGGCGGAACGGAAAGGAGTCAGGGAAAAAGGCTTTTCCCCTACCCGGGTCACTGTTTTTTCCCATAGTTCCGGGCCGTAAAGGTAGCGGGCTCCTCCTACGAGGTAATACCCCATTTTGTAGTGGTTTGGTACAAAGTCTTTGTAGGATCCGAGGTAGGCTTTGTCGAATCCATAGATTCCCTTTTGCACGGCTTGTGCCTTGATTTCCATAAGAAAAGAAGGTAAGCGGCCCCGTCCGGCTTTGCTGAGAGCTGTTTCAGTTACCACTGCATCCCCTTCCAGAAACCAGAAAGGCAGGTAGGCCCCGGTAACCAGGGCGGTACCCTGTTGAGCCAGCAGGAAGGGGATGATCCGGGGAAGATTTTGTGCCACCTTATCGACCTGAACGACATGTCTGAACTCATGGATCGCCAACTGCTCAAGCCAGTCCTGGGGATAAATCGATTGATGGGGAATCGTATACATCTCTACCCTTTTAGGGGCCCAGGCAAGCAAACCATTCGACTGCACCGTGTGCGTATGGAGAATTACCGGTATCTTGCGCGGGGTATGATTCAGTGAATACCCCCCGTACGCATACACTTTCTCAAGAATAGCGGCAATGCTCCGGGCCTGGGTTTCGTATTCCCCCGGATAGATAAGCTGAAAATTTTCCGTATTAACCTGCCTCCAACGGATTGAGGCCGGGTCCTGACCGGTCTGGAAATACTGGCCTGCAGCAGCAAATCCCCATAGCAGCAAAATAAAAAGTATCCCTCCTGGTTTGACCATGCTGTTTAAGATAGTTAAAACGACTCCCGGTTAATCGGGATGTGTTACCTCAAAAATAAATCCTACTCCTCTTACCGTATTCAGTTCCACGCCAGGTTCATCCCCGATATATTTCCTGAGTCTGCTGATGAAAACATCCAGGCTACGGCCCATAAAATAGTCGTTTTCACCCCAGAAACGGGTAAGGATCGTTTCGCGCGGAACCATTTCATTCTGATGATTCATGAAGAAAAATAACAGATCTGCCTCCTTTTTTGTTAGCTGATGGGTCTCTTTGGATGTTTTTAACCGGAGCATTTCGTTATCCAGCACAAGGCTTTTGATTTCTGTAACCGGTTGTTCTTCCTTTGCCGACCTGCGGAGAATATTCTTTATACGCAGGAGGAGTTCTTCCACCTCAAAGGGCTTTGTTATGTAATCGTCGGCCCCCAGTTTTAATCCCGTTAGTTTATCCGTTTTCTGGTTTTTGGCCGTCAGAAAAATAAAAGGCATTTTCAGTCCGGATTTCCTTATTTTCCGGGCCACTTCAAAACCATCGGGACCGGGCATCATCACATCCAGAATACACATATCCGGGGTACAGGTTTTTATTTTCTCCAGTGCCTCCGTGCCATCTACTGCAAGGTGAACTTCATAGCCGTGCATCTGGAGAAACTGAGCCAGTACATTCCCAAGGTCTGTATCATCTTCAGCCAGTACTATTTTCATGGTTTTCTGTTTTGACAGGTATTTCAATAGTAAACGTACTTCCTTTATCCGGTATGCTTTCAAGAGAGACCATTCCCTGGTGTGCTTCCACAATCCGCTTTACAAAATAGAGTCCCAGTCCAAGCCCTTTTACTTTTTTCGGCATGGACTGGTTGCAACGGAAAAATTTTGAGAAGACCTCTTTCTGTTCCTCTTTGGATATTCCGATCCCATTGTCCGAAATCTGAATCTTCAGGGTTCGGGTTTCTTCTTTTACCAAAACCCTGATTTCCGGTTTACGGGTACAATATTTCACGGCGTTTGAAAGAAGATTGTTTAGAACACGGGTCATCTGAAACCGGTCCAGATCTGCTGAAAATCCTTTGTTGGATTTAAATTCTGTTTTTAAATCAATGGCATTTGTGTTTTGACTCAGCAGGAATGCTTCGGTTACTTCCTCTATAAAGGATTTGATCTCAACCGGTTCCTTACGCACCGAAAAACCACTTCGTTCCAGGGTACTGATATCGATTACCTGATCGATCATCTGGTTTAACAGCTGGTTCTGCCGGTTTATGATGGCTGAAAGTTCTTTTGACCGCTCCTTGTTTGTCAGGATTTCATCCAGCGTAAGGCTCGAACTGGCCACAGCAATGGTGGATAAAGGGGTTTTCAGTTCATGGGTCATGTTGCTGATAAAATCGGATTTCAGATCCGATAACTTCCGCTGTCTTAACATGTTACGCAAGGTTAGAATATAAACAACCAGCACGATACAGACCGTGAACGAAAGAACGGCAAGGATTGAGCTCATCTCCGCAATGATTGTTCTTACCCGGTTGCTAAAATCCACATAATAAGAAATCTCCATCTCAAAATAATTGTGTTCCTCCCGGAACGTGTAGATGTACATGTCCTTTTTATGTGTTCTTTCCTGTGTATATTCAGACGTCTTGTTGAGGGTATCTGAAAAAACCGGATACTCCAGCATAAAATCCCGGAGGTTAAAACGATGGATCCTGAAGTGTCCCTGAATATCTGAATCCAGCCCTCTTTCCTGAAGGTACGCCTTCAGGTAGGGAGTGATCTCTTCCTTTTCCGTAAGAGTAGTTTGAACCTGCAGGAGAATGTCGTCTTTCAGGCTGTCAGCCTGCAGTTCTGTTGCCGGCATTTGAAAGAGCAAACCGGAAGAAAAATCTTCCAGCTCTCCAACCACCTGTTCCAAAAGGTTTATGCCTGCCTGTTCACGGGCCAGGCTGATGGCATGGATGATGATCTCCTGATAGTTTTGAATAAACTCCTTGTTTTTGAGTTTATACACTTCAGAAACGACATAAACCTGGGCTGTTATTAGAACCAGAATGGCTACAAAGGCCAGCGTTATATTGGGCTTCTTTTTCATCTGATTAAAATTTTCTGTTTTATATCAGATTCCTGCCTGTTCGGCTTTGCCCCGCTGAGAGCGCCTTCGCGTAGCCGATACGGCAAAGCAGGGAGCTATGCGAAAGCGATGCAGACAGGGAACTCCCATAAAACGAATCGTTATTTCTTGTGGCATGATTTGTCATGGTCGTTTCATTTGTGAAAATTATATTAAACCATTGGTTTTAAATTAATAATAAGCCTCTGTATAGCAATAGACTGCAACAGGCCCGCGAAACTTTTTCAGGCAGCAAATCTACAACTATCAGTCCGGTAATTTAAATATTAACCTTGTATTAACCTAACATTAACCAAATTATAGAGCTGGTTCCTCTATTTTTGTTTCAGAAAGTATTTCATACAATCCGAATCAGCAAAGATGATTAAAAAAATAAAACAAATGAAACACAAAATTTTACTACTTGTACTCCTCCTGACCGGAACTGTGATGACCCTGAATGCCCAGAAAAATAAGGAAAAAGATAGGGAAGTGGAGAGCAGACAGACCCGGAGCGAAATGGAAAAGGCAAACGGATTGTGGTATACGAATATGGTCAATTCCTTTTCGGCTCAAAGGGTATCCCTGAACCTTTCCAAACATTTCATGGGAGAAACCATCTCTTCTGAAGTTGATTTTGAAGTGGCTGACGACCAAACCAGTATCAGTATAAACCTGGCTGGTGCGTGCAAAAATGGAGAAATTATCATTACCATAAAACTGCCTGACGGGGATACCTTAAAAAGCCAGAAGATCACAAATGCTGCCGATGTTGGTTGGTCGACTATAATTCCGATTCATGAAGGAGAAGAAAAAAAATACGTAGGGAAATGGGCACTGGAAATAAAAGCAGAACGCGCAGAAGGACATTATAATCTGCATATAATCAGCAAATAAAAACATTGTTTATCAATTTAAACAATACAGAAGACCACTTTATTCCCAAAGGGGAGCGATTCATCGCCCCCCTTTTTGTTGCCGGGTCGCGTGGTCCGGTTGCAAAAAACAAACAGGATTACAACCTTTCTTTATTCTGTTTGTTTCATAGTTAAACAATAAACACAAAGATATGGCAACCATCACATTTAAAGGCAATAAAATAAGCACTTCCGGAAATCTTCCGAAGGTAGGCAGTGCTGCAAAGGATTTTCTGTTGGTAGATGAAGATCTCGGGAGGGTATCCCTGAAGGACTATACGGGGCATCGTCTGGTATTGAACATTTTCCCGAGCCTTGATACCGGAACCTGCGCAGCATCGGTAAGGCAGTTTAACAAAATTGCCGGGGAACTGAAAGAGACTAAAGTATTGTGTATTTCCCGGGATCTTCCCTTTGCACAAAAACGTTTTTGCGGAGCAGAAGGACTTGATAACGTGATTACACTATCTGATTATGAATCAGGAGCATTTGGGAGGGATTACGGTTTGCTGATTGATGAGGGGCCGCTCAAAGGTCTCCTTTCCCGTGTGGTCATCGTAATCGATAAAAACGGATTGATAACGTATACCCGGCAGGTTCCTGAAATAGCAGATGAACCGGATTATGAAGAGGTGATGGAAAACCTTTAAACGGTTCATAAAATCCAGATTCTTACTGCAGTCGGAAGACGGAAGACGGAAGTCCGAAGTCCGGAGACGGAAGCATAAAACACTTCGGACCATGGTGAAGATGTTTAGAACCTACCGTAGGGATTTTCAGTATTCTAAAGAAACGATATTCTGATTTTTCAGGTGAGCATTGCTCCGCATACCTGGATCACCTGTCCGCTTACGTAGGAAGAGAGATCGGAAGCCAGGAACGTGGCAACACCGGCTACTTCTTCGGGGGTTCCTCCCCGTTTCATGGGAATTGAGGCCTCCCAGGTTTTCCGTGCTTCTTCGGGTATTTTTGCTGTCATTTCTGTGATAATAAAACCCGGAGCAATGGCATTGGAGCGTATTCCCCGGGACCCCAGTTCACGCGCCACTGACTTGGTAAAACCGATGATTCCTGCTTTGGATGCGGAATAATTTGCCTGTCCTGCATTTCCACTTACCCCAACCACAGAACTCAGGTTAATGATAGACCCTGCTCTGTTTTTCAGCATCGTTTTCTGTACCGTCTTTGTAAAATTAAATACCGACTTGAGGTTTACATTCATTACGGCATCCCACTGTTCTTCCGTCATACGCATCAGCAGATTATCTTTGGTTATCCCGGCATTGTTGACCAGGATATCGACCGTTCCGAAATCGTTGATGATCTTTGATACCACGGCTTCGGTATCCGTAAAACAACTGGCATCCGAGGCATATCCCCTGGCCTGGATCCCAAGACTGGCCAGTTCCGACTCGGTTGCTTTCATCGTTTCGTCCTCCAAAAGGTCGGTAAACGCAATGTTGCATCCTTCCTGTGCAAATTTCAGGGCAATCGCTTTGCCAATGCCTCTTGATGCTCCGGTAATGATGGCTGTTTTTCCTTCAAGTAGTTTCATATTCAGGTACTGTTAAGTATGTCTACAGGAAATACAAATATACTTTTATTATTGTTATTACAACAAACGGGTAGTATGAATCAGTATCGTTGGGGCAGGATTATGAAACGAGCATACGAATTATCACCCAGGAGTGAGGATGTCTGAAAAGATAATAAAACCGCGAAGAACACAAAGGTAACGCAAAGGTCGCAAAGGTATTTCTTGTTTATTGTGAATTCTCTGCGGACTTTGCGCATTTCCGGCGAACTTTGCGGTTAATGAATACAATGACTTTTTAGACAGCCCTGGCAAATGATTTTAATTTCATGCGAGTTATCTTTAAAAAATAAACAATTATAATCGCATGAAAACCAATACAATAATTTATATACCTTTGAGTCCGAAGTCCGAAGACGGAAGTCCGAAGTCAGAATAGCATGTGGCCTAGTTTTTCCATGATCTCTCCTGCCCTTCCCTGCAGATGAATGTCGGTTATCTGGTTTGTAAAGTGTGATTGATTCGGATTTATTTCAATTATTTTCGCTCCGTATTCCCATGCTGTGCGTGGTACCAGGGATGCAGGAACCACCTCTCCGGTTGATCCGATGATTATGCAGACTTCGCTCTTTTTTGCTGCAATAAAAGATCGTTCAAAGGCATCCGGAGGAATCCCTTCCCCGAAGAAAGTAAAATCCGGTTTTAATACGATGTTATCATCCGGGCAGCGTGGTGGGAGTTCCTTCAGATTAATGTTCTTTACAGGGATGATCTTTCCACACTGCAGGCATTTCAAATGTTTGGAATTGCCATGAAATTCACAGACCGATTTGCTTCCTGCTTCATAATGAAGGTTATCAATATTTTGAGTTATGACAGTCTGCAACATGCCTTTCTTTTCCATGTCAGCCAGGATTCTGTGGGCTGCATTGGGGTGCGATTCTGCAAAAAAATCGTAAAAGATTTCCCTGATCGTGATCCAGCAGCCAACCGGATCTTCAAAAAAATATTCCAGGTCGAGAACATGTGGATCGTATTTATTCCATAAACCGTTTTCTCCCCTGAACGGAGGAATTCCGCTTTCGACCGAAATACCCGCGCCGGTAAAAGCAATGGTATATTTTGATCTTTTTATTAGTTTAGCAGCTTTTACCAACAATTGTTCCATATCCATAAAATTTTCCTTAATGTAACCAATTAATTCTTATATTTAAACATTAATTACACAAACACTCAACGATGAAAAAACTCTTATTTCTTTTATTTGTGTTCTGTATGAGTTTTCCCGGGCGGTATGCTCATGCGGAAGAAATTGATTTTAAAGAATTTGATCTGTCTAACGGCTTGCATGTAATTGTACATGAAGACCACTCAGTACCCATTGTTGTGGTTTCCCTGATGTATCATGTAGGTTCGAAGAATGAAAATCCGGAGCGGACCGGATTTGCCCATTTCTTTGAACACCTGATGTTTGAAGGAACCAAACACATCAAACGGTTTGAGTATGATAAAATTGTGGAAAATGCCGGGGGTACCTTAAATGCAAACACCAGCAATGACCGTACCTACTACTATGAGATACTCCCTTCGAATCAGCTGGAACTGGGATTATGGCTTGAATCGGAGAGAATGCTCCATGCCAGGGTGGACTCCCTAGGCATAGCGACCCAGAAAGGAGTCGTTATTGAAGAGAAAAAACAAAATTATGACAACCGTCCTTACGGTTCCCTGTTGCCCGAGATCCTGCGCCGGGCTTTTACAAAACATCCGTACCAATGGGCAACCATTGGCGATGCAGATCATATCCGGGCTGCAAAAGATGAGGAGTTTAAGGAATTCTATGATTCATTTTATGTTCCCAACAATGCGGTACTGATTTTAGCAGGGGATGTGAAATTCAACGAAGCAAAAAAACTAACAGAGAAATATTTCGGCGACATTCCTTCATCCGAAGGAGAGATCTACCGTCCGGAGGTTGTGGAAGAGGTCAAATACGAAGAAATACGGGACACTGTTTACGACAATATCCAGTTGCCTGCGGTTATTCAGGCTTACCACATACCTGCCATGGGAACCGATGATTTTTACGCCGTTGAAATGTTAAGCCAGTTGCTGGCCTCAGGGCAAAGTTCCCGGCTCTACAAATCCCTGGTCGATGAACAGCAGTTGGCTCTTGAGGTAGCTGCGATTCCCCTGCCCTTTGAAGATCCGGGACTGGTGATTACTCTGGCACTTCCCAATGTCGGACTCGATTGCAGGGATCTGGAAAATGCTATGGACCAGGAAATTGAAAATGTGCAAAACAACCTGATCCCTCAAAAAGAGTTTCAGAAATTAAAAAATCAGGTTGAAAACCAGATTGTAACACAGAATGCCACCCTTGCCAACCGTGCAAGTACGTTGGCTGAGAATTATACCTATTTTAAGGATGCCAACCGGATCAATACAGACCTGGACCGTTACCTTGCCGTTACCCGCGAGGATCTCCAGCGGGTTGCAAACGATTATTTCCGAAAAAACAACCGGGTGGTTTTATATTATCTTCCACAATCTTCCCGGAATGAATCCTCCAATGAATAACCAACAAATATAAACCCATGAAACGAATTGTATTTTCTTTTATACTTTTGCTTTTAACCCTCTGTGCAGGGGCACAACTTGACCGGAGCGTCCGCCCTAAACCAGGCCCTGCGCCGGAAATCCAGATTGGGGACTATGAACTGTTCACCCTGGATAACGGATTGAAAGTCATTGTCGTCGAAAACCATAAAATCCCCAAGGTTACCTATCATTTGTCCCTGGATATTGATCCGGTGATGGAAGGAGAACAGGCCGGTTATGTGAGCATGGCGGGCAATCTGCTCAGAGCAGGAACTACCAGCCGCAGCAAGGCAGAAATCGATGAAGCAATCGATTTCATCGGTGCTTCACTGAATACCCGTGCAACAGGAATTTCAGGCTCCGTTTTAAAGAAATTCAGTGACAACTTTCTGGAAATAATGAACGATGTCCTCCTGCATCCCTCCTTTCCTGAAGAGGAGGTGAATAAACTGAAAAAACAGCATATTTCTGCCATCCAGGCATCAAAAAGCGATGCTTCCTCTATTGCCTCCAACATAAATTCGGTAGTCACTTTCGGAGCAACCCATCCCTACGGAGAGGTTTTATCTGAAACATCCATTGAAAAGATCACCAGGGACCTCTGCCAAACGTATTATCAAACCTATTTCAAGCCAAATACCGCCTACCTGATCATGGTTGGAGACATCACCTTAAAAGAGGCAAAAAGACAGGCAGAGCAATATTTCGGGAGCTGGCAGAAAGGAGATGTTCCTTCCCATTCCTATGATGAACCGGCATTGAATACAAGACCGAGGGTCGTTATAGGCAACCGTGACGGAGCGGTACAGTCGGTTATTATGGTCAGCTACCCTCTTGTGTTCAAACCCGGTAATCCGGATGCCATCAAAGCATCTGTTATGAATTCTGTTTTGGGAGGTGGAAGCCTCTCTTCACGCCTCAATGCCAATCTACGGGAAGATAAAGCCTTTACCTACGGGGCTTATTCTTCACTGAATGCAGATAAACTTACGGGGTCATTCAATGCTTCAGCCGAAGTGAAAGGGGCTGCCACAGACACCGCTATGCAGGAAGTATTGTATGAAATGAAACACATGAAAGACGAAACGGTAGATCCTGAAATGATAGAACAGGTGAAGAACCGGATGGCAGGTTCCTTTGCCCGATCCCTGGAAAGACCGGAAACAATAGCAGATTTTGCCCTCAATATTGAAAAATATGGATTGCCTCAGGACTATTATGCCACGTACCTGAAAAAACTTAGCCAGGTTACCCCTGCTGACATTCAGGAAATGGCCCGTAAATACCTCAAACCAGAGAATGCAAATATCATTGCGGTGGGCGATGCCCGGGAATTATCCAAAATCATGGTCCGGTTTTCAAAAGACGGAACGGTTGAAGAATTCGATTATTACGGGAATCCTGTGAAGAAATCGGAAATCCCGGCGGATATTACGGCAAACAATGTAATAAATTCGTACATTAAGGCAATTGGAGGACGTGAAAATCTACTGAAGGTTAAAGACATACGGATGATCTCCGGAACGGTTATGCAGGGAATGAATATTGAGATTGGTATAAGCCGGAAAGCACCCAATAAAATTTGCGTAGAGACGAAGATGGGCGATCAGGTACTAACCAAACAGGTCTTCGATGGTGTGAAAGGCAAGGTGAAAAGTCCGATGGGTGACCAGGAGTTAACCGGGAACGAACTGGAATCCATGAGAATAGAGGCCACACTGAATCCCGAGTTAAACCTCGATAAGCTTGGAATAACTACGGAACTAACCGGTGCCGGTGATGTGAACGGCAAGAAGGTGTGGAAAGTGAAAATGACCATGCCCTCAGGAACAAGCTCCACGGATGCTTACGATCAGGATACCGGGTTGAAAGTACAATCCGTAACCCAACAGGGACAAATGACCGTTACCACCACCTATAGCGACTACCGTGAGGTTGAAGGAGTGTTGTATCCCTTTAAATCGGTGCAATCACTAGGTTCACAGGTAGTTGAAATTGAAACCAAATCCATAGAGATCAATACGGGTATCGACGATTCTGTTTTTGAATGATTGTAAACATGAAGGCATTGAAGATTTTAATCCTGGAGGATCTCGAGAATAATGTCGAATTAATCAAGAGGGCAGCTGCATCACACCTTGATTATGAATGTATTTTCAAATGGGTGGCTACAGAACCCGAATTTAAAGAGGCATTGAAGGTGTTTCACCCCGATATCATTCTTAGCGATTATCATCTTCCCCAGTTTACAGGATTGGATGCTTTAAAAATAACGCTGGACTACAACGATCTGATCCCTTTTATCATCGTTACAGGCACTTTATCTGAAGAGATGGCTGCTGAATGCATTAAGGACGGAGCCTGGGATTATGTGGTGAAAGACCGGCTCCTTCGCCTGCCGGGAACCATTGAAAAAGCGATCACCTTAAAGAAGGAAAAACTAAAAGCCCGAAAAGCGGAAACTGAGCTGGATTTGATTAAGAAAAAAGCCGGAGTGCAGTTAAAACTTCTTTACCAGGCTATCAACCAGGCTCCTGTATCCTTTGTTATTACCGATGCATCGGGAAAAATTCAGTATGTGAATCCGGAATCTGAGAAAATCTCTGGCTACAGCAAAGAGGAGGTAATTGGCGAGAATTCAAATTTTTTATATTCGGACAACTATGACGCTTCCTTTTATGAAAAGATGCTGGATACAGTCATAAAAAAGAAGGAATACCGGGGTGAGATACTCAGCAAAAGAAAAAACGGGGATTTTTATTGGGAAATGCTCTATGTGTCTGCTCTGAAAAATGAAGCAGGGGAAATTGAACATTTCATTGCGATAGGCAAAGATATAACGGAAGCAAAAAAAACACAACAGGCAGTTAATGAGAGCGAAAACCTCTATCGTGCTATTTTTGAAAATACCGGAACCGCTACCATGATTATTGAAGCGGGTGGATTGATTTCGCTTATTAACAGCAAGTTTGAAGAGTTGAGCGGCATCACAAAAAAAGAAGTGGAAGGGGTATACAAATGGATGCAATTTGTTCCGGAGCCCGATAAAAGCCGGATGATAGAATACCAGCAAAGGAGGCAGAAGAAAGAAAAGGATGTTCCGAAGAGTTATGAGTTTACCTTTCGAAGACCCGATGGAGGATTAAGAAGCATTTTTATCACCGTGGATTTAATTCCCGGAACCAATAAAACCATCGCTTCTTTGCTGGATATTACCCGGCGCAAAAATATGGAAACAGAGCTGAAGGCCAGCAAAGAAAAATACCAGAATCTGGTGGAAAATATCAATGATGTGCTTTTTGAGATCGATCTTAAGGGGGAAATAACATACATTAGTCCGATTATTGAAAATGTAACAGGGTATACAGATAGTTACTACACCGGAAAATCTTTTTTTGATCTGGTATACAAGGAAGATGCTGAAATAACAAAAGCCAAACTTGATAATTTATTGTACAAAGACCGGATGGCACCGAATGAATTCAGGGTAAAAACCCGGAGCGGCAAGCTGATATGGATCCGAACCTCGGTAAATAAAATTATCAGAGACAACACTCCTGTTGGGGTCAGAGGGTTGGCTGTGGATATATCCAAACAAAAGGAAGCGGAGGAAGCACTCATAAGGGCAAAAGAGATGGCTGAAGAAAGCAACCGGCTGAAATCGACCTTTCTGGCAACCATGTCCCATGAGTTACGTACCCCTTTAAATGCGATCATCGGATTCAGCGAAATGCTGAAAGGGCCTGTCAGCAATAGAGAAATCAAAGAAATGAGCCTGGTAATAAATGAGAGTGGAAACAAACTGCTTGCCCTTATTGAAGACATTTTTGCCATGTCCCTGCTCAAAACCAAAGAGCCTGCCATTGTAAAGGAACGATTTACGGTATCTGAGATACTTCCTTCACTGGAACAGTTGGTTCTGTTTGAGATCCAAAACCAAAAGAAAACAACGCTTTCCTTTGATGTCGTGAAACCATCAGAAAATCCTGTTTTGTACACCGATAAAACAAAATTGATTCAGCTGCTGACCAACCTCCTGAAAAATGCAGTAAAATTTACGGTCCGGGGATCCATCACACTGGTTGTGGAAATAAAACGTAAAGATATCTTGTTTAAGGTGACAGATACCGGTGTGGGTATACCGGAAGAAAAGAAAGACATTATTTTTGAACAGTTCCGTCAGGCGGATGATTCCACTATACGACAATTTGGTGGAGTGGGTCTCGGACTGGCTATCAATAGAGAAATAGCGAGGATTCTCGGAGGAAGCCTCCATGTAGAATCTACCGAAGGGAAAGGTTCTGTTTTTACGTTTACACTGAAAAACGTCCTGGTTCCTGACAAAAAAACAACGTAAACGTATGAAACGAATGAATTCCCTTGTTTTAAATTAAGTATATGCAAGTGAAAACACCGGGTCGTATTCTCATTTTTGTCTTTGTTTTGTCTGCATTCCACCTGAACAGCCAGGATCTTTCATTCGACAGGAAAAAGGCAGAATATCTGTATCAGTTTGCCTTTGATTGTATTGACCGGGAGTACCCCAACAAACCGGGACAGATTCTGGGTGACGACAGTTATCTTGCGCCTCCGCGGGAACTTCACCCTGCGTTTTATGGTTGTTTCGACTGGCATTCATCGGTTCACGGGCATTGGACCCTTGTTACGATTCTTAAGGAATTTCCGGATTTCGACCCTAAAGAAGAAATTTTAAAAAAAATAAAATCCCATATCACCCCGGAAAATATCCGGAGGGAAATTGCTTATTTTCAGGATGAACACAACAAGGATTTTGAGAGAACCTATGGCTGGGCCTGGCTTCTTAAACTGGCTGAAGTTCTCAGCGAATGGGATAGTCCGGAAGCATCCGCTCTGCATGCAGCTTTGCTGCCCCTGGTTCATTTGATTTCCGGTAAATTCTCAGAATTCCTGGATAAGCTGAATTACCCCATTCGTGTGGGGGAGCATACAAACACCTCTTTTGCCATGTCTTTTGCCTGGGATTATGCGAAGAAATACGATCCGGTATTCGCTGCAAAGCTGGAAGAAAAAGCCAGGCAGTATTTTCTGGACGATGAAAACTGCCCGCTATCCTGGGAACCCGGAGGTTTTGATTTCTTCTCACCCTGCCTCCAGGAAGCTTCGCTTATGCAGAAGATTTTGTCTGAAGAGGAATTTATGGTCTGGCTGGAAAAATTTTTACCCGGGTTCCGGGAAGCACCGGAACGGTTCCTGGAAACAGCAATCGTCTCAGACCGCAGTGACGGCAAACTGGCGCATCTTGACGGACTCAATTTCAGCCGGGCCTGGTGTCTTTTTGAAACAGGAAAATGCCTGAATAACCAAAAAATGAAAAACCTGGCTGTGGAACATTTTATCTACAGTTATGAAAAAATGGATTCCGGGGAATATGCCGGCGCACACTGGCTGGCTTCATTTGCCCTCTATGCTCTGATAACAAGCCAATAACCTTGTAAACACTTTGCTACTGTATCTTTTAATATATTATAGAAATCCACGTCCTGGGGGCGTGGTAATGTATTTTTTGCTTTGCTTGTATATGAATGGAATCATAAGTCGGAAGACCGAAGACGGAAGTCAGGAGAAAAGAACACTTCGGACTTCGGACTTCGGACGAAAAGGCTTATACATTATTGTATTGGGTTTCATAATCTTATAGATTAAATTTAATACCACCTTCTTTGATGGTGGATTCTTTATTCTACGCCCCGCATCTCCATGCGAAGTGTGTAAACGGAGGTCCGTGCGGTTATAAAAAGAAGGTCTCTTTTTTTACCTCCAAAACATACATTGGAGGGTGCTTCAGGAACTTCGATTTCCTGAATTAATTCGCCTGAGGGGGAATAAACCCATACTTTTCCCGAAGTGAGGTAAACATTCCCTGCAGCATCAAGGGTCATTCCATCCGATCCTTTGGGAGCAAACAAGGTTTTGTTTGTCAGACTTCCATCCGGCAGGATCTCATATCTCCAGGTTTTTCCGTCGTTAATATCAGCGACATACAGGATTTTGCCATCCGGGGTTCCGATTAATCCGTTCGGTTGTTTAAAATCGTCAATCACCCGTTGTATTCCCCCTTCAGGATGAAGGTAATAGACTCCTCTGACATCCTGAATTTCCTTGTGTCCTTCGGGCCACCAGCTCCGGTGATAGTAGGGATCAGAAAAATAGATGCCTCCATCGGGTGCAATCCAAAGATCGTTGGGGGCATTGATGTGTTTCCCTTCATAAAGCCCGTCAAAAAGGAGATGGATTCTTTTCTTCTTATCCCATGCTACCAGTTGGTTATAGAGATCGGCACAGGCTACCAACTGGTTTTTCTGATTAAAATACATTCCGTTTGCGCGCCTCGTACCCTCGAGATAGAGGGAAATGCCTTTTTTTTCATCCCACCGGTATATTTTATCGTTGGGCTGATCGGTGAAATAAACCTTCCCGTTGGAAGCTACAGCCGGACCTTCGGTGAAAAGGTACCCTGAACCGGCTTTCTGAACAACCGCATCGGTTGCAATAAGTTTACTACCACTCTGGGCAGCAACAGCCATGGACAGGTATAGGGTAATGGTTAACAGGAATGTATTCTTCATTCTACTGGTTTTTGTTCGATAAATATAGGAATATTCCTTCATATGGATGCAGAGCGGTTTTTTGCCTGCAATTAATGCATCCTGTTCATGAACGGATTCAGATTTTTTTTTAATTTCGCCCCCTGTTACGGAGAGTTGCCGGAGTGGTCGAACGGGGCAGACTCGAAATCTGCTGTCCTGATTTTTCGGGACCGGGGGTTCGAATCCCTCACTCTCCGCAAAATGGTTTTTTCATTCATTTGAAACTGACAAATACCGAAAGGGATACTTTAAATTACTAATGAGCTAAAAAAGAGACTTGTTTGGACTCACTCATTTCCTTGTCTGTTATTTTCCAAATAAATTACTCAAGTTTCGCACATTAAATTTAATTTCTCTCTATCAGATTGTTAAAAGTTTTTAGTTTTTGACATTTCTTTGACAATCAATATTTTATAT
>CAZNPV010000033.1:0-40500 GCA_964575025.1 uncultured Mariniphaga sp.
GGCAAGTTCTGTGCTGGCCAGGAAATACAAGTGTTTCCCGTCGAGGTCCCATGCCAGTGAAAAGGAATCGGCAAACCGATTGGTCAGGCTGTAAATGCTGTCCTTTTCCAGTGACCAGACCGTGATCCTGCGGAAATTGTTGGATGCGGTTTTGTTGTAAGCAAGCCATTTGGAGTCGGGTGACCAGGCAAGTCCCATGCTGCCACGCTCCAGATTGGTTGTTCCGGTATCGGCTGTCCGGATTTCTCCCGATTCCAGGTCTGCCACGCGTATTCTTACCTCATTGTCCACAAAAGCAATGTACTTTCCATCGGGCGACCAGGTGGGTTCCCAGGCCATTTTCGACTCCCCGATGGAAATGTTTTGAGGTTCCGACAATCCATCCTGATCGGCGGTTTTCAGGGCATACCCCTGGCCTCCTGCATCGGAGAACCATGCGATCTGCCCCCCTTTGGGGGACCATAGCGGAGCCCGGTCAGCAGCATCCGATGAGCGGGTGATATTTCGTGGATCTCCATGTTCCACAGGAATGGTAAAAATTTCCCCCCGCGACTCCATGATTACCCTTTTGCCTGTGGCTGAGAGGGAAGCCGACCGTACCGAACCGGAAACATCCTCCCACTGTGTATAGACCCAGGGAAAATCCCCCTGAACGGTAACATCCAACCGGTTGATCGTTTCTGCAGGTATATCATAGGTATAGAGGTATCCTTCCCGTTCAAAAACCAGTCTATCCCCGTGTCCTTCCAGTGATTTAATATCCGCCCCTGAAAAACCGGTGATCTGTTTCAGGGTTCCGGTGTCCGGACTATACGCCCAGATATTCATGGTCCAATCACGGTCTGACAGGAAATAGATCGTATTCCCAAGCCAGAGCGGCTGAATGTCTGTTGTCCGCTCGTTGGGAAGCAATATTTCCGAAAGGGTTTCACAATCAAGAATTACCAGCGGGGTATTCTGTCCGCCCCGGTAGGCACGCCACTCTTCATCCCAGCGTGAGATTCTGTCGATGACGATCTTTTGCCCGCCGGGGGCAAAAGAACCATCCGTGCCCCACTGAGCCGTAAGCAGTGTGGAGGGGCCTCCTTCAACGGAAACCGTCCACAAACGCTCAAAAGAGGTGGGGGCTGTTTCCCGTGTGGATGAATACAGGATTTTTTCCCCGTCGGGCGTCCATCCCCGGACCCGGGAAGCTGCCGGATGCCAGGTAAGCCTGGTGGCAGCACCCCCCTCCACAGGTACCGTATATACTGCATCGGATCCTGCACGGTTGGAGGTGAAAGCCAGAAGGCTCCCGTCAGGAGAAAAATGCGGATCCTTTTCTACAGCCGGTGTGCTGGTAAGCCGCACCGTAACCCGGCTATCCATCTCCGTAACCCATAAATCCCCGCCATAGGTAAAAGCTACATGCGTTGAACTTAAGGATGGCTGTCGTACCAACCTGGTCCCCTGTGCAAAAACAGTGAAACCAAACGTTAGTACAATCATTGAACTTAACACCATCCTGCCTGCTCCCTGAACAAGCCGCTGAACAATCAAATCTTCGCTATTCATAATCCGTATATTTGGTTTAATAATAAAATGGCAACTAAGAATTTTCCAACCTACACAGTGCACTTCCGATGCACCCGAAAAATCAAAAAAAGGAGCCAGACATCCATCTGACTCCCTGGTTTTCCTTGTGGGTCGTACTGGATTCGAACCAGTGACCTCATGCCTGTCAAGCATGCATTCTAAACCAACTGAACTAACGACCCAAAACAGTATTTAAAAGACCAGGCGGCCTTCCCGATCAAGCGGGACATTCTAAACCAACTGAACCAACGACCCAAAAAACAAAAATAGGAAATTTCGCGAAATCTGAAAAAGAGAATCATCCGTTCACTCTCTTTTTTCAACAACCGGTAAGGTCAGAACGTTACTTTGGTTCCGATTGTCGGGCAGAGTTTCCAGCCCTTAACCAGAAAATTATAATCCACTTCCACTTCCCCTCCCAGGGCAATATTTTGGGTCAGGTTATACCACAACTGGGGTTCCGACTGAAAGATAAATTTGGTTTTTTCACCGTTGAAGGAACAATCTTCACGCCAGAAATCCGCATATCCTGTAAAGGAAACCTTGTCATTCAAAAGGTTCAGGTACCAGACTCCTGTCAACTGAAAAGAAAGGTTTTGTTTCCCTCTGAGGCATTTATATAACGCCTGGAGGGTGAATCCTTTGGAATAATCGCTGGCATCGCGTGAGTATTGGATTCCTGCATACCAGGCATCCGGAAACCCATCGGCCCCTGAAGAGGTTCCCTCCTGCCACCGGTAGAGGCCTCCGTTGTATTCCAGGTGAAAAGCCCAGGGGCCTTCCCAAAAACGGATAGCCCGGGCGATCTCCCAGTAGGCCAGGCTTACTCCTTTGGTATCCCCCACTCCGTAATCCATATCAATAAAGAAAAAAGTACTTCCATACCCGTCGGGCCGGAACATTTCAACCGTTGAGGTCAGGTACCCCCTTCCTTTGCCCATATCATAATGGAGCTGAAGATTCTGGGCCCGGGCGGATCCGGCCACTATCCAAACGGCAATAAGCAATATCAGCGCAACACGTGTCATTTTTCTGAAATATTTTTCAGATAAAAATAACGATTATATTCATCTAATTTGAAAAAACATAACAACCAGATGATGCCATAGAACATATCATGCGCATTGTGCTGGGAAAAAAGGACTGATCCACAGGATAAAAAAACCCGGTAAGGAGAACCGGGTAAAGTTATTGGAATTGGAAAGATAAATAATAAGGGTCGTATATTTGTAAATTCATTTTTCAAACAAAAGGTAACCCCAAAAATCTCACTTTTTTTGACACTATTTTTGTACCGTTTTCATTCAGAGCCCGGGTTACAGGGAATGGAATTCCTGAAAATTTAAACACATTTCCATGGCATCCCACAATTAAATCGCTAAGTTTACTTACTTTACAGAATACCTGAGTAAATTCACAGGGGATGAAGAAATATGCACTTATAGTTGCCGGAGGCCAGGGAAACAGAATGGGAGGTCAGATACCCAAACAATTTCTGGAAATTGCCGGAAAAACGGTTTTGATGCATACCATCGATGTTTTTTTTCACTACGATCCCTCGATGGAGATTCTTGTAGTTCTTCCTGAAAAACTACTTCAGGACTGGCAGAACCTCTGTAATACGCATGCGTATTCCACAGCCCATACAGTCTGCCCGGGCGGAGAAACACGTTTTGCTTCTGTAAAAAACGGCCTTTCAAAAATATCCGGGGAAGGGATTGTGTTTATCCACGACGGGGTACGTCCGCTGGTTAGCCGGGAAACCCTGAACCGTTGTTTCAGGTCCGCATCAGAAAACGGAAATGCCATTCCTGTAATGCCGGTTAGCGAATCCCTGCGGAAAGTTAAAAACAAGGATAGCCGGGCTGTTGACCGGTCGGACTACGCAACGGTTCAGACTCCGCAGACGTTCCGGACCTCCGAAATCAGAGACGCCTATAAGCAGAAATACAATCCATTGTTTACCGACGATGCATCGGTATTGGAAGCAGCCGGCAAAAAAATTTTCCTGGTACCGGGAAATTCAGAAAATATAAAAATAACCTACCCCGAAGACCTGGAAATAATCAGGCACCTTCTCCGGCCAGCCCCCTAAGGAACTTCTTTTTTTAAACTTCTTCAGGAGGATTCACGTATCAGAACATCCATGTTTTCCCATGAATTCAGAATTTCTTGTATCTCCTTTTTTGTCATTTCGAAAAGAAATATTCCCTGAATCGGGCGTCCTGAATTTCAAAGAGAATGGTTTTGAAAAATCTCATTCACAGGCTGCTTTCCGGTTGTTTCAATCTACCTGAGGGCCTCAGAGAAGCATGGATTTACATTGCTGATAAGAATGACTCCAATCACCACCTGATATGCATAAGGGTAGTTAACAAAAAAGCCCATGCCGTAATTGAGGCAACCATATACCCTACAATATGTTTTTTCTTTGAATAATACTTGCTTGCTAAAAAAGCCCCCACGGGGAAGGTCAATAAAACCGGTGTCATTATTATAATTCCCCAAAATCCGTACGTCTTTTTAATCTTAACAATAAGCCTGCTTCGCCCTGAGAAGATCTTTTTAGGTTTTAAACGCTTTTTTTTCAGGAACTGCCTGTATTTTCTTTTAATAAATCCGGGGATCAGCAAGTTTATGTAAGGGCGGATATACCCATATTTTTGAATCAGCCAGTTGCTGACATAATAGAAGAAAAGAAAACCCCCTATCCCCCCCAATAAAACAGCAATCAGGGCCTGGCTGTAAGTTAACCCGATTATTCTGGCATAGGGAACGGTAAGTAAGTACTTAACCGAAGCCAGTAATACAACATGTGCCATTTTCAAAACCATCTGCCTCTTGCTCTCTTAGGTAAGATATAACGGAATGAGTCAAGAATTGTTTTATCAGCCGGGATTGTTTCCAGATCTGGTTTTTATTGGGTCCTTCATCCGGCTATTTGCATGAAAATAACCAACCCGGTCAGCAGAGCCAGGACAACATCGGCCAGGATCCTGTTTCTGAAAAACAACAAAGCATTGGAGATGATAAAGCTTGAAGGTACCGCCACCAGAATAAGAACTTCCACCGACATAAAAGGAGCAAAAACCATGAAGAGGATCAGGGTAAAAGTCAGGATTAGGAATACAGTATAATATTTGCGTGTACTGATTTTTCTTTCATCGAGCCGGCTCAGGCTGAAGAGGGTTCCTATGACAAGTAAAAAGCCCCAGAAACCGGTAAAGATCTGCAACGGAACATTGCCTGTCAGGCGATTGCATGAAGTGGCCAAATTGATCTCCAGCAGCTCAGGAAGTTCGCCGGCAGAACCGGCCAGGAAACAACAGGAAAAAGCAAATATCCAGGGGAGAATCAGACCCCAGAAAAGAAGAACCAGGTGGCGCCAGTTGCATTCCGGGTTGACAATCCACATTCCGATCATCAATACAGGGAAAAGGAAACCCAGGGGAGTGTAAAAAAGGGATCCCATACCGATAAGCAGCCCTGTGTCAAAGGAATTGGAATAAAAGGACTTTTTTTTGAAAGCTGCCAGTTCCCTGTCGATGGCAAAAACGAAGAATATGGATGCAAAGAATACCGGATGCAGGGAATGCAATGCCGGAAGACCCCCAATAAGGAGGATCAATAAATTGAAAGGGAGCAAAGTCCGGATCCGGAAAAAGGGATACTGGCTGTTTACTTTCTGAATAGTGAATGCAAGAACAATCATCAGAACAAGGGCAATAAGCACCTGCAAAAAAGGCCTGGCAGCCATCAGCTTCATCAGGGGGCTGAAAAGGATCGACTGATCCTCACCGGGAGCAAACGGGTAGGTCCCCGGAGAAATAAGGCCTGGCAACCATAACATAACACCAATCAGGGGAAAAAGAATCAGGTTGAAAGCCTTGTTTGATTTCAGTATTCGCAAAAACATTATACGAGGTCAAATCCAAGATCTTTTCGGTAGTATTTCTTATCAAAATCAATGACTCCGGCATTCCTGTAGGAAGTATCCAGTGCTTCCTTTCTGTTTGTGCCATAGGAACTGACCGCAATCACGCGTCCCCCGTTCGTAAGTATTTCAGAGCCTGATTTTCTGGTTCCGGCATGAAAAAGGATGCTGTTCTTTACCAAATCAAAGCCTGCGATTGGTTTTCCCTTATCGTACTTTTGGGGATACCCTCCGGAAACAAGCATGACCGTTGCTGCAGACCGTTCATCGAGCTCCATGCTTTTCTCTGCGAGTGTTCCATCCGCAGCGCCTTCCAGAAGGTCCACAAGATCTGATTGAATCCGCAGCATCACCACTTCGGCTTCCGGGTCTCCCATTCTCACATTGTATTCAATCACATAGGGATTTCCGTTCACATTGGCCAGGCCAAAAAAGATAAACCCGTTGTATCCGAGGTTTTCTTCCTGAATACCCCGGATGGTAGGTTGAATAATCTGTGTTTCCACCTTTTTCATAAATTCCCGGTCGGCGAAAGGCACCGGAGATATCGCTCCCATTCCGCCGGTGTTCAATCCTGTGTCACCTTCCCCAATCCGTTTATAGTCTTTGGCTTCCGGAAGAATCTTGTAATCTTTCCCGTCGGTGATCACAAAAACCGAAACTTCTTTTCCATTGATGAACTCCTCGATCAGGACCTTTTTGCTGGCTTCACCGAACTTTCCCCCCAGCATTTCGTTCAGCAGGCTTTTTGCTTCCTCCAGGGAATCCACGATCAGTACTCCTTTTCCGGCAGCCAGCCCATCGGCTTTCAGGACATAGGGAGGGTTCAGGGTTTCAAGAAAATGCAATCCCCCGGATAAGGTATCTTTTGTAACACTCAGATAGCCGGCAGTAGGAATGTTGTATTTTTTCATAAACTCCTTTGCGAAGTCTTTGCTTCCCTCAAGTTGGGCTCCTGATTGTTTTGGACCGATCACTTTTACTCCCTGCAGTTGAGGATCGGATGCTAAAAAATCATGGATTCCATCCACAAGGGGAACTTCCGGCCCCACAATCACCATTCCGATGCGATTTTTCAGAATAATTTCCTTTATTCCTTCAAAATCCGTTGCTCCAACAGGGATATTTTCCCCTATCTCAGAAGTACCTGCATTCCCGGGAGCAAACCAGAGCTTTCCTGTGCGTTCACTTTGTTTAATTTTCCATCCCAATGCGTGTTCCCGTCCGCCTGAGCCAACAATCAAAATATTCATCCTTTTCTACTTTATTTTTATCTGAACCTTGCCAGAGATTATCCGTCTATAGGTTTTCCGTTGAGTTTCTATCTGGACAGGGGACTCATCCTGGAGAGATAATCCTGGAATGCCTGGTTAATTTTTGCGGATAAATCCATCAATCCGAAATTTCTGCACGAACGTTCCATTTTCTGCATATAGAAGAGCGACCGTTGTATTTCATCGGCCACACCAAAAGCATTTAAATGGCGTTCATCCAGCGTAACAAAATAACTCAGATTTTCATTGAAATAATTGAAGGTTTCTGTCATTATTTTCCGGGCTTCATCTGTTTCACCCAGCTGTAAATAACGATCGGCTAATTCAAGTGCAAAATATTCATTCGGAACGAGTTCGTGGGGGATCAGTTCCCGGCAATAATTCAGGGCTGTCCGTGCGGAATCCTTTTTACCCTCTGCAATCAGACCTTCTGCCAACCTGCTAAAGCTGTTCCGTATATTGGACATCATCCGCCTGTTGGTGTCGTCGAGGTAGATCTCCGGGTCGTTCATGTTTCCCCATTTGAACACTTCCATCATGTTTTTGTACATGATATCATCGGCCACGGATCCGAATTTCATCCGATCATCGGTTGTTTCTGCTTCAAGGGGGACAAGGCGATAGGCAAAACCCTCCATCTGGAAGTATTTCTCCAGGTTCATGTATTTATCCTGACCGACGGTAATAGCCCAGTATATGGGACGTTCCCAGTTATTGTCCGCTATCAGGTCGAGGATCATCAATTCATCCTTTGAAAGGGTATTTCTATCCGACAAATCGATGGTCATGGTATCCACAATCTTAGGGTAATCCTGGGGACGTACTGCTTTATGGCGGATCACCGCTTCCTTATCGATTTTAAATTTCAATATTTTGCCTGGAATATAGGCCGCATTATCGGCCTGGGAAAGCTTTGTACGCGGGTCATCATCGGCAACAAAATCAATCGCCTGTTTAAGGTCGATGGCTCCTTTAATGCGGGGATCGTTCAACAGATACACCACATCGCGTTTCCCCTGGACATATTTATCCGGAGTCATGGAAAAGGGAACCGGATCGGATTCATAGGCTTTTCTTCTCATCTGGTCGATATACCAGTCGGTCTGCAGGTAACTCAGATTACAGACCCTTTTATCGGTACCGACACCCTCCACTTCCTGATTATACCAGAGCGGGAAAGTGTCGTTATCGCCATTGGTAAAGATTATGGCATTATCGGCACAAGTGGTAAGATAATTGGCACCCAGGTCGCGGGCGGTATACCTTCCGGAGCGGTTGTGGTCATCCCAGTTTTCAACAGCCATTATACCGGGTACCAGAATAACGGAGAGGAGGGTTACCAATCCTGCAGAAAGCGGTAAGGGAAGGTATTTTTTTGCTCCTTCGATTAATCCGAGCACTCCCAGCCCGATCCAGATCGCAAAGGCATAAAATGATCCGGCATAGGCATAATCGCGCTCCCTCGGCTGATGAGGATACTGATTCAGGTAAACCACAATGGCTAAGCCCGTCATAATAAACAACAGCGTAATCACCCACAGATCCCGTTTCCCTTCCTTTCCCTGCCTGTAGAGATAGAGGATTCCGATAATCCCCAGGATCAGCGGCAGGAAATAATAGGTATTCCTGGCTTTGTTATCCTTCAGATGATCAGGCAAAGCATCCTGATCGCCCAGGCGCCATTCGTCAATAAACGGAACCCCACTAAGCCAGTTTCCGTCAATCAGGCTTCCATGGCTTTGTACATCGCTTTGCCTGCCCACAAAATTCCACATAAAATACCGGAAATACATGTGTCCGACATGGTAACGGAAAAAGAACCGCATGTTTTCAACAAACGTTGGTTTTACGATGGTTACGGGTTCCCCTCTTTCGTCCACATGCCGGATCCGGGTCCCTTTTATTTTTCCCCACTGTTTGTAATCTTCGGCATGAAAGGGTTCCATCGTGCTCCACATCCGGGGGAAAAAAGTGGTAAATTTAGGATCAAAGTTCGGAATAACCCGGTGTGTGCTAATCACATACTTCCCGTCGCGTTGCACATAAATTGGTTTTCCTTCCTTGTACCGGTCCTGCGGATCAAGGGGTGAATTCCAATACTGCCCATACCACAAAGGCCTTTGCCCATATTGTTCACGGTTCAGATAATACTGCAGGGAATAGATATTGTTCGGGCTGTTCTGATCCATTGGAGCGTGAGCCTCTGAACGGATCAGAATCAGGGCAAAGGATGAATATCCCAGCAAAATAACGGTCAGCCCCAGAATAAGGGTATTCCAGACAACCTTTTTCTTTTTGTGGGTGTAATGTATGCCATAGGTTATCGCTGCAATCAAGGCAAGCAAAAAGATTAAAACCCCTGTATGGAAAGGTGCCCCGAAACCATTCACAAAGAGCAATTCAAAAAGAAAAGCGATCTGCACCACTCCGGGTATAATACCCCACATAATAACAGCCAGCAAAACGACGGAAAGGATCAATGAGAGGATAAATCCTTTCCGTGTGACCGGATATTTTTTATAATAGTAAACAAAAACAATGGCAGGAATAGCAAGCAGGTTCAACAGGTGAACACCGATAGACAGTCCGATAATATAGGCGATAAAAAGCAACCATCGGTTGGCATAAGGTTCATCTGCCACATTTTCCCATTTGAGGATAGCCCAGAAAACCACGGCTGTGAACAGGGAGGAAGTAGCATACACTTCAGCTTCAACCGCTGAAAACCAGAATGTATCAGAGAAGGTATAAGCCAGGGCTCCGACCAGGCCACTTCCCAGAATCGCTAACGTCTTTCCCGGTCCGGGATCCTCATCCTTTGAGGTCACCCGCTTTGCCAGGTGGGTAATGGTCCAGAAGAGAAACATAATGGTAAATGCACTGGCCAGGGCCGACATAATATTGATCATTCTGGCTGCATTCTCAGCACCTCCCCCCAGATGGGTGAAGAAGTTTCCAAGGATCATAAAAATCGGGGCACCGGGAGGATGCCCCACTTCCAGTTTAAAGGATGTGGTGATAAACTCCCCGCAATCCCAGAAACTGGTCGTCGGCTCAATCGTCATCAGGTATACAACAGCAGCTATAAGGGTTACTCCCCAACCCGTCACAATATTCAGGAATCGGTAATTCTTCATCTTTGCTTGTTTTCAGTAAACGGGAACAGGGACCGGCTTCATCCGATAAAGAAGGTCCCTTCCAATAATGCTCCCGGAAATCTTCTACTCTGCGAAGATAATTTTTTTCAGGCAAACAACGAATAAAGGCCGGAAATTTCAGGAATCAATAGATCTCTACATCGAAGGGCATCCGTGCCATTACGCCCTTCATTTGTTTTGCTTTTTTCAGCTGCTCGTAATGGATATAGTCCACTCCGAGTTCTTTTTTCAGCCACCGGGTACGCAGTTCATCGGGAGCCGTCCGGAAGAGTTCCTCAAACGGATTAGGCATCCTTGGCAGGGGAACGGTCCGGTATTCTTCCAGTCCGGCAATTTCCGCTGCCAGTTCAATGGCCTCATCCAATCCCCCGAACCGGTCTACCAGACCAATCTCAAGGGCATGTTCCCCGCTCCACATACGTCCTTCGCCGATGCTGTCAACCTGTGTAATCTCCATTCCCCGTCCTTCAGAAACACAGGAAAGAAAAAGTTGGTATCCTTCATCAACGTACCGCTGCAAAAGGGTGCGTTCGTATTCTGTCATAGCCCGGGTTGCCGGGATCAGATTGGAATGTTCATTGGTTCCGACCGCATCGAAGGTGATTCCCAGCTTATCATTCAGAAGCTCACCGGCATTGGGCACGGTTCCGAATATTCCGATCGAACCGGTAAGGGTCGTGGGGCTGGACACAATCTTATCAGCCGGACAACCGATGTAGTACCCTCCGGAAGCAGCCACATCCCCAAAAGAAGCAACCAGGGTTTTTTCCTCAGCCGCAAGTTTTACCTCGTGCCAGATCACATCCGAATAAAAAGCACTTCCTCCCGGTGAATTGATGCGTAAAACAATGGCTTTGTAGGTGGAGTCCTGTCGTACTTTCCTTATTTCCCGTGAAAGATTTTCAGCATCAATACCTGTGTTTCCCAGGGTAATGCCAATTTCCCCACTGGCATAGATCACCGCTATTTTATTTTGCGAAAAGGAAGGAATGGCTGCTTTCACCGGCACATCTGCATAATCGGAAACTCCGACTACCGGGATTCCTTTGGTGCCGGATATACCGGTTATTTCACGCAGCTCATCCAGCACTTCAGTCTTATATTTAGCGGCATCAACCAGTTTATACGCCACAAGTTGCTGACCGGGGGTAAACGTCAACACTTCATCAGCGTACTGATTTAAACGATCTACGGGTATGTTGCGTTCTTCAGAAATTCCTTGGAGCATATGGTTCCACAAACTGTTCAGGTACATTTGGGTTTGCTCCCGGTTTTCATCGCTCATTTTCTCCAGGATGTAAGGTTCTACTGCTCCCTTAAACTTTCCGTACCGGACGATCTGCATCTCCACTCCCAATTTATCCAGTGCATTTTTATAGAAAGCCATCTGTCCGCCCAGGCCCCGGAAATCGATCACTCCCTGGGGGTGGATAATCAGCTTATCGGCTACGGATGCCAGATAATAAGCCTTTTGTCCGAACATCTCACCGTAGGCATAGATGGGTTTATCGCATTCCTCCTTAAAAGTCTTCAGGGCATTTCTGATCTCCTCAACGGAAGCCATTCCCCCATTGATATAGGTCAGGTCCATATAGATCGCTTTAATGCGTTCATCAACAGCAGCTTTTTTCAGGGATGAGGTAATGTCATCCAATCCGATCCGTTGGGCAAACTGCAATCCCGGAATATTTAAATTCTCAAATGGACTGTCGGGTGCCCGGTCCACAATTTCCCCCTGCAATTTCAATACAAGCAACGAATTATTGCTTACCGGTGTGGTTTTTTCTGATGAGGAAACAAGTACACCAATGATCATAAAAAACAGGATCAACCCAATTATCCCGGCAACAAGCAGTCCAACTACCGTCGCCAATACATATTTAAAAAACCCCTTCATATCTGTATATTTTTACTTACATTTAATTCCTTTATCAAATTGGTACCTGAAAGGCAACAAAATTACAAATATACAACCTATGCATCAGGTTTATCTGAATCTGGGAGGAAATATTGGTGATAAAGCAGCCAATTTCAACAAAGCATACGAATGTATAAACCGGTCATTGGGAAATCTCACCATAAAATCTTCGGTTTATGAAACCCCGCCCTGGGGATTTCATGCAGGGTCTAACTTCTGGAATCAGGTTGTTTTGATTGAAACGGAGATGTCTCCGGAAGAATTACTGGACCAGATCCATGCCATTGAAGCAATGTTTGGCAGAAAAAGGCATCCGGGGAAATACCTGTCCCGACCAATGGATATTGATATTCTATACTACAATGATCTGATCCTACATACGAAAGATCTGATCATTCCGCACCCGCTTATCCCGCAACGAAAATTTGTGTTGGTGCCCCTGGCAGAAATTGCCCCTGATTTCAAACACCCGGTCCTGCAGAGAACAAACCTTCAGATGCTGGAAAATTCCGGCGATGCATCCATCATAAAAAAATGCCGGAACTAAGTTGGATTATTTATAGGAACAGGAAAGTATATTATTTTATATCTTAGCCGCTTAATCGAATGCTGTTTGATGATTAAGTTTTTACTGTATCCTTTTTCAGTTGTATACGGAATCTTCATTTTTTTCCGGAACAGGATGTACGACTTTAATATTCTCCGGTCGGTGGAATTTGAGCAACCTGTGATATCGGTGGGGAATATCACGGTTGGCGGAACCGGAAAGACTCCGCATGCGGAATACCTGATCCATTTGCTGAAGAGTTCATTCAAGGTAGCCTTTTTAAGCCGTGGTTACAAGCGTAAAACCAAGGGTTTCCGCTTTGTAGAGATCCATTCCACTGTAGCTGAAGCAGGCGATGAACCCCTTCAGATAAAAAACAAATTCCCGGAAATTACGGTTGCCGTTTGTGAAAACAGAGTTACGGGCGTAAAACGGTTATTTGATTCCGACCCGGACAGGGCCCCCGAACTGGTAATCCTTGATGATGCATTTCAACATCGACGGATTACTCCGGGAATCAACATCCTGCTGATCGATTACAACCGTCCCCTGAAAAAAGACACCCTCCTTCCTGCCGGCAGGCTTCGTGAAGGAGCCAGACAAATGCACAGGGCAAACAGCATTATTATTACCAAATGCCCGGAAGATATGACTCCGATAGCCAGGCGTATCTTTCAAAAAAATCTTTGGATCAGACCTTACCAGAACATCTATTTCACCACGTTTGAATACGAAAAGCCACAACCTGTTTTTGAATCCACCAAAACCGTTCCGGACCTTACCGGTAAAAAGAAGTACACCATCTTACTGGTTACCGGGATTGCTTCTCCGGCTATGATAAAGAAATACCTGCAGGATCTTCCCCATACGGTCGAAGAAATACTATTCCATGACCACCACTATTATACGGAAAAAGACATAGAAACAATAACAAACAGGTTTAACAGCTTGAAAGGGCATAATAAAATCATTCTTACAACCGAAAAAGATGCAATCCGTTTGAGGGATGTGGAAAGCCTTGAAAAAAAATGGATGCAATCGTTATTTAGCTTGCCTGTGAAAGTAAAATTCCTGAATGGGGAAGGGAAACAGTTTGATAAAAAAATCCTGAATTATGTTGGAGAAAATAAAAGCAACTTCAGCTTTCATAAAAAAAAGGACACCCCACAATCCTGAGATAGGGATCATTCTGGGTACCGGCCTGGGAGGATTAACGGATGAGATCGAGGATCCATTTTCTCTTTCTTACAATAAAATTCCCGGATTTCCAGTTGCAACGGTTGACGGGCATATGGGACGATTAATTACCGGGAAGCTTGGGAATCGTGAAGTGGTTGCTTTGCAGGGGCGGTTTCATTATTACGAGGGTTATTCCATGCAGGAATTAGTTTTTCCGATCAGGGTGATGAAATGGATGGGAGTAACCCACCTTTTTGTTTCCAATGCCAGTGGAGGGCTTAATCCACTGTTTCATATCGGCGATATAATGATGATCAACGATCACATCAACATGTTTCCCGAACATCCCCTGCGCGGAAACAATATCAAAGAACTGGGACCCCGTTTCCCGGATATGAGTGTTGCCTATGACAGCCGCCTCAGAAATCAAGCCAGGCTTATAGCCTATGAACATGATTTTGAACTGAAAGAAGGAGTTTATGTGGGTGTCCAGGGACCTACATTTGAAACACCGGCAGAATATAAAATGTTTCGCCTCATGGGGGGCGATGCAGTGGGAATGTCAACAATTCCTGAAGTGATAACTGCCTGCCATATGGGCATGAGCGTATTTGGTATTTCCATTATTACCGACAGCGGAGTACCGGGGCAGATCGTAGAGGTTACCCATGAAGAAGTTCAGAAAGTAGCCAGGCAAACAGAACCCCGAATGACGCTTATCTTAAAAAAACTGATAGAAAAGCTGTAAACAGAAAAACAAACATCCATACACATGGATCTTCCACAATATCCAGATGTTGAAGCAGCTTACGAACGAATAAAACACCTCGTTCACCACACTCCTGTGCTTACTTCCCAAAGCATCGACAAGATTACAGGGGGTACTCTTTTTTTCAAATGTGAGAATTTCCAGAAAGTTGGAGCATTCAAATTCAGGGGTGCCTGCAATGCCGTTTTAAGCCTGCCCGGGGAAGTTGCTGCCAGGGGTGTGGCAACTCATTCATCGGGGAATCATGCGGCAGCCCTGGCGCTGGCAGCAAAAATAGAGGGCCTTAAGGCTTTTATTGTCATGCCGGAGAATGCTCCGGAAATAAAAAAAAGAGCCGTTGCCGGATACGGGGCAGAGATCACTTTTTGCAGACCCACTTTGCAGGCCCGGGAAGAAATGTTACGCAACGTATTAAACAAAACCGGAGCAACAGAAATTCATCCCTACAATGATTTTCAGGTTATCAGCGGACAGGGAACGGTAGCCAGGGAACTGATCATGGATTGCGGTTTTTTTGACCAGATACTGGTCCCAGTGGGCGGTGGAGGATTGATGAGCGGAACCGCTATTGCATCCCGGCATTTATCGCCCGCCTGTAAGGTTATTGCCTGTGAACCGGCAGGTGCTGACGATGCCTGGCGTTCTTTCAGACAGAAAAAACTGATCCCTTCCGAAAACCCGAAAACCATTGCCGACGGGTTGCTGACCTCATTGGGCAAACGCCCCTTTGCTATCATGTTGAAAGAGGTGGATCATCTGGTTACGGTCCCCGAAAAAAAGATCATTGAAGCCATGCGGATGATCTGGGAACGCATGAAGATTATTGTCGAACCTTCATCAGCCGTGCCGTTAGCGGCTATCCTCGATCACAAAATTGATGTGAAAGGGAAAAAAACAGGAATTATCCTTTCGGGAGGAAATGTGGACCTGGACCACTTACCCTTTTAATATCAACTGGCTTTCAGCTGGTTAATGGTTGCCCGGTTTAGTTTTTCTTCTGCATAGGTTTTATCGATCACCAGGGTATCCACTTTTTCAGAGGGGGTATCAAACATGGCATCGATCATAATGCTTTCACAGATGGAACGCAGGCCACGGGCTCCCAGTTTAAATTCAATGGCTTTATCCACAATAAACTGCAAGGCATCTTCCTTAAACTCCAGTTTAATGTCATCCAGCTCGAATAATTTTTTGTATTGTTTGATCACCGAATTCTTTGGGTCCGTCAGGATACTTCTCAGGGCATCCCGTTCCAGGGGCTTCAGATAGGCAAGTACCGGCAGCCGTCCGATAATTTCAGGAATCAGGCCAAAGGCTTTCAGATCCTGGGGGGCAATATATTGTAACAGGTTCTCACGGTCGATGCGGTCTGCTTCTTTAGAAGCGCTGTATCCGATAACCCGGGTATTGAGTCGTTTTCCGATCTTTTTTTCAATGCCATCAAAAGCGCCTCCGCAAATAAACAGGATATTCTTCGTATTGATGGGGATCAGTTTCTGCTCCGGATGCTTGCGGCCTCCCTGTGGGGGCACATTCACAACCGAGCCTTCGAGCAATTTAAGCAATCCCTGTTGAACTCCTTCTCCTGAAACATCGCGGGTTATGGAAGGATTGTCGCTTTTCCGGGCAATTTTATCCAGTTCATCGATAAAAACAATTCCCTTTTCAGCTGCCTCCACATTGTAATCTGCTACCTGCAAAAGACGTGTCAGAAGACTTTCAATATCTTCACCTACATAGCCGGCCTCTGTTAGTACGGTTGCATCGACAATCGTAAACGGAACATGCAGCATCCGGGCAATGGTCCGTGCCAAAAGTGTTTTACCGGTTCCGGTTTCTCCTACAAGGACAATGTTCGATTTTTCAATTTCGGTTTCATCCTCCCCGACTTTCTGAGTCAGCCTTTTATAGTGGTTGTAGACCGAAACAGCCAGGACCTTTTTTGCATGGTCCTGATCGATAACGTACTGATCCAGAAATTCTTTTATCTCCTTCGGTTTCATGAGTTTAACACCTGAAAGGTCGAAGGTTTTGTCCCGTTTGAGCTCTTCAAGAACAATTGCATGCGCCTGTTCCACACAGCGGTCACATATATGACCATCTATACCGGCAATCAGCAGTTCGACATCTTTTTTATCTCTTCCGCAAAAAGAACATTTATCGCTTGTATTTTTCCCTGCCATCTACATTTATTTACTATGTCGGAATAAGATTTCATCGATCATTCCGTAATCAACTGCTTCCCGGGAATTCATCCAGTAATCACGGTCGGCATCCAATTCAACCTGGTCATATGACTTTCCGGAATGCTCAGCAATAATGGTATAAAGCTCTTTTTTAATTTTCATGATCTCGCGTGCTGTGATTTCAATATCGGAAGCCTGTCCCTGCGCTCCACCCATAGGTTGATGAATCATAATCCGGGAATGTTTTAAGGCGGATCGCTTGCCTTTGGTTCCGGCTGTCAGCAATACGGCTCCCATGGAAGCAGCCATACCGGTGCAGATCGTTGCTACATCGGCACTGATGTATTGCATGGTATCGTAAATACCCAGTCCGGCATGTACAGCACCCCCCGGTGTATTGAAATAGATCTGGATATCCTTGGTGGGATCGGTGGAGTCAAGATACAATAACTGCGCCTGAATAATGTTGGCCACAGTATCGTCAATAGGCACTCCAAGAAATATGATCCTGTCCATCATTAACCTTGAAAAAACATCCATGGAGGCTACATTCAACTGCCTTTCTTCAATAATGGTCGGGGATATATAACTTCCGTAAACCGAGCTGTACTGTTCCAGGGACAGGCTGCTTAAGCCGGCATGTCTGGTTGCGTACTTTCTGAATTCATCCTGATTTGACATGGGTTCTCCTTTAAAATAAAAAAACGCTGTATCTTATTGCCAGCCAGAATAGATTGCCGGTCTGGCAAATGAAGGACAAAGGTATAAAAAATGTTTTCGAAAAGTGGTAAAAACCCAGTAAATTACTTCATCATTTCCGAGAACTTCTTATGGGAGACTTCTTTATTCTGGATGCTTGTTTTTTCTTTCACGGCATCCATAATTTTTTCGTTGTAAAGCTTTCTGTAAATCCGTTCCCGTTCATCTTCCTTGTCCAGCATCATTTTTGCAAACGAATTGAGCTGTTCCTCCGGAACCTGGGACATTCCGTATTGTTGAAACTGTGAAAGAGCCACCTGCCGGGCAAATTCATGGGCCTCTTCATCGGATACGATCAGGTCAAACTCTTTCATAAGGACATCGCTGATGATCTGCCAGCGCAGGTCCCGGATAAAATGATCAAAATCCTGGTCGATCTGTTCCGGGGTTAGTTTTTTATTATTTATTCCGAGCCACCTTTTCAGAAAGGCTTCCGGCAATTCGAAAGGGTTTTTTTCAATCAGGGCATCACGGGTATCCAGTTCAAATTTGTAATCGGATGATTGTTTGAGGCTGAGGGCAAGTTCTTCTTTGATCTTATCCCGGAACTGCTTCATGGTTGTTACCTCGGATTTTTCACCGTACACTTTTTGTATCAATGCTTCATTTACTTCTGCGGGTTGGAAAACCGTTATTTCATTGATGGTAAACTTAAATTCACTCTCCAGGTTATTGGCTTCTTCATGGCTGATATTGAGCAGATGGCTCACTTCATGCCGGTTTTGAAAAGCCTTCACCGGATCAAAAACCAACGTATCGCCCTTTTTCTTTCCTGTAAACTCTTTTTTTATCGCATCCTCTTTAATCAGATCCACAGCCAGGAGAGCTCCTTCGCGGTGTATACCCTCTTCTGTTTCCGTGCCATCCGCATTGATCTGAATCAAATCGCCCCGCACATTGGCCTGATCTGTTGCCTCTTCAACCGGAACATTGGTACCATACTGGCTGGCAATTGCTTCCAGCTGCTTATCGACCATTTCCTTATCCACCTTAATGGTATAATAGTTGTACTTGCTTCTTTTATCCAGGGTGATCTTAAGTTCCGGTGCCAACCCGATATCAAATACAAATTCAAAGCTTTCGTCGTTGTCAAAATCAATCGGTTTCTGAATCGTTTCGTTTGGCAGGGGTTCACCCAGCATGGGGAGTTTTTCTTCCACGATGTATTTTGACAGGTTGTTGGAGAGAATCTTATTGACCTCTTCCACGAGGATCGCCTTCCCAACACGTTTCCGGATCAATCCTTCCGGGACTTTGCCTTTTCTGAAACCAGGAATTACTGCTTCTTTCCTGTAATCATCCAGGGCTTTCCCCACCGGTTCCTGATAATCTGATTTTTCAATGGTAATCTTTAAAATTACATTTACCTCGTCGACATTCTCTCTTTTAATATCCATAGCATTGTTTAAAAAAATTCCAGCGACCTATCCTTTTTCAGGCAGAAGCAGGGATTCACCCTTCTCCTCCTGATTTTTCCGTTTTTTATTCCAAAGAAGGCCTATGGTTCTAAGCCTGTGCGGACGAAGGGACTCGAACCCCCACGCCTTAAGGCACCAGATCCTAAGTCTGGCGCGTCTACCAATTCCGCCACGTCCGCATTTTGCGGCGCAAATATACGATTTTTTTGTTGCCTGAGAAAAACATCAGGAATTAAGGGTTGCCCGTTTCTGTTACCGTAATTCAAAATTCTGGCCGAGATACACCCGGCGTACATCTTCGTCATTGGCAAGCTCTTCGGCGGTTCCTGATTTCATGATCGAACCTTCGAAGAGCAGGTAAGAACGATCCGTTATGGAGAGGGTTTCATGCACATTGTGGTCCGTGATCAGCACCCCGATATTTTTTTCCTTTAAGCGGGAAACAATATTCTGAATATCTTCCACGGCTATCGGGTCGACACCTGCAAAGGGCTCATCCAGTAAAAAGAAATTCGGATCAATCGCCAGGGCCCGGGCTATTTCTGTACGCCTGCGTTCTCCTCCCGACAACTGATAGCCTTTGCTTTTCCGTATATGCCGCAAGCCAAATTCCTCCAGGAGGGTTTCCAGTTTCTCCTTTTGATATTCCCTGGAATAATCGGTCATTTCCAGAACGGCCTTCAGGTTATCCTCAATGGATAATTTTCTGAAAACCGATGCTTCCTGGGCCAGGTAACCAATTCCTTTTTTTGCTCTGCGGTAAACAGGCAAACCGGTTATATCTTCCTTGTCTATATAAACCCTTCCGCTGAAAGGTTGTATCAGCCCGACAATCATATAAAAGGAAGTGGTCTTACCGGCCCCGTTCGGACCCAGCAACCCGACAATCTCACCCTGTTGAACGTGGAAACTTACGTTCCTGACAACCGTTCGCCGACCGTATTTTTTTACAATATTTTCTGCCCTGAGAATCATACTGGCAAATAAAACAATTTTAGACCAACTTTACATCTCATCCAGCTCTTTTTCACGTTTTTTAACGACTCTCCGGGAGATCATAATGCCAATCTCGTATAAAAAAACCAACGGGAAACAAACCATAATCTGACTGAAAACATCGGGAGGAGTAATGATCGCTGATAAAAGCAGCATCACAACATAAGCATGTTTCCGGTAGGTTTTCATGAACTGAGGAGTAAGGATTCCCACTTTGCTCAGAAAATAAGAAAAAACCGGAATCAGAAACACCACCCCGGAGGCAAACGAAATGGAAGTCAGGGTGCTGATATAGGAACGGGTATTGATCTGATTTACGACCTCTTCACTGATGCTGTACGAACCAAGGAAATGAATCGATAAAGGGACGATCAGATAGTAACCAAAAAGGATCCCCAATAAAAAAAGTACCGAAGTATAAAAAACAGCCCCGCTGGCATATTTTTTTTCCTTATCATAGAGCGCAGGTCTGATAAACATCCAGAATTCGTTAATTACAAAGGGCGAAGCAATGATCAATCCGGCAATGATGGAAACCATAATGTGAATCATGAACTGGTCGGCCATTTTTATGGCAATCAGATTCAGTTCTTTCTGATTAATCATGATAGCCTCCGAATGAATCAGTTCTCCCAGTTTGACAAACATACGATTCGTGAAGAATTCAGGAGTCTTGGGTTTCAGTATGACTACATCAAAAATAAAATCCTTCAGGATAAAGGCAACGACAGCAAATACAACTATAGCCAGCACAGAACGGATGATATGCCAGCGCAACTCTTCAAGGTGTTCCAGAAACGACATCTCTGCCTGGAGACCTCGTTTCTCTCTTTTCTTTCTATTTTTCAGGGTAGTCTCTTTTTCAGTGGTATCGTTCATTCAATATTAAATTGTCTGATTTTTTTAAGAAAAACACCACAAATATACGTACTTCTTCATATTTTACATTGCCGGAATAATTTTTGTTCTATTTTTAAATCAACAATTCATTGGTCGTTTCACCTACTTTTAATAAATTAGAAATATTTTAGAATCAAGAACGTTATAAGTATATATGTATAAAGACCATACATTAACAGAGCTTCTACAGGAGTATTTTGGATTTGACCGGTTTAAAGGGCAGCAAAAAGAAGCGATCAGGAGTGTACTGTCGGGGAAAGATACCTTTATACTGATGCCGACAGGAGGAGGGAAGTCGTTAATTTACCAGTTACCTGCCTTGTTAATGGAAGGAACAGCCATTGTTATTTCACCGTTAATCGCATTAATGAAGAACCAGGTAGATTCGATCCGGGGTTTTCAGACAAAAGATAACATTGCTCATTTTTTAAATTCGTCTCTTTCCAAAGCAGCCATCCAGGAAGTAAAAGCAGATGTTCTGGCTAAAAAAACAAAATTGCTGTATGTGGCACCGGAATCGCTGACCAAAGAGGATAATATAGAATTCCTGAAGAACATAACGGTTTCCTTTTATGCGGTGGATGAGGCACACTGTATTTCTGAATGGGGTCATGATTTCCGTCCGGAATACCGGCGTATACGACCTATTATAACCGAAATCGGCAATTCCCCGGTCATTGCATTAACCGCGACGGCTACGGCAAAAGTACAACACGACATACAAAAAAACCTGGGGATTCTGGAAGCCAATGTCTTCAAAGCTTCTTTTAACCGGCCGAACCTTTATTACGAAGTGCGGCCCAAGGTAAAACCTGAGGCTCAGATCATCAAATTCATCAAGCAAAACAAAAACAAATCGGGTATTATATACTGCCTTAGCCGCAAAAAGGTGGAACAACTGGCTGAAGTTCTGCAGGTGAACGGAATCAAAGCGCTCCCCTACCATGCCGGGATGGATGCTGCAACCCGGTCAGGCAACCAGGATGCATTCCTTATGGAGGATGTGGATGTGATGGTGGCTACCATAGCCTTCGGTATGGGAATCGACAAACCCGATGTCCGGTTTGTTATTCACTATGATATCCCCAAGAGTCTCGAAGGGTATTACCAGGAAACCGGACGTGCAGGCCGGGATGGGGGGGAAGGAAAATGCATCACCTTCTACAGTTATAAAGATATCCAGAAACTGGAAAAATTTATGCATGGAAAACCCGTTGCTGAACAGGAAATCGGGAAACAACTGCTGCTTGATACAGTCTCTTACGCCGAATCTGCTATCTGCAGAAGAACGATCCTCCTGCATTACTTCGGTGAAACCTTCCAGGAAGATAATTGCGGCAACTGCGATAATTGTCTGAATCCAAAAGAACAGATCGAAGCAACCGAGGAATTGCTTACAGGACTTGAGGCAATTAAAGAGGTAAAAGGCAAATACAAAGCGGAACACATCTCTGATATCCTGGTCGGAAACAAAACAGCAGCGGTAAAATCATTTAAACATTACCAGCTTGAATCCTTTGGTGCCGGAGCAGACCATGATGAACGGTTCTGGAGTGCCGTATTCAGGCAGGCGATGATCGCCGGTTATATCAACAAGGAAATTGAAAATTACGGATTGCTGAAAGTTACGAAAAAAGGAGAACAATTCCTGAAAAAACCGGATACCTTTATGCTGGTTAAAAATCATAATTACGACGACGAAGAAGATGAATCCGTAACCGGTGGCGCTCCAACCGGAGGTACCGGAGGAGATCCTGAACTGTTTGCCATGCTGAAAGACCTGAGAAAAAGAAAAGCACAAAAATTAAACCTTCCTCCGTTTGTCATCTTCCAGGATCCATCCCTTGCCGATATGTCGCTTCAATATCCTGTAAACCTGGAAGAATTAAAGATGATTCAGGGAGTCGGACAAGGCAAAGCCAAAAGATACGGAAAAGATTTTGTTGAGCTGATCAAACAATATGTGGAAGAGAACGAAATTGAACGTCCCCAGGATATGGTGGTCCGCTCCGTAGCCAATAAATCAAAACTGAAAGTATTTATTATTCAAAGCATCGACCGCAAAATAGCTTTTGAAGACATTGCCGATTCCCAGGGCATTGAAGTCATGGATGTACTCAGCGAAGTGGAAGCCATTGTAAATTCAGGTACCCGCCTGAATATCGATTATTATATTAACAACATCATGGATGAAGAACATCAGAATGAAATCTTTGATTACTTCAGAGAGGCATCCAACGATTCCATCCAGGAAGCACTGGAGGAACTCGGAGAAGATGAATACGGAGAAGAAGACATCCGGTTAATGCGAATTAAGTTTTTATCCGATATGGGCAATTAACAGCAAAGCAAATCCGGACGTTCTTGGCTTCCCTCCTACGAAATCGATAAATTTGATTATTTTTGCACAAAATTTTTAGGTATGACAATAGCTGTGAACAAAAAATTGGATTACAAAATAGCCGATATAGGGCTGGCTGAATATGGCAGAAAAGAGATAGAGATTGCTGAAAAAGAGATGCCCGGATTGATGATGATGCGTAAAAAATTCGGACAGCAAAAGCCGCTAAAAGGGGCACGCATAACCGGAAGTTTGCATATGACCATTCAGACAGCCGTTTTAATAGAGACACTCAGAGAACTGGGGGCGGAAGTCCGGTGGGCAAGCTGTAATATTTTCTCAACACAAGATCATGCAGCAGCAGCGATTGCAAAAACCGGCATTCCCGTGTTTGCCTGGAAAGGGGAAACCCTGGAAGAATACTGGTGGTGTACCAGCCAGGCTCTCGATTTTGGCAATGGACAGGGACCTCATCTCCTGGTTGACGACGGTGGCGATGCAACCTTAATGGTGCATCGTGGGTATGAAGCTGAAGACGATCCATCCATCCTTGACCAGCCGGTGAGTGGCGAAGATGAAGAAAAACTCCACCAATCGCTGAAAGAGATACAGAAATCCGACCCGGACCGCTGGCACCGCATCGCAAAACACGTCAAAGGAGTCTCTGAAGAAACCACCACAGGAGTGCACAGGCTCTACCAGAGAAAAGAACTGGGAACCCTGCTTTTCCCGGCTATGAATGTGAACGACTCGGTTACCAAATCAAAATTTGACAACCTCTATGGCTGCCGGGAATCCCTGGCCGATGGCATTAAAAGAGCTACCGATGTGATGATTGCCGGGAAAGTGGTCGTGGTAGCCGGATACGGCGATGTCGGAAAAGGAAGTGCAAAATCCATGCATGGTTACGGAGCCCGGGTAATCGTTACCGAAATAGACCCGATCTGTGCCTTACAGGCCTCTATGGAAGGTTTTGAAGTGAAAACCATGGAAGAAGCCCTGGATGAAGGGAACATTTTTGTGACTACTACCGGAAACAGGGACGTCATTACAGCCGAACACATGGCTCAAATGAAAGATCAGTCCATCGTGTGTAACATCGGTCATTTTGACAATGAAATCCAGGTTTCAAAACTTCAGAACTGGCCCGGAATCAAAAAACTAAATATTAAAACACAGGTCGATAAATTCACCTATCCTGACGGCCATAGCATCTACCTGTTGGCAGAAGGCAGACTGGTAAACCTGGGTTGCGCCACCGGCCACGCCTCCTTTGTTATGAGCAATTCGTTTACCAACCAGTCAATGGCCCAAATCGACCTCTGGCAGAACAACTATCCCATTGATGTATACCGGTTATCCAAAAAACTGGATGAGGAAGTAGCACGTTTTCACCTGGAACACCTGGGAGTGAAACTGACAAAACTTACCGTGGAACAGGCAAAATACCTGGGCGTACCCAAAGAAGGGCCTTTCAAACCGGATCATTACAGGTACTAAAAACTCCGGTTATGGCCGGACCGCAGTAAACATCCGTTTATTCTGCAAATGAAACTGTTGCTGGTACCCGGTGGGCGTCAAACCGGTCAGCCGCTTAAACGTGCGGTTAAAATTGGACAGATTGTTGTAACCGCATTCAAAACAAACCTGTGACACCGTAAGCCTCCCTTCAATCAATAATTTACAGGCATACCCTATGCGTATTTCGCTAAGGTATTCCGATAACGATTTACCGGTCTTTTCTCTGAAGAAACGACAAAATGCCGAAGGATGGTACCCGGCCAGACCCGATATCTTTTCCAGTGAAACCTTCTCACGGTAATGAAAATTCAGGTAGTTGATCACCTTTTCAAGCCTGTCGTTCGTAAATTCATCCGTTTTAAGAGGAAATGCTTTGCTCCCCAAAACCTCGAAGGAATCGCTTTTTGCCAATTCATTCAATATCTGAAGCATTAAAATAATCCGGTCAAAACCATTCACTTCCAGCATCTCCCGCAACATGCTGTCTACTTTCCGGACCGTTGGCGATCGATAACGAATCCCCCTCAGGGATAGATTCAGAAGCTTTTTTATATGATAGAATTCCGGGTAATTATTCAGGGCATTGATGAAAAAGTTGGAATGAAACTGAATTACAATGGCTTTCACACATAATTCAGAATTCCCCGCATGAAAGGCCTCGTCACTCTTCCAGAAATGCGGCAGGTTGCTGCCTATCAGCACAAGATCTCCGGCCTGAAAGGGTTCAATGCTATCCCCAACATACCGTGTCCCGTAACTTTCCATCACATAGCATAACTCATATTCACTGTGTGAATGCCAGGGATAGGTAAAATGAGGAATATGGCGCCATTTTACCTTTATGGATGAGCCTCCCGGAAAATCAATATATTCGTGCATCACCTTCATAAAATATCCCTGTTTTTTTTCTTTTACCGATTTATGCAGCGAAACAGCTGATTTTAGATTTCCCATACGGGAAGGACAAAACTACCTAAATTGCAAATTAATTACAAACAATGGTTAAGAAAATACTGTTGTTATATATTCTGTTTGCGTAAATTGTGATACACAATCATAGCTATTATAGTATGAAAAACGAACAATGGGATATCCTGTTATCTGTGGTTAACGGCAGCACGCCGGCTAAACCTGTAACCGGCTTTATTATTGACAGTCCATGGCTTCCCGGATGGTATGGAGTCTCCAACCTGAGTTTTTATGCCTCGGAAGATAGTTGGTTTCAGGCGAATAAAAAAGCCATCGAAACTTTTCCCGGCATTATTTTTCTTCCGGGTTTCTGGTCTGAATTCGGGATGTGCACCGAACCTTCAGCTTTTGGAGCAAAACTTGTTTGGAATGAATCTAACCTGCCGCATGCCGACAGGATCATCCAGGACCTTTCTGAAGTTGACAAGGTACAAATTCCGAACCCGAAAACCGACGGATTGCTGCCGTTTATTATCCACCGGCTGGAACATTATCATACGCCAATACGTGATATGGGGCATGAAATAAAATTTGCCGTGGCCCGTGGCCCACTGAACATTGCTTCTTTTCTGATGGGAACTACCGAATTTATGACGGGATTAATAATGGATCCGGAAGCCAGCCATAAACTGCTGGAAAAGATTACCCGTTTTACCGTTTCCTGGATTGAAGTTCAGAAAGAGGCCTTCCCTTCCATTGAAGGGATTCTCATTTTGGATGATATTGTCGGATTCATCGGAGAGGAGGAATGCAAAGAATTCGCCGTACCTTACATTAAGAGGATCTTCAGTTCTTTCGATTCCAGGCTTAATTTTTTCCATAACGATGCCCAGGGGCTAATCAGTTCACCTTTCCTGAAAGAGATGGGGGTAAACCTTTTTAACTTCAGTTTTGAGCATTCTCTGAAGCAGATACGCGAACTGGCCGGTCCGGAGGTAGCCCTGATAGGAAATTTACCTCCGCGGGATGTGTTGGCTGCCGGAACACCGGAGCAGGTAAAACAGGAGACGGAAAAAATGGTGAAGGAATTCGGAGATAAAAACCGTATCATATGGTCGTGCGGAGGGGGAATGCCGCCTGATGTAACAACCGGGAATATTAACGCCTTTAAAGAAACCATTGATAAAACAGTTCCATTAATATAAATAAATTTAAACGAATGAAATCCTTGACATGTTTCCTGTTTTTTTTGCTTCTTTCTTTGGTTTCAGGCTCTCAGGAATTAGCGAGGTTCACATTGCAAACCGGGAACACCGGCAGGATGGACGCTCCGGTATGTATCCCTCTCAATGGCATACATTATAATGTTGACAAAGGAGACCTTGCTCTGTTTGAAATCACCGGGGAGGGTGAAAAGGAAATAACCTGCCAGCTTGAAACAGGGCACTCTGCAAACCTTTGGTTTCTTTTGCCGGGCATGACCGAAGCATCGGAAACCAAAAATTATGTGGTCAGAATCAAACAAGATGATGAACCGGCCGTAAAAAAAGAAAGAATTTTTTTACAGAAAGATACACATAATCTGACCCTTTTCAGGAACGACAATCCCATATTAAGTTACCGTTTTGGCATCACCTATCCCCCACCCGGGGCAGATCCTCTGTTTAAGCGTTCGGGATTCATCCATCCTTTGTGGTCCCCCGGAGGAGAGGTTCTGTCGAGGATCCAACCCCCCGACCATTATCATCATTACGGCATCTGGGGCCCCTGGACGCTAACCCATATCGGCAAGCGGAAAGTAGATTTCTGGAACCTCCGGGAGGGAGAGGGTACCGTTCAGTTCAACAGTTTTCTTTCCGAATACGAAGGAGCTGTTTTTTCCGGTTTTCAGGCGCTACAGCAACACATCGATTTTGGCGCCAAAGGAGAAGACCAGGTAGCCCTCAGCGAATTGCTTGACGTGAGGGTATGGAATGTCCAACAAAAGGAAAACCGATGGATAATCGACTATACAACAACCATTAACAGCCCCCTTCCGGAAGGGATTATGCTGGATGCCTACCGCTACGGCGGAGGCATTGGCTTCAGAGCTACCGGAAAATGGGAAAAAGACAATTGCACGGTTCTCACCTCTGAAGGAAAAACACGAATCGATGCCGATGGAAGTTTTGCACGCTGGTGCATCGTTGAAGGTGCATCCGATACCAAAGAAGGCCGCTCCGGAATCCTCTTCCTGAGCCACCCGTCAAACCGGATGCACCCTGAACCCATGAGAGTATGGCCCCTGGATGCGAACGGAGGACGCGGGGATATGTATTTCGAATTTGTACCCATCCGGCATGAAGACTGGAAACTGGATCCGAAAAAGAATTATACCTTAAAATACCGGATGGTCGTTTTTGATGGCAGGATGGATACCAAAACGGCTGAAAAATACTGGGCCTCCTTTGCGTCCATGCCTGTGGTTGTTCTTCAATAAAAAAATAAACGAATGAAACGAACTTTGCTGACAATCCTGTTGACGGTACTTTTTTTTGCGGCGGAATGCACTGCCCAACATAAGGTAACCGCCGAAAAAAAGGGCGATAAGATAGAATTCTTAGTGAATGGCAATCTTTTTACCTCTTACATTGTCTCGGAACATGAAAAATATCCTTTCTTTTTCCCGGTGAATGGTCCTTCCAATGCAAGCGTTACTTCCATGCGGAATGCCAATTACCCGCACCACAGTTCCCTGTTTTTTGGTTGCGACAGGGTAAATGGTGGCAATTATTGGCAGGAAGGACTGGACAGGGGACAGATCCTTTCCCTGCGCGTTGACATTTTAGAATCCGGGGATGAAAAAGCCGTCGTGGAGAATGAATGCATCTGGAAACGTCCGGGAGCAGATGCCCCCATAAAGGATAAAAGAAGAATAACGGTAACCGCACCTTCAGCAAAGACTTTTCAGATTGATTTTGACATTGAACTTGAAATGTTGCTGGACGTACGGATCGAAAAAACCAATCATTCCCTGTTCAGTGGCAGAATGGATCCCGATCTGGCCGTTATAAACAAGGGAACCTTAGTCAATGCCGAAGGCGATTCAGGGGAACAGGAAACTTTTGGAAAACGTTCAGCGTGGATTGATTATTTCGGAAACAGAATGGGGAAAACCGAAGGGTTGGCCATCCTCCAGCACCCTTCCAATGCCTGGTTCCCGGCTCCCTGGTTTACCCGTGATTATGGATTTTTTTCGCCTACACCGATGTATTGGCCTGAAAATGAAGAGGAGATATTTTTAAAAAAAGGCGAGACCCTGAAATTACGGTACCGTGTAATCGTTCATGAAGGGGATTCACGGGAAGCTAAAATTGCGGAAGAATTTGAAAAATACAGCACTGAATAAATCCTAAAAGTATGAAACGAAGAAATTTCCTTAAAAATTCCATTGCCACCACTGCCGGAGCCCTCGTTATTCCGACGGTTGTTCCTTCCACGGTGTTTGGCAAAACGGCTCCAGGCAACACAATTAATATCGGACAGATCGGTTGCGGACGGATTGCACGCAGCCATGATCTGCCGGGAGTTATGCAATATGATGTTGCCCGGGTAACGGCTGTTGCCGATGTGGATAAAAAAAGGGCAACAGAAGGCAAACAGCTGATTGAGAATTATTATGCACGCAAAACAGGGCAGGAAAAGTATGTGGATGTCAAAACCTATGATGATTACCATGAGATGCTTCAGGATGACAGCCTGGATGCGGTAATCATCAGCACTCCCGACCATTGGCATTCCCAGCCAGCCATTGAAGCAGCCCTGGCCGGTAAGGACATCTATCTCCAGAAGCCTACATCGCTGACTATTGTCGAAGGAAGGCAACTCAGCGATATCGTTCATCGCCAGGGAGTAATCCTACAGGTGGGTACCCAGCAACGGTCGTCGGCTCAGTTCAGGGTAGCTGCTGAACTGGTCCGGAACGGACGGATCGGGAAGATCCATACGGTGAAAATCGGGTTGCCCGGGGATCCTTCAGGACCTGTTTTTGAAGAGATGCCTGTCCCGGAAAACCTGAATTTCGATAGGTGGCTTGGTTCCACACCCGAGGTCCCCTACACTGAAAACTGCGTTCATCCTCAGCAAGGATACGGGCGTCCCGGATGGCTGCGGCACGAGAATTACGGCGCAGGCATGATCACCGGCTGGGGCCAGCACCATTACGATTCAGCTGCCTGGGGCATGGATACCGAATATACCGGACCCCTATCTGTCGAAGCCGTGGCTCAGTTCCCGAAATCCGGTTCGTGGAATGTCCATGGCGACTTTATGGTCAAACAGGAATATCAGAACGGAATAACCGTATACACCAGTGGAGGATTCCCCAACGGGATACGTTACGAAGGAACGGAAGGATGGATTTTCGTGACGCGGGGTGCCTACCGTGCCACCGCCAGCGACCCCATACCGGAAGGTGCAACCAAAGCCCTTGATGCCAGTGACCCGAAGATCCTGGAATCAAAAATCGGAGAAAACGAAATTCACCTTTATGTGAGTGAAGAACAACATAGAAACTGGCTCGACTGCATCCGGTCACGGAAACAGCCCATTTCTCCGGTTGAGATCGGCCACCGTGCATGCACGGTATGCCTGATCAGCCATATCGCAATGAAAATCCCGGGCATATTGAGATGGAATCCTGAAACCGAGAGGTTTATAGACAACGACCTCGCTAATTCCATGCTTAGCAGGCCCCAACGTTTTCCTTATGGAACCAACTATATCGACCTTTAGTCTTTCGGCAATGGAATTTTAGTTCCATTGAAACGACCATGACAAATCATGCCACAAAAAACAATGATTATAATTATGGGAGTTCCATCTGATACCTTTATAAATAGATAATTTTAATCAGATGAATAAAAAAAGGAGAAATGCTGCCACATTTTCCCCTCAATTAAATGCTTAATCAACGGCTGTTAATTAAACGTTGCGAAAATATGAAATAAATCCCAAGAAGAAAACTCAATTTAAAAATCCCTGAATGTTTAATATTTTGTTTAACATACAGGGTATTCCTTTAACAGGTGTCTCCCTGATTTATTAACTAATTAATTAAAATTAAATCTATGCGAAAAATTCTTATTCTACTCATGTTGTTTATTGTGTCTGCAGGATTAGCAACGGCACAAAAAACGGTTACCGGTACGGTAATATCTGAGGATGGCTCATTACTGACTGGTGTAACTGTATTTGTCGAAGGAACTTCAGTTGGAACTGTCACAGATTCTGATGGACAGTACTCAATTACTATTCCGCCCGGAAAAGATGTGCTGGTTTTCTCTTTTATTGGAATGGAAACTCAGAAAATCACAGTTGGAGATAATACCACTATAAATGTGACTATGCAGCCAGACATAATTGGTTTGGAGGAAGTAGTTGCTGTGGGTTATGGGACTCAACGAAAAGGAAGTGTAACCGGTGCCATTGCATCTGTTTCTTCCGAAGATATTCAGGAATTACCCATAATTGATGCGGGTAAAGCTCTTCAGGGACGTGCTACCGGTGTAGTTGCGATGTCATCAGGAAACCGGCCCGGCGATGGAGTTACGATCCGGATCAGGGGGCGTAGGTCATTAACTGCTACCAACGATCCGCTTTACGTTATTGATGGTATCCCATATTCAGGAAATATCAATGACATTAATCCCCGAGACATAAAGTCTATGGAGATTCTGAAAGATGCCTCTGCTACAGCTATTTACGGGTCAAGGGGTGCAAATGGTGTTATCCTCATAACAACAATACGCGGTGGAAATATGCCTACAACTGTTTCGTATAACGGATATTATGGTATTACTTCTCCACTTGGAAAACCTGATATGATGAACGGCGAGGAATATTACCAGATGAAACTTGCTGGAGGCAGGCAACTAACCGATGCTGAACAGGATGCTTATAACCGAGGTGTGTCAACCGATTGGATTGACCTTGTTGTAAGTAACGGGCATAAACAAAGCCATCAGCTTGGAGTTAGAGGTGGAAACTCAAAAACTGCTTTTTCTGTTTCAGCTAATGTGTATAACGAACAAGCTGTTGTTGAAACCCAGGATTTTACACGAAAAACATTCCGGATAAACCTGGACCATACTGTTTCAGACTGGTTAAAAGTGGGTACTTCCACTCAATTGTCAGACCAATTGCAAAACAGGAGTACAAATATTTATGGAGGAGCCATTGTAGCCATGCCTTTGGCCGAACCTTTTGATGATGAAGGGAACTACATTTACAGGCCGGGAGCTGATCCCTTGCTTTGGAATCCATTAGCCGATTTTGAAAAAGGTGCGGTAGTTAACGAAGGATCCCGTTTAAGGGTTTTTAGTAATATATTTGCTGAAGTTGATATTTTTAAAGAACTGAACTACAGGATGAATTATGGCATCGATTACCAAAAGGGAAGAGATGGCCTTTTCCAGGGTAGTTTATCCTCAGCCCGTCAGTACAGTTCGCCCAGGGCCAGGAAGTTGGATTATTCGGAAAATGTTATGACATTCGAAAATATTCTGACTTTCACAAAAGAAATTAATGAAGACCATAGCCTGACGGCAACCGGTCTGTTTAGTATCCAGGAATCGAATTATGAAGAAACACTAATTGATGTTGAAGGAATACCCTATGAACATCAGTTATTCCATCACCTTGGAACTGCTGAAACCGTTTTAGATTACGATTCAGATTTGAGGGAATGGGGAATCATGTCATTTATGGGGCGTGTTAATTATAGCTTCAAGAATAAATACTTATTAACGCTGACAGGTCGTTACGATGGATCATCGCGTTTGGCTGAAGGGAAAAAATGGGGATTTTTCCCATCGGTAGCAGCTATGTGGAAGATCAGCCAGGAAAGTTTTATGGAAAGTCAAACAATGTTTTCTGATTTAAGGCTACGTGTAAGTTATGGTGTTACAGGTAATACAGGTATCAATCCTTATCAAACAAGAGGTGGATTAAGCCAGACAAATTATTCCTTTGGAGGTTCATCGGGATATGGTTACCGACCTTATGCAATTGCCAATCCTGACCTGCGCTGGGAATCATCTGCAACAGCCAATATTGGAGTTGATTTTGGAATCGGCCAATCTATAGCCGGATCTATCCAGGTTTATCAAACAAATACAACTGACCTGTTATTGGAAAGAAAACTCCCTATCACTTCCGGATTTGATAATGTCATGGAAAATATAGGAGAAACTCGTAACAGAGGATGGGAACTTTCGTTGAATGCCCGGTTGATAGATACAAATGATTTCACCTGGTCAGCAGATCTGAACCTTTTTGGGAACAAAGAAGAAATAATTGATCTATATGGTACAAAAGAAGATGATGTTGGGAATGAATGGTTTATCGGTGAACCCTTGACGGTTTGGTACAACTACAGAAAGCTTGGTGTATGGCAACTAGGTGAAGAACAACAAGCTGCTGTTTACCAGGTAACTCCGGGAGTTATCAAAGTTGAAGATGTACCGGATGAAAATGGACAGATTGATAACATCATTAATCAGGATGACCGTCAAATTTTAGGTACCAATATTCCAGTAATGACAATGGGGTTGAGTTCCCGCATGGAATACAAAGGGTTCGAATTCTCATTCTTATTATTTGGTGTGTTCGGGCATACTATATATAACGATTTTGAAGTTGACAATGCAACACTTCAGGGGCGTTACAACAATATAAACGTAGATTACTGGACACCTGACAATCCTACCAATGAACATCCGGCTCCCGATGGTTCCAGGGAATATCCTTTATATAGTTCATCAAGAGGGTACGAACCCGGCGATTTCCTGAAGGTCAGAAATGTTCAGTTAGGATACAACCTTCCAAAAAATATCCTTTCGAGGATTGGAGTAAAAGCTTTAAAAGTGTACATAAATGCTGATACACCTTTGATATTTTCGGGGCTTAGAGACAATCTTGATCCTGAATCTTACAGTGGGGAAATTAGTGGTGATACGCCTTCTGTAAGAATGTATTCACTTGGAGTTAATATAGATTTTTAGGAACCTTTAAATAGTAAAAAAATGAAAAATTTAAAATATATCATAATATTGGTCATTTCGATAACTATTGTTATAGTTTCCTGCGATACATTAGATGAAGAAATTGTATCAGGCGTTACTGCCGAATACCTGAATACTCCTGATGGGCTTGATGCTGGTGTGAATGCAGCATATTCCTTTCTTACAAGTTGGTACGCCCAGGAAACCGGATGTAATATAACGACATTTGGCACCGATGAATTTACACATGGAGGCCATGGAGGAAACTGGGATATTGATAAATATGGTGCCGGTTTGAATGCAGAACATGGTGATTTCTGGAATTTGTGGTCAAATTTTTATCAGGCTATTAATACATGTAATGCTGTAATTGACAGGGCAACAGCTTCGGAAGTGTTAACCGATGAGGAAAAAACACCTAAGATTGCAGAAGCTCGTTTTTTAAGGGCTCATTTTTATTTTGTTCTGGTTCAAATGTATGGCGATATTCCATTGACACTTGAAGAAACCATTGGAGTTGAGACTGAGGCAACTCGTACACCCGAGTCACAAGTTTACGATGCTATTATTTCAGATTTGGAATATACAGTTGCCAATCTTCCGGTATCTCAAAGCGATTTTGGAAGAGCAACACAAGTTGCAGCCAAACATATGTTAGGACTGGTACATTTAACAAAAGGTAATAATAGTGCAGCTGTCCCGCTCCTTGAATCTGTAATTGAGGATTACGGGCTATTGCTTGACCCAGATCCGTTGGCACGCTATAACCATGATAACGAAACACATCCTGAAATTTTATTCTCAGTGCAATTCGATGAGGATCCGTTGCTTACACCAGTTGGTAATGAAACACATCTTTATTTCAGGCCTTGGTATGAGGTGTATGCAAGTGGTTTGATAAGGGCAATAGGCCCCGGTTATGGACGTCCCTGGATTCGATACAGGCCAACCGGGTGGCTGTTAAATAATTTTAGGGTAAACGGTGAATATGATGTCGATTCAAGGTTTAACGAAGGATTTCAGCAAGTGTGGCTTTATAATACAGAAGATGATGCACTTCCGGCCGGAGCTACCGTTGGAGATACAGCTATCTGGCTTGTTGGTTGGGATATTACACAGGAAGAAGTGGATGCCATTGAGGCAAGGTTGTCCGGTGTTGTAGCCGGAAGTAATTTGTATAGTTGGCATCCCGATGCAAAAGGCAAACCATGGTCATGGTGGACATCTGATGGTACTGATAATAACAGTATTAATATTTTCCCGGTCGCCTGGAAATATGAAGACGATAAAAGGCCATCTATCAATCATCAGGAAGGTTCCCGCGACTGGATTGTGTATTGTCTTTCAGAAACATACCTGCTTTTGGCTGAAGCACTTGTCAACTCAGATAAGGCTAAGGCAGCTGAATTGATTAATGCAGTCAGGACCAGGGCGGCTTATCCGGGGAAAGAAGCTGAAATGATGATAACAGAACAGGATGTAACCATCGATTTTATCCTTGACGAAAGGTCTCGTGAGTTCTTTGGAGAAATGAAAAGGTGGTTCGACCTTAAACGTACAGGTAAATTAATTGAACGATATAAGCTGCATAATCCTGAAGGACAGGTTAATAATTTTATTACAACAAATCATCTGTTGCGTCCAATTCCTGCAAATCAGCTTACAAGGACAACAAATAAAATGCAACAAAATCCGGGATATTAATTGATGTAAAGAATATCTGATTATTGATTGTTCCATAGTATTATTTGGTTGGATTTGGTATAAAAGCGTTGTCTGTAATGGCAACGCTTTTACTTTAAAATGAAAATTATAAATTTGGAAATTAATTAAGAATTATTGTCAACTAACAAAAATAAAATGAGGATATTTCAATTTGGAATTTTAATTATGACTGTTATTATAACGGCCTGTACAGGCAGCAAAAAAGAGGCAGCAGAATCAGAAATACCGGAAAGCATGTTTACCGGAGCAAAAAATGAAGTAAAGCTCATAACCCTGGATCCGGGCCATTTTCATGCAGCCCTGGTACAAAAAGAGATGTATGATCAGGTAGATCCCACCGTATACGTCTATGCCCCTGAAGGGCCCGATGTTCAGGACCACCTGGAACAGATCGAAGCATACAATACCCGGGAGAAAAGCCCAACTTCATGGGTTGAAAAAGTTTATACGGGAGATGATTACCTTGAGCAGATGCTGGCTGAAAAACCGGGCAATGTAATGGTAACCGCCGGGAACAATGCCAAGAAAACGGAATATATCCTGAAAACAATCCAGGCGGGGATCCATGTCCTGGCCGATAAGCCCATGGTTATATTCCCCGAAGAATTTCCCACACTGGAAAAGGCTTTTCAGGTTGCCGGAGAAAAAGGCGTGCTTCTGTACGACATCATGACCGAACGGTATGAGATTACCACTATCCTTCAGCGTGAATTATCGCAGATGCCCGGAATTTTCGGTACCCTGGAACAGGGCACCGTTGATGATCCGGCCATCACCAAAGAGAGTGTACATCATCTGTTTAAATATGTTTCGGGAAGCCCGCTGAAACGCCCGGCCTGGTTTTTCGATGTCAACCAGCAGGGACAGGGAATGGCTGACGTGGGTACCCACCTCGTCGACCTGATCCAGTGGGAAGCTTTCCCGGAAGAAATCCTTTCAAAAGAAGAGGTTGAAATCATCTCGGCACGAAAGTGGGATACCGAACTGACCCCACAAATGTTTAAGAAAGTTACCGGGATGGATGAATTTCCCGGATACCTTTCGGAATATGTGGAAGACGACGTGCTGAAATACCCGTGTAACGGCGAAATGAATTACCTGTTGAAAGGGATCCATGCGAAGGTTTCGGTAGCCTGGAATTTCGAAGCCCCCGAAGGCGCCGGCGATACGCATTACTCCATCATGCGGGGCTCAAAATGCAATGTGATCATTCAGCAGGGTGAGGAAGAGGGATTCAGACCAACCTTGTATGTTGAAGGCAAATCTAAGGACACTACAGAAGAATTTTCTGCCGGCCTTACAGTTACCGTTGAAGAAACCCTGGCTTCGAAATATCCAGGTCTCAGCCTCAGGAAAACAGGGGATAATTTATGGGTTGTCGATATTCCCGAAAAATACAAAGTAGGGCACGAAGCCCATTTTGCCCAGGTAACCGGAAAATACCTCCAATACCTCGTGAAGGGCCACCTCCCTGAATGGGAAGTGCCGAATATGATCGTTAAATATTACACAACCACGGAAGCGCTGAAAAGGGCTGTCCGGTAAACAAAGGGAAGAAGCTCTCTAAGATAGAGAAAGGATTCCATCTTTTTTAAAAGAGATGGAATCCTTTCATTCCCTCGTCTGAAGGTCTATAGCAATCTTCATGTAATCCTGTGCTTACATCAGGAACAGGAACACCGATTTTATAAATTTTTATCCAAAAAAGGGACATTTTGAATTAATTTTCTTAATTTGATATATTCAAACAAAAATTCAAAACGAATGAAAATACCGTTACCGTTCACACGAGTTCTCCTGATCGTTGCAATAGCTCTCTTCATACCCTCCTGTGCGATCAATCCCGTTACCGGGAAGAAGCAGCTGATGTTGATTTCCGAATCACAGGAAATTGCAATGGGTGCGGAATATGATCCTCAGGTTGTATCCACCTTTGGACTGTATGAAGATGAGGAACTGCTGGATCACATCCGGCAAAAGGTAGAAGAAATGGGGAAGATTTCACACCGTCCGGAACTGCAATACCACTTCAAGGTTCTCGACTCCCCGGTAGTCAATGCTTTTGCTGTGCCGGGCGGATATATTTACCTCACCCGGGGAATCCTTGGGCAACTGAACAATGAAGCAGAGTTAATGGGAATCCTGGGGCATGAGATGGGGCACATTACAGCACGGCATTCGGTTCAGCAGATGACCAAACGACAGATTGCCCAGCTGGGCCTTGTTGTGGGGATGATCGCTTCGGAGGAATTCCGCCAGTTTGCCGATATTGCCTCACAGGGTCTGGAACTGTTGTTCCTGAAGTTCAGCCGCGATAACGAACATCAGGCCGACCAACTGGGGGTGGAATATTCCTCAAAAATCGGCTACGATGCGCATAAAATGGCCGATTTTTTCAATGTCCTCAAGAAAATGGAGCTGGAAAGCAGCCAGGGAGGGATTCCTACCTTTTTATCCACCCATCCCGACCCGGGCGACCGCTACAATACGGTGAACCACTTAACGGATACCTGGCAGGACAGCCTTGGTTTTAACACATGGATCGTGAACAACGATGAATACCTGCAGATGATCGACGGAATGGTGTACGGCGAAGATCCCCGCCAGGGATATGTGGATGGAGGCACCTTTTTTCATCCCGAATTAAAATTTCAGTTCCCCATACCCGGGGGATGGACCCTGGTGAATTCACCCCTTCAGGTGCAGATGAGCCCTCCGGATGGGAAAGCACTCATTGTTTTTACCTTGGCGCAACAGAAAAACCTCGATCAGGCCGCTTCCGAAACCATACAAAATCTGAATCTGAATATCTTACACAGTACCCGCACTACAGTAAACGGAATGCCTGCACTGGGAGTGCTTTCGGAACAGGCAGCACAAAACCAGCAAACAGGAGAAACAGCATCCCTGAAAGTATTGTCCTATTTTATTGACTATTCAGAGCTGATCTATATTTTCCATGGGGTAGCTAACCGTCCTGATTTTGATAGCTTTTTCAGGCTTTTTGAATCAACCATGGTACGTTTTGACCGGCTGACCGATCCAAATAAAATCGATGTTCCTCCCAAAAGGATCCGGGTGAAACAGGTCCCCTCCTCCGGGACCGTTGCCAATATCCTCACGAGCCTTGGGGTCAGCCAGGAAAAGATGGAGCACACAGCCCTGCTGAATAACCTCGAGCCAGGCGACCGGATTGAAAGAGGAAAATGGCTCAAAATAGTCCAATAATCCGGGGGGAGGAGGAAATATAAAAAGTCCTGATTTTAAATAATTTATGGTGAATCATGGAACGTACCCCGATCCCAATTGCCATCGGGATCGGGACGATTTACCTGTCTGCATCGCTTTCGCATAGCTCCTTGCTCTGCCGTAGCAGCTACGCGAAGGCGCAGTCAGCGGAGCAAAGCCGAAAAGGCAGGCATATGAACCCTTTGAAAATAAACAATTATAAGCGTATGAAACGTATCCTTCACTTTAATGCAATTTTATACATGTTTAAGCGGGATATATTTCATGCATCACTTTTTTGTTTACCCCTGAATATTTGTATCTTTAAACCTTTATTAAGGACACACTTAGTAAGGTGTACACAAAATCATGCTGGGCACACACATTTTGCAAATTTTATTGTTTGGTCTGTGCGATGTCGTTTGCTGGATTTTCCCGCCCGATTATCATCCGCCCTTCAGACTGAAAATCAACCGTAATCCACAACGACAGTTTTCAATTAATTGTTATATACTATTAAATGAAAAAATTATACCTACTTATTATCCTTTTTATATCAGGTACAGTATCATGTAAAAGAGAAGTACTTCCTTCTATTCATATTAAGAAAGAAGGAGCTATTGGCTGGAAAAGTAAAGAGCCTTGTACTTTCATTTATTCTGATGCTGCAAACGAATATGAACTTTTTGGAAAAATTAAATGCCGAGGTGGTATATCCAGTAAATACCATAAACACTCATTTGCAATTGAATTGGATAACAAATTTTCATTGGCAAATCTCCCGTGTGATGATGATTGGATTCTAAATGCAAATTATATAGATAAGACATTTATGCGACATAAAATTAGCTATGATCTCTTTAGAGAAATGAATGAAAATAATGTTGCTTCAAAAAGCTCTTTTATTACTATTCGTATAAATGATAAATATGAAGGTCTATATGTGATTATGGAAGAGATAAATGGCGCAATGGTAGGATTAAATAAAGGTGATCCTATGGCCATGTTATTTAAAGATCCACCCATTTTTATAAAGGAAAGACTTACCTATGTTCAGGATACATTAAACTATTATCAACAAAAATTTCCAAAGATTAATGAATCTGACAAAACCGATTACTTAGAGAGATTTAAGAACTTTCTATATTATTCCGATGATAGTTGTTTTGCTAAGGATATATCAACCTGGGTTGATATTGACAATGTAATTGATTGGCATCTTATTTTATTATTCTCTAATAATGAAGATGGTATAGTAAAGAATTTTTATTTATACAAATTAGATAAGGATACACCTTTCAGGTTTGCGATATGGGATTATGACCATTCATTTGGCAGGGATGGAGACAATGAACGTAATTTAATGGAAAGAGAACTAAATTGTAATAGGGCAATATTATTGGAAAGATTGTCAAATATACCAGAAATTGAATATTTGCACAAATTAAAAAAACGATGGTTTGAACTCCGTGAACAAAATATTTTATCTTTTGATAATTTTGATGCCCATATAACTGAAAATGACAGAATTATCAGCAAAGAGGTTGAAAAAAACTTTGAGAAATGGCCAGTTGACAGCAAATGGTATTATGACAATAATGATTATAGACAAGAGCTTGATTTAATGCGTAAGTTTATGAAAATTAGGGTTAATCAACTTGATGAATACTTTAACAGTATCTAATTGAGGGAATATAATTTCATTTACGGAGATTATTAAAAGGGGGTAAATAACAGCAAAGGTAGAATAACAAAAAACACAACTTCGATAAAACCCTATATAACAATCATATAGCAAAGTTTGTCACTACCCCGGAGCGGGAATTCCTGCCCAGCTGACGCTTGTCAGACGGGGAACCCGTAAAGGATCCGGGTGAAACAGGTCCCCTCCTCCGGGACCGTTGCCAATGCCCTCAGGAATCTTGGGGTGAATCAGGAAGAGATGGAACATACCGCCCTGCTGAATAATCTCGAGCCAGGCGACCGGATTGAAAGAGGAAAATGGCTCAAAATAGTCTAATAATCCGGCTTGTTATACCAGAATAATTCATGGCTGGAAAAATCAAATTGCTGGTTTTTGTTTCGCCATGCTGATTAGCATTTTATCCTGTTAAAAAAAAT
>CAZNPV010000034.1:0-40330 GCA_964575025.1 uncultured Mariniphaga sp.
CATCAGAAGACCGAAGTATTCTTTACTGCTGTCTCCGGTCTCCGGACTTCCGTCTCCGGTCTCCGGACTTCGGTCTTCTGTCTCCTTTCACATACAATCCTTTTGTATCAAACACATTGCATTGAAACAATTTTGAATAATTGTATGTTTTATTATCAAAATTGTATCTTTAACGAATAGAAAATATACGGTATTTTACGCTTTAAAAAATGAGAAATACAACACACAGGCCGACAGAAATAGAAACCGATCTAAGTAATTTTCAGTTATTTAAAAAATTAACCGAAGATGAGTTTTCCCGTCTGAACTATGATAAAACCTGTTCGGTTTATAAAAGAGGAACTGTACTTTACAGGGAAGGAAGCAGGCTGACAGGTTTTTACTGTATTACCAAAGGGATTATAAAAATTTACAAAACAGGCATTGATGGGAAGGAACAGATCATCCGTTTTGCCAGAAGAGGAGAAATTATTGCGTACCGTTCTTTGTTGAGTCAGGAACTGGCCTGTACTACCGCCAAGGTGATCGAAGAAGGTGTTTTATGCCACATTCCATACAAAACACTGCTCTTCCTGATCCAGAACAACTGGCAATTTTCTCACCATATGCTTCAGATTGTTTGCCGGGAATTACGGGAAGCCAACGACTACATTACCGACATAGCCCAAAAAACGGTAAGGGAAAGGCTTGCAGAAGTACTGCTTCTGCTCAAGGAAAATTTTGATCTGGACAATCAGAACACGCTGCAAATCTCACTGACCCGTGAGGAACTGGCTAATATGGTGGGAACCGCTACTGAATCCGTCATCCGCCTGCTTTCTGAATTTAAACAGGACAACCTGATTGCCTTACAGGGAAGAAAAATAAAATTTATAGATATTCCCAGGCTGCAACGGGTAGCAAACCTGTAACAGCCTGTAGATGAATCCTATTCCTGTTGTTGCGTTGTTATTTTTTTATTGAACAATCCACACTTCCGGATCCATTTTCTGGTTTTCAAACCACACCTGAAATTTCAGGATGGTTCGATCGCCTTCGTTGGAATCCGTATAGATTGTTCCGATGGGTTGCCCGGCAGAAACCTTATCTCCGGCTTTTACCGTCACTTCTGCCAGGTTTGAATAAACAGTCAGGTAGGGTCCGTGCCTCACGATCACGGCCATATTCCCACCTGAGATCGCAAAAACCCGGCTTACCTCGCCATCAAAAACCACGCTGGCTTTAGCGCGCGGTTCCGTAGCGATATCCACTCCGTTGTTATCAATCGTAATATTCGCAAGCGTCGGATGTTTCTGCAATCCGAATTTCCCCACAATAATTCCCCGCTCTACAGGCCAGGGCATTCTGCTTTTATTCTGACCGAAATCTTTCCCGGTCAACTGCTGTTCCGGGGTCAGGGCAAATCCAGGACGACCTGATTCCCTGGCTTTCCGGGCTTCTTCCTCAATCATACGCCGGATCTTGTTCTCCAGTTCCTGTTCGGTTCGTTGTTGTTCTCTTATTTTTTGTCTCAGAACCTGTTGCTCCTGTTGCATCTTCCGAATGTAGGAGTTCTCCTGGTCTTTTTCTGCGCTTAACAGATTCATTTCGCGCTTCAGATCGCTCAGCAATTGATCCTTTTCCGACTTCTGGATAAGGAGGTCTTCTGCTTTTTTTTCAAGAAGCTCCTGCAGGGATACGATGGTACGTGCCTGAATCTTTCGGTATCCCGCATACTGTTTCAGGTAAAGGTGCCTTTTGTAAGCCTGGTTAAAATCACTGGAGGATAAGAGAAAAATCAGGTGATCGACAATTCCCCGGTTTTTATATGCAAAAACGATCATTGCTGCATACTCTTTTTTTAAGGCCTGAAGATCCTCTTCCAACAGGGAAACAACCAAGGTGTTGTTTTCTATAAAACCCTGAATAAGAGTTACCTCAGCATTAAGGGCTGCAATAATTTCATTTCGCTGGCTTATTTTTCTGTTGATAAGTCTCAGCTGATTTAATGAGGACTGTTCGTTCTTCCGGGCATCTTCGAGCAGTTTACCGGCATACTCCAGCTCTTCCTCTGCTTTTTGTTTGCGTTTCCGCAGTTCCTCCAGTGACTGGCCCACCATGCCTGTCGAAAGCAACATACACAATATGATTAAACCAGCCTGTTTCATTGCACACAAAACCTGCCCCGCTCCCCGGCTACTTTATCGCAGCCTGAGACGTTCATATCCTGAGGGTATGGTAAAATTTATATTTTCTATTTTATCCGTTGAAAAACCTGCCATCCGGATCCGCAGGTGGATGTTGCCTTCTTCAGAAAAGAAATGCATGGTTATTTCACCCGGATAATCCTTTTTTTGCAGGGGAATATAATCACCAAATTCAAATTCAACAGATTGACTGTTTGACCAGTCTTCGATTTTTATGGTCTCAACATTGAAGGTTCCGGGTAAAACAGTAATGGTTTGAAAAATAAAAGCATCCTGGTCCAGACGCCTCATTATTCTTTCTGCTTTCTGTATCTTGTCCTTCTCTCCAATCTTATTCAGTTTTCTTTCATCTACAGACTGCAACACATATCTTCCTGAATCGACCCGGGAGGAAAATCCCCGGAATTCTTTCTCTCCGGTACTATTCTGAAAAGAGAATACATTGTTTTGTAAGACGGACTGGATATCATAAAAACCCACATCGATATTAAACCGTTCCTTTAAAAACCGGTAATCTCCGACAAAATAATTCTTATAAATATAATTGATGTACTTCACACTGTCAGGTGTCAGCATAATACGGCCAAAGGGTATATTCAGCTTATTAAACGAGACGACAATCATCTGGTTGCGGATGGTTTTCACATTTGCCCTGAAAGAAGATTTTTCATTTTCATCCTGATACTGGCAATTGATTCTCCTGATCGTAAAACAGGTATAATCCAGCGCATTCTCCTCAACGCTTCGGATAATCCTGGAGGCACTCAAAGGTTTCAGGTTTTCAACCGGAAGGTTTCGGGTTGTTTTACAATTCCATACCATCCCTGAAAGAATGATCAATGCCAGGAAGCGGATGCTTTTTACTCTGTGGCTCACAGTTCTTCGTTTTCGTAGTATTTCAGATCTTTGATCTTCCTCTCCAGAACGGTTGATTCACTTCCCTTATTTTTGGCTTTTTGCCAAAACTCTTTTGCTTCCTCTTTTTGATCCAGCATAAAGAGAATATCCCCATAATGTTCGAGCAGGACCGGATTATCCTCTCCTCCGTTTTTTATAGCCGACTCCATGTAAAACTTAGCCAGTTTGTAATTTTTTTGCTTAAACAAAACCCAGGCATGCGTATCAAGATAGGTGGCATTATCGGGGTACTGTTCAATCACTTTTCCGCTCATCCGTTCTGCTTTATCCAGATTTTCTCCGGCCTGGGAAAGGTAATAGGCATAGTTATTCATCACGATATGATTCCCGGGGTCGAGTTCCAGGGCTTTATCAAACAATTCAAAAGCCTCCTTTTTGTTATCCATGTTGTAGTTTGCTTCTCCCTTAAGCATAACCATCTGTCCTTCCAACAGAGGGTTATCCACCACATAGGCAAGGCCTTCCTCACAAATCGTCAGAACTTCCTGGTATTTCTCCAGTTGAAGGCAGGCAATGCCATGCAGGAAATAGACCTGTGGTTGATTCGGAAAAAGGAAAAGGGCTTCTTCGCTGTCTTCGTACAGAGCCTGCCAGTCCTGCAACTCATTGTCCATATAGAGGAGCCTCTCCCAGATCATATAATCGGTATTGTTTAACTCCAGGGCTTTTATTATTTCTCCCCTGGCTTTTGTTGTGTCTTCGTTTTGGATCAAATATTCAGCACTCACCATATAAACCCTGGGATCATCCGGATGGGTATTCACCAGGATATCTACCAGTTCGCCGATATGTTCACCGGACATCCGGGAAACATTTTCATTGGCTGATAACATCAGGTAAAGCTGCAATTTGGTATCCACACCTACCGCAGGGCTGGCAAATCCCTTTTTTGTATAATCAAAACTTTTCTCCGGTTCCCCGGCATCAAGGTAATAATTGGCAAGTGAAAAATAGACATACCCGTTTTCCGGGTCCATCTTCAGTATCTGATGGTAATTTTCCAGTGCCTTTTTATTTTCTCCCAGGTTCAGGTACAGATCAGCCAACAAACCATAATAGCTGGGTTCATCCGGAAAGGTATCGATCAGTTTCTGAATTTCTTCCAGCGCCTCTTTTTTTCTTCCTGCTTCAATCAGCAACTGTTGTACCGATATGGATACTTGTTCGCTCACTCCTGTCTTTTTTTCCATTTCCCGGAAGGCTTCCAGGGCTTCGTCTGTTTTTCCTGCTTCAGTGAGCATCCGGGCCTTCATAAACAAATATTCCGGATTTTCCGGTTCAAGGGCTACCAGATCATCATAGAGTGAAGCAGCCTGATCAAATTTTCTTGTTTGCTGACAGATCTGAGCCAGCAGGATTTTATACCATTTATTGCGGTCGTTTAACGATATGGCCTTTTCAAGCAACAAGGTTGCACTGGTAAGATCGTTATTGGATGCATGGATCAGGGCCAGCTCATACATGGCAGCTGCCGAATTGGGATCCAGTTCAAGGCATCCGGAGAAGAACCGTATGGCCTCCTGGGTATTTCCGAGCATCTTCTGTTTCAGTCCTTCCACAAAAAAATACTGAAACCGGTTCTGCTCTTCCTGAACCAATGCATCCACCTGCTCTGTATCTGTTTCGGGTCCCTTGTCGGGAACCATCTGGCTTTGTTTGGTCGCTGAACAACTCCATAAAAGGCCAACACAACCAACCATTGCTATATACAGCACTTTTCTCATCCTTTTACGCTTTTCCTGTGTGTCCAAATCCACCTTTTCCCCTTTCTGTTTCATTTAAACCTTCCGTCAATTCCCATTCCACTTTTTCATAGGAAGCAACAATCATCTGGCATATCCTTTCCCCGTTTTTAATAACAAAATCTTCCCGGGAAAGATTTATGAGAATTATGCCTATTTCTCCTCTGTAATCCGCATCTATGGTCCCCGGTGTATTCAACACCGTAATTCCCCTTTTCAGGGCAAGTCCGCTGCGGGGTCTGATCTGGGCTTCATATCCCGGAGGAATCTCCATATACAGTCCGGTGGGTATCAATTTTCTCTCTCCGGATTTTAGAACCACCGGTTCCGCTAAATCAGCCCGCAGATCCATTCCTGATGAATGCTCCGTACTATAGGAAGGCAGGGAATTTCCCGATTTATTTACAATTCGTATAACCATGTTGAAAAATCAAAACTGCTAAGATATAGAATTATACAGAGATAACAGGCCGGTTAACATTTTTTTACGATTCCCGGTTCAGGAAATCAGGTTTCTGTAAAAAACAAATCTTCCATAATTTTATCCGAGATAAACATCCCTTCCGGGGTTAATCTGAAAGTTCCATTCCTCTCTTTGATAACCCCTTTTAACCGGAAGGGCGCTGTTTTTTTTTCCAGGAAGTTCCACTTTGCTGTTCCAAAACGGGAGATCACCCCGGTTCGTGAGATTCCCCATTTTGTGCGCAGGCGTGTCAGGATAAAATCGTTAAACTGATCATTTTCCGACAATGTTTCGGAATCAAAGAATCCGGATCCTGAATTCAGGGCCTGAATATATGCATTCAGGTCTGCTATATTCCACTGCCTGCTTACACCATTGTATGAATGAGCCGAAGGTCCCAGACCCAGGTAGGGCTCGTTAAACCAGTAAGCGGTATTGTGTCGGGCATACTTCTGTTGTTTGGCAAAATTGGATATTTCGTATTGTTCAAATGCATTCTTTTCAGCCTCCCTGACCAGCATCTCATATTGGAACACACTTTCCTCCTCATCTGTTTCCTTCAGAATTCCCTTTTTCAGCCCGTCGTGGAAAAGCGTCCCCTGGTGGTAGGTTATATGGTAGGCAGACAGGTGACATACGGGAAGCTCAAAAGCTGTCTGCAGGTTTCTCTGCCATTGTTCCCGGGTTAATCCGGGCAATCCATAGATCAGATCCACACTGATCGTATCAAAACCAGCATGAAAAGCATTCTCCACACACTGAAGGGCCTGTCTGCCGGTATGTCTGCGTTTCAAAGTGACCAGATCGCTGTCAGAAAACGACTGAATCCCGATGCTCAAACGGTTCACCGGGGTACAGAAAAGGTCTTCCAGGTAACCGGGTGTGATGTCGTCGGGATTTGCTTCCAGGGTTATTTCCGCAGTTTTTTCCACCGGAAACAGGGTATAAATCCTGTTCAGGATCTTTCCAATCGCATCCGGTGTGCACACAGAAGGTGTACCCCCTCCCAGATAGACTGTTTGTATGGTTTTACCCTGCAGGTATTCCTTCCTTTGTTCCATTTCAGCAAAAAGGGCTTCCATAAAGTCCGGCAGGGCAGAAAGTTTTGTTGTTTTATAAAAATCGCAATAGGCACAGACAGAGAGGCAAAAAGGAATATGGATATAGATACCGGCCATTGGATTTATTTTTTTAAGTTTACCTTCCCAAATAAAGAGAACCTGACACGGGCCCCAGTGCCGCAGAATTTAAGAACAACAGACCGGGACGGGATGCGTCGGCAGGTCCGGCAGACTGGTTCTGCCGGCCCGGGGAGGTCTGGGATTATACCGTTGTTTATTTGGAACAGGAACACAATGTTTTCAATTAATGTAACAGAAACAAGTGAAAATTCGAAGTTTTTGGAAATCAGCATGCTGGTTGATTGTCATTTTGTATCTCAGCCTGATGCCGGGAGATGGTTTACCCAGGGTTCCTTTGTTTGCTATTCCTCATTTTGACAAACTGATCCATCTTGGATTTTATTTTATACTTACCCTCCTTCTGATCCGTCCTTTTTCCTCCTTTACCCGCCGGGCTTATGTATATTCCCTGATTTTAGCCTCTCTGCTTAGCGGTTGTGTTGAAATCCTGCAGGAAAAAATTGCCGTTTTGCGCCACGGTGACATCTATGATTTTCTGGCTAACCTTACCGGCATTCTTTTGGCTTTGCTTTTTTACCGTCTCTTTATTTCAGGAAAAAAAATTGAACCCTACCTTTAAAGCTTTATAAAATCCTCAAATTTTTCTATATCGTCGCTGATTGATTTAAGCGAGGTTTCCTGATAAAAATCAGCAATTTGCTTTCTCAATCGTGCATATTTTTTGTGAACAGGGCATACCGGTCTTCCGGTATCGTTGTTATGGCAGGGATTAAGCCCCAGCAAACAATTTGTGAAAAACCCTTCTCCATCCACGGTGACCACGACATCCCATAAGCTTATCTCACCGGGATCTTTCGCCAGGTTGAAGCCTCCATTGGGACCTTTCACAGAAACCAGCAATCCCTCTTTTACCAGAAACTGAAGAATCTTACCTAAAAAAGGACTGGAGAGACTCAAATCCTCCGAGATTTTTTTAATACCGATCATTTTTTCTTTTTCTGAAAATCTGGCGAGATAAATCAGGGCGCGTAACGCATATTTACTTGTATGTGACAACATAATCTTAACGTTTACGGTTGCAATAAGACATTCATAATCCGAAAGTTATTTAATCGGGATTTTTTTCATTCTGCGCAAATGCCTTCCTCCTTCAAATGTAGCAGATAAAAAGGCCTCCACAATGGCGATGGTTTCTTCCCGGGTAACAAACCTTCCAGGCACAGCACATATATTTGCATTGTTATGTTCTTTGGCAAGCCTGGCAATTTCAGTATTCCAGCATAAGGCTGAACGTACATTCGGATACTTGTTGGCTACCATGCTGATCCCCTGCCCTGACCCGCAAAATGAAATACCGGTTTCGTATTCCCCCGAATCGATGGCTTTGCCTAAAAGATGACCAAAATCCGGATAATCAACGCTTTCAGAACTGAAACATCCAAAATCTTTGTACGTAATTCCTTTTTTATCGAAATACTCCTTTATTGCTTCTTTTTTTTCAAAGCCTGCATGGTCGCTTGCCAATGCAATGATTTTTTCACTCATGGTTTCCGTTTAAAACCACAAATTTAATACTTCTATGTATTTTTTTTACCTTTTACGGAAATTTAGTATCCTTTTTAACCGGTTTTTTTCCCTGAAAAAAATAACAACCAGGAATACCAGCAACAGTCCGGTGTTGAAACCGTATTTTAAAAGCGGGGTAAACGTTTGCGAAAAAGTGGATACAGCATAAAGTGAAACGGCTAACCCTGTATACAGAAAAATTGACTTCAGGTCGTACGATATGGGGTAATATTTCTGTCCCAACACATAAGAAATCACCATCATCACCAGGAAACAGGTAAAGACCGCAAGAGCAGATCCCATGTACCCGATCAGTGGAATTAACACAATGTTCATCCCCAGGGTAATGGCAGCCCCGACCAGCGCAATGTAGGCTCCGTACCGGGTTTTATCGACCAGTTTATACCACAACGAAAGCGCATAGTAAATCCCAAGGAACAGGTTTGCCATCAGAATGATGGGGACAATCTTCAGCCCCTCGTGGTAAAGCGGGTCGATCAGGATTTTAACAAGATCGATATACAACATGATGCCCAGGAAAATCAGCAGCCCGAAAATCACGAAATAGTTCATGATCACAGCATGAACCTGTTTATCATCTTTGGCTGTTCCACGTGAAAAGAAAAACGGTTCAAAGGCATAACGGAAGGCCTGGATGAACATATTCATTAAAACGGCAATTTTGTAGTTGGCCCCATAAATACCCACCTGATACATCGGGTCCCGGCCTTCCGGAATCAGGAAGGGTATCAGAATTTTATCGATGTTCTGGTTCACCATGCCGGCCAGTCCCACAATCAGGATGGGAAACGAATAACCCAGCATTTTAAACAGCAAAGAACGATCGAAGTCGAATTTTATTTTCAGGATTTCAGGCAAAAGCAAAAGCAAAGTTACTGTTGTGGCAAGCAGGTTGGAAATAAACACATACCCCACCCCGATTTCAGGCGAATAAATCAACGAAACCACCGAACCGGGGTTGTGTCTGAGCAGGTAAGGGCATAACGACAGGAAAAACAGGTTAAATCCGATGTTCAGGGCTATGTTAACCAACTTGATAGAGGCAAACCGGATCGGGCGGTTATCGAGCCTCAGTTTGGCAAAAGGGATAGAGGTAAAAGCATCGACCCCGACAATAATCCCCAGCCATAGGATGTATTCACTTTGTTCTTCGTAGCGGATCAGCGATGCCAGGTTATCCTTAAAAAGGACTATAAACAGGATAAACAGGAATGAAGTACCAAAAAGTGACAATACCGATGTGGAATACACTTTTTCGGGTTGTTCCGACCGCGATGCAAACCGGAAAAAACCGGTTTCCATGCCATAAGTCAGAAAAACCAGAAAAAAAGCCACATACGAATAGAGGTTGGTTACCACGCCGTAAACCTCGGGCAAAAACAACCTCGAATAATAGGGAACCAGCCACCAGTTCAGGAAACGCCCGATGATGCTGCTCATCCCATAAATGGCCGTGTCGCTTGCTAATTTTCTGTAGGTGTTCAAACGCGTGATTTTTTTTCAAAGATAATGCATTTGGAAGAGAGTGGCTAAAATTTTATGTGAATCAGAATTTGCATCAACCTCTGGTGTTTAAAACAACTCATCCTTTTTTCGCAGAATACGCTATATTTGTTCGTGAAACGGATTAATTCTGCTTTTATGAAACGAGCCCCAATGGTTCAGGGTAAGATATTCCGATACATATCGGAAATACCTTTGAAAAGAAACAATTACAATCGTATGAAAAAGCTTCTTTTCCTGTTGTTAATGCTGTTGCACCTGGTTCCTGTTCTTATATCCTGCTCCGGTAATTCCAACCGTTCCAGGAAGCCGGTCAGCTCGATCACACTGCTACCGGTTCAGAAAGATTACCGGATCAATGAACCGGTTACCATTCAGGTGAATACCAAACTTCCCAACGGGGAAATAAAAACCATAGCACTCTATTACGAAAATGAATGCATCGCCACGCATACCGGTCTGAATTTTGAAGTCACGCTGGAAAAAATAAAACAGGTGGGTCCCAATTCATTAAAGGTTGTTGCCACAAAAACCGATGGGATTACCAATACGCGGTACAAAACATTTTCAGCGCTCTCCGACATCTCCCCTGAGAACTATGGCATTGAGGTAATCCGGGAATACCCTCATTCCCGGGAATTCTTTACCCAGGGACTGGAAATGGTGGATGGGTTTCTTTATGAAAGTACCGGCCAGGAAGGTACTTCTGCAATTTACAAAATCAGCCTTCCTTCAGGGAAGGTGGTTCAGCAAAAAAAACTGAACGATCAATACTTTGGCGAAGGGATCACTATCCTGAACGATAAAATATACCAGCTTACCTACCGTGCCCAAAAAGGATTTGTTTACAGGCTTACTGATTTTGCCCTGATCGACAGTTTTTCTATTCACACCACTGAAGGCTGGGGCCTTACAAACGATGGGAAAAACCTGATTATGAGCGATGGAACCCAAAAACTCACCTGGATTAGTCCGGAAACTTTCTCGGAGGTCAGGCACCTTTATGTAGCCAGTGATAAAATATACCAGGAAGCGCTGAATGAACTGGAATACAACAACGGATTTATCTACGCCAATGTGTGGTCAAAAAATTACATCATCAAAATAGATCCTGAAAACGGAAGGATCCTTGCAACCATTGATTTATCGGAACTATACTCCCTTTTTTCCACTGAAACGCCCGTTGACGTACTGAACGGTATTGCGTTCCATGAGGAATCAGGAAACCTGCTCGTGACCGGAAAATACTGGCCTTTTTTGTTTGAAGTAAGACCAGTTAAATCAGAATAGTGTAGGTGAACCTCCGTACCGGACCCGTCCCAGGTGTTTGTATGCCAGATCAGTAACCTCCCGTCCACGGGGAGTCCTTTTTATAAATCCCTCTTTTATGAGAAAGGGTTCGTATACCTCTTCAATGGTTCCAGCATCTTCTCCCACCGCAGTAGAAATGGTACTGATTCCCACAGGACCGCCTTTAAATTTATCGATAATAGCAACCAAAATGCGGTTATCCATGTCATCCAGTCCGTACTGATCAATATTCAATGCTTCAAGGGCATGCATGGTTATGGCCATATCAATTTCACCGGTACCTTTAACCTGGGCAAAATCGCGGACTCTTCGCAACAGGGAATTTACAATCCGGGGGGTTCCCCTGCTGCGTGAAGCAATTTCACTGGCTGCCGTATCCTGGATGGAGACATTCAGAATGTCAGCTGACCTTTTCACAATTCCTGTCAATACCCCGGTGTCGTAATACTCAAGATGCGATTTAATACCAAAACGGGCCCGCAAAGGGGAGGTTAATAGTCCCGACCGTGTGGTGGCGCCAATCAGGGTAAACGGATTCAGGTCAATCTGAACTGAACGGGCACTGGGTCCTTTATCCAGCATGATATCAATCCTGAAATCTTCCATAGCCGAATACAAATACTCTTCAACAATGGGAGAAAGACGGTGTATTTCATCAATAAAAAGAACATCCCGTTCTTCGAGATTTGTAAGCAATCCGGCCAGGTCACCCGGTTTGTCCATAACAGGTCCGGAAGTAATTTTTATTCCTGCATTCAGCTCATGGGCAATAATATAGGATAAGGTTGTTTTTCCTAATCCGGGTGGACCATGTAGCAATACATGATCCAGAGACTCACCCCGCATGTTGGCAGCCTTAACAAAAACACGGAGGTTTTCCACAATCTTTTGCTGCCCTTTGAAATCTTTAAAGCATACCGGACGAAGCTTCTGATCCAATTCCTTATCGCGCTCATCAAAAGCCTTACCCTGCAAATCTATAAAATCATTCATCTGATTATCGTTAAGGAAAGAAATCAGGTTAACCCCAGAATATCCAGAATATCATTTAGTTTGGACATCCGGAATGGCTTTGCCATGTATTCATCCATTCCGTAATGTAAACATTTTTCCCGGTCATTATCCAGGGTATTTGCTGTTAATGCAATAATAGGTGTGTGTGTCAAGTTATTCTTTTTCTCAATCTTACGGATATTCATGGAAGTTTCCAGGCCATCCATTCCATGCATCATGATGTCCATAAGAATAAGATCAAATCGTTCTTTTTCAAATAACTCCAGGGCAGTCTTTCCATCTTCCGCAATTGTTACAGCATGGTGTTCTTTCTGCAAATTAAACGATACAATTTTCTGATTCAACGGATTATCTTCAACCAACAATATTTTAAACGGTTTTGTCAAGATATATCTTTATTAATATATATAACAAATATAAAGATTATAATACAATATGATATACTGTTTATAAAGGTTAATATCTATTTATGAAAATTTTTAAAGAACTTATAAACCCGGTTTTTCTTTATTAATAACAAATTATAAACCATTTATAAAAGTAGCAAAGAGGAATTTATGAACCTGTGAACAAACAAAACAAACATCCTTGTCTGACGTTATTAATAAAAGAGACTTGTTGATTGTCCGTTAGAATAATTTTAAAACAATTCATTTTTTCCTCTTGTCTTTTTTTAGTTGATTATCTATATAAAAAACAAAAAATGGTTTACAACTTTTTTTATTAATTAATATTTATGATTTTTGAACCAATGTAAATGGATTTATTAACAACCTTACAAAAAGATAACCTGTTTAAATTTAAACAATTTAATAAAAAATGACAGAAAGTTTTAACATCCTTGTTGATAAGCTGAAATTATTCCGTAGGAAGTTTTATATCTATAAACTTGTTAAGGGATTTTTACTGACTTTGCTTGTCAGTATATTGGTTTATACTTTGCTTTCGGTCATTGAATATTTGGCCTATCTACCCTCTCCGGCCCGAACGTTTATTTTTTATGCAGCAATTGTTTTCCTAGCTGTTATGATCCTACAGTTTGTGTTTGTTCCTTTTTTTCAGTTAATCCGGGTCTTCAGACAACTCAGCGATGAAAATATCAATAAAATCATAGTTACACATTTTCCGGAAATTAAAGACAAACTATTAAATATTCTTGAACTGGCCAGGCTCAATGACAGCATCTATTCTTCAGAGATTCTCCTGGCAAGCATTGATCAGAAAATAAAACAGATTAAAATTTTTAATTTTCAACATGCCATCCGTTTTAAACAATTGAGGTTTATGTTGTTATACCTTATTATAAGCATCCTTGTTGTGGCGGGAATTGTTGTTTTTGATAAGCCGGTGATTGCAGAATCAAATTACAGGATTATACACTATGACAAGCAGTTTAGTAAGCCGGCTCCGTATGAATTTATCCTGAAAAATGAAGAACTGATTGTGAACAAAGGGGATGAATACACCCTCCTTTTGCAAGGCCTGGGAGAAAGCCTTCCGCAGGTCGTATACCTGAATATTGAGGGGTCGGATTACCTGATGAAGAAAAAGGATAAGAACCATTTCGAATATAAAATAGAATCAGTAATCAATCCGTTTGATTTTTATTTTACCGATTTAAAATATCGTTCCGGATCCTATCGATTAAAAATTCTTCCCAAGCCAGGTATTTCGGAATTTCATGTACAGATTATCCCTCCGGAATATACCAGGATGAAAAAAGAAAATATTGAGAATGTGGGTGATCTGACGGTAGCAGAGGGAACACAGATAGAATGGAAGTTTACCTGTATTGACACTGATTCTTTGTATATACGTTTTGGAGACCAAAAAAAAATAACAGCCCGGGAAGAGGGAAATGTTTTTATCGCCGATACAGAGGTTCATAAAAATACAGAATACCGGATTTTTATTAAAAATTCCTATATAGATTACAAAGAAGTACTTGCATATAACCTGAAAGTTGTTCCGGATCAGTTTCCGGAAATAAGGTTGGTTCAGACACGGGATTCTACTCTCTATTCCCGGTTTTATTTTATGGGGGAAATAGCTGATGACTATGGATTTTCCTCCTTGCATTTTCATATGAATGTGCAGGGAAGGGATACAGTTTTTCCATTGCAGATCACAAAAAATGTAACCTACCAGGAATTTTATTATACCACTGATTTTAATTTGTTTAATTATGAATCAGAGGAGATAACCTACTATTTTTCAGTTTCAGATAACGATGCCGTTAACGGGCCCAAAACAACCACTTCCGAAAGTTTTGTGTATTTCACTCCTTCCGAAAGGGAAATCCATGCGTACGATAAGGAACAGTTTGCAGATGTTGAAAGCAAAATACAAGAAAGCCGGATGCTGGCTGATGAAATCAGAAAGGATGTAAAAGAACTGCAGTATAAAAACCTGGATTCAAATGTGTCGGACTGGGAAAAATCACAACTGGTTAATGAAATTGTAAACAAAAAGAATCAGCTGGAACAGATACTGGATCAGGTAAAACAACAAAATGATGAGTTGAACAATTTTATTAAAACTTTTACCGGAAAGGAACAGGAAATCCTGGAAAAACAGCAGATGATCGAAGAATTGCTGGAACAGGTTTTCAGCGATGAACTGAAGGAATTGATAGAGGAATTTCAAAAACTGGCAGAAGAGTTTAATGAAAGCCGGTTTAACAACTTGTCTGAAAAGTTGGATATGTCCATGGATGATCTGGCAAAGCAACTGGACAGAAACCTGGAAATGTTGCGAAGGATGAAAGTTGAGCAGAAATTTCAGGGTATCATTGATGATTTGTATGAATTGGCTGATATCGAGGAGGATCTGGCTGTTGAAATAAGTGAAAAAAGAAATTTTGAAGAAGCCAGTGAAAAAGACGGCCAAAACAGGGAAGAGGTGAGCCGCCTTAGGAAAGCACTGGAAGAAGCACTGGAGATGAATAATAAACTAAAAAATCCACTTATTTATGATGACTTTGACCAGGAATTCAACGATATAAATGAGAATTTTGACATAAACAGGGAAAACCTTGAAAAGAAAAGAAGGAATAAAGCTTCACAAAGCATAAAAAGTACATCCGAAAAGATGCAGAATCTGGCATTCAGTATGGATCAACTGCTGCAATCGAACATGATGAAGCAACATATGGAAAACATTGACGATATACGTCAGCTCCTGAGCAACCTGTTATGGTTTTCCTTTTCACAGGAGGAAGTCATGATGCAGTTTTCCGGACTGGATGTCAACGATCCTGTTTTGAATTCATTAAAAAGAGACCAGAAAAACCTCCGGGATCAGAGCAGAGAGATCAAGGATTCATTATACGCACTGGCAAACAGGACTCCTCAAATATCCGGTTTGATTAGCAAGGAGTTACTGGAAATGGACATGAATCTGAATAAAACAGAAGATCAGCTTGCTGAAGGTTCAATCCCTGCATCACGGGTAAGTCAGCAGTTTGTGCTGACATCAGCAAACAACCTTGCCCTCTTTTTATACGACGCGTTGCGCAGGATGGAAGAACAAATGGCAAGCTGCAGTTCCGGATGTCAGAATTGTGAAAAACCAGGACAGAAACCGGGAGGAGAGAATCTGGATATGCTCCGGAAATCATCGGAAGGGATGAAAGAACAACTTCAGAGAATGATTGAAGAAATGAAAAAAGGAAATTTCCAAAAAACAAGTAAAATGCTGGGTGAAAGCCTTATGCAACATGAAATGATGCAGAAAAAACTACGTGAAATAATGAACAACGGAAACGTGGGTAGTGACGCAAGGGAGACCCTGAAAAATGTGGATCAACTGCTGGAAGAAAACAGATTAGAACTCATAAATAAAAGCATTTCACAGAAAACACTGATCCGGCAGAATCAGATAATGACACGATTGCTGGAAGCGGAAAAAGCAGAAATAGAAAGGGATTTTGATGAGAAAAGAGAATCTGAAACAGCTGACCAGGAGTTTTATAGCAACCCGGTAAAGTATTTTGAGTTTAATAAACAAGAAAAGAACAGACTGGAAAATTTGGATCAAAATCTTTTTAAATTAAACAACTTCTATAATAAAAAATACAGGAAATATATCGATTTAATGGACGAACAAGGTGTACGGCAATAAAGAAACACAAACCATAGATTCAGATATACATAACCTGGGAAAGGTGGAAAAATTCCTGGAACAGTATTTTAAAAACTATACAATAACCTGGGATCGACTCCAAAAATTGATGGTATGTGTATCAGAGGGTATATCCAACGCCATTATACACGGAAACGGAAACGATATAAAAAAAGTAGTACGGATTGAGGTCGATTGCAACGGAAAGGAAGCAATCATACTTATTGAAGATGAAGGCAAAGGATTCAATAAAGAGAGGATACCCAACCCGACCCAATCGGAAAACATAAAGAAAGAAAAAGGAAGAGGAATCTTTATCATAAGGTCTTATGCTTCAGAAGTGACTTACAAAAAAAAAGGAAGACTGCTGAGAATAAAATTTGATTTGAGTGAAGATACAGTATTATCTTGAAGAGATCCCGGATTTTAAGATCCGGAAAAAAAGGATCAATGAATATCTATCCAGATTAATTGAAGAAGAGGGAAAAAAGCTGGGAGAAATCACGGTAATTTTCTGTTCAGACCGGTATTTATTGACTATAAACAAAGAGTTTTTAAACAGGGATCATTATACAGATGTCATTGCGTTTGACTACTGCCGGGAGGATACTTTGTCGGGGGATTTGTTTATAAGCATTGAGCGGGTAAGAGAAAATGCAGAAACGTATCATGCGGAATTTGAAAATGAACTTTACAGGGTGTTGTTTCATGGGGTACTTCATCTGGCAGGATATAAAGATAAAAGCCCGGATGAAATAAAGGAAATGAGAAAGAAAGAAGATTATTATCTTAATAAACTTGTAAAGAAATAAGAATGCTACCGGAATATGATGTTATTGTTGTAGGAGGTGGGCATGCAGGATGCGAAGCGGCAGCGGCCTCGGCTAACATGGGTTCCGGGACCCTCCTAATCACCATGGATATGAGCAAATATGCTCATATGTCGTGCAATCCGGCAATGGGAGGCATTGCCAAAGGACAAATTGTGCGGGAAATTGATGCATTGGGTGGATATGCAGGAATTATAAGCGATCAGACAGCTATCCAGTTCCGTATGTTAAACCGGTCAAAGGGACCCGCTATGTGGAGTCCACGTGCCCAGTCTGACCGAAGAAAATTCTCTGAACGTTGGAGGGATACACTGGAAGGGATTCAAAACCTGGACCTGTGGCAAGACATTGTGACTGCTTTGATCGTGAAGAATAAAAAAGTAACCGGGGTAAGAACACGCCTGGGAATAGAATTCCGGACAAAATCAGTAATTCTTACAAACGGAACCTTTTTAAACGGATTAATTCATGTAGGGAAAAAACAGGTGGAAGGCGGAAGAATGGGGGAAGAAGCCTCTTATTCATTGACGGAACAACTGACCGGATTGGGGTTCATAAAGGGAAGACTTAAAACCGGTACACCGGTAAGGATTGACGGAAGATATGTAGATTTTTCAAAAATGAAGGAACAAAAGGGAGAGGAAGGATACTATAAATTCTCCTTTCTACCGGATATAAAAAGAGAATTAATCAATAGATCCTGCTGGATAACCTATACAAATCCGGATGTTCATGAAATATTAAAAGAAGGTTTCGATTTTTCTCCCATGTTTGACGGAACCATTCAAAGCACCGGACCAAGGTATTGTCCAAGCATTGAATCCAAATTAAAAACCTTTGAAGAAAAAAGCCAACATCAGCTTTTTCTTGAACCCGAAGGAGAATACACCAATGAATACTATTTGAACGGATTCTCTTCTTCTTTGCCATGGGATATTCAACTGAAAGCAATGCATGCCATCCCCGGACTTGAAAAAGCACGAATATTCAGGCCGGGATATGCCATTGAATATGATTATTTTGATCCAACCCAGCTGGAACCGACGCTGGAGACAAAACGAATACGAAATCTGTTTTTTGCCGGGCAGATTAATGGTACTACGGGATATGAGGAAGCTGGAGCACAGGGTATTGTGGCTGGTATCAATGCACATTATGCCGTTCATGAACGGGGAAAGACGTTTGTTCTGAAACGGGACGAAGCCTATATTGGTGTATTGATTGACGATTTGATAACAAAAGGGGTAGATGAACCCTACCGGATGTTTACAAGCAGGGCAGAATACAGAATTTTATTGAGGCAGGACAATGCAGATTCAAGGTTGACCGGGAAATCATGGAAAATGGGGCTGGCTTCTCCGGAACGAATAAAATTGCTGAAGGAAAAAACGGTGCTTAAGGACCGGATTATCGATATGGTTACCAAACTAAGCATTAAGCCGGAAGCTGTAAACCAGTTACTTAAGGAAAAGAATACCCCTCCGTTAAATCAAGGTGTTAAATTAAGAGAAATTATTTTACGCCCTCAGATTTCGTTATTTGATGTGGTTCCGTATGCTTCCCCGCTACAGAAAATTCTGAACGAGGTTCCGGAAAACAGAAAGGAAGAAATTTTTGAGTCGGCAGAGATTCAGATTAAATATTCCGGTTACATAGAAAGGGAGAAAGTGCTGGCTGAAAAGCTGCGCAGGCTGGATGAATTAAATATTGAAGATAAATTTAATTATGATGAATTAATATCGGTTTCAACAGAGGCACGACAGAAGTTAAAGCGCATTAATCCGAAGACGATTGGACAGGCGAAAAGGATTTCAGGAGTATCCCCAGCGGATATCAATGTTTTGTTGATAATGCTTGGTAAATAATGTTCCACGTGGAACGTTGTTTTATCAAAAACAAAACAATACAACCTTTTTACTGTTTTTATAGAATAACGGTACTAAAAAACAAATACGATATGGAAGCAAAATATAAGGGTATTATTGTCGACATAGAAAACCGGCGTCAGTTCAAAGGGGAAATTGGGGTGAAAAACGGAATAATTGATTTCATACGGGCTTGTGAGCATGCAGGCAATGAGTATATCCTTCCGGGTTTTACGGATGCCCATGTTCATATAGAGAGTTCAATGGCCGTGCCTTCCGTGTTTGCCGGCATGGCGGTTCCACGGGGAACGGTTGCTGTGGTGAGCGACCCGCATGAAATCGCAAATGTCATGGGTGTTCGTGGTATCGATTTTATGATTGAGAGTGCAAAAAAGGTTCCGCTGAAGATATTCTTCGGAGTGCCTTCCTGTGTTCCCGCAACTCCGTTCGAGTCCTCCGGCGCTGAACTGAATGCCGAAACAGTCGAAAAACTACTGGCCAGAGACGACCTGTACTACCTTTCGGAAATGATGAATTTCCCTGGCGTTTTATATAAACTCCCGGAGGTCATGAAAAAAATAGAGGCTGCCAGGAAACTGAACAAGAAAATTGACGGGCACGCTCCCGGACTCCGGGGTGAAGATGCCAGGAAATATATAGAGGCTGGAATATCAACCGACCACGAATGTACTTCCATGGAAGAGGCAGAAGAGAAAATAAGCCTGGGCATGAAAATAGCGATTCGCGAAGGAAGTGCCGCAAAGAATTTCGAAGCACTATACCCTTTGATTGATAAATACCCCGATAAAGTCATGTTGTGTACCGATGATTCACACCCGGAAACACTGCTCAGAGAAGGACACATCGATAAAATCATAAAAAAGGGACTGGAGAAAGGAGTGGATCTCTATCATCTTTTACGGGCTGCTTCGATCAACCCGGTAAAACATTACGGGCTGAATGTGGGTTTGCTGAAAAAGGGAGATCCGGCAGACTTTATTGTTGTGGAAGACCTGAAAAATTTCAGGATCCGAAAGACCATTATTGATGGTGTTCCGGTGTATCAAAATGGAGAAGTACTGTTTGAATGTCCTGAATCGGAACCCATCAATGTTTTTAACCGGACAAGAATAGCAAAGAAAGAAATCGTTATACCTGCAAAAACAGATAAAATACGTGTCATAGAAGTTACCGACGGAAGTCTTTTTACCGGACAGACTGTAGAAGAACCAAACATAGAAGAGGGAAAAGTTGTTTCCGATACCAAACGGGATATACTGAAAATGGTGGTCATGAGCCGGTATAAAAATGAACCGGTGCAGATCGGATTTATACGGAATTTCAGGCTAAAAAAGGGTGCCATAGCAAGCAGCATTGCACACGACAGCCATAACCTTATTGCAGTGGGAACTTCCGATGCCGATATAATTGCTGTTGTCAATAAACTGATCGATATAAAGGGCGGAATTGTGGCAGGAGATACAAAAAGTCAAATGGCTATGCAGCTGGAAGTGGGAGGTATTATGACCCAAAAAACTGGCAGGGAAATAGCCGGTTTATATCGAAAGCTGATCGAAAAAACAAAGGAATTCGGCTGTACGCTGGATTCTCCGTTTATGACCCTGGCTTTTATGTCTTTGCTTGTAATTCCGGAATTGAAACTAGGGGATAAAGGACTGTTTGATGTCAATAAATTTAATTTCGTTGACGTTTTTTTGGAAGAATGATTCAAAACAGAAGTACACATAAACACAGGGATTATCTGAATACCATCCTTTCTGTTATTCCTGATAAACCTGGAGTATATCAGTATGTTAATAATTCCGGCGAAATCATTTATGTGGGGAAGGCAAAGAACCTGAAAAAAAGAGTCTCTTCTTATTTTACAAAAAAACATATTCACAGAAAAACGGCCCTGCTGGTCCATCATATTGCCGATATTAAATATATGGTGGTTGATACGGAAGAAGATGCCCTGCTTCTGGAAAACAACCTGATAAAGAAATACAGACCCCGGTATAACATACGGCTTAAAGATGATAAAACATACCCCTGGATATGCATAAAAAAAGAAAGGTATCCCCGGGTTTTCAAGACCAGGAAGGTTGTACGGGACGGATCACGGTATTTTGGGCCGTACACCTCATATTTGACCGTTAATACCCTACTGGGACTGTTTCGTTCGCTGTATAAACTAAGGACCTGCAACTACAATCTGACGGAAGAAAATACACGGAAAGGAAAATATAAACGATGCCTTGAATACCATATAGGCAATTGCCTGGGCCCCTGCCAGAATTTGATTTCGGAAGAGAAATACAACGAAGGCATCGAAGAGATTGCCCATATACTGAAAGGAAACATAACAGGGGTGATCCGTCATATGAAGCAGCGAATGACGGATTATGCGGAGCATTATCAATATGAAGAAGCCCAGAAAATAAAGGAAAAGATCGGGTTACTTGAAAAATACCAGAGCCGCTCTACCGTGGTAAGTCCGGAGATCAGAGATGTGGATGTATTTTCAGTTGTTGCGGATGAACAGAATGCGGTCGTAAATTATCTGAAAGTGTTAAACGGAGCCATCATTCAAACTCATACGATGGAAATTCGCAAAAAACTGGAGGAGAAAACTGAGGATATTCTGTTGCTTGCTATTGTGGATATAAGGCAACGCCTTTATAGCAATGCAAAGGAGATCATTGTGCCCTTTAAGGTGCATACCCGGCTGGAAGGAATCACATTTCATGTTCCTTTAAGGGGGGATAAAAAACATCTCCTGGATTTATCGACCCGCAATGCTATGTATTACAGGCTGGAGGCAGAAAAACACAAAGCCACGGACCGGCAAAAAAAACGAACCGGAAGAATCCTGGAACAAATGAAAAAGGATCTGCAGTTGAAAGAATGGCCGGAACACATCGAATGTTTTGATAACAGCAATCTTCAGGGATCAAATCCGGTGGCTTCCTGTGTGGTTTTTAAAAATGCCGTGCCGGCAAAAAAGGAATACCGGCATTTTGCCATTAAAACAGTCAAAGGGCCGGATGATTTTGCTTCCATGCAGGAAGTAATTTTCAGAAGATACAAGCGGTTGCTGGAGGAGGAGAAATCCCTGCCTCAGCTGATTGTGGTAGACGGAGGAAAAGGACAATTGTCATCGGCGGTAAAAGCATTGGAGAAACTGAACCTGAGAGGGAAAACAGCCATCATCGGAATCGCTAAAAAACTGGAAGAACTGTATTTTCCGGGAGATGAGATTCCCCTTTACCTGGATAAAACCTCTGAAACATTAAAAATAATTCAGCAACTGAGGAATGAAGCACACCGTTTCGGAATAGACTTTCACAGAAACAAACGATCAAAAAATATGCTTGTTTCTGAACTGGACGCTATCCCGGGTATCGGTCCGAAAACCATACAAAAACTGGTAACAGAATTCCGGTCTGTAAACAAGATCAGGGAATTGTCGTATGAAGACCTGTCCGCATCCGTAGGTAGGGCAAAGGCCTCAGGAATAGTGAAATATTTTGCTGAAAAACAACCGGAAAAGTAAGGGAACAAAAGGCGCTTACAACCGGTTGTATCCGTAATTATGCACGGATATTCAAATGGTTCTTAGATGCTTCGCCGGTATTTTTCATCATTTTCAAGCAATCCAAGGTAACTGATATACCGGCTTTCAGCGATTTCTCCCTTTTTTACCGCTTTTTTTACCGCACATCCGGGTTCGTGGGTGTGCGTGCAGTTATTGTATTGGCAATCAGACGAAAACGTGAATATTTCCCGGAAATAATGGGAAATTTCCCAGGGTTCCATATTGAGCATCCCGAAGGCCTTAATTCCCGGAGAATCAATAATATATCCTCCAAAATCCAATGCATACATTTCCGACCACGAGGTAACGTGTTTTCCTGTTTTGTATAATTCAGAAATTTCTTTGGTTTTTAGGTTCAGTCCGGGTTGAACCAGGTTGATCAGGGTTGATTTTCCCACCCCGCTGTGTCCGCTGAAGAGGCTTATTTTGTTGGTCATCAGCTTTTTTAATTCCGGGATTCCCTCCCGGGTAACAGCGGAGGTCTTTATGCAGACATACCCGATTTTTTTATAAATATCAGCCTGTTGGTTTACCTTGATCCGTTGATCGTGGGTTAACAGATCGGTTTTGTTAAAAACGAGGATTACCGGGATACGGTATGCTTCGGCGGTTGCCAGAAAGCGATCCATAAAGGTAGCCGTGGTTACAGGGTAATTTTGGGTGACAATCAGAAAGACCCGGTCGATGTTGGCAGCGATTACATGCGATTGCCTGGATAAATTCTGGGACCTGCGGACCAGGTAGTTTTTCCGTTCATCTATTTCAGTGATCAACCCTATCGGGTCCCCTTGTGTGGTGGTTTCAGAGCCTTGAAGCGTGTAGGATACCCTGTCGCCGACAGCAACCGGATTGGTGCTTTTTGAGCCTTTTATGCGGAAACTGCCTTTTATTTTGCACGCAATTTTCCGGTTGTTTTCTCCTTGCACCGTAATCCAGCTCCCGGTCGTTTTTATAACAATTCCTTTATTCAATGTCGGCTTACTTTACGGTTATTCCCATTCCAGTATAATTTTGCCACAGTTTCCTTTTTCCATAATTTCAAAGGCTTTTTGAAACTCCGAAAAGTGGAATCTGTGGGTTATGATGCCGGAAATATCCAATCCTGAGAGCAACATCATTTCCATTTGATACCAGGTTTCATACATTTCCCGTCCATAGATGCCTTTAAGTGTTAATCCTTTAAATATCAGCTTACTCCAGTTTATTTGGGTGGTTTGAGGCAGCAATCCCAGCAGGCTTATTTTTCCACCGTTATACATCAGATTTACCATATCGTTAAAAGCGTACTGAGAGCCGGAGCATTCCAGTCCGATATCAAAACCTGCCACCATACCCAGTTTTCCCATTGCCTCTTTAATGCTTTCTTTGGTGGGGTCTATTACGCTGGTTGCTCCCATTTTACGGGCCAACTGGCGGCGGTATTTGCTTAGCTCTGTACCAACAATATTCCTGGCTCCGGCAAATTTACAGATGGAAGCAGCCATGGCTCCAATGGGACCGCCAATGCCGGTTATCAGCACATCTTCGCCAATCAGCGGAAAAGAGAGGGCGGTGTGGGTGGCGTTTCCCAACGGATCCATGATGGATAGGATCTCATCCGGGATGCGTGGGTCGATGTGCAAAACATTTTTTGCCGGTACGGAGATATATTCCGCAAATCCTCCGTCGCGGTGAACACCGATGCCAACCGTATGGTCGCAGATATGTTGCCTACCCCGGCGGCAGTTCCTGCAGAAACCACACGAAATGTGCCCTTCCACCGTTACCCGTTCCCCTACATGGACCCGGTCCACTTCTTCTCCCGTTTCCACAACTGTACCCATGTATTCATGGCCGATCGTTACCGGTACTTTGAGGGTCTGTTGTGCCCACTCATCCCACATGTAAATATGTAGATCCGTACCGCAGATTGCTGATTTTTTGATCTTTATCAGGACATTGTTGGGACCGGTTTTTGGGACCGGAACCTCTTCAAGCCACAGCCCTTTTTCAGCTTTGGATTTCACAATTGCTTTCATCTGATTGTAATTGTTTATTTTTAAAGGTACTATCTTTTTTGGTGAAAAACACTATCGAATGTCATACCGGAAAGAATAACGATCAGATATGGACGGTATCGATGTACTTTCGTGAAAAAAAACGAACCGGGATCCATGAAGTAAAAAAACCAATTGCCAGGACTGTGATCAGGGTGAGGAACAGATGCGGGATATTCAATTCAACAGGATAAGCAGATACGGCAAAGGAGCCGTTTCCGGGAAGTTTTAACAAGGCAAAGTGAATTTGAGCCAGGCAGATCAAAATTCCTGTTATTAAGCCTGTAACAGCACCTGTAAGGGTTATCAGCCATCCTTCATAAAGAAAAGCCATCCGGATGTCCGGGCTGTCGGCTCCCATGCTTCTCATGATGGCAATATCGTCCTTTTTATCAATGATCAGCATCGAAAGACTGCCAATAATATTGAACGAGGCAATGGCCAGGATAAAAACCAGAATAAAATAGATGGCCCATTTTTCTGAATTCATGACTTTATAAATAAGTTCCTGTTGTTGGTATTTATTTTTCACGTGGAACATGGGGCCCACCTTGTCCTGTATCTGTTTCTGAACTTCACGGAGGTTGCTTTCCGGAGTCAGTTTTATTTCCAGTGCGCTTATTTTTTCAGGAATATCAAAAAGTTTACGGGCAAAAGGCAATGGAACAAAGACATATTCAGAATCGTAGCTTTCCTGAACACTGAAGATAGCAGAGGGGTAAATATATTCATGGTTTAAGGATCGGGCCAGGTTTACGGATATCTGTTCTCCTTTTCTGGCGGCATAGATATGCATCGGATCAATGAGATTCAGTCTGATACCCAGGTTGATGGCCACACCCAATCCAACAACAGCATAGGGGGTGCCATTTTCCTCAAATAGCAGCCTGCCGTCATAGATCAGGCTGTCTAATCCGGTTACATGCTTGTAATTGTCTGAAACGCCCTTAATGGTTACCACTCCCCGTGAAGAACCGTATTCAAGAATCGCACTTTCCTGTATAACCTTCGCTACATAAGCGACTCCTTCCGTATTTTCTATTTCGCCAGGGGCCAGGTCGGAATCGTAGAAAGATTTTCCCTCCACTGCCGTTATTTTAAGGTCCGGGTCAAAGGAACTGAACATCGAATGAATCAGGGTGTTAAAGCCATTGTAAACCGACAGGACCACTACCAGTGCAATGGTTCCTATGGCTACACCCGTTATGGCTACCCCTGATATTATGTTAATAATATTGCGCTTCTTTTTCGAAACCAGGTATCTTTTTGCTATAAAAAACGGGAAATTCACGCGTTTAATTTGGTTATTTATTCAGCAAACCATCAATTTTTTCGATGTAATCAAGGCTGTCATCCAAATAAAATTCCAGTTCCGGGATGATCCGTAGTTGTTTCCCTACTCTTTTGCCCAGGTTTCCACGGATCTGACGGCTCATCCCTTTGATATCCTGCAAAATTTCATCGGAGTCATCAGACGGGAAAATGCTGATATATACACGGGCAATACCCAGGTCGCGGGTAATGCGGACGATGGTTACGCTCAACATTTTTCCACGGAAACGGGTACGGCTTTCCTTCTGAAAATAATCGGCCAGTTCCTTTTGAATCAGCCGGGAAATTTTATTCTGACGGGTACTGAACTCTTCCATAACAAAGTAATTTTACACAAAGGTAATCAAAAGACCGTAAACACCTTGAAAGGTGAGGGGGATAAAAAAAGAACGGAATAACGGCCGGATTTTCTAAATGATCAGTTTTTGATCACTGAATGGTATGTTCCAATCCGGCCCTGTTCATCCATTCCTTCCATGTGGATTATGCATTCTGATTTCAGACCGGGTACAGGAAAAGTAAACCGTACCGGATGGGTGTCATCCGTTGAAAGGAAGGGATTCCAGTACAGGGTAGTATTCATTTTTATTTCATCATCCGGCACCATTCTTTCTGCATTGAAGTTCCGGGGTATACGGTACCCTTCCATATACATGATGTTTCCCTGTTTTTCTTTCTCTGCAGGGAATGGGTTCTGTGGCGGACCGGTTTTTGTTAATATTTCAATCACTCCGCCACTGGCAAAGCTTGTATATTTCTGAATATTAACCGGATCGGTAAAAATATTAATTTCTTCAATATCCAAAGGGTTGAAATTATCCAGAATCGAAGCTGAGTTTCCCAGGATCTGTCCATCCACAACAATGGTAGCACCCATCTGGCTTTTTATGGAATTGATCATTCCCGGGAATATTATCTGTCCGTTCAAAAGCTGGAAAGAACGGATTGACTGGATTACCTGTAACAGATCCGTAGATGACTGCAGCAACGATTTATATGCTGGTTCATTAAGCACTTTTGCCTGAGTGACCGCTTTTTGGGGACCATCCAGCACCCATTCTTCATGGGCATGCAGGAGATCCAGCATCTGTTCACGGGATACATCAATGTCGGTATACAACAAATCTTTCCGGCAGATGTACTCTCTTAACTGGTTATGATTGAGCTGTTTTGTCTCTCCGGGATTGAAAGCGAGTACCTTCTCCCAGGAGAAATCAGTTAATTCATTGGCAATTAAAAAATAATCAATGGCTGTTTTATGGGTACTTCCGTAATCTGAATACGGGAGAAGAGGCAGGTTATAGGTCAGCCCGGAATTAAAATGAAGGTGCTGGTACATCCCACTGTTTATTCCAAGAAAAGCAAAAGCAGAGGCTGATGAGACCGCTACATCGGCAGGTATCTTTTCGTTGTTATTCGCGGTGGCCGATACGGAAACTTCATAGTTGCTGACATTTTTTGATACATTGACGTTAAAATTCAGGGTTTTATCCTTATGGATGAACACCAGTCGTTCGGCAATGAGTTCGCTGTCTTGATCAAAAAGGGACAAAAGGGCGACTCCTTCAGGAGATCCTTCCACAGGGATGGTAAACCTTGACGGGCCAGAGATGTTTAATTCTCCGGCTTCCAGGAGGTTGTATCCGGACGTTAGGGTAAAGAACAGGTTTTGCTCCTTACCGGCCCGAGCGGGGATATGTGTGTGGATATTCTTTTCATCGGTGCTTAAGACAAAAAGAGACGGTTGGCCAACCATTCCTTCGGGGAGGGTAAAAACCTGGTCTTTACCGTAGTCACTGGTAATTACAAACCGGTATTTTTCTCCTTCCCGGAGCTGTACCGGTACCATTCCGAACCCTTTGGTAAACGACTGGCATTTGGCCACAACAGCCTCTTTGCTGTCCACAATATCACCGGTTACAGAAATATAATTTCCCCAGATATCCCTTGATACAAAACCTACTTTTTGGGGGAATTCACGGATCAGGGTTCCTCCTTCTGCATGGAAATCCAGGTATACCTGATCTTTTTTTGTTTTAACCCGTACCGATCGTTTCCAGGTTTCTTTTGCATCGGAAAAAACGACCCAAAGGGGCAGAGTTCCTGTTTCTTCCGGGAACTCAAATTCAACGGTTGCTGTGCCTTTCTTATCCGTCCGTACCCTGCCACTTTCTATTTCCTTATGATTCAGGAAGACCTGGTAATGAATCCTCAGCCTGGGTTCCGGAAGGTTATCCAGAGACCGGAGTTTTACCCGGATCCTGGCTTCTCCGCTGCCGCTGAAGAGGGTATCCTTATTCAGAACATCGATTAACAGATCGGTGCGATAGGGTTCGTCGATGTATATCAGCCCTGTATAGATTTGTTCCGGGGTATACTGCAGGGGGGTGTAGGCCGTTACATAATACCGGCCGCGATCGGCACGTTCGGGGAGCGTGATATCACCGTTTGTGATTCCGTGTTCCAGCAGGAACAAATCCCCTGCTACAGGATTTCCTTTGTTGTCAAATATTTCTACGTACAGGTCCGTAGAAAGGGTACTCAATTGCCGGGTAGACTTATCCACCGCAACAGCTTTGAACCAGACTGTCTCCCCCGGAGCATAGACATCCTTATCGGTCTGAACATAAATACCCTCAGAAGGTAGGTTTTGATAGTATATCGATAACCTGCGGGCAATGTTTTCCAGAACATCCCCGGTATTCTGTGCCGGAATACCGGAAACAACAATCAGAAACATGCACAGTATAATTAACTTTTTCATACGATTATAATTGTTTATTTTAAAGGTATTTCCGATATATATCGGGATAATTCGCCCCGCCCCATCGGGGCTTGTTTCATAATTTGTGGTGTGGTTATTTATTGTTTTTTGATTCGGTATTTGTCAGATATTGGTTGTTGTAAAAAAAACAGCTTATTTTCCGGATGCGCATTATTTTTGCTGTTGCTGATTGCTGTCTGCAGATTTTCGTCGGGTTTGAGTATATTGAAGTTTCCCCAGAATGCGTCATCAAAATTTTGAATGCTTTCGGTGAATATATCGGATAATGTGAAAAGTTCCTTTCTGGGAAACTTTTTTATATGGCTTTTTTTCAGATCGGTGATCAGCAATTCAGAGACGCTGAAAAACTCAGAATTCATATTTTCCTTCCGGTTTTTAACCTTAACCCCCATGGAAGCTTTGGCTGCATAGAGGTAATACAAACCCCCGGAATACCGGTAATCAACCTTGTAACGGACCCTTTCCGGTCTGACTTTGTATCCGGCAGGTTTTTTCCGGATCAGGGTTTGTTGGGCTGTCCGTAATTCCTGTTTACTGAATCCGAAATCCACATGCAGGAGCGCATAGGTTTCCCTGTCGATATACATTTCTCCCTGGTAACAAGGAAATTGCACCTTGCGGACCGGTTTAAACCGGATCACATACACAGGACGGCTATGATACCATATTACCCTGTCGATGGAATAGGTATACAGGTTCCGGAATTCCGGATCAATAAAGGGACTCATTGTCTTGAGTATGTCTAGCTGGGTCATGGTGGCAGGTCCCCCCATCAATTTAAAGTTAACCCACTGAAAAGGGCTGACATCCGGGCTTTTTCTTCCTTTTACGATTCTCACTTTATCGCTCCTGCCCATATTGGAATACCCGGATTTCAGCAGGTCAATTACAGCTTCTGAAATGTTTATATAGGTTTCGTCCTGTTGCAGGGTTTCCCTGTAAAAGCCCCGCATCATCAGCAGGTTGTTGCCATAATTGACCGGTATCCGTTCAATGACCCTGTCCAGGATTTCACTTACCGGAATGGCCACCACTTTTACTTCCCGGATGCGGATGGATATCGGATGAAGGGCTATTGTATCTTTTTTCTGCAGCTCTTCAACGGTGGTGATTTTCTGTGCATAACCCAGGCAGGAAAGGACCAGCGGCTCCCCTGCATGTTCTTTCCGGATCTTCAGAACAAATTCCCCTTCGGCATTGGTTATGGTTCCAATGGGTTGATTGAATAAGGAAACCGTAGCGGAGGGTAGAAATTCTCCGCTTTTCTCATCCATTAATCGTCCTGTCAGTTTTATAAACTCTCCTTTTGGTCCCGTTATCCGGGTGCTGTCCGTTTCCCGCAGGGAGATAACAATGTGGTTTTCTTTTTCCGTAAATCGAATAAGCAGGGTGTCGAACATACCCGAAAGCACTTTGATAACCGGTTGATTTAGTACATCTAAAGACACTTTGCGGTCCGCAACAATTGCTGTGGCATCGTAAGAAAAATAGATACCCGCCCGGGAAGTTATCGTTTCTAAAAGATCTGAAACCGGTTGATTGGTCTCCTGCAGCGTTACAGCGATGTTGAACAGACTGCTATCCGTATGCTGTGCTGGTAGCCAGAAATTCAGCAAAAAAACACCCGCCAGTATGCATGTAAACTTTTTCAATTCAGAAAACATTTTTTAAACGAAACTGGGTTTTGAGTTCTTCCCCGTTCCGCAACACCTTTATTTTGATCTTTCTGTTTTCACGGCTTTGGAGCAAAAGGTTTATATCGTTCAATTCAAGGGAATTGTGACTTGCATTATTGAGCGATAGAATCTGATCGTTTTCTTTCAGGCCTGCAAAGTATGCCGGAGAATTAACCCGGATGTTATCGATCGTAAAAACAGGCAATCCGGGTATCGGATTTACAACATCCATGCCACTCATGTTATAATTAAAGTCGTCGTTCACATCGTTTGTCGGGCGAAGGGTAAGGCGCTGGTTCCGGTAGTCCAGGGTAACAATAAAACGGCGAAGTATTTCAGCTCCCAGTGTTCCGTTTCTGTCGTTTGAAGTCATCAGCTGGTCGATCAGTTCGGAATTCGGAAAGGAGACAATAGGCTTTGGTAATATGAGCGGACCTACCCAAATGCCATCAAGCCGCCCTTTTTTGCCGAACAGGTCTCCGTTGAGGCCCCGTCCCAGAAAAGTCTCAATATGGTTATCAGGGGGGTCAATTCGTTCGTCTGAATTTTCCGATAACCAGAGGGCATCGCTGGCACCGGTGTCCACAAGCAATTTCACGGGAACTTCCGTAGAATCCTCCGTAACAATCGTCGTCTGCACAAAAGGTTTATTCCCTTCAAAATATAGCGGAAGGATAATATCTTTTCGTCGGTCACGATACTTGTAATATTCAGGTTTATAAAGCGTAAGTTTTTTTCGGTTATAATTAATCGTAACAATATACTCCTTGAAAAGATTAAACCCGATCAGTCCGTGAACCGGTATACCCAGAATATGGGAGATCTGGAAGTGCTCATCAATAATCATCTGTACTTCCTGATTGAATGCTACCAATCCTTCGATTTTCATCTGATTGTTTCCTGAACGGTAGGCGGTCAGCGTCTCTCCCTCGCCCAGGCCCTGAATTTCGACCGGCATAAGGTAATTGAGTTCCAGCTTGTTTATATAGGGTAACTCCGTTATCAGCGGATAGCGAACCCCCGTATCCAGGATAAAATTGAGGGTGTCGGAATCGTTGATCGTTACCGGAAGGATGATCAGGTTGCTTGCCAATTTAAAATCAAGGGTGATGCGCTTATTTCGTGGATTTTCAAAAAAGAATCCCCGGTTGGCGCTGTTGTACCCGTCCAGGTTCCGCTTGTATTCCAGGCTCTCCCCAAGAGGAACATAGTCCCTGACGACCAGAATATTGTTGTCGAGTTCAAAAATCAGGTAAAAATCTTTCATCAGCAGGTCCAACACATATTTAATGGGTTTGTTTGCTACATTCAGACTGACTTTTCTATCGGCAACAAGCCTGGCATTGTAAGAATAATCAATATCAAGATACGTGCATATTTTTTCAATAATGTTGGAAAGTGGTTCATTTTCGGCATAAATACTGATGTTCTGATCCAGAACCTGCCTGTTATCCTGTTGCTGTGCAGCGGTCTGAGCAGGCGTAAATACCAGTGCAATCGATGCAACCGCAAGCAGGTATTTCAACCGTTCCAGTATTGTTTTCATGGTTCCTCCTTGTTTTGATTGTGGTTTGTTAATATATAACGGTCGTTTTCTGTATTAAGTTCAAGATTAAATGTAAGCCGTATAACATCCATTATATAATCTATGGATTTGGAATCGAATCGTGCCGTTAAAAACAGTTCATGGGTGTTCACCCCGGGTGTTTGAATATCAACATGATAAGTTTTTTCGAGATTTTGAATGACATCGGTTAATTTTGAATTATCAAACGACAGATTATAGGTTTTCCAGGCGTTATAGTTGGGGTCGTTATTTTTTTGTTTAATCAGTTTTTTCTCTTTTTTTGAGAGGGTCGCTTTTTCTCCCGGGGCCAGCAACAGGGGATTTGTGTTTTTTGGTGCTTCGGAGGTCTGCACGATCTCAACGTTCCCGGTTTCTACCACCACCTCAATGGTTTCTGAATTGGGGTAGGCACAGACATTAAAGGAGGTTCCCAATACATGGATCCGGGCTTCGCCGGCATCAATCACAAACGGACGGGAAGAATCCGCTCGGACATCAAAAAAGGCTTCTCCTTTAAGGGTTATTTCCCTGTATTTTCCGGAAAAATTTTCCGGATAGGTGATCACGCTGTTGCTGTTCAGGGTGATTTTTGTTCCATCGGGGAGGAGCAGATCTTTGGGAAAATCCCGCTCAAGAGAGGAAACCCGTTGTATGGCTGAGCCCGGGATATTCCGGTTTATGAGGTGGTATCCGAACAGGCCGGTAGTCACCAGAATAACGGCAACCGCTGCATATTTCAGAAGGGTAAAATAACTTTTCCAGCCTGTTTTTCCGGCAGGATGAACCGGCATCGCTTGCGGGCGAAGAAGGCCGGAACGAACCGCATTCCAGGCCCTGTTTTCATCAAAGGAGCGGAGGTTGTAATATAAATTTACTTTTTCCAGGATCTTTTGTGTTTCCAGAAATTCCTTCCGGTTGTGCGCTGATTCCCGCATCCAGGATTCCACTTCTCTCTGTTCGGCTTCGGTGGTCTTTTCTGTAAGATAGCGGATTAACAATCCCTGCATGCCCAGTCCTGTGTCTTCCTGTTTTTTCATTCGATTGTAATTGTTTAAAATCCTACCATTTTATTGCAGGTACCTTCCATCTGTTCTTTGCTTGTCATAATGAGGACACCCTACAAACGGATTACCCTTAACAGAACATCAAAATAATACGGTTTGGGTAAGAAAACAGGGAAATCAAGGGATTTTTTTCTTCAGCGGATATATTCTTTGAGTTTTTCACGTAAATCTTTCAATGCCAGCCCCATCTGGGTTTCTACCGTTTTAATGGAAAGATGTAATTTTTCGGCTATTTTCTTGTATGTTAATCCCTTTTCCCTGCTAAGGCGGAAAATTTCCTTTCGTTTTTCCGGCATAGCGTGAATGGCTTTTTCAATTTCTTCAGCAAGCCAGGGTTCCAGAAGGAAATCAGACAGGTTCTGGTTTTGTTTTGAATGTTCCCGGACGGAATGGATGTATTTGTCTTTGACTTTCCGGTGCTGGATCTGATTGAGGCAGTGGTTTCTTACCGACCGGAACAGGTAGTTTTTTACGGAAACCGTAATCTGCAGGGTTTCCCTTTTTTCCCAGATTTTCACAAAGACCTCCTGGGAGGTCTCTTCAGCCTCTTTTCTGTTGGCTAAAAAATGAAAGGCATACGTACACAAAGATTTATAATAGGTCCGGAACAGGGTCTCGAATGCCTGTTCGTCTCCATTTCTGATTTTTTCAACCCAACTGTTTTCAATATTGCCTTCCATAGGGAATCGGCCTTAAACCGGTTAAAATTAAGAAAAAAGGTGAAACAGCCTACGATCGGAAGGGGGGCATTCCCTTCTGTCATCCATCCGGCTGATATCTTCCGTCAACAGTGGAGAATATAAGGAGATCCCGATCTACCTGTTTTGGGATCGCTACGGCCTGTGTTTTTTTATTAAATAAAGAATTTAAACGGACGAAAGCGGCATACGACCTGTGTTGTTTGTAAAATCCTTTATTTTGAAAACCCGGATATCGTATTATTTTTGTGACCGGGTTAAATTCTGAAGAATGGGAAAAAAGGCAAACAGGAAATTTCCGAGGGCATTTTGGGTCGCCAATACGGTCGAATTATTTGAAAGAGCAGCCTATTACGGTGTGTTTATTGTCATCACCCTGTATTTATCCAGAATTATTGGATTTGGCGATGTGGAGGCGGCTGCCATAGCCGGGGTATTCCAGGCTTTGTTATACCTGTTGCCCACATTTGCCGGAGCGTATGCCGACAAAATAGGCTTCCGGAAATCGCTGATGCTGGCTTTTCTGTTGCTTTCATTAGGGTACGCAGGCCTGGGTGTGCTGCCAACCCTGTTTGAATCGGCAGGCTTGGTTGCGTATAGCAATCAGACAATTTTTAGTGGTCTGGATGCCTCCGCTTCCCGGTATGCCATATTGCCGGTGATGTTGCTTATTGTGTTGGGGGGGTCGTTCATAAAATCGGTTATCACCGGTACGGTGGCCAAAGAGACGACCAAAGCAAACCGTGCCCGGGGATACAGTATCTTTTATGCCATGGTGAATATAGGGGCTTTTTCCGGAAAAACGATTGTGAAGCCCCTGCGTGAAATGATGGGGAATACCGGACTGATCTGGATTAATTATTTTTCCGCTGGCATGACCCTCCTGGGCCTGATCGTGGTCTTTATGTGGTACCGGAGCGAGCACCGGCAGGGAGAAGGAAAAAACATCCGTACCATTCTGAACGGTATGGTCCGGGTATTTATGAATGGCCGTCTTATCTTTCTGATTCTAATCATCACCGGTTTCTGGATGGTGCAGCATCAGATGTATGCAACCATGCCTAAGTATGTGTTGAGGTTGGCAGGAGAAGGGGCCTCCCCTTCGTGGTATGCCAATGTCAATCCGCTGGTTGTGTTTACAACCGTCGGACTGGTTACCCAGTTGATGCGGAAAAAGAGCGCCCTGTTCAGTATGACGGTGGGGATGTTTATCATGCCGGTATCTGCCCTTTTAATGGCTTCAGGAAATATGATGCAGAATGAGATCCTGGGGATGCATCCCGTAGCCTTTATGATGGTTGCAGGGATTGCCTGTCAGGGATTGGCGGAAACCTTCATATCGCCTCGTTTTCTTGAATATTTTTCCCTTCAGGCGCCCCGGGGAGAAGAGGGAATGTATCTGGGCTTCAGTCATCTGCATTCATTCCTCTCTTCGATTTTCGGATTCATTATGTCCGGGATATTGCTCGACAGGTTCTGCCCCGATCCCCGGTTGTTTGAAACCAGGGAAGCCTGGACAGCAGCTGCTGCAAATGCCCATTATATATGGTTCTATTTTGTGGGAATAGCCCTTGTATCTGCCGTGGCCCTGATTGTATACGGAAAAGTGGTCCGACGATTGGACAGGAGAGAGCAAAAATCAGCCTAATGCTTTGCTGATTCGTATGAAATACGTAGTTTTGCTCACCTTTTTTATAGGGATACGCCCGGATGGCGGAATTGGTAGACGCGCTGGACTCAAAATCCAGTTCTGGCAACAGAGTGTGGGTTCGATTCCCACTCCGGGTACCAAAAGCTACAGCCGATTCGTAAGGGTCGGCTGTTTTGTCTGGTTTGCCCGGCCGGAGGCTTTCCTTTCAACCTCCACCCGGTTTAGTCCGGGAACTCTGGCTTTCAAGCCGGGGAGTGTGAGAAAGAATAGACACTGGTACCGGGCTCAAACCCCTTAGCCAGGTTTAACCCCAGTCTTTCGACCGGGGAAAAGGAAAAACAACAATAACCGGATTTTAGCCCACAAAATAATAATAGAACCAATCTTACTTTAATTTTTTGCCAAAATATAAACCAAGGTGTTTTTAATTCTTAAATTAGCATAAAAATCACGAAAAAATGAAGAGAATATTTTTTGCAACCTTTGCCCTTGGGCTTTTTAGTCAGGTTATGTTTGCCCAGAACTTTGACAAAGCCAAACTGGATTGTTATTTTGATACACTGGAAACCCACAACAGGTTTTTTGGAAACGTGGCGGTTTCCCGGAACGGAGCGATCCTTTACACACGATCTGTGGGATTTTCGGACGTTGAAAACAGCCTCAAGGCCAACGAACATTCAAAATACCGGATTGGCTCCATCTCCAAAACATTCACCTCCGTCCTGGTTTTGAAAGCCGTTGAGGAAAAGAGAATCGACCTGGATCAGCCCATCGACAGGTTTTTTCCTGCTGTGCCCAATGCTGAACAGATCACCATCAAACAGCTGATGACCCACCGGAGCGGCATACACAATTTTACCGATGACCCGGACTATCTGACCTGGCACACGCAACCAAGGACCGAGGCTGAAATGGTGGAGATCATCGCTCAGAAGGGAAGTGATTTTGAACCCGGCAGCAAAGCTCAATACAGCAATTCAAACTTTGTCCTGCTGACCTATATTCTTGAAAAGACCTTCCATAAACCGTACCCGGAATTGTTGAAAGAATACATCACCGGGCCCCTCGGACTGAAAAATACCTTTTTCGGGGGGAAGATCAATCCCAATAACAACGAGTGCAAGTCATACAGTTTTTCCGGAGATTGGAAACTCCAGCCGGAAACGGATATGTCCGTGCCGTTGGGTGCGGGAAGCATTGTCTCAACTCCAGGTGACCTGGTACAATTCAGCGATGCGTTATTTGGCGGTCAGCTGCTCAAGGATGAAAGCCTTAAAATGATGAGAACCATCAAAGAAAATTATGGGATGGGACTGATTTTCACTTCGTTTTATGACAAAGCCGGATACGGTCATACCGGTGGTATCGATGGATTTGCATCGGTTTTTAGTCATTTTCCGGAGGAGAACGTTTCTTATGCGCTGACTTCAAACGGAACCAATTTTAACACCAACGACATTTCTATTGCCGTTTTAAGTGCTGTTTTCAATAAACCGTACGATATTCCGGTATTTACATTTACCACATTCCACGTGTCTTCCGAAGATCTGGATCCGTACCTGGGTGTTTATTCATCCACTCAGATTCCCTTGAAAATAACCATTACCAAAGAAGACAGTACGCTCATTGCACAGGCAACCGGTCAACCTTCCTTTCCTTTGGAACCAACCGAAAAGGACAAGTTTAGGTTTGACAGGGCAGGAGTGGTTATGGAATTTAATCCCAAAGAAAAAACAATGATCCTGAAACAAAGTGGCCAGGAATTTATATATACAAAAGAATAAGAGCATTCCCTATGGGATTCCTGAACAGGCCGGTACCCTGAATTGTTATAACAAACACACACACACTTAAAAATTACGAACATGAACAAAGAAGAATTTAAGGCAAGAGCCAATCAAAAGATCGATGAGATTGATCAGTGAATCAGGATCTTCCCGGACGTGTACCTACCGCTTTCCGTATCTTTTATTACATACAGATAAGGACCTGATGGCTGATCCGGTATCAGAACCCCGGTATGAGAAGATAGCTTTTTTTGTATGACTGGTTTCCCGCGGATGGTATAGAGCCTGAATTCGTAAGTGTTGGGTAACCATTCCGGAATTTCAATAAAGATGGTATTCGTTGCAGGGTTCGGATATATGACGACCGGTATTTCCGGACCGGCAGCCAGTAAATCCGCACGGTCCGGAATATAGTCAGTCCGGAACCGGTAGGTTCCTTCAGGAGCCACAAGCGGTTTTTTTCCTTTTTTTCCTGAATTTGCTTCCGTTTCAATATAATAATTAATCCGGGTGTTGGCGGGTTGTTGTGGTATATAGCCTGTATAGATGGGGGGGGATGTGGGCTGCATGGGGACCTCCTGATAAGCAGAATCGACACCGGTTTTCCAGAAAAGGGTGGCCGATTTTACGCCACTTCGCGTATCTATGGAAGCCGTTACTTCGTAATAACCCGAATGGTTTGTAAGGGTCTGTAGGGGGTTATGTTGTATCCGGATGGGTTCATCCGCAGCAATGGAATGGGTGATGCAATGTATCGTTCCTCCTTTTTCTGCCAAAAGCCTGGAATTCACGGGGACAATTTTATATCCCGGCATGGCCTTACGGTAGACTTCCAAAGCCTGTGCATCGGTTTCCGGGTGTTTGTACTGCGGAACAAAAACAACATTGTTGACGATAAAGGAACCAACATAGGAAGCGTAGGTTGTTACATAGGTCAATCCAGAGGTTTTCGATTCAAAAGAGGGTGCATTGGGTATTGGATAGATTTTTAAGGGTCTTCCATACCGGGAGATGACATTTTCCTGAATGTACAGCAGGGCATTGGTAAGAAACCGGACATCCTCTTCGTAGGTATACTGTTCAATACCGGTGGTATAATTCCAGGGCTGTTGTTGGGAAACAAGCAGTGTTTCTTCGTTGACAAGCTTCATGTAATAGTCGATATGGCCCATATAATGCGGTACGGTATGAACGGTGTTTAGACCGAACAGGGAGGCATAAAAAGGCAGCTGCGCCCGGTCGCTCTGACTTCCCTCATCGATGATGGCCATGCTATTCCCGTCCACCATATAATTTCCCCCATCGGAACAGAGCTGTCCGGTAGCCGGGTCGGTAATCTCAATGGCAGGTATTTCCAGGTAATCACTGATTATCTTACCGGCCCCGGCAAGATCATCGGCAAAAAGGATATGGTATAAGGTGTCTACCTTGTTCGTATAGACATTCATCGGTCCGTTGTCGCGGATCCAGAGGCCGGGTTGAATCCGCTTTCCGTCTATTTCCACCACATGAAACTTCGGATGGTATATATTGACTCCATACCGGTGGTACAGGGTGTCCAGAACCGCCGGATTGAATTGATGCGTTGCGAAAGCCGTATCCAACAGATAATATACATCCACCTGCTGATCCAACGTTTCGTTAATGAGCCATACGTAAATGCTGTCAAATTCTTCCGCTTCCTGAGTGACCCAATCCGGATCATCCGGAGCGATGCTGCTCCATTGATAAAGCTGGTTGATAATGATTCCCCTGGCTTCTTCATATTCAGCCCAGGCCCTGGGATTTGCGATCTGCGTGTAACCAGGGGCTGAAAGAAAAACAACACTCAAAAACACAAAAAATTTCTTCATACCAATAGAATGAACAGAAAAAACCTGGATGTGTCAGACTCGCATGGAATAGCCTGTTTCCGGAGCGCAAAAGTACGTAAAAATATTTTGACGATCTAATGGGCCCTGATTCTGGCAGCCATTTGCATCTTTGAGATAGGACAGTAAGGGATGAGATTGATTCGGACAGGGAACGGTTCTTCCTTTGTGTTGCTTTGGGTGAGAACAGGAATGCAGAGAACTCATTTATCCCAATTCGTCCCTGAACAGATGGCCCATGGTATGGATCATTTTTTGGGTATCGGAATAGGTCAGGCTGTAACAGGGCAGGGAGGCAATCCAACGAATAAAGCGCTCTGCATTATCCGGTTCCGGGGAGATCCATGAATCTGGGATCAGCTTTTTAAATGCTTCATGCGTTGGTATTTTTCCAAACACAAAACCTGAATGTTCCCGGTATCTTAAGAAAACCAGTCCCTTGCAAGGAACACAAAGCGGTTCCGGGGAGGACAATGGCAAATAACGAAAGGTTTTATGTAATTCCGGATTCATGTGTTCTTCTGAATGGATTATTTCCGGAAATTTCGTTTGAATCACTTCGTAAGCCTGTTTTTTTATGGAAATGGCTGCCGGGAACCGGCATACCAATGCATCCTCGCTCGTGACCGGTAAAAAATCATCGGAAAGGATCTCATATCCTGCTGCCATGAGCATGGATGACAAGATGCTTTTTCCGCTTCCTGATTCTCCGAAAAACAGGATGCATTTTTTACCATCCGTAATTCCGGCTGCATGAAATACGCCCATCCACTCCTTTTCTTCCTTCTGATAGATTTTTTGCAGGATCTGCATGGATACTTTTCCTGCAAGCAAATGACGCTCTTTTTTTTCCCAGGCACCTTTTTCCCTGCCGTTGACCCGGAGTTGGTAGCGGCTCCTGGTATCCATAATCCGGAAATGATGCACCGGTGGGATTTTTTCCGAACGTTCCAGGTGTGCAAATTTGGGGTGTATGAGCAATGCAGCTTCCGGGGAATCATATTCAATGAAGAATGTTTGATCATGTATCGTATAATATTTCCCGGAGCGCTGATTCTTCCCGGAGATTTGTTTTTCACCGTTTTCTGAAGGCCCCTTCCCGGAAGATACAGCTTCCTTTTTTAAATTCTCCCAGTACGTTTTAAAATCTTCGGTCACCTCACAGGCCTGGCGATGTTCCATATTCAGGGCTGTGATACAGAAATTCAGTACAGATGACGGATCCTCGTTTTTTGCGATACGACAAAGGATCTCATCCGCCGGAGGAAGGGTAAGGATGTATTTATTGATTTCCTGGAACCATAAAACCGTATGATCTTCCAAAGGAAAGCGTATCACTTTACAGGATTGGTGCTTATTTCGGACAGTCATATTTTGCATCTTAAAAGAATTGCCGGTGAATTCACCGGCAATTTCAATTTAGGGTATTACCTGTTAAGCTTTTTCAATTTATTGAATAATGATCTTTTCGGTTTTCCGGAACTCATCGGAAGCGATAACCAGGAAATAGATGCCTTTGCTTACATTGGAAACGGTAAATTCTTCGGTGTAGTTTGCAGGAGCATAGCGGACTGCCCGTTCT
>CAZNPV010000035.1:0-10350 GCA_964575025.1 uncultured Mariniphaga sp.
GAAGGGTTACCTGATCTCCTTTCAGCTTTTCTGAAGAAGCGCTCACCTCAATGTTTCCTGTTTTGTCTTTTTCCGACTTTATAATCAACAGGGCTTTCCCGTTAAAAAGCTTCCGGTAGTCTGCTACAAACGGTTCGTGCGATTGCGGATTTCCGTTTCCGACACCGGCAATGACTCCCGGTCCATCTATTTCAAAATGAATCAGATTATCTGCCAGGGGACAACCATTTCCTTCTTTATCAAATGCTTCAATCAGCATATAACCCAGGTCATTCCCGGTTGCATGCATGTTGGTACGATCCGGCGTAAGTTTTATGGAAGATGGTTCACCCGCTGTTTTCACGATGGCTTCCCCTACCTTTCTTCCATTTTTATACCCTACTGCCTTTAAGGTACCGGGTTCATAAACCACATCCAGCCACATTAGCCGGTACCTTTCGGTCGATACCTCCGATTTTGGATTTTTGGATTTCCTGCCCAGGGACTTTCCGTTCAGGAACAATTCTGCTTCATCGCCATTGGTATAGACAAAAACGGGCACCTTTTTGCCTTCATAACCATCCCAGTTCCAGTGAGGCAGGATGTGGACCATATCATGATCAGGTCGCCAGTGGCTCTGGTACAAATAGAAGCGATCCTTAGGAATTCCGCATAAATCAACGATTCCGAAATAGGAACTCCGGGAAGTCATATAGGGTGTTGGCTCTCCGAGGTAATCAAAACCGGTCCACACAAATTCCCCGGCTATATAGGGGGCATTTTCCTGCCACATGAAATCATCATCGGCTATCTCTGCCCATGCCGGGGCATGCAGGTCGTAGGAACTGACCTGGTTTGATCCGGTAAAAGCGGTTTTCTCCTCCGGGAGAGGCAATTCATAGAATCCGCGGGTGCTGACGGTGGATGCGGATTCGCTGATAATGACTGCTTTCGAGGGATCCATTTTCCGGGCCGGTTCCCAGCGCTGTCCGTAATTCCAGGCATGGACATCGTAATAGTCGAAATGCCGCCATCGGGCGTTGTGTTCCTGATCGCAGGCAATGGTTACCGGCCGGGTAATGTCGTATTTCCTCACAAAACCCACCATGGCTGCAAGCTTCTGCAAGCCATAATTTGCATTGCTTTGCACATCGCCCATCTCGTTTCCGACACTCCAGAGTATGACTGAGGGATGGTTCCGGTCGCGCATCACAAAATTCTTAATATTCCGCTCCCCAAATTCATAGAAGTCGGTTTCCTCCGTAATATCGGCTTTGTCATCCCATTTGTCAAAAGCTTCGTTGAAGACAATAAAGCCCATTGTATCGCACAGATCAAGCAGTTCCGGGGCACAAACATTGTGGCTGGTCCGGATGGCATTGCACCCCATCTCTTTCATGATCTCAAGCTGCCTTTGCATTGCGCGTGTATAAAATGCGGACCCCAGGGGACCATGATCGTGGTGCAGGTTGACCCCCTTCATGTGAAAATGTCTGCCATTCAGGAAAAACCCGTCATCGGAAGTAAACTCAAACGTCCGGAACCCAAAGGGTGTAATGCTTGAATCCACCCCTTCATCCTCAATTTTTATATTGGTTTTTACCGTGTAGCGCACCGGGTTATCCACATCCCAGATATCCGGACTGTTTACCGTGATCCAGGTATCAAACTCATGGGTGCTGCCGGCAGGTATTTGTTTTCTCCTGGTTTCCGCTTTTTCAATTTCATTTCCTTGCGGGCTGATCAGGATGGATTCCACAGAAACCTGTTTTGCTTCAGGTTCCATATTTTTCACATGGGTAAGAATCCGCACATCGGCATAGGTTTTTGTAACCACCGGAGTTGTTATACAGGTTCCCCAGATTTCCTCATGAACCTTACCGGTTACCATCATTTCAACTTTACGGTAGATGCCGGAACCCGGATACCAGCGGCTTCCATGTTTCCTGGTATCTACATAAACTGCAAGGGTATTTTCTTCTCCGGATTTTACAAAACCGGTTATATCCAGATAAAACGTATTGTAGCCATAGTCCCACCGGCCTGCCAATGCTCCGTTTACATAAACCGTTGGGAATGCCATAACCCCATCAAACTTTATATAAACAATTTTTTCCTGGCTTGCTGCATTCAGACGGAATGTTTTCCGGTACCACCCCTCTCCTCTCCAGGGTAGTTTGCCTGTAAATCCCATCTCCTCTTCATGGAAGGGACCGGCAATGGCCCAGTCGTGGGGAATCGTTACCTCTGCCCACCCTGAATCATCAAAATTGATTGCCTGCGCATTTTCAGGATTTCCTTTGGTAAATTTCCAGTCTTCATTCAATGGGATCCATTCTCCTGCATGCACCTGAAAGAAAAATGCCAGGAAAGGAATAAAAAAAAGCATCCACTTTTTCATCTGTTTAAGATTTTATAAAGATTCAATTTACCTGTGAAACGTAAGTTATTATGCTTGATAATTAACATGTTAATGTTTAAAGGCCGCTGAATCAGTATTGTTTTTTGTAATTTTAACCATCATTCGATTGAGATAGCAATGCATCCAGGTCGTCACAATTAATTATCTGCCTGTTTCCCAGGTTTAAAGGGCCAGAGAGGACCTCTGCTTTTTCCTGTTGATCTCCCAGGCTGGTTACCACCGCATCTGCGAGGCTGAGATCTTCATTCCGGGTATATTCATTCACGGTAGCCAATACGTTCAGTCCTGCACTTTTTGCAGCCCTCACCCCGTTTTCAGAATCTTCAATAACGATGACTCCATTCCGTGGCATGTTGGTTTTTTGTAAGGCAAGCTGATATATTTCCGGATCCGGCTTTTTACGGCTGACGACATCCCCGGCCAGGAGGAGGTCAATTTTTATACCGGACAGCAATGAATCAACAGCTGCTTTGGCAGCTTTTTCGTTTGATGTGGTGCAGATACCGACGAATAGGTTCCTTTTGTTTGCTTCTTTCATCAGACGTTGGATCCCGGGCCGTAACGGCAATTTGCCATTTTCGATGAGTGAAATATACCGTTGGGTTTTCAGCTGATGCAATTTTGGAATCAGATCGGTCAATGAAGTTCCTCCGGGAAGGTATTTTTTCCCTTCTTCCTGAAAGTAATGTTTCATGCGTTCTTTACCCCCGGCTATCTGCAGCAACTCGTGGTATTTGGAGACTGTCCATTCCACAGGAATCCCGTATTCGGCAAAAGCCTGGTTAAACGCTACCCGGTGACCATCTTTTTCTGTATCCATGATGGTTCCGTCCATATCAAAGAATATTGCTTTTAACTGTTTCATAGGATAATGCTTATTTAGCCATTCCGGCGCTTCCGAGTAGATCAATCCAGTATTTAATTCTCTCTTTTGTAACTGTTTTCACATGGCTGTCGATCCGTCCCGGATTGTATTCCCCGGGATGGGTTGAAATGTATTCATAGGTACTGTCAATCAAGATATGTTTCAGGTTGGTTGAAACATTGTATTTGGCCCCTCCGTTTTTTACCAGTTCGCGGACCACCTCTTCCTTTAATCCTGTACCGCCATGGATTACCAGGGGTGTTTTTATTTCCGGCTGATTAAGCTTTTTATGGATTTTGAATAACCGCTCCGTATCGATCACCGGATTCTCTGTTTTATACACTCCGTGGGCTGTTCCGATGGCCGGGCCAAACAGGTCAATGCCCGAACGTTTAACAAAATCATCGGATATATCCGGGTTACAGAGCTGTGCTTCATCTTCAGCTACCTTAATCTGATCCTCCACTCCGGACACCGTTCCCAATTCGCCTTCAACCGTGATATCTCCCTTTTGATGGCAGTAATCGCTAACCTCTCTGGTCTGTTTGATATTCTCTTCATAACTCAGGTGTGATCCGTCAAACATGATGTTGGTATATCCCAGATCTGCACATTTTTTACAGAACGACACTTCCGTACAATGATCCAGATGCAGACAAACAGGTATATCGGCTGATTGGGCCAATACGCTGCATACTGCCACGATTACCTCCGGTTGAAGGAATTTTGCCGGTGTGACCGATGTCTGAATAATAACCGGGGCCTTCATTTCCGTTGCTGCTTCCAGGATGGCCTCCAACTGAACGATACTGGTTATATTGAAAGCTCCGACTGCATACTTTTCTTTGCTTGCTTTGGTAAGCATTTCTTTTGCTGATACAAATGGCATTTTCTTATGTTTTTAATTGTTTGTAGTATATTTCCCCTAATTTTGCTGCACCGTGCAATGAACTTTGTTCTATGTACGTATAATGGTAATCTCCGATCCATTTTCGCTTTGCTTTTTCCATATTTGGAATTTGAACCGCTCCCCCGGTAATTTTTATCCTGTCCTTACGTTGAACAACCTTTGCAATTTCAGCCAGATGTGATGCAAGGTACAAATTATTTCCTTTCAGGAGAGCGATCAGGAAATCATCCCGGGTTGTAGTAACATCAATCCCGGAGAACCCGGCCTTCAGCAATTGCCTGCTATACCGGGACCCCTGAAGGAATGGTTTATACAAGGGGCATCTTCCGTTTATCTTCTTTTCTATTACTTCAGGTATATACTCCAGATAAAATGCATCGGCTGACATTTCGCTGCAGAAAACCGAATGAAACCATTCGAGTGATTTCCCGCCTGTATTGAGTACGAACAAGGTTAGCCAACGATCAGGCAGAATGTGCGACCGGATGTTATAGGTCGATGAGCCTACCGGTTTATTGAGGCAAACCATCATGATATCACAGGTTCCGGAAATGTGCAAAATATCCCCGGGAGTATTCACTCCGGCCGAGAATGCTGAAAGCACGGCATCATTGCCTCCGCATAATACTTTGCATGAGGGGGGGATTCCCAACAGAGCGGCTACCTCATCAACGATCTCTCCCACTTCCTGAAATGACGGGTATAAATCCGGCAGTTTTTCTTCCGGTAAGGAAAGTTTTTCCAGAAATTCCGTATTCCATGTGAGGTCGTTATCCCTGGTGTTGTATAAGCCGGTTATGGAAGTGGTAGAAGGATCGATGGCCCATTGTTTTGTCAGCTTATAGATGAGATACGTGTTGGTATGCCCGAATTTGTATGTTTTTTTATACACCTCAGGCAGGTTGTCTCTGATCCAGAGAATAGAACTCAGCGAAGAACCTCCGGATACGGGCAGGTTCCCGCCCTTTTCAAGCAGGGCATCTCTTCCGAGGGTTTTTATAATACGGGCAGCCTGTTTGTGTGAACGCTGGTCCAGGAAAAGAATCCCTTTGGTCAGCGCCCTGCCCTGACGGTCCATTGCTACCAGGCCGGGACTTGTCACTGAGAAGGAAACCAGCCTGACCTCCCTAAGTTTTTCGCCAAATGATCTGCAGCCTTTGACAATGCTTGTCCACCAGACCTCAGGATCTATTTCTGCCTTTTCATCTTCAAAGATATTTACAGGATAGGTTTGTTCATAAAAGCCTTCCCTGTGGATTGATTCATTGAAAATCCCCATCTTTAAGGAAGTGGTCCCTACATCAATTGCTAAAATTTTATTGTTTTTCATGCATGTACTCTTTGATCAGACGGCTGATCTTTTCATGTTCCCTCAGAGGCAGTTTCCGTAAAGGCCTTCTTAATGCACCTCCGGTCAGCCCGGCTGCATCCATCGCAGCTTTTACGCCTGCAACCCCATATTTTCCCGATACCGGACTGTTTAGTTTCAACGCAATTTCCTGAAGGAATTTTGCCTGCTCTTTATTTCCATTCCGGTATTCGCTGAATATTTTAACTGGCAGCCAGGGGATATAATTGGCAAGAGATACCACCCCTCCTGTTGCATCTTTTTCAAGCATGTCGTAAAGGGTGGTCACGGTTCCGGTTAATACAGCCAGCTCAGTGCTTAATTTTTTGTCTGTTTTGCTGCTGTCTTTTATGCCGTGAATCTGTTTTAGTCCGGCGATACGATTTATAAGCTGCTCTGAAAAGTCAATCCCCGTAAACCCGGGAGCATTGTAAATAAGAATCAGAAAGGGAGAAATTTCATTCAGGTCGGCATAAAACCGGAAATAATCGTCTTCAGTTAATTTATTCCGGAAATAAAAAGGAGGCTGAACCATCAGGTAATCGATCGGAAACCGGCTGGATTTTTCAATAAATGTTCTGGCATGATACAAACTATCGTACATCACACCAACCATCAGCGTTTTGTTTCCGGAAACAATTTTTGTGGCCGTTTCCAGAATTTTTAGTTTTTCCTCTTCATCGAGGCTTTTGTATTCGCTGTTTGATCCCAAAAGGAGTATTCCGCTCAATTTGGTGCTCATGTAATACTTCAGATTACGCGTTAATCCCTCATAGTCCACTTCTTCATCTGAGGTGAAGGGAGTATTGACCGGGGCAAATATTCCGCTGAGTTTATTTATCATGGTTGGAATTTGTAATAAGCAATCAAAATAACACTTTCATACAAACTGAACAAATATACGGACTTAAAGACTCCTGATTTTAGTCATTCACTAAAATTCACAAAAAATTATTTAGAATTAGAAATGGAATCTATGGTTTAAATTTCGTATTTATTTGTATTTTGTTAGCGATAGGTGATCTGCCTTAAAATTTTATTTTTTTACCATGAAACGAATACTCTTTACCGCGTTTTTATTAGGGTCTGTTTCTTCAATGAGTGTATTTGCCCAGCCCGATTACCAGCCTTCAGGAGAGAATCTCCGGAACCGGGAGTGGTTCCAGGATGCCAGATTCGGCTTATTCATCCACTGGGGTGTCTATTCTGTATTGGCCGGTGGCGGTGATCTTGGAATTGCCGAATGGATTATGAACCAGAAACAAATACCCATCGGGCAGTATGAAAAACTGCCTTCGTTTTTCAATCCGGTTGCTTTCGATCCGGCCGAATGGGTTTCCATTGCGAAAAAGGCAGGAATGAAATACATTACCATCACCAGCAAACACCACGATGGGTTTGCCATGTTTGATTCGGAAATCAGCGAATACGATATAGTGGAATGCACGCCTTACGGTAAAGATGTGTTAAAAATGTTGAAAGACGAATGCGACAAACAGGGAATCAAGCTGTTCTTTTACCATTCGCAGTTGGATTGGCACCATCCCGATTATTACCCGCGGGGCAACACCGGAAGGGGGTATACCGGCCGGCCTGATCATGGCAACTGGGATGATTACCTGGATTATATGAATACCCAGCTTACCGAGTTGCTTACGAATTACGGGGAGATTGGAGGCATCTGGTTCGACGGCATGTGGGACCAGTGGGATGCCGACTGGAAGCTGGATGAAACGTATGCCCTGATCCATACACTTCAGCCGGGGGCCCTGATTGGCAGCAACCACCACAAAGCACCCTTTCCCGGTGAAGATTTTCAGATGTTTGAACGCGACCTGCCCGGAGAGAATACCATGGGTTTTAACCAGACCGGTACCATTTCGGAACTGCCCCTTGAGATGTGTGAAACCATGAACGGATCCTGGGGTTTCAATATCAAAGACCAGAATTACAAACCGGTAAAAAGACTGATCCAAACCATGGTCAAAGCGGCAGGCTACGGAGCAAACTTCCTCCTCAACACCGGACCCATGCCCAACGGGAAAATCCAGCCGGAAAATGTGGATACCCTCATCGCCATAGGGCAATGGCTCGATGCATACGGGGAAACAATCTACGGAACCAGAAGAGGACCTTTAAAACCCGATGAGTGGGGTGCTACAACCCAGGCAAAAGATGGTACCGTATATATTCATGTGATGAATCTCCAGGGGGAAAACCTACTGGTCCCCTCCCTTCCGGAGAAAATTCAATCCGCTGTCTATTTCGATGGAGGGGATGATGTGACCTATAAAGAAACCGATTACGGGCTGTTGCTGCATATCCCAAAAGAAAAACAGCACCGGATCGATACGATCCTGCGGATTAAAGCCTTGAATATGAATTTGGACTAAAGTCCGGGAATAACTGGCAAATCCTGACCGTCCCATAAATGGGATTGCCTGCCCCGCTAAAGGCGGGGGCAAAGGATATTATTCTGTTTCGTCTCTTACACAACGAACACTGAAGTACATTCCTTTGTCTATGGATTCCCGGTAAAATTCATCACTTTGGTCTAACTTCCTGAACCAGGATGATTCATCCGTATTTACCGTTGCCGACCACCAGGAACCGGTAAAAATACCATTGCCATAAACATCCGGGTAAAAGCCACCGGGAAGGGCTTTAAATCCAAAATGATCCATTCCATTCTTATCCCACCAGCCCGAGGTAGATTTCAAATGTTTTCCCATATTATACCATTTATTATTGGCATAGGAATAAGGGCCATAGGTATTGCTTATATGTTGAGCCAGTTGCACCCATTCCTTATCCGCTGGCAAATGCCAACCTTCGGGGCACACTGTGGTTGCTGTTTCCCAGGTATACAACCTTCCATAGTCAGAAATATACTGCGTTTTGCCTTCATCAGGCCAACAACCGGTATTGGTGTTATAAGCCAGGTTTTCAGCCATCCATACCTGTTCGCCAATTTTCACCCACTTATAGGTTGTTGTATCCCGGTGGTCAACAAATTGCCCGGAGTCTAAATCTGGGATGAGCGTATAAAAAACCATTTCTTCACCATACGATATCCCCTCGCTGTTTTCAGCAAAAGCTTTTAAAAAGTAGATTGTGGCAGGTTCAATATTTTCTAACCGGCATGTAAATTTTCCCAGGCCGGAACCTTCAACAATTACGGAGTCAAGGATTGTTGGATCGCCACTTCTATTCCAGCATACACCACGTGAAGTAACCCCGGCCCCACCGTTGTATGTTACATGTCCTCCTGAAACAGCTGAAGCCGTATCGATATCGGTAACCGTATTTGTAATGATAACGGGGGCTGATGTAGTTTCAGTTTTTATACAACGGATATTCAATCTGTTGTCCTTTTCCCTAAGTCCCTTCCACAATCTGTTTATATCGGATATCATTCCCCGGGCACAGGCACTGCTGGCATTTGCATCCAGACACCACCATTCCCCACCATTTCCAAGCCATTGATTTTCACAGCCATATTCTGTACACGAGCTCAGGGGCAAAGCGGAAAAGCCAAAATCATCGGAACCATTGCCCTCTTTCATCCATCCCCAGGTTGATTTCAGGTGTTTAGCCACATCGTTCCAATACGTCTCTTCCTGGCGATAGGGACCGAATGTGTCGCTGATATAATTCGCCAATTGTTCCCAATCGGCATTGGAAGGTAAACGCCAACCTTCAGGACAGGCATTCAAAGCTGCTTCCCAGGTATAATACCTTCCGCCTGATGCAAAATTGTACTCATTATCAAACACCAGCCTGCTATCATCAGTATCATATGAAAGATTTTCAGCCATCCAGGTTTGTTCACCGATTTTAACCCATTTATAGTTTTTCGAATCTCTCTTATCTGCAAACTGGCCTGTTTCAAGGCCAGGGTCTTTTGTTTTAAATACTTTTTCATCCCCGTATGCTGTACCAGAACTATTGGTTGCATAGGTTCTTACAAAATACGTTGTATCAGGGATCAGCCCCAGAAGCGTATCAATAAATGCAAACGTATCTTCCTTATTGATAATCCTGGAATCTCCAACCATTGGGTTACCTGATAAATTATAACATACCCCTTTTTCCGTTATTCCTGTATTCCCTTCGGAAATAACCAAACTTCTGATTACAGCCGTATTTTTATCGGTACCTATGATATCATTTGTCGATACAACAGGGGTTGTTTTGTTCTGAACCTTTACACAACGAATGCTTATCCCTGTTTCCTTTTCATAAAAATTTTCTTCCATGAAAGAATATCCATAGGAGTGCAAAGCCTTAAGCCATGCATGAAATGGAGAGTCTTCCGTGGAGGTCCACCAAAACCCATAAAAATTCAAATTAAGAAACGATGTTCCCTGTGAACGCATGCCGCCGGGAAGGGCTGAAAAACCAAAATCATCCGACCCGTTAAAGGTATATTCCCATTCCCATCCATTTGTCGATTTTAGATGAACACCAAGATCCTGCCATTCGCCAAAATCATTTTCATACGGACCAAAGCAATCACTCACATACTGAGCCAATTGTTCCCAATCATCATAAGTAGGCAGATACCAACCGTCGGGGCAGGCATTCATTGCTGTCTCCCAGTTATATAGCCGGCCATATTCCGTTACATAATCTTCATCGTTTTTGTATGCCCAGCAACCTTCGCCGGTATGTAAACCCAGGTTTTCCGTCATCCACCATTGATTACCGATCTGCGCAACCGGGTAATTCCTCCCACTGTCATCCGTACATTCCAAAAATTCCACATCGTAGGTTTTGGATACAACCGGCCTGTCTGCAATGACCGTTATCCTATTTCCTGAAAA
>CAZNPV010000035.1:10450-39975 GCA_964575025.1 uncultured Mariniphaga sp.
GTTTGATAAACAATCTGTCCTGTCAGATCAACAATTTCCACCTTCATATTCTGTTCCGTACTCCCCGTTTCGATCCTTATTTTGCCATTGGAGGGATTCGGATAAAGGGCAATTTCATTTCTCTCTGTAATTTCAGTGCCTACAACATCTCTGACTGTCACACTGGTCTCGGAATAAGGTGAAAACAAAAATCCGTCATGCACCCTCAGCGAGAAGGTGAGAATCTGTTCTTCCTCCACCTCCGGTGCTTCGAACGTTGGTGATTCATCGGTTTCCGAGCTTAAAGTCACCCCTTCCGGGGCCTTCCACTCAAAAGTTAACAGGTCACCATCCGGATCATACGAGCCGGAGCCGTCGAGGGTTACGGTTTGCCCTTCGTCGACGGTTTGGTTCTCCCCGGCATCAGCCACCGGTTGTAAGTTTACATTCCTGACCGTAACGGTTACCTCGTCGGGATCTGAATCTTCGATTCCGTCATTAACGACCAATGTAAAAGCAAAGTCTGTATTTTCAATTACTTCGGGCGCAGCAAAGGTGGGTTGTTCAACGTTGGCTGAACTGAGCGTAATCCCTTCGGGGGCAGTCCACTGATATGTTACAGATTCACCATCCGGATCATAGGAGCCGGAGCCGTCGAGGGTAACAGTTTGCCCTTCGTCGACGGTTTGGTTCTCCCCGGCATCGGCCACCGGTGGCGCGTTGACCACGCAGGCATCGCAGGTTCCAAAACAAACTACATCGAGAATGGAATGTTCAGCGGGGACAACCAGCATTCTGCTGTTGTCTTCTTCCGCATTGCACTCCCCGGTAATGATCTCACCTGTTTCCCCATTAAAGAATCTATAGTAGATTGAATCGCCAGACATTAATTCATACGTTGTCATGTAAACGGTTCCATTCGCTTCCATTTCGATAAGCGCCTCCCAATCATTAAAACTTCCGGAAAGAAAAACCCCTTCGGGAGAAACCGTTTCATTCTGCATATCAACCTGAAACCGGATATAAACGGGGATCGGCCCCTGTGAAACATCCATATAGTCTTCCCTGGTTTTGGTATCCTCCCCGTTCGGATTTTTTGCTGTTAGCGAAACAGAATAACTACCTGCTTCAGTATAGGTATAGGTTGGATTTTGCTCGTGGGAATCGATGATTCCGTCGTTGTTAAAATCCCATTCCCACAATTCCGCATCGGTTGATTCATCGGTAAAATGGACTACCAGAGGGGTTTCACCCGATGTTGTGTCGGCACTGAAATCTGCAACGGGCAGGCTTTCACTATATTTTTTCACTCCAAACCAAACTCCGGGATGCTCGTGTGTGTTTATTGTAACCGGAATGTTGCCGTTTCCGTTGTTTTCAAAAACTTCGTAATAATCCGATTTATGTCCGCTTTCATCCAACCAGAAAACAGTTATTTTTTCCATGTCGGTTTCCAGGTTGAATTTTATTCGGGCTGCTTCGACAATCCGTGGTTTTTCTCCGTGATCCAGCACATTAAAACCATTGGTAACCATTCCGGTATTTTTCATCTGGGTGGTGATTATCATCCCCATTTTTTCCGATTCCCCAATGGGTTTATTGTCGAGGGCTATCAAGGTAAATCCGGCTGAGTTATCGGCTTCATCAAGCGTTACGTTACCTACGGTTTTACCTCCGAACCGGGCAAGGTCACCTACAAAGGCACAAAGTTGCGGTGCATTCACCGAAAAAAGCCCGGTATTATCCCACTCAATTTCTTCTGTATCGGAGAGATAGGGATTGGCTGGTTCGGTTGGGTAATCGCTTCTTTGATACCCCTCTTCCCTGTCATTTTTCTTAATGCGTACTTTGTGCTGATAAGCGAGCTTAAAAGGATAATCATCCGGATAAAGGTCTGTATCCCAGGGATTGTTTTTATATACGTACGCTTTGAGATCACTGTCATTAAATTCAACTTCCACTGTTTGCTGTGCGGGAGCAATTAATTTATTACGATATGCATAGGCCATCGTTGGTTGCATTGCCCTGTAGGAGATTTGCGTATAGCCGTTAAACCCTTCCCACATAAAATCCCAGAAGGGATTGTACTCCAATCCGTGAACCATCAGCATATCAGCTTCATGGAATGATCCGTAGGCTGTTAAAAAGAAGAGAGATTCGTAGGCGTAATAATTCACAAATTGGTAATTGTATTCACTGACGGTATAGGGTTTCCCGGGCACTCCGGAAGCAGCAAAAAGACCCAAAACCGGATTATAATAATCTGTGTGAGGAATCATGCTTACAGGTCCCGGAGCCGACCAACTGGCCCAGTATCCATGGTTATCAATAAAATCGGTATGGCTTTGTATAGCAATGTCGGTTGGGCCGGTTAAGTAATTCGAACCGGTAACCGGTATTTTAACCCCAAGGCTGTCTTTCAAATAGTTGTAAATTTCAGCATAATAATCCTCCTGGAGCGTGATTAAGAATTCAGCCTGGTCTGATTTTCTTTGTTGTTTCCCTGCGATATCTTCAATGTAATACCATTCGAATATCTCCTGTGTCTCTGAAGATATCTTTTTTACAGAAACATCGTCGATCCATACGTTGCCATCCACTGAACCCAGATTAAATAACAGGTAGGGATTGGATGACAATTCTTCGATGGTAATTGTTTGGGTATATTCTACCCATTCAGTGGTTAAGGAAAATTCCCCTGAAGAAAAGGTAGTCCAGGGTGATTCACCTATCTGGACAGCATAATTGATCTTATTGCTGTTATCAGATTTAGCCCTGAATTTTAATTCGTAGGTTGAGTTGGATTGAAAGAAGGATTCATTGTACTGCAATTGGCAATCGTAATCATTGGCAGATGGAGCCGGGGAAAACACATGAAAGGAATAATCTCCGGAATATGCCTCGGAGGCTTGTTCCAATGTAAAGGAAGCGGGCCCCCAGGAGGACCAATAGAGCCAGGTATCCCATGTTTCAAAACCTCCTGCCGAGAGCATTTCACCTGTTGATGTTCCCCATGCGTCATTTATTGCTTCTGTTGTTTCATATTTTTCCAGCAAAAAATCATTCCATTGGTTGGTCAGCATATCATAATGGTAATAAGATAGTATGCCTCCATCCTTCGGGGTACGGATCTGTTTGCTGCGCAATGCATGGAACAACCATCCCTCGTTTACAATGTCGATAATGGCCATAGTAGGCTCATCCACAAGGGAATTCCCGGTATATGGATTAACATGGGTCAGCAATTTCCGGGCAAACTCCTTTTGTAACGTAATCAGTTCAGGATCGAAAAAATTGACAATCTTGGCAGCTTGATAGGTTGAATCGGGGCTGTACACCCCATCTTCGTCTGTATACTCTCTGTCGCACAGCAAATCGATATAAGCATAAATTCCGTTCTCCTTCAACAGGGAAATGAGGTAGTCGAGTCTGTCCAGTGTTTCGGAGTCAAGCTCCCTTGTACCGGGGCCGCCCCCGAAATAGGATGTTCCCGGGTTAAAATCCTCAGAGTCCCATAAATGGAAACGAATAATATTGACCCCGTTCTTTTTTAACTCCTTAACCATTTCCGGGAACTTGCTTTTCGAAAGCGATCCCGACTCATTCCGGCTGCACGGCGTCCCCCAGAAACGGATTTCCTCTCCATTCACTTCAAAATGCCCTTCAGAATTAACCGTCACAAAATCACCATCCCCGATCGGTGGCTGGTTAAATACCGGATAAAAATCCGGAATGGCTGTATCCAGGGGCGGAATATCAAAACTGAACCAATCATCACCCGTTTGCGAAAAGCAGGCATGGTTTGAAAAAATGAAAAACAGAAGAGCAAAAAAAGTGATTTTAAAATACGCGATGTTAAATGACATGAATTTTTTTAGATGTTTGTGATCCTCGATTATTTCAAAATTATAAAAAATAATAGAGGGCTCCAAATTAACATGTCTTTTCTTTTTGTAAAATAGAAAACGCTTTTCTTACCCTGTTTACAAAATAAAATCATCTACTACACTGAATAGTAAGCCATCTGAAATATGTCTTGTGGAAAAAAAACTCTGAATGAGATTTCCATCTAAATTGCGAAACTTTATTTCCTTATTAATAATCAACCGGCTTCTTCCAGTTTTTATCTTTATCTTAATCTTCTGTTAAGAAAGCAATTTTTTTGTTGCATTTTTGTGAAGAAAAAGGATGCATGTGCGTTAATCTGTTATTTTTTAATGCAAGTAATATGAGTATAGTAAAAACGAATAATGCGATTTCTATGTTTGATCCGGAATTGATTAAGAAGGTATATGCCGGATTATCCGGCAAAATTGAGAAAACCAGGAAGATATTGGACCGGCCGTTGACGTATGCTGAGAAGGTCCTTTATGCGCACTTGTCGGGAGGCGGTGACACAGAATCTCATCACCGGGGAGTTGATTATGTACATTTTGCTCCTGACCGGGTTGCCATGCAGGATGCTACGGCCCAGATGGCCCTGCTTCAGTTTATGAATGCCGGGAAAGACAAAACGGCTGTTCCGGCCACCGTTCATTGCGACCACCTTATCCAGGCGCATACAAATGGAATGGAAGATCTCCGTACCTCCCTGGACCGGAACCGGGAAGTTTTTGATTTTCTGGAGTCTGCATCCAGTAAATACGGCATTGGATTCTGGAAACCCGGAGCAGGGATCATCCACCAGGTTGTCCTTGAGAATTATGCATTCCCCGGAGGAATGATGATTGGTACCGATTCACATACTCCCAATGCAGGAGGCCTTGGCATGCTGGCGGTAGGTGTCGGAGGGGCCGATGCCGTGGATGTCATGGCCGGAATGCCCTGGGAACTTAAAATGCCCCGGCTTATTGGTGTGCATCTCACCGGAAAACTCAGCGGCTGGGCTGCACCGAAAGATATCATTCTGAAAGTGGCAGGCATTTTAACCGTCAAGGGTGGCACCGGTTGTATTATTGAGTATTTTGGTGAAGGCGCCCGTTCGCTTTCGGCAACCGGCAAAGGAACCATCTGCAACATGGGAGCAGAGGTCGGGGCTACTACCAGTCTCTTTGCGTACGACGAAAGCATGGAACGCTACCTGAAAGCCACCGGACGGAAAGAGGTTGCCAGCCAGGCCAATGCATTAAAGGAACACCTGAAAGCCGATGATGAGGTGTATGAAAATCCGGAGCTCTATTACGATCAGGTACTTGCCATAAACCTTTCGGAACTGGAACCCCATATAAACGGACCGTTTACACCCGACCGGGCTACTCCGGTGTCTAAAATGGCACAAACAGCCCGGAAAAACAACTGGCCCCTGAAGGTATCGGTAGGACTGATCGGGAGTTGCACGAACTCCTCCTACGAAGATATCTCACGGGCTGCTTCCATTGCCCGGGAAGCCGTGAAAAAAGGATTAAACGCAAAATCGGAGTTTACCATAACCCCCGGGTCGGAACAGGTACGGTTCACCATCGAACGCGACGGGTTTATCGATCTTTTTAATAAAATGGGAGGCAAAGTATTTGCCAATGCCTGTGGCCCGTGTATCGGTCAGTGGGCACGCGAAGGAGCTGAAAAACAGGAAAAAAACACCATCGTCCACTCTTTTAACCGCAACTTCTCAAAACGGGCTGACGGCAATCCCAATACCCACGCTTTTGTGGCATCCCCCGAAATGGTAACCGCACTGGCCATAGCAGGAACGCTCGATTTTAACCCGATGACCGACACGCTTGTCAACCACAAAGGGGAAAAAGTGAAGCTCACTCCCCCATCGGGAATGGAACTTCCATCCCAGGGGTTCGAGGTCAAAGACCCTGGATACCAGGCTCCGGCTAAAGAGGGATCCAGTCTGGAAGTGCCAGTGGCTCCGGATTCAAAAAGATTGCAGCTGCTTGCCCCATTCCAACCCTGGGACGGGAATAATATACTGAACGCCATACTGTTAATCAAAGTGTTGGGAAAATGTACCACCGACCATATATCCATGGCCGGCCCCTGGTTGCAATTCCGGGGCCATCTGGATAACATTTCCGGTAATATGCTCATCGGAGCTGTAAATGCTTTCAGCAGTGAAACCAACCGGGTGAAGAATCAACGGACAGGTGAATACGGGAAAGTGCCGGATGTTCAACGGTATTATAAGAAAAAAGGAATCCCTACCGTAGTCGTCGGGGACCATAATTACGGTGAGGGATCCTCCCGGGAACATGCTGCCATGGAACCAAGACATCTGGGCGTAAAAGCGATCATCGTAAAATCATTCGCCCGGATCCATGAAACCAATCTGAAAAAACAGGGAATGCTGGCACTAACCTTTTCGGATGAAAATGAGTACGACCTGATCCGGGAAGACGACACCTTTAACTTTATCGATCTGGTGGATTTTTCTCCCGGTAAAAAGCTGACCATTCAGGTCGTTCATGCTGACGGGACCGATGCGTTTATCCAGGCAGAACACACGTACAATGAACAACAGATCGAATGGTTCAAAGCCGGATCCGCACTGAATTTAATAAGAAAACAAAAAATCTGATACCTGAAATGCAAAAAATTAACGTACAAAATCCGGTCGTTGAACTTACCGGGGATGAGATGACCCGGGTCATCTGGCAATTTATTAAAGAGAAGTTGATTTTGCCTTACCTGGATATCGACCTGAAATATTTTGATCTGGGGATCGAAAACCGGGATGCGACCCATGACCGCATTACCATTGAAGCGGCGCATGCCATACGAAAGTACGGCGTAGGCATTAAATGTGCTACGATTACTCCCGATGAAGCCCGTGTCAGGGAATTTGGACTGAAAAAAATGTGGCGATCCCCCAATGGAACGATCCGTAACATCCTTGGAGGTACGGTCTTTCGTGAACCCATACTGATCCGGAATATTCCGCGCCTGGTTCCGGGCTGGAAGAAATCCATATGCATCGGGCGTCATGCCTTCGGCGATCAATATATGGCGACCGATTTCCGAACCCGGGGAAAAGGAAAACTCACCATTTCCTTTACCCCGGAAGATGGAAGCAAACCTGTAACCCATACGGTTCATGATTTTAAAGGGGACGGAGTAGCCATGGCCATGTACAATACCGACGAATCGATCCGGGGTTTTGCGCGGGCATGCATGAACCAGGCAATCCTGAAAAAATGGCCCCTCTATATGTCCACAAAAAACACAATCCTGAAAAAATACGACGGCCGGTTTAAAGATATCTTCCAGGAGATTTATGAAACCCAATACAAAGAGAAATTTGATGCCCTGGGCATTACCTATGAACACCGTTTAATTGATGATATGGTAGCCGCAGCGCTGAAATGGGAAGGAGGATTCGTATGGGCCTGTAAGAATTACGACGGGGACGTTCAGAGTGATACCATTGCACAGGGATTCGGATCCCTGGGATTAATGACTTCCACCCTGATCACCCCCGACGGGAAAACCATGGAAGCCGAAGCAGCACATGGAACGGTAACCCGGCATTACCGCCTCCACCAACAGGGAAAACCAACCTCTACCAACCCGATTGCTTCTATTTTTGCATGGACCCGGGGCCTGGCATTTCGTGGAAAACTGGATGGAAATGATGATCTTATCGGTTTTGCTGATGCCCTGGAACAGGTTTGCGTGGAAACCGTCGAAGAAAATAAAATGACCAAAGACCTGGCACTGATTATTCATGGCAAAAACCTGAATGAAAAACACTATCTGACCACCCAGGAATTTCTCGCTGCATTGGAAGAAAACCTGAAAATAAAATTAAACCAAAAGTTTAAATCCCGTTATAAATTCACGTAAATTTGGTTTTTTAATGTAAAATTTGTAACTTAATCAGATGTTAACTTTATAAATAATTACCTCCAGATACGTTGCCAGCAAAGAAAATTTAGGTATTTTTGTAAGTTTTCACAAAGTATAAACAGAGAATTAAACGATTGCCATTATGGAATATATTAAGTATAGATTTTTCAAAAAAGCCAGCAAATGTTCAAAGGAATACCAGCGACTAAAAAAAGAGCATTCCAACGACGTAATTGCCGAGATCACATTGGGTCAGGTACTAACAGGAATGAAAGGGATTCCGTTGCTTGTTACCGATACTTCCAAGCTGGATCCGGAAGAAGGGATTCGTTTTAAGGGGTATACCATACCCGAATTACAGGAAAAACTACCCAGGATGAATCCTGAAGGGGAACCTCTGCCGGAAGGATTGTTTTATCTTATGCTGATTGGAGATATTCCCTCCCGGGAGGATGCCAGCAATTTATCGAAGGACTGGGCGACCCGGGCTCATGTCCCCCAACATGTTTTTGATGTAATAGATGCTATGCCCAAGAACTCGAAACCGATGACCCAGTTCAGTGCTGCCATTCTTTCCATGGCGACTGAATCGGTGTTTCAGAAAGCGTATCGTGCGGGGGTCAGCAAGCAGTTTTTCTGGGATTCAACCTATGAGGATGTGATGAACCTGATTGCCCGGCTTCCACATCTTGCAGCCTATATTTACCGAAGAAATTTTCACAATGATGAACACATTGAACCAAATCCGAAACTGGACTGGGCGGGGAATCTTGCGCACATGATGGGATTTGATTCAGAGGATATCAGAAGGTTGTTCCGTATGTATATGGTTATTCATGCCGATCACGAAGGAGGCAATGTTACGGCTCATACAGCTCATCTGGTAGGTTCAGCACTCAGTAATCCCTATTATGCCTATGCGGCTGCAATGGCCGGACTTGCAGGGCCGCTGCATGGATTTGCCAACCAGGATGTGATCCATTGGATCTTTGAGATGATGGAAACATTGGATACCGAAACCCCTACCGATAAACAAATTGAAGAATATTGTAAGTATATTCTCGATGAAGGACGGATTATTCCGGGTTACGGACATGCTGTTTTGATGAAAACAGACCCCCGGTTTACAGCCCAACAGGAATTTGCCGAAAAATACATTAAGGAAGATCCGATCATAAATATCGTAAATCAGCTATACAGGGTTGTACCCCCGATTTTATCCGAAGTGGGTAAAATTAAAAATCCCTGGCCCAATGTGGACGCTTACAGCGGCTCCCTTTTGTACCATTACGGAATCAAGGAGTATTCCTTCTATACGGTTCTTTTTGGCGTTTCAAGAGCCCTTGGGGTTCTGGCATCCTTAACCAATGACAGGATTTACGGAATACCGATTGAAAGGCCTACTTCACACCCCCTGGAATGGTTTAAACAACAGGTTGACCCGGATATAGAAATACCCCAGGACTTTGAACCGAGGCAGTCCGGGCGATTTCTGTAACTAAAGTTTCAGGCGGATTCTCATCTTTGACAGAAGGGTTGCAAAAAGTACCATCAGAAAGGCCCAGACCAGCGAACCTGCCACTGCCAGCCATTGCGATGCATCCTGTTTGTAAAAAAATACCGGAAGCCCAAGCCCCCAAATGGTGTAATACACGATGTCAGGTGCCAGGTAGGTGGTTAAGGAATTTTGTCCTACCCATTGAAAAAGGGATGCCCACCGGATTTTTTTCAGGACATCGGCAACCAGAAAGATCAAAGCAAACAGAATCAGGCTGATTCCGTTGCAGAGCATCGCCCAGCTTGGGGTGGCTTTTATTTTGGACAGGATAAACCAGTTTCGCAGGATAAAACCACTGAGAAGGGCTACCAACCCCATGAGCAACAAGATAAAAACCATTTTTTTATATCCTCTGTTTTTGAATTTCTGAAAAACGAGGCTGGTAACCAGGCCGGCCAGGACGATGGAAGGCGTATTTCCGCTGATAAGAACACCCAGAACAGGTTTCAACGGATTCAGGAAATGGGTGAGCCCCATTGCGGAAAGTACATTCAATCCGGTAAAAGCCATCCAGACGGTAGCTATACCCCAAATCCGGTTCCCTATAAACAGGTAAGATAAGGCAGCAGCCAGGTATCCCCAACCGATTAAACCCAGAATGCCCCACCAGCCGGTTTGAAGCCAGGAGGGATTCTCCGGAGTCCCGGCCCTGAAAAAAGCAACCAGGAGGACCAATCCGGCAATCCCTGTAATCCGCAATCCCAGAAACAACTTTCTCAACGAAGGCTTCTGAGGATAGTGATTCCAGATCAGGAATACCGAAACATACATCAGAACAGCCCATACCTGTTTATGAATTCCGGATACCTCCGGATTCAGTCTGCCGGCATTGAGCATTAATACTCCAATGATAAGCAGGCTCAGGGTACGCATTAAAATATGGAGGCACACCCGATTGCTTGAATCTCCCTGGTTCAGGCGGCTTCTGACAGCAAAAGGGACCGACATGCCTACCATGAAAAGAAATCCGGGGAATACCCAGTCTGCCAACCCCATTCCATCAAAATCTGCCCCGGTGTGTGCCATCCAGGATGGAACCCCCCGAACATACAGGTCATTCACAAAAAGCATCAGAAACAGGGTCAATCCCCGCATGATATCAATCGATACAATGCGCTTTTTTTCGGTCATATTCTGGTAAGTTTCCTATTTTTGCTCTATCTTTCAGATGTGCTGGAAAAGGATTATTTTCCATAAAAATAAGCAAAATTCCGAACTGGATCGAATGCCTTCAAAAACAAATAATTATAAGAAGATGAAGATGAAAACAAATTCCATTCAAATAGGAGCGATCATGCTTTCAGTGGTTCTGATCCTTGCAGGATGCAAAGAGAAGGAGGAAGAAGGGAATGGCAATCCGGAAGATCCACAACCGGAACTAAAGATCGGAGGGGATTTCTCGATCATGAAAAAAATGGAAGACCTGGGAGGCACCTACAAGATTGAAGGGGTTGTAAGAGAGGGGTTTCAGATTTTCAAAGACAACGGATACACCTGGGCAAGATTCCGAATTTTTCACACACCAAACATGGAAGGGCCGGTATGCAATGACCTGGCTTATACCATCTCCCTTGCCCAAAAGGCGAAACAATATGGATTTAAGATTTTTTTGAATTTCCATTACTCCGACACCTGGGCTGATCCCGGCAAACAATATAAACCGGCGGCCTGGGAGGGGCTTTCCTTTGAGGTGCTTCTGGATAGTGTCTATACCTACACCAGAAAGGTTCTGAATACCATGGATGCTGCAGGGGTACTTCCCGATCTGGTACAGGTTGGCAACGAGATCAACAACGGCATGATATGGCCGGACGGACGGTTATGGGAAGGAAGTACCCCCAGGTGGGATTCGTTATGTGACCTTCTGAAAGCCGGTATTAAAGGAGTTAAAGAAGCAAATAACGGAACAGAAATACCGGTGATGATCCATGCTGCTACCGGCGGGGATGTGGTGAAATCCCATAATTTTTATTCCAATATTATTCAACGGGGTGTGGAGTTCGACCAGATAGGCCTGAGTTATTACCCGTGGTGGCATGGTACGTTTGAGGATCTGAAAGCCAACCTTTCCTTTTTGTCAACCCAGTATACCCAGGACCTGGTGATCGTTGAAACAGCCTACTATGCCAACGGCTGGTATCCGGAACCGGAAGAATGGGTGCTGGATTACCAACCCTATCCACCGACCCCACAGGGTCAGCATGATTTTATGGTAACCCTGGCAGAAATCCTCCGGGAATATCCAAAGGTGAAAGCGGTTTACTACTGGAAACCCGACGGATTGGAAATTCCAGGTTCCGGAGTCTCTTACCTGGGACGCAGTTTGTTCAGCCCCGAAGGCAATGCCTTTCAAGGAATTGCTGCCTGGAAAACGAATTGACCATCCAGGTCATCGGTTGGATTAAAAAATCTTTACTCCCAGGGAAATCAGGAAAGTTTGGTTTTTTGAATCCAGGTAATTGCTGGTGTAAATATTCCCTGAACTTCGTTCAATGCGTACATCGAGTGTAAACATCAGAAAATCAACACCTAAACCATATTGCCATCCGAACAGCCGGTCTTTAAAATAATCGGTTGAGAGTTCGCTGTTTTGGCTTTCAATGGAGGTGTCCGTCAGGAAACTGAAAACCGGACCTGCCAGGACCCGAAGGTTCAGGGCTTTCTTGTTAATGACTTTAACTCCCAGTATCAGCGGAACATCAACCATATGGTAATTAAAGGAACTGACGGCATCCAGGGCACTGCCCCCTACAATTTCTTCAATGTCTCCCCCCTTGGATGAGTAATAGGCTTCCGGTTGAAGGTAAAACCAGTCCAGATTGAACCGGGCAAAGGCCCCTATATGAAACTTGTTTATGGTGGTTGCATCAAACTCCTCTTTATTTACCGTAATTTTGGAGTTATTTAACCCGGCTTTCAAACCCAGATCAAATGTATACTGCCCATAACTATTCGTCAGAATAAACAGTAAGCCTGAAATCAATACGATTCGTTTCATGTGTATAATTTTTAATGAATAACGGTTCATCCGACCTGATTCGTATTCCCTCCGGATGAATTTTTTTTATATTACAGAAAACACCGAAGGTAGATTTGTTTCCTATTTTCCCTCTTTTGTTTTATTTCTTTTCTCTTTTCTGATCCTGGAAGGTTTGGGCCTTCGTACTCCGTACGAGCCCATAAATAGTTTTCCACGGCGAGTTTTTCTATCCCCTTTTCCCATAGTCTGAATTGTTTAAATGTATAAATAGTTCAGGATAAAAATATAAAAACCATTTAACAGAAACAAGCGTTTATTCGATCTCCTTAAATTCACCGGATTCCCTGTTGTCTGCCAGGGCTAAAGAACGGATCCTCCAGGGGCCGGATTGGATTCCGGAACGTGCCGACGGAAAATACAGAGAATCAACGGTCCCTCTTTTGTTGAGATTTAAAAAAAGCAGATGAATAGATCCTTCCCACCAGAATTCAATAATTCATCATTCTTAACCAAATGTTACCTTTTTTTGTCTGATCGTGAAAATCGGAAAAACTTTCTGGGTTTTGAAAGTTTTCTTTTACATTTGCACCTAAATTTTAAGGATGGAATTACGCAACAGGATTATTACAGAAGCAACCCATCAGTTCTTACAGTATGGGATACGAAATGTAACCATGGCTGATACCGCTTCGACGTTGGGAATATCGAAACGAACGATTTATGAGCTATTTAAAGATAAAAAAGAACTGATCCAGACCTGTATTAAGCATCTGATCAAAGAACAGGATGAGCATACCCGTGTGATTCTGGAAGGATCAGAAAATGTGGTTGAAGCAATTTTCACCTTTATGCAACTTGGAATAGAAGCACTCGATGCTGTTAATCCTGCTTTTTTAAAAGATTTAAAAAAGTATTATCCTTCGATATGGAAAAAAATGCATAGCACACATACGGAAAAGGGCTATGAACTTTCCCGCCACTTGCTGGAAACCGGTATTCAGGAAGGCATATTCAGGAAAGAGATCAATGTTTCCATCATAGTAAAATTGTTTTATGCACAAATGAACCTGATTTCCGGGGAAAATTTATTCTCCCGGAACGAATACGATCTGACCGATATTTTTAAAAATGTGGTCATCAATTATATGAGGGGTATTTCTACAAAAAAGGGAATTAACCTTATAGACAATAGCACAAATAAACTGTAATACTTTGAACAAACCTTTACAAATAGCAATGAGTAAACAATTAACACAAATACGAATGAAAGGAAAACTTCTTATTTTGGTTGCGCTTTTGCTTTTATTATACAGCAAAGGCGTGGCACAGGAAAGGGTATCGCTCACTGTGGAAGAAGCCCGGGAGTATGCCCTTGAATTTAACCGGACGGTTCAAAATGCGGAGCTTTCGGTACTGCAGTCGCAGGAGCAACTTAAGGAAGCCATCGCAGCCGGATTGCCTCAGGTAAATGCAACTACGGATTACTCAAATGCCCTGGGGGCAGAAATAAGCATCCAGTTTGAAGAGGGGTTGCCTCCCACAAAAATACCCATTAAACCTTCCAGTAATTTCAACCTACAGGTAGGCCAGTTGCTTTTTAATGCCAATTACTTCCTTGGTGTGCAAAGTGCCAAATTATACCGAAAGCTCTCTGAAAGAAACCAGGAGAAAACCGAACTGGAAGTAGCCAGTCAGGTTCTTCAAAGCTATTACCTGGTGCTGGTTTCAGAAAAATCACTGGATATTCTGAAGGACAATGTGAAAAACCTGGAGGAGATATACCGGAAAACCAAACCGATGGTGGATGTAGGAATGATGGAAGAAGTGGAACTGGATCAGTTATCCGTGCAGGTTAATACCCTGAAAAATTCGGTTAAATCAGCAGAACGTCAGCTTGAAATGTCGTTAAATATGCTCCGGCTTCAGCTGGGAGTGTCAGCAGATACGGAACTGGAACTGACAGATTCCCTTTCCGGCCTTCTTGAAGAAAACAGCCTGGATCGAACCATGGCAAGCTCCTTTGATCTGGCCACGAATATTGATTACCAGCTTATGAAAGTACAGGAGGAGATGAGTGAAAAACAGGTAACCATGCAAAAGGCCAATTACCTCCCTACCCTTTCGGGGTTTTATTCCTACACCTATAAATTATTAAAACCTGCATTTGACATGTCGCCTCCTCATATTGTGGGGTTGCAGCTGAATATACCGATATTCTCAAGCGGTGAAAGGCTTTCGAAATTAAAACAGGCAAAGTTAAGCCTTGAGACAACACAGAACAACAAGGCTTACCTGGAAGATCAGCTGGCCATACAATTCAAACAGCTTCAGTTCAACCTGAAAAGTGCTAGGGAAAGCTATGAAAATCAGAAAATGAATATTGATGTATCACGGGAAGTCTACAACAGCCTGAAATCGAAATATGAACAAGGGATTATTTCCGGACTGGAACTTACAACAGCCGACAACAACTACCTGAGGGCAGAATCGGATTACCTGTCAGCGATCTTTGAGCTCCTGAATGCACAGAATGAATTAAACACTTTACTGGGAAACATAAACAATTAAAATAACTGAAATGAAACGATCAAAAGATTTTATATTTATCCTGACTGTTGTGATGATCTTTACAGCCTGCACCAATCAGCCTGGCAGCAAAAAAGATACAGAGGATACCACAACTCCTTCAAAAGAAAGGGTACGCACCATTTTATTGAATAAAGAGGAGATTTCGCGTTCCGTGGAATATTCATCCACACTTGAAGCTTTTGAGGAAATTCACCTGGCACCTGCGAGCCCCGGTAAAATTGAAACAATTCATGTAGAAGTGAGCGACCGGGTTCGTAAAGGAGACCTTGTGATAACAATGGACGATGCCCAGCTCATACAATCCAAAATTCAACTTAATAACCTGGAAGTGGAAAAATCGAGGCTGGAAGAGTTAAGTAAAACAGGAAGCATCGCACAGCAACAAATTGACCAGCTTAATACCCAATATGAATCCGTCAGGGAGAATGTAGAATTTCTGGCTGAAAACATTCATCTCATTGCTCCCTTCAACGGAATTGTTTCCGGGAGATATTTTGAATCCGGAGAGATCTATTCGGGGACACCAACCACAGCCGCCGGAAAGGCAGCTATTGTCACGATCATCCAGATTGATAAATTAAAAACAATTGCCAGCATTTCTGAAAAATATTTTCCGAACATTCGCAAAGGCATGGAAGCGACCATCAAGGTAGACGTTTACCCCGACCTTGAGTTTACAGGGAAAGTGTTGAGGGTTCATCCGACCATTAATCCCCAAACCCGTACCTTCGATGTTGAGATCCTTATTGATAATCCATCGGATCGACTGAGGCCGGGAATGTTTGTACGGGTTATCCTTGATATTGATAAAACCGAAGTACTCATTCTGCCTTCCATAGCAATCCTGAAAATGCAGGGGTCGAATGTCCGGTATCTGTTTGTTGCAGAGAATAATAAAGCAAAACGGATTGAAGTAACGACCGGAAAAAGGTTTGACGATAAAGTAGAAGTTATTTCCGATGAACTGAACATAGGGGATGCAGTGATTGTAAGCGGACAGGCCAGGCTCCTCGACGGGATGGAAATCACTGTTGTTCAATAACCCTGTATTATTCCGTACCTAAAAGAAAATCATTATGAGTATATATAAAAATGCAGTAAATAAGCCTATTACCACTTTAATGATCTTTATTGCCATTGTGGTAATGGGTATTTTTTCTTTGATTAACATACCGGTCGATTTATACCCGGAGATCACGGCCCCATTTATTTCTGTGATGACCTCCTATCCGGGAGCAAATGCTGAGGAAATTGAAAACAATGTTACGGAGGTGCTGGAAAACTCCCTGAATTCGGTTGATAAGCTGAATGAGATAACCTCTACCTCTTCCGACAATCTTTCGGTGATCATGCTGGAGTTTGAGTGGGAAACCAACCTGGATGAAGCATCCAACGATATACGTGATGTCCTTGACTGGGTTTATGAAAGCCTTCCTGAAGATTGTCAGCGGCCGACGATCATGAAATTTAATACCAGCATGATGCCGATCATTTTTTATGCGGTTACCGCCGAAGAAAATTATCAGGGACTGGAAAAGCTGATCGAAGAAAAAGTGATTAACAATCTGAACCGGATCGACGGTGTGGGATCGGTTACGCTGGTTGGAAGTCCGCAACGGATGATCTATGTGGATGTGGATCCGAAACGCCTGGATGCCTATAACCTGACCCTGGAACAAATAGGGAGCGTGATCACAGCCGAAAATATGAACCTTCCCCTGGGAAATGTCAAAATGGGTAAAATGAATTACCAGCTACGTGTCCTGGGAGAATTTTCGGAAAGCGAACGGATAAAAAACCTGAAAATAGCCAGCTATAACGGCCAGTCGGTTTTTGTTCGCGATGTGGCTACCGTGAATGATACCCTGAAAGATATTAGCCTCGTAGAACGAATCAACGGGGAGAAAGGAGCCCGGTTCTTTGTGATGAAACAATCGGGCGCCAATACAGTCAAGGTAGCACGTGATATTAAAAAAACACTCGCAGAAATAGAACCAACCCTGCCTCCTGATATACAAATTGAAGAGATCTTCGATTCTTCAGAATTCATAAAAGGCTCTGTAAACAACCTCTCGTCCACCCTGATGTGGGCTTTTCTGTTTGTCATTCTTGTGGTCCTGTTTTTCCTCGGCAGGTGGAGGGCTACCTTTATTATTATCCTGACAATCCCGATATCCCTGATTGTCTCTTTTGTATTCCTGTACCTTACGGGTAGTTCGCTGAATGTTATTTCCTTATCATCGCTTGCAATTGCGATTGGAATGGTTGTCGATGATGCGATTGTGGTGCTTGAAAATATTACACGTCATGTTGAAAGGGGAAGCAGCCCGAGGGAATCTGCCATTTATGCAACCAATGAAGTATGGCTTTCGGTGATTATCACCACCCTGGTTGTTGTGGCGGTTTTTCTGCCATTAACGCTGGTTTCAGGCATGACCGGTGTGCTGTTCAATGAACTGGGATGGATTGTTTCCATTACCGTTGTTACATCAACCATCGCAGCTATATCGCTTACCCCGATGCTGGCATCCCATATGCTGAGGCTTAAAAAAGCCGGAAAAATAAAAAAGTTCAGCTATGAAAACACCATCGAAAAATGGCTTACCAAACTGGATATCTTTTATGATCACCTCCTCCGGAAGCTTTTGCATTTTAAAACAGCAACGGTCATTATAACCTTTCTGATCTTCCTGTCCTCCCTGTTTTTGCTAAACTTCATTGGAACAGATTTTATGCCTGAAGCCGACGAAAGCAGATTATCGGCTGTCATTGAGCTTCAAACAGGAACCCGGGTAGAAGAGTCATTAAAAATAACGGAAAATCTGGAAAAGATAATTAACGAGCGTTACCCGGAAGTTGAGCTCATTTCGTCGTCTACAGGATCAGATGAGGAAGGCGGCATGTTGTCCCTGTTTGGTACGACAGGTTCTCATATTGTTAATTTTACCCTCCGGTTAAAAGACCCGAACCAGCGCGAACGCACAATCTGGGAAATAGCCGATGATTTCAGGGAACAGATAGCCCTGTTACCGGAAGTAATTACATTCACAGTTTCCACATCCGGACAGGGTTTTGGAAGCAGTACGGTGGACATAGAAATCTACGGGTATGATTTTGATCTGACCAATCAATATGCCAGTCAGGTCCTTGATAAGATGCAAAACCTCAGGGGTGCCAAAGATGTAACCATCAGCAGGAAAAATGACAAACCGGAGTTGCAGATTGTGTTTGACAGGGATAAACTTATGGAACACGGATTAACAACGGGCCAGGTTTCCACCTTTGTCAGAAACAGGGTGAACGGACTACTGCCTTCTTATTATAAAGAAGAAGGCGAAGAATACGAAATCAGGATCAGACTGGAAGAAGATTACAGAAACTCCACATCCGATATTGAGGAAATGGCCTTTATGACTCCTTCCGGGCAAAAAATTAAATTAAAAGAACTGGGCACGATCGAAGAGTACTGGTCGCCGCCAAGCATCGACCATAAACGCCGGGAGCGGCTTGTTACCATTTCAGCGTTACCCGATAACATTTCCCTGGGGCAGCTGGCGACAGCTATTCAAACGGAACTTTCTGAAATTGAGCAACCCCGGGAAATCGTTGCTACCGTAGGAGGAGCCTTTGAAGATCAGCAGGAATCGTTTGCCGACCTGGCTATGTTACTTGCACTCAGCATAATACTGGTATTTATCGTGATGGCTTCCCAGTTTGAATCATTCCGGATGCCGTTTATTATTATGTTTGCTATTCCCTTTGCTTTTACTGGAGTAATCTATGCCCTGCTGATCACCCATACAACCTTAAGCATTGTGGCAGCGCTGGGAGCTGTCTTGCTGGTCGGGATTGTGGTTAAGAACGGGATTGTCCTGGTCGATTATATAAACCTGATGCGTGAGCGCGATTACGAACTCTACGAAGCAATTGCTTTATCGGGAAAATCAAGACTCAGGCCGGTTTTGATGACCGCCCTGACAACCATCCTCGGGATGCTGCCCCTGGCACTCAGTACCGGCGAAGGTTCAGAAATATGGAAACCCCTCGGAATTACAGTCATTGGCGGATTGGTCTTCTCAACCCTGGTAACCATGATCATTGTGCCGGTTATGTATGCCTTAATAGTGGGCAAAAAAGATCGCAAGAAAAAAGATAAAGTGAGAAAACATTTCGTTTTCATGAATCAATAACAGAAAAAATATGAAAGCAGTATTTATAGTATTTAACCAGGCGAATACCGAAAGAGTCGAATACATGTTCGACAGGCTGGGAATACGGGGATATACCTGGTGGAACGATGTCCTGGGACGCGGATCTGAAACAGGAGAACCCCGGATGGGAACCCATACATGGCCTGAAATCAATTGTGCTACCCTATCCGTCATCCCGGATGAGAAAGTGGATGAATTGCTTGAAAGCGTAAAAAAAATGGATAACATCCATAAAGAAGTCGGGGTTCGCGCTTTTGTGTGGGATGTGGAAAAAAGCGTGTAAAAAGATTCAAGGTTCCATGCCCATGGCTTTTATGTAGCCTTCGTTGATGGTCGTTTTTTCAAAAGCCAGGTTTTCGATAAATTCCCTCATTGCCTGTTTTACAAGTTCCTGATCGGGCCGTGCCTGCCTGATTTCTGCAAAGTTCTGCCGTGAACTTTCTGTAAATTGCCTCAGCAGTTCCCAGTTTTCAGGCGTCGGAATGGTTCGCATACAGCGGTCACTGCCCATTTTTTTATAAGGCCAGTAGGTCCATCCGATGTTGTTTCTATTCATGAGCCTGGTCCACGCTCCAATCCATTCAAAGGTGTTTTCGCCCGTTTCACCCATATAGATTGGTAGGTTTACAGAATCGCGGAAACCGACAAAATCCTGAATGTTGGTCTGCAGCGTGTCGCACCAGTAACGGTGGCAGGTAAACATGATCTTGTTATCAAATTCTGTATCGGTAAAAACGTTAAAATTGCTGTTCCACTGGGCTCCCCCCAACAGGATAATATGGTTTCTGTCCACTTCACGGATTGCTGCAACTGCTTTTTTATAAAGCGGTTCCAATTGCGGATTTAAAATTTCGTACTCCTCCACGAAATAGGTTGCTATGGGTTCGTTTAAGAGGTCATACCCCAAAACAACCGGTTCGTTGCTGTAGTGTGCTGCGATTCGTTTCCAGATATCCACAAACAGATTCTGGCTCTCTTCGCTTACAAAGAGCCACGGATATCCGTAGCTGTCGTCGATGTTATCGCCAGTCTGCCCTCCAGGTGCATCGTGCATATCAAAGATCAGGTAAAGCCCGGATTCGCGGCACCATTCCACCAGGCTGTCGATCCGGGTGAAACCATCCTGGTTTGACAATAATCCCATATAATCCTCATCGGTAAATAATTTATAATGGAAAGGAATACGGATGGTATTCATTCCGGTAGATTTAATGTAGCGGATGTCTTCGCGTGTGATGTATTTATCTTTGAACTCACCCCAGAACCAGTTTGTGAAATCCGGCCCGACCATTTCTTTAAATGCCTGGTCTATCAACCGGGCTGAACTGGCTTTACTGAAGCGGAACATATATCCTTCGGGGTTCAGCCAGTTGCCCAGGTTAATTCCCTGGATGAAGAATTTTTCCCCGTCAGGGGTTATAAGGTCCGGGCCGGAAATGCTGATAAATTGGTTTTCCGGCACTTGTTCCGGTTGTTCAGAACATGAAAATAGGTTCCCAAAAAAAAGGATGGATAAAAACAGGTACTTAATTTTTTTCATCTCATTAAAATTTTTTATTCATTAAGGTATAAGATGTAATTCACCCCGACCCCGGTCGGCCGGGATTGGTATCGGGGTTTGATTTATTCGATGATATAAATTCATGGTATCCAGGCTGTTATATTTTGACTGGAATTTCTGATTTCATGTCTGCCTGAACAATAAGTAACGTTACTTCGCACCCTGGATTTCCGGTTGTTTCCGGCAAATAACAGCTCCGTAAAAAGCAATAACAAGAAAAGCGAATGCCGGCACCCAGTAAGCCAGTTTAATGCTTCCCGACTGGTCGGAAACAATTCCCTGAATCTGAGTCAGCACAGCAGCTCCGGCAATGGCCATAACCATTCCGGCCCCGCCTATTTTTGTGTCATCCTTTAATCCGCGGATACCCAGTCCGTAGATGGTTGGGAACATGAGGGACATGCAGAAGGAGATACCTACCAGCGCATAAACGCCTGCAAATCCGGATGCATAAACGGTAATCACACTGAAAGCAACGGCTATCAGTGCAAGTCCGGCCAGCATCACTCTTGGTTTAATAAATTTCATCAGGGCAGTGCAGCTAAACCGGCCTATAACAAATAATACCAGGGACATGATGTAGTAGGTTGCTCCTGCCTGTTCGGCAGTCCTGGGTAACAGCGAAACAAGCCCGATATGTTCCATCACACGGTAGAAACCGGCGGCCACAGGTTCTACATGGCGGAGTTCAGCAATGATCGCATCGGTTGAAGGAGCAGATCCCAGGCTTTTTACGATGGCATCAAAATTGAGTTGTTGCATCACATAACGAATGGTAAAAGACCAGACCGCAATCTGTGCACCCACATAAAAAAACTGAGCAACCACTCCCCAGACGTAATTTCTGTTTTTCATAAGCCTTCGGAATGTCCCGGCAAAATCGAGTCTTTTATCATCTTCTTTCAGATAAGGCATCCGTGTAAACCAGATCATCACCAGAATGATTACCATAACAAGTCCTACGCCCATATAGGCCATGGTTACTGCATTGAGCTCAGCCCCCTGGATTTTTGCCAGCTCACCGGATGAGATGAATGAACGTTCAGCAGCTCCCATGGTATTCAATTTGGAAAGCACAAAGATCTGGCTGATGATCACTCCGGTAATGGCCCCGAAGGGATTAAAGGATTGGGAAAAATTCAGTCGTTGGGTAGCTGTCGATTCCGGGCCAATAGCATACACATAGGAGTTTGTGGATGTCTCGAGTACTGACAATCCGGCAAAGAGGACGAAAATTGCAAACAGAAACATGAAAAATCCGATTCCCATATTTCCTTCGGAAACCAACATCGCCGGGTAAAAAAGAAAAGCTCCGGTAGCATAGAGTACCAATCCCAACATAACCCCCGATTTATAGGAAAACCGTTTGATAAAAAGAGCTCCGGGAAGTGCACAACAACCATACCCCAGCAGATAGCACGCCACCTGGATCCAGGCAGTTTTGGTATCGGTGAGGCTCATGATCCGCTTAAATGCGGCCAGCATGGTGTCGGTTAGGTTATTCGGGACTCCCCAGGCAAAAAAAAGGGAGGTAAGCAAAATAAAAGGCCATACAATGCCTTTCGGGATAATGCGTTCTTTTTCCATACGTTGTTCTTACTATTCGTTATTTATACAGCGGACCAAAATTCATGCAGGCCCGGTAATCAGCGCTTTCAGGATCCTGTCCAAATGCCTTCCAGGCACTGGGACGGAAGAGCTGTTTTTCATCTACATTGTGCATGCATACGGGAATACGCAACATGGAGGCCAGTGTAATCAGGTCAGCCCCAATATGTCCATAACTAATGGCACCATGGTTAGCACCCCAGTTGGCCATTACACTATATACATCCCTGAAAGCTCCTTTTCCGTTTATACGGGGGGCAAACCAGGTGGACGGCCATGTTGGGTTGGTCCGTTCATTCAGAATACCATGGATTTCATCCTCAAGGTCAACGGTAAAACCTTCCGCAAGTTGCAGAACAGGACCCAACCCTTTTACCAGGTTTACACGCGACATGGTAACGGGCATCTGACCTGCGGTTTTAAACTGGCTTGAAAACCCTCCTCCTCTGAAATATTCCCTGTCGGCAGGACAAAAACGGGTGTGCTCAAGACAATGGGTTGCTTCTTCGGAGGTTATATCCCAAAATGGTTTCATAACCGGGTTTCCGTCTTTATCTCTCTGCTGGGCTGTTGCATCCAGGGTGGTCGATCCGGAATTCAGAAGGTGAATGATACCGTTTTCAGCAAGGCCGGTCAATTTTTTCCCGGACACCCGTTTTACAGCTTCCGGACTCCAGTAGGTCCGCACATCCGAAAATAACTGGGCTGTCCCGGTCAGCAGGTGCCCGAATAACATAGGGACTGCATTCAGACTGTCATTTTCAGTAGCAAACACAAAGGGTTCACGCATCCCGTTCCAGTCGAAGGAAGTATTCAGAATGACTTCCGCAAAATCCCCGTTTGGAAAGAAATCGGTCCATTGCCGTTGCCCCTGGAATCCTCCGGCTATGGCATTTTTCCCGTGGGATTCTTCACCAAACCCGGCATCCTTTAATTTGGGGTTCCCAATCATCAGGTCACGAAAGATCAGGGTCATTTTGACAATGATCTCCCATTCCAGGTCTTTTCTATTCCGGTCTGCCTGTATTTCCGGTTTGTTGTAATCCTTCCCTTCCCTACAGTGTTTTTTCGTCCAGGTCCATGCTTTTTTGTATTCTTCCTTGTCATAGATTTCCTGATTTATTCGTCTGGTTATTTCTGACATATCGACAAATTCCGTACGCATGCCGAGGTAATTCTGGAAAAAACCGGGATCCACCATTGAACCGGCAATTCCCATGGATGTAAATCCCAACGACAAATAGGATTTTCCCTTCATTTGTCCCAATGCCAGTCCGGCTTTTACAAAACGCAGGATTTTATCTTTCACATCATCGGGGATTGAAGTATCTTTTGCATCCTGCACATCCCGTCCATAGATACCAAAAGCGGGCCATCCTTTTTGGGTATATCCTGCCAGAGCTGCAGCAAGATAGACGGCTCCCGGACGCTCGGTTCCGTTGAATCCCCATACAGCCTTTGGTATCCAGGGATTTGAATCCATAACTTCCGTACCGTAGCACCAACAGGGGGTAACTGTTAAGGAAACCCCGACTCCTTCTTTTTCAAATTTATCGGCACACATTGCAGCTTCTGCCACACCTCCGATGGTAGTATCTGAAAGGATGCATTCAATGCGATCTCCTCCGGAGAACCTCAGATTATCTTCAATTAGCTTCGCTGTGGCTTTCGCCATATTCATGGTCTGACGTTCCAGGCTTTCGCGTACTCCGTGCTCTCTCCCGTCTATAACGGGGCGTATGCCCACTTTAGGCAATCTGCCTGTTAATCTGTGTCCCATTTTTTTGATTTTTTCAGGTTTTTAACAAATTTAGAAACAATCCGTATTCCGGGTATCCTGTACTGTGCTAAAATAACCATTTTATTTACAGGATCGATCTCTGTTCGTAAACATAATTCATTATTTTTATGCCGAAAAACAGGAATTATGCGTAAAATTAAAATCCATTGGCAAATACTCATTGCCCTGATCCTTGCTGTTTTTTTTGGATATTACATTCCTTCCGGTGTTCCGTATGTTTCCTGGATGGGGGATATTTTTCTGCGTGCGTTGAAAATGGTTATTATTCCATTAATTCTCAGTTCGATTATCAGCGGAGTAACCAGTATCGGAGAAGGTAAAAATCTGGGAAGACTGGGGGCTAAAACCCTGGGATATTACCTTTTGACCAGTACGCTTGCCATACTCACAGGTTTGGTTCTGGTCAATCTGATAAAACCGGGTGTGGGGGTGGATCTTGGACTGAGCAAGTCGGTCGATGGCCTTACGGAAAGCGTGGGTTCTTTCAGTGACATTCTTTACCGGCTCATCCCGGAAAATGTGATCGACGCCATGGCTCAGGGAACCATTCTTCCGGTGATATTTTTTGCTGTTCTTTTTGGTTTTTTTATTACCAAAACCGATACAAAACACAAAAAAGCGCTGACTACCTTTATTGATGCTGTCTTTGAGGTAATGATGAAGATTACCTTATTCATTATTAAGTTCACCCCTTTGGGGATATTTGGAATTGTAGCCAAAGAGGTTGCCCGGAATTCAGAAGAACTGGTAAGCATAGCCGGGAGCCTGGCAATCTATATGTTAACCGTTTTTTCCGGGTTAATGATCCATGCTTTCATTTCGTTGCCATTGCTTACACGGGTACTCGGAAAAGCCAGGCCTTTCGTGCATTTTAAAAATATGATCACTCCCCTGCTGACCGCCTTTTCCACCTCCTCTTCGAGCGCAACGCTTCCTCTTACCATGGAATCAATAGAATATAACAGCGGTGTATCCAATAAAATATCAAGCTTTACCTTGCCTCTTGGTGCAACCATTAATATGGACGGAACAGCCCTTTATGAATGTGTGGCTGCCATGTTTATTGCACAGGCATACGGAGTGGATCTCTCTTTTGCTGAGCAGGCTATTGTTGTATTTACTGCTCTTTTGGCTTCCATAGGGGCTGCAGGAATTCCAATGGCCGGACTCGTTATGATCACCATTGTCCTTACAGCAGTAGGCCTTCCCCTGGAAGGGATCGGGCTGATCCTTGCAGTCGACAGGGTCCTGGATATGACCAGAACGTCGGTTAATGTATGGAGTGACAGTTGCGGTGCAGTGATTATTGCCCGGTCCGAAGGCGAACTAACAAATGTCTCTATAGGAGAAGAACGATAAACCCGAAGATTTTCCTATAGCCCTGCAACCCTCCTGGAGCAGGTCAGTTCACTTTATTCCGGGGATTCCCTTCCAAAAAATAGCGTATATTTTCAGCAGCCAGATGCATCAATCTTCCACGGGCTTCTTTTGTGGCCCATGCTATATGAGGAGTAATGCAGCAGTTTTTTGCTGCAAGCAGGGGATTATCAGCCTTTGGGGGTTCTGTGGAAAGTACATCTGCTCCAAGCCAGGCTATTCTTTCAGCGTTTAAGGCATCCGCAACATCCTTTTCATTTAGCAGGGGTCCCCTTCCCGTATTGATGATACAAACCGACCTTTTTGCCAGGATCAGCAGCTTTTTATTGATAAATCCTTTATTATCCTCTGTTAAAGGACAATTCAGGCTTATGAAATCACTCTTTCTGAAAAGATGCTCAAGATCTACCTGCCTGATATTTTCAGGAATATTCTTCAGGTGGCTCCGGTTGTACACAATGGGAACCATACCAAATGCAAGGCCTGCCTGGGATACCCTACGGCCAATTTTCCCAAAACCAATGATGCCCAGCACCTTACCGGCAAGTTCTGTCTGAGGTGTCAGGCTGTACATAAAATCATCGCAATTCGTCCAGTCTCCGTTCCTTACAGAAAGTGCGTGCAACGCAACACGCTGTGTGAAATTCAATATATGGGCAAAAACCATCTGCGCTACAGAACGGGTACTGTAAGCCGGAATATTGGTTACGGTTATCCCTCGTTCTGTGGCAGACTGAAGATCTACCACATTGTATCCGGTTGCCAACACACCGACATACTTTAGTTTGGGAAGCTTATTCATTAAAGCGCCCCCAAGCATCACTTTGTTGGTTAAAACAATGTCCGCGTCCTTTATACGATCAACCACCTGACTCTCAGAAGTCCTGTCATAAATAACTGCTTCCCCGATTTTTTTTATCTCATCCCATGTTAAATCTCCCGGATTCGACGTAAATCCATCCAATACAACGATCTTCATCTGTTTTAATAAATATTTTGACTTCGCAACGATGAATATGCAAAAAAATACCAACAACGACCAAATTAACTAAATATTTTTTGTATCAAAAGTTTTTTTTAACATCATGTAATTCAATAAATTAAAAAATTAATTCAACGGAAAATTAAGAAAAATTTGATTTTCCTGACTTTGTAATTCAGATTTATATTATATTAGCGCTAGCTAAATTATAAAGGTTCTTTGCAAAAAACATTATACATCTACCTTTTCTCTTAGACCAGGAATGTTTTCTGATCTAACTAAACTAAACTATGAACAATCGGGTTATCAATTGATAACCCGTTTTTTTTTTGATAAAAATTTACAATGAAATCCAATAACTGATCTTCAACATAAAAGCATTTTGTGGTTTTACGTTAAAAATTTCTTTGAAGGAGTTGGTAACCGAAGGATTATACCTGCTTTCATTCCGGGTTCTGTTGTGGGTCCATACCAGATACATGGTCGATCCGGGAAGGAATTCCCAGCGTGCAACAAAGTTCGATCTGAATTCCTGAAAATTAAAATCCGGATTGGATATGCGGAATGAAGGGTACGATTCATTTTTCGGATTCAGCAGGATCTTCCCGTCTACACCTTCAGAGTGATTAAAGAATTGATATTGTTCATCCGCATTTTTAGAGTGAGCTATATGAACCTCCTTAAAATCCAGATATTTACCGATAGAAGCATACGGGCTTCCATAATATTGCAGGGAAAGCTCAGGAGTGATAAAATACTCCATGCGTAAGGTTGTAAATAATGTTTTCCGGTCGATTTTTCCTACAATGTACTTCTGTTGATCATTCAGGAATTTTTGGGTAATATACTGGTTGTTATCGATTTTTTTCAGATACTCTGTATTGGAAGTGATGGTAATATTGTTTCCGATCTGCAGGCTCGCAAAAAGAGTATGATGTACGGACCTGGACAAATCATTGTCGTACCAGTCGTAGTTGGATCCTGCGCCCAGAAACAGGTCTTTAGTACTGTTGGTCTGAATAAAATACTCAAAGCTGGTCATATCACTGATCCGCAAAGCCGGACCACCCCGTAACTGCCTTGTATTCAATTCTCCCCAGTAACGATCCAGGTCGAGGTGAATGCTCCAGAGATTTTTAAATTTTACATACCCATGATTATCCCATTTCGAATAGATATTTTCCCAGCCAAAACTCCAGTCATGAATATACCCTGATGTAATATAATAATTCCGCACGATGCCGCGGGGTTGGTTGACCTGATAACGTACTGAAACGGATTCTCTGATGTAATCAGCCTGCCGGAGGTATCCAAGGTCGTTCATGTCAACTCCCGGCGAACGCCAGTCAAGCAGTCCGGTTATCCGTAATTTTCCACTTCTTTTTCCTCCGGAAAGTTGCCCCCCCCACCCGATAAGCCTGGTTTTATGCGGATCGAATTCCAGGTGAGATGCATCTTCCCTCTGAAACAAGTGCCTTGAGGATCGTTGCAGATTGCTGATCGCTGTTTCACTTCCGTTGATTTGCGAATAAAAGGTTTTCAAATCCACAAAATATTTTCTGTTTAACCAGTTATGCTGAAGATTGAGTCCTCCGACGGTAGCCGATTCAGGAAGAAAATCAAGATGGCTGTCTTTGATGGAACGGATGGTTGAAGTGATTATGCCGCCAATCACTGTTTTTCCTTCATTGAAATCCTTTTTTAAGCGGCTGATAAAATAATTTGTAAACGGCTCAGCAGCAATTTTGTTATCCTGGCTTCCCTCTTTGACCACGGCAAATTCCCTGGATGTCATGCTGTTTATCACCCCTATGGAGAATCCTCTCTTGTTTTTTCCTGTAAGTTTTAAGGCACTCAGAATGGATGTATTTTCCGGAACAGACACTTCCTGATCTCCGGATGCGTACGGAATATAACTGGGAGCATGCCCGATCCTGCGGGAATAAAAAAGCAGGTCACTTCCGATATCGTATTCAAGGATACTGTTCCCTTCCAGGAAAAAAGGCCTTTTTTCATCATAGAAGACTTCGTAGGAAGTAAGGTTTAATTCCGATGGATCGGCTTCAACCTGTCCAAAATCCGGATTCAATGTATAATCAAGTGTAAAGTCAGATGTCACACCAATTTTACCGTCCAGACCGATTCCCAGAAGACGGTTGTTAACGGCATCTGTGATATATTTTGCCTTTGCATAAGGCAATATCTCAAAATTTCTTTTTGTTTGAATTCCCTTTATTCCTCTTAGTTCGCCAAAAATATAGACCATGGCGGGTGCATCAATGGGAATCAGTTTCCATTGAACTTCCTCATCAAGCCGGTCTATCCAGCGCCAAATATGCATTCCCCAAACCTGCTCCTCTTTTTCTGCAAACCTTAGCTGGCTGAAGGGAATGCGTATCTCAACAGACCATAAGGAATCTCCTATATAGGTTTTTCCGTCCCACACAGCATCCCAGTTGGTATCCCATAGGTAAGCCCCTAAATGCATAAGGTCGATTTTCTGACCGGCTGCAGATACATTAAACTCAAATGCGGTTCTTTTATCGTAATAAGTGTCAAGGGCAACACCGGCGACATCCCCCGAAGTAAAATCATCCCTTCTCCCCAATATAGCCCTTATTTTTTCCGGCTCAGAATCATAGCATTTTATTCCGATATATATATTCTGATCATCATAGAGAATTTTACATTCTGTTTCCTGTGAGGGAGGATGGGCCTGCAAAGGTTGCTGTTGCCTGAATCCCCCCGACCAAACTCCTTGTTGCCAGCAGGTTTCCGTAAGATGCCCGTCTATTCTGGGAGCATTTTCGGTCCTTTCAGCATAATACACACGCTTCTGGCTTGCGTAATAATTAACCATCGAATCACTGGATAATTTATAGGTTAGTTCCTGTGCATCCAGGGACAGCGACAGAACAATAAAAAAAATGGGTAACCCGGAGGAAAGAATTCGTTTCATGCGCTTAAAAGGTTGGTATGTATTGGGTATCATATTGGGACAGAAGCAATCTGCCCATGCACTTTTTTATTATCTAATATAAGGTTAAAACCCTGCAATGTATTGAAAACAGCTGTATTTCATAAGATG
>CAZNPV010000036.1:0-35290 GCA_964575025.1 uncultured Mariniphaga sp.
AAAGGTTTGAAATCCCTTAAAATAGATAGTTTTTACGTGATTATTAAGTATGTTTTAGAAAGTGAATTCTCCGAAGAAAACTTCAAAAAAAATTTATCTGATTTTAAATGGGTAGAACACAACACGCGGGAGCATATTATGGTTATTGGCAGGATTATGGAATCTGTTGCCGTAATCCCTTTTAAATTTGGGACAATTTATAATACCAAAGATGGTTTAGAAAAATTCATTTCGGATTATTCCGTTTCGTTGGTCGAAAATTTTCATAATATCGAGGGGAAAGAAGAGTGGTCGGTTAAAATTTACTGCAACCGAAAAGAATTAAGCGAACAAATTGACGAACTCAGCGAGGAAGTAGCTTCGCTTGAAAAGCAAATTATGGCAAGTTCGCCTGGGAAAGCATTCCTTTTAAAAAAGAAAAAAACAGACATGGTAGAAAATAAGATGGATATACTTTGCAAAACTTATGGGCAGGAGTATTATAATAAATTTAAAAGCATAAGCGAATCGACCATCCTTAATAACCTTCTTCCGAAAGAGTTTACTGGAAGAGATGATTCTATGATCCTTAATGCAGCATTTTTTATAAACAAAAAAAATATCACTGACTTTAAAAGGGTTATCTTCGAAATAAAAGAAAAAGATGAAAATTCAGGCTTTATTGTTGATGCCACCGGACCCTGGCCTCCTTTTAGTTTTATCTCTCTTAAAGAAATTTAAAAATGTACGATAATGTAATCGACAAATCAAAAGATATCACTATCCTTGAATTACTCGACAGGGTGCTGACTAAAGGGGTTATCCTAAGCGGCGATATTGTAATTTCAGTAGCCGATATCGACCTGGTTTACCTCGGCGTCAAGTTGATGTTGTGTTCGGTTGAAACCATGGAACAACTGAAAATGGGGAATCCGGTACCAAAAAGGTAGTTTCTTGCTCATAAATCGTCGACTGCCTGCCGGAGTACATTACACTATAAAAAAACTGTTTAGCCATGAGTATAATGATATATGCCATATTATCAGTAAAAAAGAATCCCGGAAAGCTGGATCCTTTATTGGCAGGGATAAAGGGTATTTCGGGGGCTGGTTTATATGCAGTGCTGGTTGATAAGGTTGCCGTGGCAGTTTGCGATATTAATAAAGTGGATCTGGTTGCGGATAAATCCGGGGCCATAGAATATGCCAGTGTAATCGAAACCCTGGCACAACAATATACCCTGCTCCCGGTACGGTATGGCTCCGTGATGGAATCAGCCGGTACCATAAAAAAATTACTCAAAAGAAACTATGTTGAAATTCAACAAAACCTTAAAAAAGTTGAAAATAAATTTGAATTTGGCCTGAAGGTTTTTTGTGATTCCGAAAAATTAATAGCAGAATTAAAGGCAGAATCAAAAGAAACTAACGAAGTTGAACAAAAATCAGGCTCTGAAATCCAAAATTCCGTTTTCAGGGAATATATAAACAAAAAACTTAAAGAACACAGGCGCGAAGAAATGATGTTAAGTTATGTTGATTCAGTCATTGCCGAATTAACAGAATTCCTAACGCATTTAAATACAGTAAATAAAATTAAAAAAATGGCAAGCCCGAAAAATATCATAGATGCTGTTTTTTTGCTGAAAAAAGATAAAATAGAAGAAATGGTTCAGGCAATTAAAGATTTTCAAAGTAAATATCCTGAGCTTAATTTTATTTTAACCGGACCCTGGCCACCTTATAATTTTGTCGAATTTACCATAAAATAAAAAACACATGAGTGAGAATAAAATACTTTGCAATACAGGGTCTGTCGATCTTTCTGTCAATGATATTTCTGAAGAGTTAGAACAACTTACAAACAGTAAAGATTCAAAACTGGAACTCACCCCAGCCAATGCAGATTCGGGGCTGGCAAAACTTGTGCTGACTCTTGTTGAACTAATCCGTAAACTGATTGAAAAACAAGCCTTACGAAGAGTCGATGGCGGATTATTAACAGATGAAGAAATAGAAAGATTGGGGGAAACCTTGATGAAGTTGGAAATGAAAATGGAAGAACTAAAAAAACATTTTAACCTGACCGACCGGGATTTAAATATAAATCTTGGCCCTTTGGGCGATCTGATGTAAAATAAAAAACCATGAGGACATTAATCTATGTGCCTATAATACATTCAAGTACTGATATGGGTTCTCTTGGAAAAGAACTTGAACACGTTAATGTTTCCAGGGCAGGAATAGATAAATGGCAAAAACACACCAACACCGTAAACGATTTTTGGAAAACAATTGAATCCTATTTTGAAAAACTTGATATAAAGAATAAGGCCGTAAAAGTTTATCAGGATGGAATGTTTGCTGATGGCAAAATGGCTATGACAATAATTAACGAAGGCATCAAATCAGGAAGTAAAAATTCAGAAATTATCTTAAAACTCATAAACCGGGGAGCAATACTTATTAAGACCGAGGATTTTAAAATAGTAAAAGAGGAATACGATGGATTCCAGTCTGTTTTAAAATCAAAAAACAATTTTCATAAACTCCTATTACTGCTCAGGTATAAAATTTTGAAACCGGTTTTTTTATTTCGAAGGGATAAATTTATTGCACGCACGATAGCTGAAACTCTGGGTGCAGATGAAACCGGGATTCTTTTTATTGGCGCTTTTCACAATATTATTAAAAAACTTCCCAAAGATATTATTGTCGTTCAGTTGAAGGAAATTGCAAAAATCAGAAAATATCAAAAATTAATTCAGTCAAACTCAAAAAAGAAATCACATCAGCTAGAGTTGCTTATGAAATATTTTATTAAAAAATAAAAACGAATATCAATTTAGTAATGCAATCCAACAACTAATTGTTTTAATTGACCTGCAAATATGAAAGATCAGGATATAACCAAAGAAGAACTCGTAAAAAAGCTACAGGCATTATATCAAAAATATATATCTGCTAACAAAAAAAATATATTCCAAAACAAAGAGATAAAAGACCTGGTAGCAGCGTTGATCTCTGCCAACAAAGAACTTACCTTTCAAAACAAGGAGAAAGAAAACCGGGCAGATGAGTTACGAGAAAGTGAAGAGAAATTTTCAGTAGCGTTTAAATCTGCCCCTTATGCCATAACAATCACATGCCCGGGGGACGGGAATTTTATCGAGGTCAATGATGCCTTCTCAACCATGACTGGATTCACTCGCGAAGAAACACTGAATAATTCATCGATTGGAATGGATTTATGGGTTGACAAGGAAGACCGCAACCGTGTGGTGAATGTACTTCTTGGTGGGAGGCAAGTGGTATCTCGGGAGTTCAAATTTAAAAGGAAAAACGGGGAAATTTTAACCGGATTATTTACAGCCCTTCTTATCCGCATAAAAAACAATACTTATATCTTATCAAGCATTAGTGACATCACCAAGCAAAAGAGGGCAGAGGAAGCACTTAGGGAATCACAATCGCTTTATTTTTCCTTTTTAGAACAATTACCAAATCCTGTTTTCCGAAAAGACATGGAAGGACGTTATGTACTGGTTAATTCACAGTTTTGCAGGCTTAAAGGTCTGAACAAGGAAAATATTGTTGGCTTTAAACCCACGGAAATTACTGCCCACCAAGTATCGGTCAGCGACGAACAGAACCTTGCTGTTAAATATTCAGAAATAGGTGAGAAAACACATGGTCTGATCTTACAAACCGGAAAATTCTTTGATAATGAAGAAGAATATCCCTCTTCTGATGGTGACAGAATTTATATGTACGTCATGAGAATGCCTGTGGTTGACTCCTATGGAACAATCATCGGCTCTCAGGGAATCATGTTTGATATTACGGAAAACAAAAAGACAGAGCTGAAATTAAAAAAAGCATTGATTAGAGCTACCGAATCCGACCGGCTAAAGTCATCATTCCTTGCAACTATATCGCACGAATTACGCACTCCTCTTAATGTCATTATCGGATTTTCCGGATTCCTTGACAGGAAATTACCAAACGATTTGGTTGAAGAGTTTGGTGAATTGATAAACTCAAGCGGAAACCATCTGCTCAGTATAATCAACGACATCTTTGATATTACTATGATTGAATCGAGCCAAACCAAAATTATTAAAGAAAAAATAAACCTGAATACTCTCCTTTATAATATCCATAATATTATTGGTGCCGAACAGCGAAGTTGTGATAAAAATGATATTATGTTAAAGTTTATTCCTCCCGATAGAGAAGAGGATATTATTATTTATACGGATCCTTCAAAACTGAAACAAATTCTGATTAACCTTTTAAAAAACGCACTTAAGTTTACCGAAAAAGGGCATATCCATTATGGTTATAGTTTTGAATCCAATGAAGGTAAGCCTGTCCTGCAATTCTATGTAAAAGACACAGGTATTGGTATCCCTGAAAACAAAAAAGAAGTTGTTTTTGATGTGTTCCGCCAGGTTGATGAATCGCTCTCCAGAAACTATGGGGGAACTGGAATCGGTTTGTCAATTTCCAAAAAACTTACTGAATTTTTAGGCGGTAAAATCTGGATTGAATCAGAAGAAGGGAAAGGAAGTACATTTTATTTTACTATACCCTTTGAGGGGTCGGAAGAATACAACAAACCAGTTGCAAAAGAAACAGCGGGTAAAAACAACCTCAAAGGAAAAACAATCCTTATTGCTGAAGATGAAAAAAATAGTTTTAAATTTTTAAAGATAGTACTTGAAATGTTAGGGATTAACACCCTTTGGGCTAAAAACGGTGAAGAGTCTGTTAGACGGTGCAAAGAAAACGCAAGAATTGATTTAGTGCTTATGGATATCAATATGCCTGTAATGGATGGATATGAAGCTACAAGAGCTATAAAAAAAATCCGTCCAGATGTCCCGGTCATAGCCCAAACAGCTTATGCAATTGCGGGCGACAAAGAAAAGATACTTAAGGCAGGTTGTGATGATTATATTTCAAAACCCATAAAAAAGGAGAATCTGCTAAAATTAATAGATAAGTATTTAGTCAACCCATTCCCGGGTAAATAAATGCACAGAGAAATCATGATCCAAAAGGTATATTCAAAAATTAAGGAACAGTTAATTAAGGCGCCAATTCCATTAGTGAGATTTCTGTATTTTTACATATTAAGTAATGCCGATAAAATCCTGGTAATGGATAAGGGTATAATATCTGTAATTGTTATTCAGAGAACAAATGAGTGACACAGCTCATGGAAACACTCATGAAACAAAATCTACGTGCCTATAAAATCCATCGCCCTCACTTAAAATGAAGCGTTGCAAGCTTTCCTATCTTTTATAGCCACTCCCCACGCCTGCACTTCTGTTGTTTTTTCTGTCACATTTTTTGCAATGCCAGCGCACAGTAGCACATTGCAATCCTCATTCCGCTATCGCTTCATTGCGGTTGCAAAGAGCTACGCCACCGCTCAAAAGCAAAAAGTCACTGCACTCCGACCACCACCACCGTTTCGCTTGTGCCAGAAAAAAACAACCCACAGCTATGTTTACATAACACCTTCTTATGGGAACAGCCGCACAATCCCGGCAAGACCAAAGCTGTCCCATAAGGGCATTATGCAAAATAGCCGCCCGCCCGCGCACCCGGTATTCCAACGTCGGTGCTCTTATCAACGGCAGTTCAGAAAAGACCTCAATTTCCCCAACCACCCCTTCAGCGGTGCAGGAAAAAATAAACTATGAATTGTTTAATTGCTATGTGCTTGCAGCCTGTTCATTCCACTCATTTATCCGTTCCTCGTTCCTCGTCACTCCTCATTCGTTACATTCACAAGCTTCAGCACCCCGCGCAAAAGTGGCTCATTCACGCATTCCGCAATGCCAACCCGCACTTCATTCACCGGAACGCCTGTTTCCTCCACCACAGAAACTTTTTGTAGTAAAGAAAAATTACAAAAAGCCCAACCCATAAAACAGGCATATTCAGGTTCATTCATCCCAACCCAATTGCTGCATTTCTTCAATCGCCACCTTTGCCTTTCCAGCCCTGATCTGCGGTATAGTTTATTTTTCCTGCGAATTGTTCACCCCGGAAATTCGTACCCTGTGAAAAAACATACTAATGAGACGTTATTATCTTGAAACAAAATGTAATGTCGGATACCCTCATGATTCATTCGAACGGAAACTTATCTTAAACTCTCCAAAGGAAGAAATCTCAGTTAGTGAGGATGTTGACAACCCAAACATAGAATTTTGTATTGATTCGTTAGGACAATATTCCTGGAAAAGACCTAAAAATTCAAAGTATCTGAAGTATAAAGAAATCTCAGAGGAAGAATATATAAATTATCTTTCTGTAATAATTGACTATCTGAAGAAGCTGAAATGTAAAAATGATGAGGTATATATTAACCAGGAGAGTCATTCCGATTATGATATAGCTTTATTTTCAAACAGACACCAGAATAAGTATTATTTGTCGATTGAAATTCAATATTCTTTAGATTCCATTTATATTTTAATCTTTTATGACCATCGATTTCATCGTAGAAATTCTTATAGGCAAAATGGAACATTAACTACACCGGAAACATTCAATTTTTTATTGCAAAAAACAATTGAGTACATCGAAGATGATAAAAACTATATTGCCAATGCAAAAGAACTTTTTCAGGCATTTAATTTAACCTGCCAAGGGAAATTAATTCCTGACTTACCTTAGAAATCCGTAAATATATCACCACTTATAATTTCTTTATCCAATCAAATTAAACAGCTTGAATTTCGTTTAATCCATAATGATTCAGATCGAAAACCAACAAGAGAAAAAATAAGAGGGAAAATCGAAGGTTTGAAAACTTCAATAAATGAGATAAAAAAATTTGTAAAAGAACTTGAAACTGAATGATTAATTGAATGCTTATGCAAATTTAAGCTCCGGGTCTGAAATCATCCCAAAGCTTACGGCATAAACCCGCAATGCCCGCACACAAGCCATTTATTCCGTTTCCTTTTGTCTGTTTCATCCCCTTCCTTTACTGGATGCCTAAGCTTTCAATTAAGCCTTGTTATGTCCATTTCCTTTTAGACCTGTTGAGGTGTCATTGCAAAATGATGCAACTTGCTGAATAATAATCGTAAGAATCCTATTTGCCTGGTTATTGCCATATATTTAAAGAAAATGCAAGGGCAAAGCCGTATCAAGTCCATACCAAGTCCAAGCATTTAATAAAATGTTTAACAATTAAAAGTTTAGAAAATGGGAGTAATTAACCAAGGTATTTTAGGAGGCGTTTCCGGCAAGGTCGGGAATGTTGTTGGTGGTAACTGGAAAGGTATCGATTATTTAAGGATCATGCCAGCAAGTATCGCCAATCCTCAAACTCCGGCACAAATGGACCAACGGTCAAAGTTTATCACTGTAATTAATTTCCTGCAGCCGGTCAAGGATTTTATAAAAGTGGGTTTTAAAAACTATGCTGTGAAAATGACCCAGTTCAACAGTGCCATGTCGTATAATCTTAAAAATGCCATCACCGGTGAATATCCAGATTATGCGATTGATTATGACAATGCTCTTTTAAGCCGGGGAAGCCTGGCAATGTCTTTAAACGGTGCAGCTGCTTCTCCATCAGCCGGAGTAATTGCATTCACCTGGGATGATAATTCTGCGGAAGGCAATGCAAATGCCACTGATAAATCCATGATGGTGGTTTTAAATCCAACAAAAGGTGAAGCAACCTTTATCCTTGATGGGGCAACCAGATCAGCCGGTTCCCAAAATGTGGATATTCCAACCAATTATTCCGGTGATACGGTAGAATGCTTTCTTGCATTCATTAGCGAGGATGGTCTTACTGTTGCAAACAGCAAACATGTTGGTTCTGTTGTTGTTGCGTAGGAATATTTATATCGGATTTCAATTAAAAACCGCTTGAGAGTCAGGCGGTTTTTTTATGCTTTTTCCTGTTCTTTTTTGCCAAATCTGTATGTATCTCGTATGTATAAAATAAAATCAGGCAATCACTTGTTTTGTAATTGCCTGATTTTCAGTAGCGAGAGCGAGACTTGAACTCGCGACCTCATGATTATGAATCATGCGCTCTAACCTGCTGAGCTACCTCGCCATTCAATTATTTTAACCTATCGGGAACGGATTCCCTTTTGTTGAAAACGGTTGGTCCATGGTACTGATTTTCTGCCTCCGTTGTTTGTGTCGTTAACAGCGTATTCTGAAAACATGCATGCTGCTAACGACAAGGAGTATAGCCTGGTTGTTTTTGTTTTTTTTGGGCCCTCTGAACGCGGTGCAAAGATACTATTTATTTTCTTTTGGCCTTAAAGTTATCTGAATTTTGCTTTTTTTTTGCCGCTATCTTACAGGGGACGTTGTTTGTTATATTCAGAATAGCTATATTGCCAAAAAAGCAAAAAATGGCTGATAAGGTTAAAATACAACTGGAATTTGTCATAAATTGTTCCCCCAAGGTACTTTTCAACCGGCTTAGTACAGCCTCCGGGCTGGCTGAGTGGTTTGCCGATGATGTCCGGATAAAAGGAAACAGATTCACTTTCATATGGGGTGAATCGGAACAATCAGCTGACCTGACACTCCATAAAGAAAACCGGATGGTACGGTATAACTGGGTAGATGAAGAAGGATATTTCGAATTCAGGATCTCCCTGGATGAACTTACAAACGATGTTTCCCTGATCGTCATTGATTTCGCTGAGGAGGATGAAACGGAAGACAGCAAAGAGCTGTGGACAACCCAGGTGGAGGACCTCAAACATATTCTGGGTTCTTAACAAATTTTCACTTTCCATTTCCCTAAAATACGTTAGCTTTGTACTGTTTACAGGGGGGTAGGTAACAGTATGAAACGCTTGCATCTATATGTGATCAAATCTTTTATCGGGCCATTTATTATGACCTTCTTCATCTGCATGTTTATTCTCCTGATGCAGTTTCTGTGGAAGTATGTGGATGAAATGGCCGGTAAAGGACTGGAATGGTCTGTCATCGGAGAGTTGATTTTTTACGCTTCTTTTGGATTGCTTCCGCTGGCTTTTCCCCTCTCGATGTTAATTGCTTCCCTGATGACGTTCGGGGCGTTGGGTGAAAATTACGAACTGGTTGCCATGAAATCTTCCGGTATTTCACTTTTCCGTATGATGAAACCGCTTATCGTTGTTGCCTTCCTGACATCCTGTATCGCTTTTTATTTTGCCAATTATGTATTGCCGGAAACCAACCTTCGTTTTGCCGCCCTTATATGGAGCGTTAAAGAACAAAAACCTGAACTTATCATCAAAGAGGGTGTTTTTACCAACGAAATTGACGGCTACAGCATCCGGGTCGGGAAGAAAAACAAAAAAACGGATGCCCTTCACGATATATTGATCTATGATCATACCAACCGCAGGTCTGTGGAAGGAAATGTAACGGTTGCAGACTCGGGTTTTATGCGGATGACCGAAGATAAAAAATACATGGTCCTCACGCTTTATAATGGAATCAATTACCGTGAGGACGAGGGGAATTACCGCAAGAAAAATTTTCGCTATCCCCGGTATGAAGACCGGTTTAAAAAGCAGGTGCTGAATATCCCTCTAAAGGATTTTGAGTTTAACCGGCGGGATGAAAGTATTTTTCATAATAATTACCGGACCTTGCGCATCAATCAGTTGCGCGAGGTGGAGGATTCAATGCATACCGATTACTTTCGCCGGGTACGTAATTTTTTAAACCAGATGAACCTTAATACAGCTCTGCGCAGAAAGCTTTTGGATCGTACCGTTGAACACGATTCCTTAAAACAGAACTGGGCATTTTCCCCCGACACCCTTGTGGATATTAACCGTGTTTTTGCCGGACTGGAAGACTGGGAAAAGTATCAGATAATGGGAAGTACGGTCGATCGGGTACGAAGAAATCACCAGCTGATAAATAACAGTGTCAGGGTAATTTATGAACGCAAGAAGCTGATTAACCGGCATGAAATGGAACGGCATAAAAAATTCACCCTTTCCATTGCTGTGCTGATCTTGTTCTTTATAGGTGCCCCGCTGGGAGCGATCATCCGCAAAGGGGGGTTGGGCATGCCTGTAGTCGTTTCGGTCCTCTTGTTTATCCTCTATTACATCCTTTCCATGACCGGAGAGAAATCAGCACGTGAGGATCTTTGGGATATGGTGATCGGTATGTGGTTTTCCTCGGTAGTTTTTTTTATTCTGGGAAGCTGGCTGACCTACAAAGCAGTCTCCGATTCAGGGATTATGCGCTCCGAGACCTATACCGATCTCTTGAAAAAAATAAAATTGTACCGTTTTGTACAACGGAATGATGTACCGGATGAAAATTCTGCAAGTAACCAATAAAGTACCCTATCCGGCCAACGATGGAGGAGCCATAGCTACCTTGCGTATGGCGGAAGGTTTTTCTGACCTGCGTTTTGAGGTTACCGTATTGGCAATGGTTACCCTCAAACATCGTGTCACCCTGGAAGAAATTCCCGGAGAACTGAAGAAAAAGATTCGCTTCAGACTGGTCTCTGTACCTACTGCCATACATCCGGTAAAAGCCCTGAGAAATCTTCTTTTTTCAAAATTGCCTTACAATGCCGAGCGTTTCATGGATGAGAATTTCAGAAAGGAGCTTTCCGGATTATTGGAAAGCCAGAATTTTGATATTGTACAGCTCGAAGGATTGTATGTATGCCCCTATATAGAAACGATCCGTAAGCATTCAAAAGCCATGATTGTTTACCGGGCCCATAATATTGAACACGAAATATGGGAACGTTCGGTGGGCATGGCCGGCGGATTAAAAAAATGGTACCTGAAAATTTTAAGCCGGAGGTTGAAGAAGTTTGAAACAGGATGGCTCAACGCCTATGACCTCCTGGTACCCATAACCCTCCGGGATGGCAAAACCCTGAACAACCTCGGAAACACCCGTCCTCTTCATGTTGCTCAAACCGGTATCGATCTTTCTCACCTGACACCCCGTTTCTCTTCCATGAAATTTCCTTCCCTGTTTCATATAGGAGCGCTCGACTGGGCTCCTAACCAGGAGGGAATTCTTTGGTTCCTGAGATTATGCTGGGGAAGGCTCGCAGAGAAATATCCGGACCTGAAATTTTATATTGCCGGACGCAATGCCCCCGCATGGCTGGAGAAAAAACTGAACCTCCCGGGGGTGGTTTACCTGGGAGAAATAGAAGATGCCTATGCTTTTATGAACTCCGGGGCAGTGATGGTGGTTCCCCTGTTTGCCGGTAGCGGAATGCGTATAAAGATCATTGAAGGAATGGCCCTGGGGAAAGCCATCGTTTCAACCTCGATCGGAACCGAAGGGATCGGAACAACACACGGAGAAAATATCCGTATTGCCAATACCGCCGATGCCTTTGTGAAGGAAATTTCAGAACTGACAGAAAATAAAGAGCAGGTAGAAAAAACAGGTTTGAATGCAATTCGTTATATTCATGAAAATTTTGATAATGCAGTACTAGCCGGGAAGTTGGCCGGGTTTTATAAAAAATATCGGGAATGGGATTCGTAATTGTTTTCTGGGTGCTTTTTTTTATTCTTTTTTATACCTATGCCGGCTATGCATTGATCCTGTGGACTGTTCTGAAGCTGAAAAAATCCTTCTTCCCGGAAAGAAAAAATAAAGTACCGGAAACCTATGAACCGGAAGTATGCCTTTTTGTAACTGCTTTTAATGAGAAAGAGGTAGTCGATCGGAAAGTTCAGAATTCCTTTTCGTTGAATTACCCTCAGACAAAAATGCAATATATCTGGATGACCGATGGCTCAGACGACGATACTCCCGGATTGTTGAGCAAATACCCTCGGATTGAAGTGCATCATCAACCGGAACGGCGCGGGAAAATCCATGCCATGAACCGGGGCATTGCCTTTGTTAAGGCTCCTGTAATTATTTTTTCAGATGCCAATACCACCCTTGGAAAAGAATCGATCCGTGAGATTGTGCGTTGTTTTGCCGATCCCCGGGTGGGGTGTGTAGCCGGCGAGAAACGTATTGTGGAACGGGAAAAAGACGATGCTGCCGGTGCCGGCGAAGGGACCTACTGGAAGTTTGAATCGTGGGTAAAAAAAATGGATGGAGCATTGAATTCGGCAGTGGGCGGCGTGGGCGAACTGTTTGCCATCCGCAAAGAACTGTTTGAAGAGGTCGAAAATGATACCATCCTGGATGATTTCATTATATCCCTGAGAATCGCCAAAAAAGGGTATCGCATAGCGTATGCTCCTGAAGCATACGCTGAGGAAACAGCTTCGGCAAATGTGAAAGAAGAGTTGAAAAGAAAGATCCGGATTGCAGCCGGAGGGGTCCAGACCCTCGTCCGCCTGAAAGAGCTGCTCAATCCATTCCGGTATGGACTCCTTACCTGGCAGTATGTTTCGCATAAGGTCCTGCGCTGGACAATTGCACCGGTATCCCTCTTTCTTTTTATGATTGTCAATGGGTTGATCGTCGTTCTCCAAGCGGGTTTTAGCCCGGGAAATTTTTATACGGTCTTTTTCTATTTTCAGTTGATTATGTATCTTTTTGCGTTTGCCGGGTGGTATTTCGAAAACAGGCAGATCCGACAGAAGTTGTTTTTTGTACCCTATTATTTTGTTTCGATCAATTATGCTTCTGTGCGTGGGATCATCCGTTTTTTTAAGGGAAGGCAAACGGTCAACTGGGAACGTTCCAAGCGGGCCTGACCCGCATTATCCACTTTTGTCGGGATTTTTCTTTACTTTTGTACCTGATGTATAAATCATTTTTTTGATATGGAATCATTTAAGCTGAATTCAGTTCCGGAAGCTGTGGAGGCGATAAAAAAGGGCGAGCTGGTTATTGTTGTGGACGATGAAGACCGGGAGAACGAGGGTGATTTTATAACGTCGGCTGAGTTGATTACTCCTGAAAAGATCAATTTTATGGCCCGATACGGCCGCGGGTTGATTTGTACTCCTTTGACGGAGGAACGATGTGATGAGCTGGAACTGAATTTGATGGTAGGCAAGAATACATCCTTTCATCAGACCTCTTTTACGGTTTCCGTTGATCTGATCGGGCACGGTTGCACGACCGGCATCTCAGCTGCTGACCGGGCCAAAACAGTCAAGGCATTGTCGGATCCGGATACCAGGCCTGAGGATCTGGGGCGCCCCGGACATATCTTTCCGTTGAAAGCCAAAAGCAAGGGGGTACTGCGGCGCTCCGGACATACCGAAGCTACCCTCGACCTGATGCGGCTGGCTGGATTGCACCAATCGGGAGTCCTGGTGGAGATCATGAACGACGACGGAACCATGGCACGCTTGCCTCAACTGGTGAAACTGGCTGAAAAATTTAACCTGAAGATCATCACCATAAAAGATTTGATCTCCCATTTGCTCCTTAGTGAAAGCCTGATTAAAAGAGGGGTTGAGGTTCCGCTTCCTACACGGTACGGGAATTTCAGGATCATTCCTTTTTTACAGAAATCAAACGGGGTTGAACATGTGGCAATCATTAAAGGGATGTGGGAGAAAAATGAACCGGTTTACGTACGGGTCCATTCTTCGTGTATGACCGGCGATATTTTTGGGTCGTTGCGTTGTGAGTGCGGGGAACAACTGCATAAAGCCATGGAACTGATCGAAGAAAAGGGAAAAGGAGTTGTCGTGTATATTCAACAGGAAGGACGGGGTATCGGTTTGCTGAATAAAATTGCTGCCTATAAATTGCAGGATGAAGGACTCGACACCATCGACGCGAATATTCACCTGGGATTCCAGCCCGATGAGCGGGACTATGGCGTGGGAGCTCAGATCCTGCGCAGCCTGGGAGTAACCAAAATGAGGCTTCTGACCAACAACCCGGTGAAAAGAGTAGGGCTGGAAGGCTATGGCCTGGAGATCACTGAAATAGTATCCCTCGAAATGGAACCCAACAAACACAACCAGCGTTACCTGAAAACAAAACGCGACCGGATGGGACATACCCTGCAGAAATTCCGGTATGATGATGATTAGTGACGGACCGTTTGCCTTTTGCAGTTCGCCACATAGTACAATCTTCCGACAGGATTTCAGCGGGATGTGAACCATGTAAAAGAAATATATATGGATGCGAAGAGTCTGCGGATCGTTTTTATGGGAACTCCCGAATTTGCTGTAGCCAGTTTAAAAGCGTTGGTGGAAAACGGGTACAACGTGGTGGGCGTAGTTACTGCTCCGGATAAACCGGCAGGAAGGGGTAAAAAGATTACCCAGCCAGCCGTTAAAAAATATGCTGCCGGAAAAGGGCTGAACGTTCTGCAGCCTGAAAAACTGAAAAATCCGGATTTTCTCTCTCTCTTAAAAGAGTGGAACCCCGAATTGCAGGTGGTGGTCGCTTTCCGTATCTTACCTGAAGTGGTGTGGGCTATGCCCCGCCTGGGAACCTTTAACCTGCATGGATCGCTTCTCCCCCAATACCGTGGGGCTGCACCCATCAACCGGGCCATTATTAACGGCGAAAAAGAAACCGGAGTCACCACTTTCCTGCTCGACCAAACCATCGATACAGGGAAAATCCTCTTCCGGGAGAAAATACCCATCGGAGAAAATGAAACAGCAGGTGAGGTCCACGACCGCATGATGGAAACGGGTGCTTCCCTGGTACTCAAAACGGTGGATTATCTGGCGGAAGGTGAATGGAAAACCCTGGAGCAGGAAAAACTGGTTGAAAAGGAGACCGTATTAAAAAAAGCACCCAAGATCTTCAGGGAAGATTGCCGGATACCCTGGAAAAACAAAGCAGAATCGATCCGCAATTTAATCCGGGGGCTCTCGCCCTACCCGGCGGCATGGACAACACTTGAAAACAGGGAGAAAGGGGGTAAAAAAGGGGCGAAGATTTATTTTGCCGAAAAGGAGTACGATCCGAATTCTCCAAAACCCGGGACCATTTCTTCCGATGGCAAAACATTCCTGAAAATCTCCTGTGCGGATGGATGGCTGAAAATTACTGACCTGCAACTGGAAGGGAAAAAGAGAATGAAAACAGAAGATTTCCTTTTGGGATTTAAAAACCCGGAAATGTACAGGGCGGAATAGCCGGAAAAAGAAAAAAGTGATTCAAGGGATCAAAAAAGATCAATAGATCAAAAAGGATCAAAAAAGATCAATGGCATTCTGTTGACATGGTTGTCCGCTTCGTGTTGTAGAAAAATTCCCCTCCTTTTTTTTTCAAGGAGGGGTTGGACCGAACTTGTTCGGGACAGGGTGGTTGAAGATCAATAGAACCAGGAATCAAGTATCAAGTAACCTATTGATCCTTCTGATCCTTTTGATCCATTGATCCATTGATCCATACTGATCTATATTGATCCTCTTATCTCTCACAGGGTGGCTGACGCCTATTTTTTCTTCCGTGTGTTCATGATCAGGAAATAGATCAGGAAACCCAGCGAAACAAACACCAGCAGGATCCCTAAAGGCAATACGGCATCGTGGTAATTCACCAGGGAAGGATTCAAATTCTTCAGGATCTCTATAAGGATCAGCCCAAGGCCTCCCATCAGGGCTACCAACCCCCATTTGAGCGATGGATACCGGTCTGATTCATCGTTTAAAACCTGTTTTTGTTCCAGAATGCCGGCTTTGTCAATGTGCCCGGCCTTGACAATCTTTCTGCGTAACAGGTAATCGGTAAACAGTTTAACGATATGATAAATCGCAAAAAAGATAACGGCCGGAGTTAAAACATTTGTAATCATAACTTTCTTTTTTAAAGGTTGTTTGCACGTTTGACACGGGGACCTGTGAAAATGTTGCAAAATTTGCATAGAAAAATTCAATTTATTTTTGTAACCTTTTCTCTTCTGTTGGAGTCCTATTATTCAGACATGACAGATTCTGAATTAGTAGAACAGGTTTTAAACGGGAATTCCAATGCTTTCAGGTACCTGGTTTCAAAAAATCAGCAGCTTGTGGTACATATTGTTGGAAGGATGGTTCGCCGGCAGGAAGACCTGGAAGATATCTGTCAGGAAGTGTTTATTAAGGTGTACCGGAAACTGGGTAAGTTCAGGGGTGAAGCAAAGCTTTCAACATGGATTGCTTCCATAGCCTGTAATACCTGTATTTCCCATCTGAGAAAAAAGGAATGGAACACCGAAATACAGGAGGATGCGGTCGGTGTAAAGGAGGAGGGGATTGAAACACCTGCCACCCTCATGGAAAGGGAGGAGATAAAAAAATACCTGATGCAGATGATTGAACAGCTGCCTGTAAAGTACCGCATCGTACTGACCCTGTTTCACCTTCAGGAGTTTTCCTATCGCGAGATCGCAGAGGTCACTGGAATGCCGGAAGGAACCATAAAAAGTTACCTCTCAAGGGCAAGAATAGTGTTGAAAAATGAAATCGAAAGATTTTCATTGAAAGAGAAATCAAATATATTTGCTGAATATGCAAAAAGATGAAAAAAATACCGAAAAATTTCTGGATGAAATACTGAAAACAAGCCCGGACCTGGAATTGTCCCGTGATTTTGCTGAGAGAATGTCCATGAAATTCGGGAAATATACGGTCTGGAAACAGAATATCCGTGAATTCCTGGTTTTTCTTGCTGCAGGATTAGGGTTGTTGGGTGTCACTGCGACGATGCTGGTTTTTTTAATGACTGAGATCTGGCAGAAATGGACAGAATGGATTATTCATAATCAGATGGGAGTGATTGGAATCGGTGTGCTTCTGGTTTTTATACTTTTTACAGATAAGGTTTTGTTGAGGTATTTTTCTTTCCGTATCAAACACCGAAAGGCCTAAAGGCATCTTTGCTACCGATCATTTCTTTTTTCTGTTCCGGAGATAAATTTCCTGGCTCACCTGAGGCATTTCTCCGAATTTCATCCTGTTTCTTTTGTAGAGGGGGCGTAACCGTATTCCGTACAACTGGGAAATGTAATGCATGGTTTCTCCTTCACTGAACCGGTGGTTTGGAGTCCCTTTTTCTGCTCTTCGTTTTTTTGCTTCGATATAAATAATTTCGTTGGGTTGGGGTTGGAAGCCTCTGGGGTAATCGTTAAACCGGTAAAGCTCCCAGGCTTCAAGTCCGAATTCCTGTGCAAGGGTTTCAAACGTATCTCCTCTTCTCACTACTACTGTCTTGAGCCTGTTTCGGATTTCCACATCCCTGGGCTTGAAGGGATGGATTACCAGGTTACTCTCTTTGTTGTTTTGTATGCTTACCGGTTCAAAATTTGCCAGCTGTTCAGTGGTCCATTTCCGGTCCAGGTTGTATAATTCATATTTTTCAATGATATCCATCAACTGCTTGTCGTAATGGGGTGCGGTAGCGTATCCTGCCCTTTTCAATCCTTTGGCCCACGATTTATAGTCGGTATGGTTGTATTCAAAAAGCGGAGCATACCGGATGTTCTGCATGAGAAAATTCGTGTGGTCGCGGTAGGAATCCTCAACACTTTTATAGCTTCTGAAACATTCATTTCGTGCATCATCATGGTAATATACTTTTTTCCCGTTCCAGTTGGATTTGCATTTAATGCCGAAATGGTTGTTCGACAACCGGGCGAGTTCACTTCTCCCGTCTCCTGACTCAAGACAGGCCTGGGCCATGGTGATGCTTGCCGGTATTCCGCTGCGTGACATCTCTTTTATGGCCAGCACCTGGTATTTCAGAATATATTCCTGGCGGACATCCTTTTGAGAATAAGCAAAAAAAGGAAGAAGAATAAGAAAAAATAAAAGCTTTGCCATTTTAACCATAAATGATCGAAACTGAAAATTTTTGATAAATATACTTTTCTCTTACGAAAAATTATACTTTTGAAAGAACTTCCTGCGAAGAAACGGTTATTTCCGGACTTTATTCTGAGGGATGGTGCCAAAAATACGAATACCGCAGACCAGGTTATATAACAGATCAGGCTGAGCCTATGAGAAGCAAAGAAATAACGATTCGATTTACCGAATACGATACCCTGGACGAACTGGAGGAAACACACAGAAACCTTCTCCAACAGGCGCGGAATGCCACTCAAAAGGCGTATGCCCCTTATTCCGGATATTATGTAGGGGCTTCGGTATTGCTTGAGGATGGAACAGTAGTTACAGGCAACAATCAGGAAAATGCGGCGTTTCCGTCGGGATTATGTGCCGAACGGGTAGCCCTTTTTTATGCCGGCGCACAATACCCTGATCTGGCGGTTCAGGTCATTGCTGTTACAGCTGCCGATAAAGACGGCAAATTACAGAAGTCGGTCAGCCCATGCGGAGCGTGCCGTCAGGTGATGCGTGAAACAGAAATCAATTCAGGAAATCCTGTAACTGTAATTCTTGATGGGGAGAAAATACAGGTTCTGAAAGGCATGGCAAATCTCCTCCCGTTGGATTTCCGGCCGCAGTTTCCCGGCGTAAAGAAAGAAACAAAGACCAGCAAAGGGTAATCGACTTCCTGTGTGCTTGTTTTCAACCCGGATTGTCTGTTTCCAGGCTGAGAAATGCCAACCCGTTTTTTCTTCCGGAACTACGAATTATTCAGTGATTATGCTTATCAGTTCATCCCAGTCAGGATCGGGTGGCGGGTCGGCGGTTATTACCACGCGGCTTTTTGCCACCGGGTGGGTGAATTCCAGTTTTCTGGCATGCAAATGGATTCCGGCATCCGCATTTGGGCGGGGATAACCATATTTCATGTCTCCCACAATCGGGCAGCCGATTTCTGCCAGTTGAGCTCGGATCTGGTGATGCCGCCCCGTATGCAATTCAATTTCCAGCAGATGATACGTGCCGGAAGAGGCAAGATGAGCATAAGTCAGCGAAGCCGCTTTGGCTTCCTTACGGAAGGTATGGGTTGCATACGATTTATTCTGTTGCTGGTTTCGGAGGAGGTAATGAGTAAGGGTGCCGTTCCGCTCAGAGGGTAACCGGTCCACTAAAGCCCAATAGATCTTTTTTATTCCTTCCCGGCTGCTGAACATTTTATTGAGCCGGGGCAATGCCTTTCCGGTTTTCGCAAACAGTACCACTCCACTGGCCGGGCGGTCCAGGCGGTGGGCAATCCCCAGATAGACATTGCCGGGTTTATGATACTTTTCTTTCAGGAATTGTTTTACTTTGTCACGCAGCGGTTCATCGCCCGTCTGATCTCCCTGAACCAACTCACCACATCCTTTGTTTACCGCGATGAGGTGGTTGTCTTCATATAAGATCCGGTTCGCCAACATTCTCCGGAATTCAGTATTGTTCCTTTTCGTTGGGGAAATCCCCTGCTTTTACATCTTTGATGTAGCTCCCCACGGCTCCTTTAATCTCAGCGGCCAGGTTGTGGTATCTCCGCAAAAAACGGGGTGAGAACTGCTGTGTTATTCCCATCATATCATGAAATACAAGAACCTGCCCATCCACTTCATTGCCTGCACCTATTCCGATAATCGGTATTTTTAATGCTTTGGCTACCGTAGCTCCAAGGCTGGCCGGGATCTTTTCAAGGACGATTCCAAAACATCCAGCTTCTTCGAGAAGTTTGGCATCCCTGATCAGTTTTGCTGATTCTTCTTCGTCCTCAGCCCTGACGGTATAGGTTCCGAATTTATGAATCGACTGAGGCATAAGACCCAGGTGTCCCATGATCGGGATCCCTGCCGAGAGGATCCGGTTCACGGAATCGATCACCTCTTCGCCTCCTTCCAGTTTAACGGCATCGGCAGCTGATTCTTTCATAATACGAATCGCCGAATCGAGAGCTCTCCTTGAATTTCCCTGATAGGTGCCAAAAGGAAGGTCCACAATAACCAAAGCCCTTTTCACTCCCCGTACAACGGAAGTGGCATGATAGATCATCTGGTCCAGCGTGATGGGAAGGGTTGTTTTATGCCCTGCCATAACATTGGATGCTGAGTCTCCCACAAGGATGGCATCAATACCGGCTTCATCCACAAGACGGGCTATGCTGAAGTCATACGAGGTCAACATGCTGATTTTTTCGCCGCGAAGTTTCATCTCCGACAGACGGTGGGTCGTTACCTTGCGATTTTCTTTGTAAACTGACATTTTTACCTGTTTTGGTGCGGTAGCAAAATTAATAATTAAATCTTGCGTTTTTACTTCGTTACACTTTATTAACAGAAACAGCTCCAGTTTTGTGGGTGTGAATGATTACCTTCATGCCATAATTTTATACATATTGCTTGCTTGATGATTAAACGGAACGATATCTTTTTTGCCTTTATTTTACAGGTATTTGCGCTTGTTCAGGTTTCCGGAAGCCCGGTAAAACAGTCATGGCAGGACTCGTTGGAAACCTGTCAGTTTAAAAAAACAGAAATTAATTCAGGCTTGCTCTTTTACCGGAACAACAGCCGCGAGTCGTTTGCAACGGAATTTTCAGAATTTACCGAAAAAAGAAACAATTATACCTTCTACGGTACTTTTGGGGTGAATTCGTGGCGTTTTCTGGATCTTTTGCAGGAAGAAATACAGTTGTCAGCAGGAATAGGCCCCCTTTATTCAACCGGTGATTCGGAACGTTCGACAGCCAGCATCACCACTAAGCTTGACAACAGGTTATACGGTGTATCGGCATTTACCGATCTTCAGTATGCAGGGAGGTTTTATTACGATCAAACGAATTATGCACTGATCGATGTCCGTGGATATGGGAGGTTTGAGAAAGTTAAGATAAATTCTGAGGGCTACCTGCAGGAAAACGGAGAGGGAATTTCGAAGACTCCCATTACCCGGGAATCGCACGATAACCGGCTCCGCTACGGGTTGGATGCCAGAGCCGGGGTAGGCTTTGGCAGACTGGATCCTGTGAACTACCGGATGCAGGCCGAGTATCTGCTCGAAACATACTACAAGGGAAAGTTATTCTCCGGGGAGGAAACAGCCCGCGTTCGTTCAGCCATTTCAGAAATCAAAAACAACAGAAACCTGAAAGAGGGCCATTCACCCGAAAAAGAGAGAGACGAATTGCTCACCTTCTTACGGGAAAAAATGTTGCTTCGATTACCCGACTCCCGGGATGACATCTGGCAGTTCAGCGAGTTTATGCCGAGGTTCGCAGGAAAACGGTTCGAAACAGGCCCCTTTTTTTCTTATTATAACCGCGAACCCGATTTTATTTACGGTGGATTTGCACGGTATGAAGTCCATTCCTACCGGAATTATAACCAAAACGTTTGTTTCCTTACAGAGGCTTCGTACAACCGGTATAAAAAAAGGGACTGGTTTCTGTGGGAGACCGCCTTTCAGGTGGATTATTATAAAAACCCGCAATCGCTGTTTTCTCTGGGTATAAAATATGTTCCCGGCCTGGTGGTAAACAATTTTAAGGATATTGAACCGGTGCAACATACCCTGATCCCCTACCTGGAATATTATCGCCAGCTGAATGAGAAGCACCGTATGATGTTGGTATTCCGGTACAGGATCGCGGAGGAGAACGAATTTTTCATGAACGGTCCGGAATTTTCCCTGGCATTCTACCGAAGCCGGTATTGATCCTGTAATCTTACACGCGCAGGAATATTCTTTTTTTAAACATTACATAAAGCACGATCCAGATGGCAGCAAGTCCGCCTGCTGTTATTAATACCGTTCCGGAGGTATCGTTGAGGGATTTTGTGATCCATCCCAGGAAAAATTCCGCGATATTTCTGAAATCTATAATTCGTGTGGCCAGGTATACAAAAATCGAGTTCATGCCGATGATTCTGAAATAAAAAGCCCACCTTTTGAATCCCCAGTGATCGATAACCAGGTAAAAGAGGGCGATCAGGTTAAAGCTGATTCCTCCGGCGAGCAGGTTAAACGTGGAAGTCCAGCAGCTTTTAATGACAGGATAAAAGGGGGACAAAGCAAGGGCCAGACCCAATGAGACGATTCCGGAGGCTGCCAGGTACCCGATTTTCTGCCAGTCAGTGCTTGTTTTTGTTCGCAGGATTGTTCCTGCCACCGTACCCATAAGGGTGATTCCGGTAGCTGAGAGGCTGCAGAGGATCCCTTCGGGATCAAACGTGTTGCCATACAGTCTGCCCGGCAACAAAAGGCCGTCGATATACCCGTTGATGCATCCTTCGGGGGTGAGTACCCCGGCTCCGAAACCGGGCACCGGGATCAGCAACTGAAGGAACCCAAAACCAGTCAGGATGCCAGCCAGCCAGATCAGTCTGGCTTTCAGGGATCTGAAAAAGATCACAATCAGGGAGGCGAAAAAATACCCAATGCCAATCTGGCCCAATACGCTGGCGATGCGTCCTCCGTCAAATCCCCTTCGAAAAGTGCCGTTGTATAGTAATCCGAGCAGAATAAGGATGATCATGCGCCGGAAGGATTTCCAGACAAGCCTCCGGGCAGGAATGTTTCTTTCAAGCTTTGAGCGGATAGAAAAGGGAATAGCTACCCCGGAGATGAACATGAACAGGGGAAAGATCAGGTCATAAAAACGAAAGCCCTCCCAACCTACGTGGCTCATCTGGGTCTCAAGCCAGCCTGCTCCGGTTATGTGGGCAACCTGAGTAATAAGATACCCGCCTCCCGTGATCCAGAACATGTCAAAACCACGAAGGGCATCCAGCGAATTCAACCGTTTTTGAGGTTCCGTGCGGAGTTTTGTCGAAGTCATAAAATTGCATTTAAAAAAAGACAATCTGAATGTACATAAATTTAATACAGTACCTGTTCTTACAGGGTTATTTTATTTCCATAGAGCCAATCTTCAGGATTCTTCTCCCAGGGTTTACGTTTTTATTCATTGCCCCCTGCTGTCTTTTTGTCACCGGAATGTCACTCTGATTGGATGTATATCTTGCTGATTGTGCCAATATTTCGTTAAAAAGCACCATATTATCGTTGGCATAGTGCTTGATGTTGTCAGCCCGTAACTGGAAAACAAATAAAACAAAAATAGTATCAAAATGGGAAAAATTATTGGAATAGACTTAGGAACAACCAACTCATGCGTTGCCGTAATGGAAGGCAATGAACCGGTAGTCATACCGAACAGTGAAGGGAAACGTACCACTCCCTCGATTGTTGCCTTTGTAGAAAACGGCGAACGGAAAGTTGGCGATCCTGCAAAAAGGCAGGCTATTACAAATCCCACCAAAACCGTTTATTCAATTAAACGTTTTATGGGTGAAACGTATCAACAGTGTACCAAAGAGATTGACAGGGTAACATACAAAGTAGTAAAAGGTGATAACGACACCCCCAGAGTAGTGATTGATGACAGGAAATATACCCCGCAGGAAATTTCTGCCATGGTCCTTCAGAAGATGAAAAAAACTGCGGAGGATTATCTGGGACAGGAAGTTACTGAAGCGGTCATTACCGTTCCTGCTTATTTCAGCGATGCACAGCGTCAGGCAACCAAAGAAGCCGGTGAAGTAGCAGGATTGACAGTGAAAAGGATTATCAATGAACCTACGGCAGCCTCCCTGGCATATGGACTGGATAAAATGGACAAGGACCTGAAAATTGCTGTTTTCGATCTGGGTGGAGGTACGTTTGATATTTCCATCCTGGAATTGGGCGACGGTGTTTTTGAAGTAAAATCTACCGATGGGGATACCCACCTGGGAGGCGACGATTTTGACCAAACGATCATCGACTGGCTGGCTGAAGAGTTTAAAAAGGATGAAGGCCTGGACCTGAGAAAAGACCCCATGGCTCTCCAACGTTTAAAAGAAGCGGCTGAAAAAGCCAAAATTGAATTGTCAAGTTCTACACAGACAGAAATTAACCTGCCCTATATTATGCCGGTTGAAGGGGTTCCAAAACACCTGGTGAAGACCTTGACCCGTTCAAAATTCGAACAACTGTCAGACTCATTGATCAATGCGACAATTGAACCTTGTAAAAAAGCATTAAAAAATGCGGGCATAAAACAATCGGATATCGATGAAGTGATCCTGGTGGGTGGCTCAACCCGTATTCCGGCTATCCAGGAAAAGGTCAAAGAATTTTTTGGTAAGAATCCTTCCAAAGGGGTAAATCCGGATGAGGTCGTGGCCGTAGGAGCTGCCATACAGGGGGGTGTCCTTACCGGCGAAGTAAAAGATGTTCTGCTGCTGGATGTTACTCCACTTTCCCTGGGCATTGAAACAATGGGTGGAGTGATGACCCGGTTGATCGAAGCCAATACCACCATTCCTACCAAGAAGACGGAAACCTTTACCACGGCAGCAGATAACCAGCCTTCGGTGGAGATCCATATCCTGCAGGGCGAGCGTCCTATGGCACAGGGAAATAAAACAATCGGCAGATTCCACCTTGACGGAATTCCACCGGCACCTCGCGGAATCCCTCAGATTGAAGTGACCTTTGATATCGATGCCAACGGAATCCTTCATGTAAATGCCAAAGATAAAGCTACCGGTAAATCCCAGTCAATTCGTATTGAAGCTTCTTCAGGATTAACCGATGATGAGATCAAACGAATGAAACAGGAAGCCGAAGCCAATGCCGAAGCCGATAAAAAGGCGAAAGAGAAGGTCGATAAGATCAACCAGGCTGACAGCCTGATTTTCCAGACGGAAAAACAACTGAAAGAGTATGGCGATAAAATTCCTTCGGATAAGAAAAAACCGATCGAAGATGCATTGGCAAAACTGAAAGAAGCACATAAAGCGCAGGACGTGGCAGCCATTGAAGCAGCCATGAATGAACTTAACACGGTATTCCAGGCAGCATCCCAGGAAATGTACAACGCCCAGCAGCAGGCCCAGGGCGGGGCACAGAGCGGACAGACGGGCAGCACACAGAGTGAATCCCAGGGCGGAGCAAAGAAAGACGGGAATTCCAAACCCGATGACGAAGTGACGGATGTGGATTTTGAAGAAGTAAAATAAAAACCGCAATAAAAAAAGAGTTCAGGAAACCCTTCCGGAAACGGAGGGGTTTTTTATGACAATAATTCCATCTGTTTTACAGTTTATATGCCAATGAAACGATTGAAACAAACAACAACCCTGATGCTGGTATTCCTATACGGAATGCTAAATGGACAGGAGACCCTAAATCAGACCGATGAAGCCGGTTTGCGCCAGGGAGTGTGGGAAAAACAGTATCTCAACGGCGAACGGATCTACCGGGGACAATTTGAAGACGGGAAACCTGTCGGTACCTGGAAACGATATTACGAAAACGGAAATCTGCAGGCAGAAATTCTTTATTCGGAAACCTCTGATTCGGCATTCGCCAGGCTCTATAATATGGATGGAAAACGAATGGCCGAAGGAGTGTACCTTCATGAAAAAAAGACCGGCTGCTGGAATTTCTTCTCCGGGAACAAACGGATCTCGGAAGAGGAATATGTCAACGGTGAAAAGCATGGTTTGTCAAAAACCTATTACCCTACGGGTGAGTTGTTTGAAAAATCGGAGTGGGCAAACGGCCTGAGGGATGGCAGGTACACAGCATTCTACAAAACCGGCATCCCCTACATGGAATGTACCTATACCGCGAATGAGCGCATTGGTTTTTGTAACAGCTATTATCAGACCGGAAGCCCGCAACTGGAAGCCTTTTATGAAAACGGCAGACGCCATGGTGTCTGGAGGTACTATTCAGAAGGGGGCGACCTGCTCTACACCTTACACTATCAAAACGGCGAATTGCTGAATTCATCGGGAATGGACAGCATACAAAATCAGCAGCTTCAGGAAATGGATCTCAACAGGGGAACTTTTCCTGACCCGGAAGAATTCCTGAATGATCCGGCGGAATACATGAGACAGATGAACCGGTGATGAGTCGCGCCTCGAAACTCGCAACTCGCAACTTTTTGTTTCTATTTCCTGTAAATCCTGTATCTTTAACCCCGGATTATGAACAGGATGTACCGAAATTTACTCATTTACATATTATTCATGTTGTTGGCCTCTTTCAGGGTGGGTGCACAAACATCCTGGTGGATTGGTTTTACCGACAAATCCGGTTCGGAATATACGGCGGAGAATCCCTCCGCCTATTTGTCGGAGCGTGCCCTTCAACGCCGCCAGAAGCAGGGGATTCCGGTTGATGAGTTGGACTTGCCTGTGCGCAGTGAATACATACGCCAGGTGCTCCAACTGGGAGCGGTCTGTATTCATTCTTCCCGATGGCTGAATGGCATCACGGTGAGGACTGATTCGGTTGATTTCGGGCAACGGGTTTCTGAACTTCCTTTTGTCAGGGAGGTGCAGATTACCAAACGAAACCTTGAAGCGAATAAAAGCATAGGAAATAAGTTCCGGACTGATATTGATACAGGCTGGTATGGAGCTTCGGTTTTTCAGGTGGGGATGCTCAACGGGCAATACCTTCATCAGCAGAATTATTATGGACAGGGAGTACAGATTGCTGTTTTGGATGCCGGTTTTTACAGAGCCGATGATTATCAGTCTTTTGATAGTTTGTGGGCCCAGGGCCGGATTCTAGGCACCAGCGATTTTGTACATCCCGGATCGGATGTTTTTCAGGAGCACTGGCATGGGATGTGTGTTCTTTCCGTCATGGGAGCTAACATTCCGGGATCCCTTATGGGAACAGCTCCCGGGGCGTCCTACTGGCTGATCCGTTCCGAAGATGTATCTTCAGAGTTCCTCATTGAAGAGGATAACTGGGTAGCTGCCGCTGAATTTGCCGATAGTGCAGGTGTGGATATTATCAATACTTCCCTGGGGTATTTTCTTTTTGATGACTCCACAATGAACCACAGGTATACAGATATGGATGGCCGCACAACCCGGGTTACCCGGGCTGCTGATGTAGCTGCTTCACGGGGGATGCTGGTGGTTGCCAGTGCCGGAAACGAAGGGAACAATGCCTGGAAGTATATTCTTGCACCTTCAGATGGGGATGAAGTGTTGGCTGTGGCAGCCGTCAACAAAGAAGGACAACCGGCTTCGTTTACCTCTTTTGGGCCGGCTTCCGACGGGGATATAAAACCCAATGTGGCAGCTTTGGGTCTGGGCACTGCCATCCAGCAGACCAATGGGTTGATCGCTACCGGTAGCGGAACATCCTATGCAGCACCTGTAATATCAGGAATGGCTGCCTGCCTCTGGCAGGCTAATCCGGCAGCCTTAGCCAGCCAGGTGAAAGAGGCCATTGAACGAAGTGCCCATCTTTATAGTGCTCCCGACTCTCTCCTCGGTTACGGAATTCCTGATTTTGAAGCGGCTGACCAGATCCTGAAATTAGCTGTTTCCGAAGAAAAAAAATCCAGCCCGGAATGGTCGGTATTTCCCAATCCTTTTCGCGAACGAATGGTCGTTTTTCAGAAGAAGGAGATCCGGTCCGGGGATATAAAGGTGGAAATCATGGATCTCTCAGGAAGAATCGTATGGCAACGAATCCTTCCTTCAAAACCGGTGATGGTTTTAAACGGCTTGTCCGGATTGCCTGCCGGGGTCTGTTTCCTGCGAATAGGGAATGCAAACGATCTGATAACCCTGAAACTGATAAAAGCAGAATAAATGCAGCCTAACCTGTTGTTGTCTGAACTGAACCTGTTGATCCGGGATACCCTCCAGGAAGCTTTTCCTGAGACAGTATGGGTGGTGGCGGAGATCAGCGAGTTAAAAGAAAACCGGAGCGGACATTGTTACCTTGAATTGATTGAAAAAGATGAAGAAAGCGATGAAATAACAGCCCGTGCACGGGCTACAATCTGGTCGTATTCCTACCGTATGCTGAAGTCCTATTTTGAATCCATCACAGGCCAGCTTTTTACTTCCGGCCTGAAAGTACGGGTCCGGGTATCGGTGGAATTTCATCCGCTATATGGACTAAGCCTGAATATTAAGGATATTGATCCGGCCTACACCATCGGCGATATGGCGCGCCGCAGGAGTGAAATCATCAACCGCCTGAAGGCGGAAGGGATCTTTGACATGAATAAAGGGTTGCCTCTGCCTGAGGTGCCGCAGAAGATTGCTGTTATTTCATCTGCTACGGCTGCCGGGTACCAGGATTTTGTAACCCAGCTGGAAAACAATTCCTACGGTTTTGTTTTTTATCTGAAACTGTTTGAAGCGTATATGCAGGGTGCGGAAGCGGCCCCTTCCATCATCCGGGCGCTGGAACGTATCTACCGGCACGGGGATTTTTTTGATGCTGTGGTTATCATCCGGGGCGGTGGCGCACAGGCTGATCTGGGTTGTTTTGATACCTACGAACTGGCCCTGCATGTGGCCCAGTTTCCCGTGCCTGTATTTACCGGTATCGGCCATGAAAAAGACGACACGGTGGTCGACATGGTGGCCCACACCCGGCTGAAAACACCTACCGCTGTGGCGGAATTCCTGATCTCCGGAGCAGTGCGTTTCAAGGAAAACCTCAATGGATTACAGGAAAAAATGGCATTAAAAACAAATGAAATACTGGCAAGCGGGGAAAGGTATCTTCAGAAAACCGGGATTGCTTTTACAAGGGCAGCGCACGTTTTTTTGCTCGGCAGGAAAAACAGGCTTTCAAACACCGGACATACCTTTTTTGCTGCTACCGGAAAATTTTCATCTCATCGCATGCAGCAACTGAAAATATATGAAAGCCGGTTGTCCGGTGATTCGCGTGTTTTTATGAAAAACCATCACACCCGGTTGAAACAATTCTCCCGTAATATAAAAGCCGGTATAGATGCCGGAACAGGAATTAAAAAACGAACACTGATGGTTTCTCAGAACAGCATCCGAACGGCTGTCAGGAGTTTGTTGCGTAAACAGGAATCAGAACTTCAGTTGAAGCAGAAAACCGTTCATCTGCTGGATCCGGAAAATATTCTGAACAGAGGATATACCATAACCTACCGGGAGGGGCGCGTTGTGAAGTCTGAAAAGGAATTGAGAAAAGAGGATATCCTGACCACGCAATTTCAGGATGGAAAGGTACGCAGTAAAGTCACAGATAAAACGCTAAACGATACATGAAATGACAACAAAAAAGATCAGTTACAAAGAAGCTGTTTCAGAAATTGAAGCGATACTGGAACAGGTAGAAAACAATGAACTTGATGTGGACGAATTGGCAGAAAAGGTAAAACGTGTTTCCGTACTGCTGAAGATGTGCCGTGAGAAATTGCTCAAAACCAGCGAGCAGGTGGAACAGATATTAAAGGAAATGGAAGAGTGATCAGAAATTGCGGATGCAGACCCGTCCCCGGTTTATTGAATGTAAAAACCAAAATCATGTACACAAAAAAACAGGTGGCAGGCACCATTGACCATGCAGTATTAAAACCGGAGCATACCGATAAGGATTTGAAAGAACATGCTGCTATGTGCCGGAGGCACAGGGTGTTCAGCATGTGTGTAAAGCCTTGTGATGTAGAAGCGGCAGTGAAGCTCCTGGAGGGAAGTGGAGTAAAAGTATCCTGTGTGCTCAGTTTTCCGCATGGGGCTGATACAACCGCGACCAAAGTGTTTCAGGCACAGCAGGCCATGGGTGGGGGAGTGGATGAAATCGACATGGTGATGAACATCGGAAAATTCCTGTCGGGCGACTATCCCTATGTTGTGAACGATATCAAAGCGGTTGTGGAAGTGGCGCATGCACATCATGTACCGGTAAAAGTGATCCAGGAAAGTGGCTTCCTGACCCTTGAACAGGTTGCCAAAGCCTGTGAGCTTTCGCTGGAAGCACACGCTGATTTTGTGAAAACATCCACCGGGTTCGGACCGGGGAAAGCTACTCCTGAAATTGTCGGAAGGATGATAAAAACAGTTGGAGGCAAGATGAAAATCAAAGCTTCAGGAGGGATCCGGAGCAGGGAGGCAGCTGTGGCATTCCTGGAACAGGGAGCCGACAGACTGGGCATAGGATCTACCGAAGCCATATTGTCAGAATGGGATAAAAAAGAGGAAATGTAAAGTTGGGTTACATGAAAAATTCTATCTTTGCAGGCTTTTACAAAGGGATTGACTGAATGTATTTTTTAAACGGAAACCGTGTTTATATAAAACCGGAAAGTGGGAAAGAATCCCCTGAGACTCAACTGAAGAGTTGTATCAATAAACTGGCAGAAATAAATTCCTCCAAACAGGTATTCAAGATCAATTTTTTCGTGGACAGGGATCTTTTTGATGCTTCCGAAGCAATTCGAAAGAAGATCAGAGAAGTTATTAGCCGGTCTCTGGGCCATCCCATTATGCTGTCGTATATATCGCAGCCTCCCCTGGAGTGTAGTGTCATTGCAGAAGTTTTCTTTTACGACCCGGCCATCTGGAAGGCTGAATATATGAGCCATCCTCAGGGAGAAGCGGTACTGTTTGTAAAAGAAAATACCCGGTTTCTAATCGGTTTTGTGCAGTCGCGTGTGAAGAGTAGCTACCGGATTCAGGCTGAAGAATCCTTTCTGGCGATGCGCCAGCTTTTAGCCACCCGGAAGTTTCATATAGGTTCTGTAATCCGTCAGTGGAACTATATCGAAGATATCCTGGGTGCGGATGAAGGGAAACAGCATTATCAGGAATTTAATGATGTGCGTGCCGGCTTTTACGGCAATGCTTTTGAATCTGCCGGTTACCCGGCAGCCACAGGAATTGGCACCACAGGAGGGGGTATTATGCTGGAGTTTATTGCGATGGATTCAGATGAAGCCATTACGAAACCACTGAATAATCCAAACCAGGTGGCTGCCCACAGATACAGTCCGGAAGTTCTGGTAGGGAAAGCAACCATTCATAAATCAACTCCCCGGTTTGAAAGAGCCCGTTACCTGGAAACCTTTGGGAAGAAGATGGTCTTTATTTCCGGCACAGCAGCAATCGTAGGAGAGCATACCACAGGAATCAATAATCCTGCTGAACAAACCAGGGCAACCATCCGGAACATACAGCAGATGTATTCAAAAGAGGTTCTGGAGGATGTCAACGGTTTCCTGCAGGCTAAATACGGACATGCCCGTGTATATATAAAAAATCCTGAAGATTTCGAATCCATTCAGCGAATCTGTAAAATGTATTACGGAGACCTTCCCATTGTGTATATCATGGCTGATATTTGCAGGAATGAACTGTTGGTGGAGATTGAAGGAGAGGTAATCCTGGAATAATATTAGAATGTAACATCAATTCCGGCCATAAAATGGGTTCCTGCCTGTGGGAAGTACCCGTCCATTTTATATCGTTTGCCCCCCAGGAGGTAGGAATACACCCAGGCATTGGATTCATACGTTTCATTAAAAATATTATTCACAAGCAGATGCAGTTTTATTTTTTCAAAGAATCTCGTTTCCAGGGTATAATCCACCTTCAGGTGACTGACAAACCATGGGTCCAGACTGCGGTCTTCGGAAGCTGAATTATCAATGTATTGTTTCCCGACCCATGAGGAACTAACATTCAGGTTCAGGTTTTTCACCGGATTCCAGGTTAGGTTGCTGTTGGTTGTTGTTTGAGGTGAAAAGGCCAGGTCGGTTGTTCCCAGGTAAAAAGCTTCCTGTCCCCCGGTATCCCAGTTATCCACAAATTCGGTAAAGTCCATAATTTTATTGCGGCTGAACGTGACATTCAGATCCCACTGCAGATTATTCCTTATTTTGATTCCCAGGGCCAGTTCACATCCGGTGCGGTAGCTGCTTTTGGTGTTGGTCATAATTGGATTGCCCACATCGTTGATTTCGCCCGTCAGGATGAGCTGGTTGTTGTAATCCATGAAATAGAGACTGGCACCGGCTGATAAATTGTTGGAACGGTAGGTATAGCCGGTTTCAAGATCGTTCAGGGTTTCATAAACCGGAGGCTCTGTGCCGGGTTCTGCATCGGTGTAGTTGCTGCGGTTGGGTTCCCGGTTGCTCCGTGCCCAGGAGAGATAACCCTCGTGGTTGGGCGAGGGTTTAAACAACAATCCGCATTTGGGATTAAAAAAACGGAAAACATGGGTTTGGGAGATGTCCCGCAGGTCATCATCAATACCCGTGATCTCATAATGGATATGCCTGAATTGCAGGTCAGCAAATAAATTGAGGGTCGGAGTCAGCTGATAATGGTATTTGGAATACAGATTCCCGTCTTGTTTGACCCCTGTTCCACTGTACCATTCATGGTCTTTTTGCATATTCCCATAATATTCAGCCCAGATCACATTGCCGAAATGCCTGCCGTCATACCTGTTCCAACCTCCACCTACCGTAAGGTCGCTTTTTCCTTTTGTATAATTCAATGAAAATACCATTCCATAAAAATCATTGTCGAGCCATTTCCGGGTTACCAGATCGGTTGTTTGGAGGGTATCAGCGCCAATCACCGGACAGGGCATCCGGTAACCGGTGTGCTTTTCGTCCTCTTTGTAATTTTCGTAATACCCTCTTCCATAGGTATAGTGGAGGGCTGCATTCATGTTCAGCCGGTCACTGAACCGGTGTAAAAAATGCAGTTGGTAGTGGTCCTGCTGATAGGAATCAATCTGGTTTTCGTAGGTGTAATAATTATACGTACGGCTGTCGGATTGGATCATTTCTTCGGTTTCTTCCGGTGTATACAGCCAATGCTCTTCATACTGTTTCATTCCTTTCATGTTGTTGTTCAGCCTTACGGAAGGCACTCCCGTCCAAGCCTGGTAGGTTTCTTCGATGCCTGAGAATATATTGGTTTTCACAACCGTGTTCTCCGTAAAATATCCGGCTGATAGAAAAAAGGATTTCAGGTCGCTGAAGGAGCGATCAACGAACCCGTCAGAGGTTATTTTTGACAGCCGGGCATCGAAAGTAAAGGCATTGTTGATCAATCCGGTTCCTGCAGCCACCGTATTTTTGAATGTCTTAAACGAACCGGCTGCCGTTGTGTATTCGGTGTAGGCCTTTTTTTGAACGGTGTTGGTTTGCAGGTTTATGGACGCACCAAAAGCGGCTGCCCCGTTGGAGGAGGTTCCCACACCCCGCTGGATCTGAACATTTTCCAGGGATGATGCCAGATCCGGCTGGTCGACAAACCAGGTGCCGTGCGATTCGGCATCGTTCAGAGGAATTCCGTTGACCGTGACATTGATCCGGTTGAGGTCGGTACCCCGGATCCGGAAATTGGTATACCCGATGCCGGTTCCTGCATCTGAAGTAACTACAAAAGAGGGGGTCAGAGAAAGCAGGTAGGGAATATCCTGCCCCAGGTTTCGCTCAGCAATCTTTTCCTCTGAAAGATTGGTATAGGCCATCGGCGTCTTGTCTTTGGCCCGGGTCCCCGAAATCAGTATCTCATCGGTATAGATAACGGAGGGTGTTAAATGTACTTCCAGTTCCCTGTTCCGGTCCAGGTCAACCTGGATCGTTGTTTTCTCGTAGCCGATAAAGGAAATCGTGACGCCATACTTCCCCGGGGGCAGGTCCGTAAACCGGAAGTTTCCGTGCGGACCGGTTGATTGTCCGTAATACGTATTCTGAATGACTACATTGGCTCCAGCCAGAGGTTCTCCCCTGCCGGAAACGATCCCCTTTAATTCATACTGGCCCCATGCCAGCATGGTTGTCAACTGCATAAGCAGCAAACAAAAAACCTGTTTCATGATCGAGAATTTTGGTTATCAACTAACCAATGGAGTGGGATGATTCCCTGTTGCCCTCCCTTCGCCGGCATTATCCGGATCAGGTTCTGTGGGTATGATCTCAGCCCGATTTTGATGAGGCACCCCCATTGCATAAATATCAGATCAAAGGTAAAGAGGATTTTTGAAAAAAACAAGAAATTTTTCCCGGATTGCATCCGCGGATGATCTGTCCCGGACGGGTATTTTTTTATTTCGTTTTTTCGTCCATTAATTTTTCGAAGGCCTCGCTGTACTCTGCTGTCAACCGTGCCGGCCGTTGGGTCCTGCGGTCGATGAACAATCCTTTTTGCTGAGCGGTTGCACACAATTCTTCCTTATCGTTACAGATCCTGAATTCTATAATGGCTGATGCATTATTCAACCGGGAAATCCACAGTTCAATCTTTACCTCATTGTCCAGGAACAAGGGGCGTTTGTATTGGATCCGGGTTTCCGTAAGAACAGGAACAACTCCCTTGTTGTGTGCCAGTTGCCCGATCGGATAGCCTATCTCTTCCATCATTCGCAACCTTCCGTGTTCGAGCCATTGAATGTAAACAATGTTGCTGACATGCCCGACAAAGTCGATCTGATAGGTATAGATTTTTTCCTTGTAAATTAATTTACTCATGGCTACAGGGTATAATTCAGTTCACTGAATTTTCTCTTTTTCTGAATAAAAAAGCGAAACATGATGCTGTTTTTATAGATTTCCTTATGAGATGAATGGGTTGTCAACGGCAATAATGCTTTTCTTTTTTTGTAGAATGTTGCAAAATGGCAGCAGAAAAAAGCGTGTGCTTTGAGTACCGACAGAAAGGAGTGTCCGTTTAATCCAGCCAGGAATTTCAGGGCCGCTACTCCGTCCAGGATGATCCGTAAAGGCATATAGAAAAGGAAGTCCTTTCGGGGCAGGTTTTTCAGGAGCATTAAGAGGTTGTTTCTGAAGTTTAGGTATACCTTTTGGGGATTGTTGTAATTGAGGGTTCCTCCTCCGAGGTGGTAGACCACACTTTGCGGTTCAAACCAGATGGTATAGCCTCTGTTTTTCAGTCTCCAGCAAAGGTCTATTTCTTCCATGTGGGCCCAGAAATCAGGATCAAACCCCCCGTTTTCTTTGAAGAGGTCTGCTTTCACAAACATGCAGGCCCCGGAGGCCCAGAAAACCGGTGACGGATGGTTGTACTGACCTTCATCTTTTTCTGTACGATTCAGGATACGCCCCCTGCAAAACGGATATCCGTATTTATCGATAAATCCCCCTGCAGCTCCGGCATATTCAAAATGATCTCTTTTGCGGAAGTCTAAAATTTTTGGTTGCACCACGGCGATCCTGTGATCGCTTTCCATGCGCCGGAGGGGTGCATCGAGCCATTTTTCCGTCACTTCCACATCGGAGTTCAGGAGGACAAAATAATCGGCTTCCACCTCTTTGAGGGCTTCATTGTATCCCTCTGCAAAACCATAATTTCTGTCCAGTTCAAGAATGCGGATTTCAGGAAAATCATTCCGGAGGGTTGCCACCGAGTCATCGGTGGACCCGTTATCAGCGACCACGATCTCCACTCCGGGACCGGCACTGTAACGAATGACCGAAGGTAGATACTTCTCCAGAAGCAGGGCCCCGTTCCAGTTCAGAATGACAACAGCCACCTTCCTGTGATTTATCATAAATCTCTTTTATGAAGCCAGCAATCTGGCAACGATCAACGTTAGGTTTTCTTTCTCGAGTTTATCCAGGATGCCCTGAATTTTTTCGGTTTTCCCGGGTGAATCCGAATGCAGGATCTTTTCAATTTCTTTTAATTGTTTGCC
>CAZNPV010000036.1:35390-39073 GCA_964575025.1 uncultured Mariniphaga sp.
TTTTCCCGGGTGAATCCGAATGCAGGATCTTTTCAATTTCTTTTAATTGTTTGCCTGTCAGTTCATCTTCCAGTAAGGCCAGCAAGGTATCGTTGATTTTTGATTCATCCGGAAGCCCCAGTTGTTCCAGTTCATAGATCATGGATTCGATAATTTCCGCTGCCTGCATCCTGACGGGGTCTTTTGATTTTCCGGCTCCGGCAACATCGCGTAAATTCCAGCTTGAGTAATCGTAACGCAGGTTTTTGATCATCTGAATCCTTGAATTGTTGGCTCCGTAAATTCTTTCCAGAAGGATCAGGGTATGATTCTTCCACGCTTCGAGATCGAATTTTTTTTCATCGAGTTTTGCCAGTTGTTCCCTGAGGAGGGCAATTTCTTTTTCGGCCATAATTGTGATATTAAGGGGTACAAATTACAACTTTTTTGCTATTTATTCCCAAGGTGGCGGTTTACAATTTTATAAAAATCATGAAAATAGTTATGGTTGGCAGCGATTATTTCCCCTCCGAACAACCAGTTTTCCCCGCCGTTAAAATCGGTTACGATTCCTCCGGCCTGTTTCACGATCAGTGCTCCGGCAGCTACATCCCAGGCATGGAGGGCGTGTTCATAAAATGCACTGAACCTGCCGGCAGCTACATAAGCCAGGTCGGCAGCCGCTGATCCCATGCGGCGCAACCCCCGGGTATGCTTCATCAGAAAACGCAAAACTTCAATGTAATCCTCAATCCGCTCAAAATCGTAATAAGGAAATCCGGTAGCGATTAACGTATCCTCATGCCTGGAAGATTCGGAAACAGCGATTTTTGTTTCGTTGAGATAGGCCCGGCTTCCTCTCCAGGCATAAAACATCTCATCCAGGGTGATTTCATACACTACTCCTACAACCACTTCTTTTCCTTCCATGAGGGCGATGCTTACAGAATAAGGCATAATGCCATGGATATAATTGGTCGTGCCGTCCAGCGGATCAATGATCCACCGTAAGGACTCCTCGTGAGACGAAGCGGTGCCTTCTTCGGTAATGAATCCGGCTTCAGGGAGGATCTTCCGGAGTTGTTCAACAATATACTGTTCCGAAGTTTTATCGACATAGGTTACAAAACTGGCTGTACTCTTTGTTTTGACATCCTTTTCAGAAAGTTTGGCCCTTTCGTTTTGTATAAAACTTCCGGCTGAACGTGCTATTTCCCGGACATCAAAACAGATCTTTTTATAATGCATCTCATTCGATTTAAGCTAAACCATGGTATCTCAGTGCAGAAATTTTCAACGAAAGTACGAAAAATCAGCCTCAGAGCGCAATTTTTACAGGACCATTTTTCCCTGTTGAAACCAGTTTAACACTGACGATCTGATTGATCAGTGAAGGATCGTAAGGGGTTTCAACCCGGATATAATTGTCGGTGAACCCTGCCATTTGGGTTTTATTGCTCCGCCCTTCAAAGAGTACCGTATGCCGGGTTCCGAGATTCCGGGTGTAAAAGGTCCGGAGTTTATTTTCTGAGAGGTTTATATATTCTCTGGTACGTCGTTTGCGTTCTTCCACAGCCACTTTTCCCGGTATTTTTAAGGCTTGTGTACCGCTGCGTTCGGAATAGGGGAAAGCGTGAAGTTGACTGATATCCAGTTTGTTGATAAAATCGTAGGACTCCCGGAACAGCTCGTCGGTTTCGCCGTTGGTACCAGCAATCACATCCACACCGATGAATGCGTCGGGGATCAGTTCCCTGATTTTTCTGACCCGGGAAGCAAAAAGAGTGGTTGAGTACCTGCGTTTCATCCATGCCAGGATGGAATCTGAACCGGACTGCAGCGGGAGGTGAAAATGGGGCATTAACACGTTGGAACGGGCTACCAGTTCGATGATCGGGTCGTTCAGGAGGTTGGGTTCCACCGAGCCGATCCGGAGCCTTTCCAGGCCCTTCACTTTTTCGAGGGCGCTCAAAAGATCGTAGAACGTTTCTCCGGTGGATTTCCCAAAATCCCCGATATTTACCCCGGTGAGAACGATTTCCTTAAATCCCCGGGCCAGGGTTTGTTGAACTTCAGCAATTGTATCCGATACAGACTGATTGCGGCTTCTTCCCCGGGCATAGGGGATCGTACAAAAGGAACAGTAATAGTCGCACCCATCCTGAACTTTTAAAAAACTCCGTGTACGGCCACCCCACGAACAGGCAGGCGTGAACTGGTTGATCTCCTTCAGAGGGGTCACATGAATTTCCGGTGTCTTTTTCTTCTCCAGGTTTCCTAACCATCGGGGAATTGAAAATTTCTCCTGTGTGCCCAACACAAGGTCTGTTCCCTGGATGGTTACTACTTCAGCGGGTTTAAGCTGGGCCATACAACCTACGGCAACCACCATGGCTTCGGGATTTTGTTTGATGGCTCTACGGATGATATTGCGGCTGCTCTTATCCCCCTGGTTGGTTACGGAACAGGTGTTGACAATATAGAGGTCTGCTTTTTCCTGAAAACCTACCCGTTTAAAACCCAGTTCCTGAAGTGCAAAAGCAATGGCAGATGTTTCTGCATAGTTCAATTTGCATCCCAGGGTATAAAAGGCTGCTTTTTTTCCTCGATAATTCATTTGCCGGCGTAAAAGTGTGGCAAATTTAAAAAAACCACACGAAAAAAGAGATACCGGGAGGCCGGAGCAGGATTGGTATGGGCGATCTTCAAATCTGTTATCCGTGTTTACATGAGGTCACTGGCCAGTTCGGCAAGGTAGCTTCGTTCTCCCTTTACCAGGTTCATATGGCCAAACAGATCCTGGTTTTTCATCCGGTCGGTCATGAAAGCCAGTCCGTTGGATTTCATATCCAGGTAGGGAGAATCAATTTGTTGCAGGTCGCCGGTAAAGACCATTTTGGTTCCCTCCCCGGCCCGGGTGATAATGGTTTTCACTTCGTGAGGGGTTAGGTTCTGGGCTTCATCAATGATGAAGAAAGCATTCGACAAGCTTCTGCCGCGGATATAGGCCAGGGGAGTGATCACCAGCCGCTCCTCCTTGATGAGTTCTTCAATTTTCAGGTATTCGGTGCTCCTCGGATTAAAAACATGTTTGATCACCGACAGGTTGTCAAACAGGGGTTCCATATAGGGATGTATTTTCTCGGAAGCATCGCCCGGCAAAAAACCGAGATCGCGGTTGCTTAAAGCCACGATGGGCCGGGCCAGCAGGATCTGGTCAAAATTCTTATGCTGTTCGATGGCCGCAGCCAGTGCAAGCAGGGTTTTCCCGGTTCCGGCCTTTCCGGTCAGGGAACACAGCCGGATGTCAGGATTCATCAAAATACTCAGGCTGAATGTCTGTTCCGCATTCCGCGGTTTTATTCCGTAAGCCGTTTTTTTCTCAACCCGGAAAATACGCCGGGTAGCCGGATCAAAACGTGCCAGTACACTCGAGGAGTTGGCCCGCATGATAAAACATTCATTGGCTTTTGCCTTGTAGTCCCAGTTTTCTTCTTCCGGACTGAAGGATCCATTTTCATAGAGCTTATCAATCAGGGCGGTATCAAAATTTTCAAAAACCGTGATGGATTTCTCAAAAACATCGGTGTTGGAAACCTGGTCTGACTTGTAATCCTCAGCCTGAATGCCTATCGACTTGGCCTTCATTCTCAGGTTTATATCCTTGCTGACCAGAATGGTTTTCTGCTTCGGATTGTTCCTGG
>CAZNPV010000037.1:0-37946 GCA_964575025.1 uncultured Mariniphaga sp.
AGTCCGGAGTCCGAAGTCCGGAGTCCGAAGTCCGGAGTCCGAAGTCCGGAGTCCGGAGACCGGAGTCTGCTCGCAACCCGTAACTCGTAACTCGTAACTCGTAACTAACTAACGGCGCGTTCCTCTAATGGTTAGGAGATCGGTTTCTCAGTCCGAAAATAGCAGTTCGATTCTGCTACGCGCTACTACTTTTTTACGGAATGACACAATTCTTTGCTTGACAGAGAAATTCCATTTTTCAGGTATCCCGGTGTTGTTTTTCATGAACCGGTTATATGAACAGGTTCAGATTTGCTTTTTCCGTTTGTTCAAGATAGGTTGCCACGCCGCCAATCTGGATTCCATCCACAAATTCTTCGGCTTTAACACCCATTACGTCCATCGACATCTGGCATGCGACCAATTCGACTCCGTTATCCAGGGCAGTTTGAATCATGCTTTCCAGGGGATCTACCTGTTTATTTTTCATCACTTTGCGCATCATTTTGCTGCCTAATCCGGCCATATTCATTTTTGAAAGGCCAAGATTTTTGCTCGATTGTGGCATCATCATTCCGAACATTTTGCCAAACAGATCCTTTTTTACGGCCGGTTTATGTTGCCGTTTAATCACGTTTAATCCCCAGAAGGTAAAGAATATAGTAACTTTTTTACCTGAAGCGGCAGCGCCGTTGGCGATAATAAAAGTAGCCAGAGCTTTGTCGAGGTCATCGCTGAAACAGATCAGGGTAGCATCGCTTCCATTCCTGCCATCCTTTTGTGAATCTTTGTGAGCTGAGGGTTTCCCTTTGCGTACGAGGGCCGTGATCTCAGCCCCCTCGCTTGTAACCTCGATCAATTCGTTCCCGGTAATGTTTGCCCAGGCTTTCACATCTTTGAAAAATCCGGCATCGGTAGCCTTTATTCTCACCACTTCCCCTGTTTTTAACTGATCAACGGTCTGCTTCAGTTTTAAAACCGGGCCCGGGCACTGCAATCCGCAGGCGTCCACATCCAGGATCTTCCCGGGTTCAACAGATGGCCCGGCAGTATTTTTCTGGGTTCCCTGATAAATCAGGTCATCCTTACCGATATAGTCATGTGCAAAGATATCTTCGTTGCTTTGTTTCTGGCTGGCTGTTTCAAAGGTTTTCAATCCACCCGAAAGGTTATACACTTCAGCAAAACCGCTTTGCATAAGAATACGGCAGCCAACATGAGCCCTCAGTCCAACTCCGCAAAAAACGATGATCTTTTTGTTGTGAGGGATCTCATCCAGGTGAAGCCTCAGTTCATCGAGGGGAATGTTCACGGCTCCTTCAATGGATCCCAACTGAAATTCATCGCGTGTTCGGACATCCAGCAGAAACAGATCTTCTGATGAATTTTCGGATATTTCCCTCCACGAAAAAGTCCGGGTAACTCCTTCCAGGATATTTTCAGCGACCATTCCTGCAATATTAACAGGATCTTTGGCGGATGAATATGGAGGGGCATAGGCGTGTTCTATCTCTGTCAGATCATAGACGGTTGATTTTTCCCGGATAGCCTCGGCAAAGAGGTCTATGCGTTTATCAACTCCTGCAAAACCAACAATCTGGGCGCCTAACAAACGTCCGTTATCGGGTGTGAACGATATTTTTATGGACATGGGCAAAGCCCCGGGGTAATACCCTGCATGGGAAGAAGTATGGATGGTTGAGTCGATATGGGGAATGTTCATTTCTCCCAGTAACTTCCCGGAAACGCCGGTTGAAGCCACCGTAAGGTCGAAAACTTTGGCTATGGCTGTATTGGTGGATCCTCTGTATTTTTTGCGGTTTCCTTTTACCAGGTTGTCAGCCAGTATCCTGCCCTGTTTGTTGGCCGGGCCTGCCAGATAGGTGATCATCCGCGTGCCGGTTACCGGATTTTCAAACTCAATGACATCTCCCAGGGCATAAATATCTGTATCAGAGGTTTGTAAAAACTCGTTGACTACAATGCCTCCGGTTTTCCCGGTTTGCAAACCTGCGTCTTTTGCCAGATGGCTGTCAGGCTTGACTCCAATCGAAAGTATGACCAGATCGGTCTCAATTGTTTTGGAAGAACTTAAGGTTACCGCAATACGTTCCGCTGCTTTTGAAAAAGAAGAGACTGCTGTGTTCAGGTAAAATTCAATGTTCTTGGTTTTTAAATGCTGATGTACCAGGGCTGCCATGGAATAGTCAAGGGGAGTCATCACCTGTTCGGCCATTTCGATAATGGTTACTTTGATCCCACACTGATGGAGGTTCTCAGCCATCTCAAGACCAATAAAACCAGCTCCCACGACCACCACATGGCGGGGATGTTCCGTTTCAATGAACTGTTTAATCCTGTCTGTGTCCGGAACATTGCGCAATGTAAAGATGCCTTTCTGATTTATTCCCGGCAGGGGAGGTTTTACAGGCTCAGCACCCGGTGAAAGAACCAACCGGTCATAGCTTTCGGTATAGGTTTCCCCGGAGCGCAGGTCCTTCACCAAAACGTTTTTTTCTGCCCGGTTGATTGAAACCACTTCGTTTAAAATCCGGACCTCAAGGTTGAATCTTGTACCGAACGTTTCAGGCGTCTGTACAAACAAATTATCCCGTTCCGAAATCGTTCCGCCAATATAGTAGGGTAATCCGCAATTGGCATACGATATATATTCCCCCCGTTCAAAAATAATGATTTCGCTTTTTTCATCAAGCCTCCTCAGGCGCGCTGCTGTAGTAGCACCCCCTGCCACTCCTCCTACAATTAGATACTTCATCCGTATAAATTTATAATTAATTAACTCCTCCCGATTTCTAGGGATTCATTCCTGCTACGAGTTAGTCTGCCCCTGCATGAAACATCGGTTTCCCGACTCTGGGTTGTGCCCATTGTACACTTCCCTTAGTATCTACCATGTCTCTATACAACATTACATTTCTGATAATGTTGAGCTGTGTGTTAATTTTTTTCAGCCACAAAGCATTGCTATGAAGACTAATAGGTTGAGATATAGATATTTGATAAAAATTGGCTGAAAAATCAGTATATTTAACCATAAGCAGATCGTCCTCTTCAATACTATAGGCAACCTATGGTTTACTGAAAAAACGTTTTAAGAACCCCCAATGCTGAGAACAGGAAGGTAGGACAAAAAAAAGGCCGGTCAATACCGGCCTTTTAGTCTGTTTAATTTTACTATACTTAAAACCATTTCTATTCGCAAGAAAAGGATTTGTTAGGTTGCATTACTTATTCATAAGACTAAAGAAGACCTGTTTTTGTTACATTTGAAACCGGTTTATTTTTATATTTAACAAATATTAACATCGTATTGAATGAATAAAAAGGAGCGTTTTGAAGAGGTGATCCGTTATTTCGAAAGAACCATGCCGGTAGCAGAAACTGAGCTGTTTTATAAAGAACCTTTTGAACTTATTGTTGCAGTGATTCTTTCAGCCCAATGCACGGATAAAAGAGTGAACCTGATCACTCCCGGATTATTAAAACGTTTTCCTACTCCCCAGGAGATGGCAGAAGCAGAACCTTCTGAAATTCTTGAATACATAAAAAGCTGCTCCTATCCGAACAACAAATCAAAACATCTTTCAGGAATGGCTAAAAAACTGGTTGAAGCGTTTAACGGAAAGGTCCCGGAGGACATTGAAGATCTTCAGAAACTTCCGGGTGTAGGACGAAAGACAGCACATGTGATCGCGTCTGTTATATACAATAAACCGGTATTGGCGGTTGACACGCATGTTTTTCGGGTAGCAGCCCGGATCGGACTGAGTACCCATGCCAAAACCCCACTTGAGACGGAACGTCAGCTGACGAAATATATCCCTCAGGAACTGATTCCCAAAGCACACCACTGGTTGATACTCCATGGCAGGTACATCTGCCAGGCGCGTAACCCCAAATGTGAACTATGCGGATTGACAAATCTGTGCAGGTACTATGCCCAAAACCACTGAGCATAACGAAGAATCCACATTTCGCAGGACACGACAGGAATTGCACTTGAAATCTAACCGGGGGAGGTGGTATATTTCTCAACCACCCCATTCCGAACAAGTTCGGTCCACCCCTCCTTAAAAGAAAAAGGAGGGAATTTTCGTGCATAGTGCATACTTATACGTTATTCATGGGATTATCTTCAGCATAACAAAAATTCTCATCCGCTCCTACTGTAATCACAAGTAAATAATAATTTTATGTGTAATGTTGGGAAAACAGTATAAATAATGACATAAGCTCTTTGTTATTTTACCAGACTTTGTACTTTTGCCTCTATTCAAAAATTCTAAAATTAGAAGTTATGGCATATAAAATTTCTGATGAATGTATTGCATGCGGGACCTGTATTGATGAATGCCCGGTTGATGCAATCTCGGAAGGCGACATCTATGTGATTGACCCTGATCTTTGTACCGACTGTGGTTCATGTGCTGAGGTTTGTCCGGTAGAAGCAATTGATCCTGCCGGGTAAAAAAGTCTCGTATTTAACAGGAAATGGAGCCTGTCATTTGGTTGACAGGCTTTTTTTTTAGAAGCATCAGATCAGTTTGCCGGTAACCAGATAATAGATGGATGCAACCATGACCAGGAGAATGATCATCACTCCGGCAATTTTGTTAAACCACCAGAGAAGCCGCAGATTAAAATGATGCCTGAAGAAGCTGATAACCGTTGCCAAGAGAATCCACCATAAATTTCCTCCGCAGAAAATCCCGATAATAATAAACAGGGCTTCAAGAGGTTCTGAGATACTGATGGCTACCCCCGAACCGGTTAATACAGCAATAAAAATAAAAACAACCACCGGGTTTGAAAGAGTTATCAGAAAGGTAAAAGCAAAATCCTGAAAATAACTGGTTCCTCGTTTCCTGTATTTTCTCATTTCTCTCACCGGGTTTTTAAAAAATATATGAAGCCCCAGCAGGATCAGGATGACTGCTCCAAGAAGCTGAATTAATAATTCATGGCTACGGATAAAATTAAGAATATAGGTAAGGCTGAACCCTGCTATAACAGCATACACCGAATCAGCAAGAGAAACGCCCATTCCTGAGATAATGCCCGAAAAGCGGTCCTTATTAATGGTTTTCTGGATAACATACAATCCAATCGGCCCCAAAGGAATCGATACCATCATTCCGATCAGGATTCCCTTTAAAAATAAATCACCAAACATGATGCAAAAATAGTTTTTTCGCTTTCGATTTCTTTGTTTTGTACTGTCAAATTCAAAATTGTATCCTAATTTTATATTTTTTTCAGATAAACAGAATTTTTAATTATGAGTGAATTTACAGTAGGTACACGTGTTGACCACCCAAGGTATGGGGAAGGGATTGTTAGCAGGACCAACCTGACATCGTACGAAATTTTTTTCGAAAGAGGCGGAAAAATTGAGATTACCAAACGAAATACCGATCTGACCCTTCTGGAGGCCGGAAAAAGTATGGAAGGAAAAAATGGAATTTCGCTGGATGAACTGGAGAAGCTGATGGTTTATGTTTTGGATAAATACCAGGGTTTGTTGCCTGAAACTGAACTGGCTGATAAATGGAAAGGGGGGATGCTGGAATTGAAACCAGCCAACGCATCTTTAAAATCAAAGGAGATATCCATTGAGGCTTTTTTTCATAAAATTGTGATGGTCCGTGACCGTTTACGGGTTCTGGAGCAGAATATAAACAGCCATAAAGGATTATCGGATGAAGAAAAAATCAATCTGCAACAATACATTACGCGCATTTACGGATCGTTAACTTCCTTTAATATTCTTTTTGCTGATAAGGACGATTATTTTGTTGGAGCAAAATCTTAAATACGATGCACAGGAACTTTCTGCTTTTTTTATTTCTGGGGTGGACCCTGTCGGGTTTTTCCCAGGATTTTTCCTTAAAGGTATGGCCGGACGGTCCACCCAATACCAATAACCTTGACCGTCCGGAGGAACAGTATGACGGGCGTAGGGTCAGGAATGTATCTGAGGCGGAGATGTATGTCTATCTGCCGGAAGAGGAAATCAATACAGAGGCTGCCGTTTTGATCTGTCCGGGAGGCGGTTATGTGATTGAAGCAATGGAGCATGAAGGATATGCTATTGCGGAATGGCTGAAAGAGAAGGGCATTGCCGGCATTGTACTGAAATACCGTTTGCCTTACGGGCACGACTGTGTTCCTTCATCAGATGCCAGGCAGGCGATGCGCATCATCAGGCAACATGCGGAAGAATGGCATATTCACCCCGGCAAAGTGGGTATTGCGGGTTCTTCAGCCGGGGGGCACCTGGCTTCAACCGTGGGAACCCGGTTTGATAGAGGATCAAAGGATGCAGCAGATTTGCTGAAACGGTTCAGTTGCCGCCCTGATTTTATGTTGCTTCTCTATCCGGTGATCTCTTTCCGTGAAGATTTGGGACATATGGGATCCCGGGTCAACCTGATTGGCGAAACAAACAACTGGGAACATGCCCGGCAATATTCAAATGAACTGCATGTTTCCCGGGATACACCTCCTGCTTTTTTTGTGCTTGCCGATAACGACCGGAGCGTGGACCCCCTGAATTCTGTTTATTTCTACCTGGAAATGAAAAAGCATGCGATCCCTGCTGAATTGCATATTTTTCAGGAAGGAGGACATGGGTTCGGACTGCGAACGAATCACATACCGGCAGATAACTGGCCAGACCTTTTCCACGACTGGCTTAAAGCAATTAAAATGATCGATCCATGACATCTACCCATCCTGTTGAGGTTATCCGGTTTTGTCCCAGATGTGGCTCAGAGCTCTTTCCTTTGGTAACAGACCGCTCGTTCAAATGCAGCCATTGCGGATTTCATTATTTTATCAACACTTCCTCGGCTGTTGCAGCGCTGATACTGAATCCACGAGGGGAACTGTTGTTTACACGGCGGGCCATTAACCCTCATAAAGGGAAACTGGACCTTCCCGGGGGATTTGTGGACCCGGGAGAGTCGGCTGAGCAGGCTCTGGCAAGAGAACTGAACGAGGAACTGGGAATTCAAATCCGGTCCATGAAATATGTGACATCCGCACCCAACGAATATATATACTCCGGATTTACGGTTTTTACACTGGATATGGCTTTCCGGGTAATACCGGTTTCCCTGTCCGGATTGAACCCTCAGGATGATATTTCCGGATATGAATGGATCGTACCGTCACAGGTCGATTTTGATGAATTACCGGCAAAGTCCATGCAGATCTTTGTGAAAAAATTTATTACGGATTGAAATACATGAACAGAATAAAAGAGAGAATAGCGAATTTACGTTCCCTGTTGGAACATGAAAAACTGGATGCATATTATATATCTGGAACCGATCCCCACATGAGTGAGTACCTGCCTGACAGATGGAAAACCCGTGAATTCATCACCGGATTCACAGGTTCATACGGGGAGGTGGTCGTTACGGCTTCTGAAGTGTTGTTATGGACCGATACCCGCTATTTTATTCAGGCAGAAACGCAGCTCAAGGGAACCGGAATATCCATGAAGAAACTGCGGGTGCCTGGGGCTGTCCCCTTTGATGAGTGGCTCCTTAAAAACCTCAAACCCGGAAGCAGGGTAGGAGTGAACCCTGATTGCCTGCCCTGGCTGACCTATATAAACCTTATGCAAAAGCTGGAGGGGGCCGGTATGGAAATCATTCTGTGTGATGACCTGCTGAACATTTTATGGAAAGACCGTTCCCCTGTTCCCGGGGAAAGAATTTTTGAACTGGAACTGCAATACACGGGTATGTCCAGAAGAAATAAATTTGCAAAAATCACAAAAGAGCTGGCAGATGCTGATGCAGATTGTCAGATCCTTTGCGCTCTGGACGACCTGGCCTGGACCTTCAACCTGCGGGGAAACGATATCTGTTATACCCCTGTGTTTATAGGTTTTGGAATCACCGGAAACGATCGCAACATTTTGTTTGCAAATTCAGAAAAAATTCCTCCTGAGCTTAGGGATAAGCTCAAAAAGGAAGGAATTGAACTCTATCCATACGATTATTTGAAGTCTTTTCTGAAACATCTTACAGGCAAAAAAATATACATTGACCCAACAACTACCAATACGGCGGTTGTGCATATTCTCCGGCAGCATAATGAAATTAGGGAGGGCCCCTCTATTCCGGCAGGTCTCAAAGCGATTAAAAATGAAACTGAAGCCCAGGGATTCAGAACAGCCATGCGAAAAGACGGGGTGGCGCTGATGAAATTTCTGTTCTGGTTAAAAAATACGATCGGCAAAATACCGCTTTCAGAGTACGATGTGGGCAGAAAACTGGCAGTCTTCCGATCGGAAGAAGAAGGATTCAGGGGTGAAAGTTTCCCTCCCATTGTGGGATACGAAGGCCACGGTGCGATTGTACACCTGAGTGTAGGAAAAGAAGACGCCAACCTTCTGAAACCGGAAGGATTGTTGCTTTTTGATTCAGGAGGGCACTATTGGGAGGGAACAACCGATATTACCCGAACGGTTGCGCTGGGCCCCGTATCAAAAAAGCAAAAACGTGATTTTACACTGGCACTGAAGGGAGTGATTGCCCTTACCGAAGCCGTTTTCCCAGAAGGAACCAAAGGATACCAGCTGGATATCCTGGCACGCAAAGCCTTATGGGAAAATGGCCTGGATTATGGACACGGCACCGGCCATGGAGTGGGGCATTATCTGATGGTCCATGAAGGCCCTTTCAGCATTCGTAAGGAGTATAATCCACATCCGGTTAAACCGGGGATGGTGCTATCCAATGAACCGGGAATATACCGGGAAGGAGAATATGGAATCCGCACGGAAAACATGATGATTTGTGTCCCCAACCAGGAAACTGCATTTGGGAAGTTCTTCGGGTTTGAAACACTTTCGGTCTGCCCTATTGATGTGACCCTGACCGATCCGGAAGTGCTGACTCCACAGGAAAAGCAATGGATCAACAGCTACCATATCAAGGTGAGGGACATCTTACATCCCTTCCTGGATGGAGAATTAAATGATTTTCTCACAGAAATAACTCCTGAAGTTTTGTAGGGAACTGCATGGGCCTCCGAAGCCCTGTTGCAGGAATTGCTTCCGGACTTCTCTCTTCTCCATACGCAAAACCCATTTATTGAAGTTGTTCTTTCAGAAAGTGCGTCATTTTCTGATAGAGGTGCAGGGTGGTATTTCCTCCTCTAATACCATGATCTCTGTTGGTGTATATGGCCATCTGAAAGGGGATGCCTGCCTGAACCAGCTTTTCGGAAAACTCCATGGTATTTTGGAGATGCACATTATCGTCTGCAGAGCCATGGATCAGAAGCAGGTTTCCTTTGAGTCCGGCAGCCAGTGTTACCGGAGCATTTTCTTCATAGCCCTCGGGATTAAGCCCGGGGGTGCGCATGTATCGTTCGGTATAGGCGGTATCGTAAAACCGCCAGTCGGTGACCGGAGCAACCGCTATTCCGGCTTTGAAAAGATCGGTTTTACACAGGGTCAGCGATACCATAAACCCTCCATAGCTCCAGCCATAGATAGCCATGTTCTCTTCATCGGTAAAAGGCAGGCCTGCGAGGTAGCGGGCTCCTGCAATCAGGTCTTCCGATTCATATTTCCCCAATTGCATATAAGTCACCTTTCGGAAATCTTCCCCCCGGGCTGCTGTCCCCCTGGGGTCGATACAGGCAACAAGAAATCCTTCCTGGGCCAGGTATTCATACCAGCCGATGTGAAAATTGTCGGTTGCACTTTGCGAATCAGGACCACTGTACTGATACATAACCACCGGGTATTCCCGCGACGGATCAAAGTCTGCCGGTTTTAACATCCATCCGTTCAGTTCGGTCCCTTCCGGATTCGGAAAACGGAAGAACTCTTTTACCGGGACGTTGTATTCCTTTGTCCTGGATGCAAGGGGTTCATTGTCTTCAAGCACCCTGATCTTTTTTCCTTTCGGACCGTAAAGCGTTACCTGCAAAGGAGTTCCTGAATTGCTGAAATTCAGGATCGAATAATCGAATCCCTTGCTGAATTCGGCTGAGGTGGTTCCTTCCCGGTTCGATAATTTTCCCTGTTTTTTCCCATCAAGGCTCCGGAAGCAGACTTCCCTGCGCAAGGGTGATTCGGTTGCTGCCTGATAGTAAAACATCTCTTCTTCCGGATCATAGCCATAGAAAGCAGTTACATCAAAATCCCCTTCTGTCAGTTTTCCCAGTTCGAATCCCTGCCGGTCGTAACGATAGAGGTGCGACCAGCCGTCACGTTCACTGATCACCACAAAACCTCCGTCCGGGAGGTACGTAAAATCATCGAGGAAACGTTCCGGAATATACCTTTTGTTTTTTTCCGTATAAAAACTCCTGCTTTCGCCTGTATACGGATTGGCATAAAGAATATCCAGCTGGTTCTGAAGCCGGTTCAGCCGCATAACATGCAGGTCGTTGCCATCAGGCGTCCACCGGAGCCTCGGGAGGTACTTGTCGGTTTCTTCACCGGTATCCACTTCGATGGTGGTTCGTGACCTTAATTCATACACATGGGCTGATACCACCGAATTCTTTTCTCCGGCCTTCGGGTATTTATACATGTTGGTTCCCGGGTACGGAATATTCTCTTCAAGAAAGGGTTTTTCGCCGCCATACAAAGGCAACCCAAACTCTCTGACGTTTGATTCATCAAAACGAAGATAGGCCAGGAATTTGCTGTCGGGTGACCAGGCCATGGCATTGTTAAAACCAAATTCCTCTTCATAGACCCAATCAGGAATACCATTGATAATTTCGTTCTTTTTGCCATTGTGCGTAATCTGGCTTTCTGTGCCGAATTTCAGGTTTTTTATAAAAATGTTGTTATCGCGCACAAAAGCAACCCGTTCGCCATCCGGGGAAAATACAGCCGCCTGCTGTGCTCCCTTTTCTGAAAGAGGATAGAACTCTTCCAGAATCGAATCCCATAGATAATATTCAGCGGTATAGGAACGGCGGTATATTTTCTGAACCTGGGTGGTTAACAGGATTTTTGTTTCATCTTCGCTGAATGCATAGTTGCTGAACGTTTTTATGGGTGGATCTTCCATTTGATACAGATCAAACAGGATCGTTAACGCCTCACCCGTCTCATAACTGTTTTTTATGATGCGGCTGTGGTTGGCCATCGTGGTATAATGCTCCCCATCCTTCATGGGCCGCAAACCGGTAACGGTTTTTTGTCTGAATGTTCCTTGTACAAAAAGATCCTCCAGGGTTATTCTTTTGGGCTCCTGGGCTGTTGCTGTAAAAATGGAAAACAGGACAACTGCCGTAATCAGAATTTGTTTCATTCGTTTCGCTTTTATAGGTAAAAAAACAAAGGTAAAAAAATGTTTAACTAAAGGGGAAGGAGGGAAGGGGCAGTTCAGGGTTCTGTCTGGATGTATTTTCTGATCAAACAAAAGATCAGGCGAAGAGATTTTTTTTCGCCATGAACCGTTCGATCATTAAGAGAATGGAAGATGCCGTTAATATAGCCGCGATACTAAGCGGTACATTGCCTAACTGATCGAGGATATTCCGGTATCCCCGGGTGACATTTCCGGTATCAACAGGCAGAAGGTTGTTGAACAGACCTTCGGTGCCTGTACCGGTTCCCGATAGGACAACCAGGATAAGGGCAAGGGCAGCAAACATGGATACCAGAATCCAGAAATTTCTTCCCAATACAGGGAATCCGGATTGAACGGATTTAGCGGGTTCCATGGCATAGATCTCATTCATCACGTTCAGGGTAAATTTGCTCCCCGGTTTTTCCAGCCTCGTTTCTTTGATGAGGCGTTCCAGCTTTTTATCTTTTTCAGAATCTTTCATAGCAATGCATGTATTTCGTCGCTCAACATGTCGTTCAAAAGGGTGTAGAGCTTCTTTCTGGCCCTGTGGAGTTTCACTTTCACATTGCTTTCCGAGAGGTTGGTCGCGGCAGCTACTTCTTCTACTGACTGGTCTTTATAATAATAAAGGATCACCAGAGTATAATCTTCTGCCGGCAACTTCTTTAAAGCAGCTTCCAGGTACTCCCTGCGTTCGTCATCGCTGAACCCGTCGAGGTTGATATCATCCGCTTCCTCTGTAACCTGCACATCATCCAACGAACTTACATCGTATTTTTTCTTTCTCGTATGAGAAATACAATGATTGTAGGTTATGCTGTACAACCAGGTTGAAAATTTTGAGGTGCCGCGGAATGAGTGAAGTGATTTATACACTTTTATAAAAACCTCCTGGGCCATCTCCTCAGCGTCGTCACGATTTTTAAGAACTTTTAATGCAATGGAAAAAACAATTTCCTTATAATTTTCGACGATATAGGAAAAGTACTGGGTCTGTCCGCTTTTTACTTTTTCTATGTAATACAGCTCGTCATGTTTTTCCATTTGCTTAGACGTAAGGATTTCTTTCGGGTTACAAGTTCTGTAAAAAAAATCAATTATAAAAGATGTAACCGGATGAATTTTTCTGCGTCAAAAGATCAGAATTATAAAAACAATTAAAAATAATTAAAAACAAATATCATGGAAGGAATTGTAGTACCTGTCGCTTTTTTTCTGGCTATCTTTGCCATTCTTTATGTATATTTTACGACCCGCACCAAAGAGAGGCTTGCTTTGGTGGAAAAGGGAATGGATGCCTCAATCTTTAAAAAAAATCAGACCGAATCAAGAATCACTCTGGTCAAATGGGGAATTTTCCTGATTGGATTATCCGTAGGAGTGATCGGGGGGTATGCATTATCCAAAGTGATCAACGAAGTGGTTGCATTTTTTACAGCCATCCTGTTGACCGGAGGAATTGCCCTGATTGTTGCCTATAAGGTTATCTCCGTGATGAAGAATGAATAAACCCAATTTTCGTTAATGGGTATAAAAATCAATTACCTTTTTGATGGCCAGTTGACAGGCAGGGCAGAAATCATCGGCATGATTGCTCTTCATCCGGCAATCCATCATGGGACTGTAGATTCCCTTGTTCATATATCCCCCTCCTTCAAATACGCCCACCGTATTTTTATAGCGTTCTGTCCGGGGAGTAGGGACAGGCACCGAATCAGGGATCAGGTTTTCCCATTTGTTTTCAAAGTTCACCAGGGTCGTTAAATTGGGTTCCCAGGGTTCAATTTCCAGGTTATAGAAATCTTCATAGGCCACCGAGGAGGTGTAATATTCATCGCCTAACCCGGCAAATCCATGTCCGAATTCATGCACAAAGACCTTTTCTGAGAGTTCATGATCTGCTGTACAGACGGAAACGAGGTTATAGATTCCTCCCCCCCCGTATCGTTCAGAATTGACAAGAATATACACCTGGTCCCACGGAACGGCTGATGCAACATCGTAAATGGTTTTCATATCCGACGTGGTCAGATAGCGGGCTTCATCAAAGGTGTAAAAAGTGGAATTGTACAGTGTGTTTTTATAGATGTGGTCGCCCGGGATGTCGGTTCCTGATTCCAGCGAAGGGGATGCTATGGCATATACATTAAAACGGTTCTTTGCTTCTTTAAAAGGAGAAACATCAAACAGAGAACCGGTCAGGCGTTTCGCATCGTCAATAAATTGATCCATTTCATTCCCGGTATACCCTTCGGCAAGAATAACCAGGTCGACTTTTTTATCCGGCCGTCCGTTATCCATGATTTTTTTTACCGGAAAAGAGTGCGATTTTTCCCGGTTTATAAAATAATCCTCCGGATCGATTTCAGTTGTATAAATCGTTTTGAAGCGACCGTCACGCTGGCGTGCATCAATTTCAAGTTTTACTTTCTTTTTCGGGAAGGGAAAAAAAACAGCCTGGTAAAACGTGCGGTTCATGGTTTTGGCTTCGGCTGTAGATTGCCATTCCTGGAAAAGCGTACAAAAACCTCTTGAGAAAAGAAGGCTGTCTGACGTAAGGTTTGTCACCCTGTACCGGTAGGTGCCATAATTCAGGGAGTCGGTCAGGTGGGTTTCCGGGCCTCCCCAAAAAGGTTCTGCTTTGATCTGAACCGGATACAAAACCACGTTGGTATGGTTCCCGCCCAGCAGAAAATCAAAACGGAGGGTTCCTTTTCTGAAATACTTGTTGAATGCAGCCTGAGAAAACAAAATCCCGGGCAATAAAACCAAAATTATACATAGTTTGCCTTTCATAATTACCTCAATTTTGTATTTTTAAAAACCTTAAAATTACAAAATTAAGATGAAGTCAGTATACCAGTTTTTTTTAGAAATCTTTAGAAGAAGCGAATCCCTTGAGTTTCTGTCCAAACCGTTGGCTGTATTCCTTGTGTTCATTCTCATCATCCTCATTGCCTGGCTGGCCCATACTATTACCCGGAAAATTGTAGTCCGCATTGTTCACCGGATTGCCCGGAAAACAAAAACCACATGGGATGATATGCTGGTCCGGCGTAAGGTATTCTCAGGATTGGCTCATCTGGTGCCTGCACTGATCCTCTATTATGCCAGTGATTTCAGTTCCCCGCCCGGTCAGCCGGAAATGAGTGCGTTGCCACCGGAAATGCTGGAAATTCTATCACGGGACTACAATTTCGCCCTGGGAGGCATACTTATTAAAGTTGCACAGATCTATATGGCCGGGATTGTTGTGTATATAGTCAATGCTTTGCTGAATGCAGGAAATGATATTTACAATACCACAAAGTATGCCTACAACCGGCCCATCAAAGGATATATCCAACTGTTCAAGATCCTGGTATTTTTTATGGCTGGCATCCTGGTTGTATCCATTATGCTGAACAAAGATCCTACCGTACTTCTGGCAGGACTGGGCGCTATGGCCGCTGTGCTGATGCTGATTTTTAAGGATACCATCCTTGGTTTTGTGGCCTCCATACAGCTTTCAGCGAATGATATGGTGAAGATCGGTGACTGGATTGAAATGCCCAGCCGAAAGGCGGATGGTGACGTAATCGATATCTCCCTCAATACGATAAAAGTACAAAACTGGGATAAAACCATATCAACCATTCCTACTTATGCCCTGGTGTCCGAAACATTCAATAACTGGGAAGGGATGACTGCTTCCGGAGGGAGACGGATCAAACGGTCCATCTCTATTGACATGACCTCCATAAAGTTCTGTAGCAGGGAATTGCTTCAGAAATTTGAGAAATTTGGCATCATCCGGGATTATGTGATCGAAAAACAAAAGGAAATTGAAGAGTTCAACAAAGGAAAAAAAATAAGCGAAGAGGATAAAATAAGCAGAAGAAGCCAGACAAATATCGGTATATTCAGAAAATACCTTGAAGTTTACCTTCATAATAATCCGAAGATCAACGACAAAATGACCTTCCTGGTAAGGCAGTTGCAACCCAATGAAAAAGGGATTCCCATAGAGATTTATGTTTTCAGCAAAGACATACGCTGGGCAAATTATGAAGCCATACAGGCGGATATTTTTGACCATATACTGGCTGTCTTGCCGGAATTCGAGCTAAGGGTATTCCAGGCCCCCTCAGGGGAGGATATTAAAACCGTAGCTTCCCTGATGAAAGATGTGTAACAGGAAGTAAAACCAACCGGGTTTTACGCAGGAATTTAAAAAATTGAATTATATTTACTGTTTGTAACAGGATTTAGGTTGTGGGGCATCTTTTGCTTCACATTGAAAGGTTTATGTGCCATTTTTTTTGTAATTTGTAAGAAAACAAAAAATGAGAAAAATCAGAAAGAACGATTACATTGAAATTATTCCGGATATTGATGACCTGGATGAAAAGATACTGGAATTGATCACAAAAAATGCACGGATTCCTTTTCTTGAAGTGGCGCGTGAGTGTGGAGTTTCAGGAGCTGCGATTCATCAACGGGTTCAAAGACTCCATAAAATTAAGGTGATCTCCGGCAGTCAGTTTGTTGTTAATCCGGAAAAACTGGGATACAATACCTGTGCCTATATGGGGATCTACCTCGACAAGGCAAAGTTCCACAAGCAGGTAGCTGAAGAATTGCGGAAAATACCTGAAATTGTTGAATGCCATTACACAACCGGGCAGTATGCAATCTTTATAAAAATCCAGACCAAAAACAACAAACATCTGAAACGGATTATTGACGAGAGCATTCAGGAAATTGAAGGCATTTCCCGGACTGAAACTTTTATTTCGCTTGAAACGGATTTTAAACGCCAGATACCAATTAAATAATATGACACTGAGAAATCAGCTGGACGATATTGATCTGAAAATTCTGGAGATTATTATACAAAATGCCAGAATACCCTTTAAAAATGTAGCGCAGGATGTAGGCATTTCCAGGGCTGCCGTTCATCAGCGGGTTAACCGCATGATGGATATGGAGGTGATTACCGGTTCCGGATACCATATTAATCCAAAGAAAGTAGATTTCAGAACCTGTACCTATATGGGAATCTTCCTTGAAAAAGGCGGATTATTTCCAAAGGTTGTGGAGCAACTTAAGAAGATACCGGAAATTGTGGAATGCCACTACACAACCGGGCAATATGCTATTTTTATTAAGGTATATGCCAGGGACAACGAACACCTGAAACATATCCTTACCGGGAAAATTCAGAAAATTCCCGGCGTTATAAGTACTGAAACATTTATTTCGCTGGAGGAAACGTTTAAACGAGCGATTCCTGTTCATCGGTAAAACCTCGCTGGCGGACTGCCTCATACAGGATGACCGAACAGGCAACCGCTACATTCAGTGATTTAATCTTCCCCATAACAGGGATTCTTATCAGGGCATCACAATTTTTAAGGATCCGGGGGGATATTCCTTTATCTTCCGATCCCATGATAATTGCCAGGGGAGGGACCATATCGGTTTCGGTATACAAGGGGTCGGATTTTTCAGTGGCAGCCACCACTTTTAATCCGGATTTTTTTACGTAATCAATGGTTGAATTGATATCTTTCACCCTGCATACCGGGACGTTAAACAAAGCGCCTGCTGATGTTTTTACCGCATCACCGCTTATCCGGGCCGATCCACGCTCAGGAATCACCACGGCATCGACACCGGCACATTCTGCCGACCGGATAATGGCCCCAAAATTCCGTACATCCGTAACCTGATCCAGGAAAAGAATCAACGGATTTTTACCCTGTTCATAAACCTGGGGAAGAACATCCTCAATGTGCTGAAAATCAACAGGTGAAAGCAAAGCAAGTACGCCCTGATGGTTTTTACGGGTTATCCGGTTAATCTTTTCTGCCGGAACAAACTGAAAAGGGATTTCTTTTCTTTTGATCTCTTCATACAGTTCATGAAAAAGTTCGTTTTTCAGCCCTTTTCTGATCAGTATTTTGTCAATGGGTATGCTGGCATGCACCGCTTCCTGCACCGCCCGCGTACCAAATATAAAATCTTCTTTGTTCACGTTTATAATCTTTATGTGCTCTGTTACAACGAAGCTCCCTTTTGCAGCATCCAATAAAAAATGCCATGCCAAATATACGATTGGGAACCATGATAATCAGCATCCCCTGGTTACCAGGTTTTTCTGGATTTCCAGGCTTCCAGTTCCTGATGTTCTGTTTCCCACCTGTTCATCAACCGGTCCAGGTTTTTTTTCATCGTCCGGTATTCGTCAAAAAAATTCTCATCTTCAATTTTTTCCGGCCGGGCCATTTTTTTATCTGCTTCCGCAATTCTTTTCTCAAGTTCGGAAATTTTTTCCTCAATGGATAAAATATTTTTTTCAAAACGCGAAATCATCCGGTTGATTTCCTTTTTTTCCTCAAAAGAAAGGACCGGGATATCGGAAGGTTTTTTGTCCTGGCTTTTCGGTGAAATTTCTTTCTTTCTGCTTTCCAGCTCTTTCAGCGATTCCATTTTTTTCCTGTAAAGAAAATCGTAAATGCCTCCCAGATGTTGTTTTACCTTTTTATTGCTGAATTCATAGACACAGTGTACCAGGCCATCAAGGAATTCGCGGTCGTGAGAAATCACGAGAATTGTTCCGTCAAACCGGGCCAGTGCATTCTTCAGTATTTCTTTGGACGGAATATCCAGGTGGTGGGTGGGTTCATCCAGTACCAGGAAATTAACCGGCTCAAGCAAAAGTTTTATCATGGCAAGCCTTGTTTTTTCCCCTCCTGAGAGTACTTTTACTTTTTTATCAATATCCTCTCCCGGGAACTGGAAAGCCCCGAGAATATCCCGTATCTTTGTTCGCGCCTCACCTGTGGCAATATGGTCAATGGTCTCAAATACCGTCTTTTCCTGGTCCAGCATTTCGGGTTGATTCTGGGCAAAATAACCGGTTTTCACATTGTGTCCGGTCTTTAATTCTCCCTGGAAATCCAATTCATTCAGAATAATTCGGGCCAACGTGGTTTTTCCTTCTCCGTTTCGACCGACAAAAGCTACCTTTTCTTTTTTTTCAATGCGGAAGTTTAGTTCTTTTAGGACCTGCAGGGTTCCATACCTTTTTGATATATTTTTCCCTTCAACAATGAGCGTTCCGGATCGGGGAGCCGGGGGAAAGCTGATATTCACTGTGGAATGATCTTCTTCCTCCACAGCAATTCGTTCCATCTTTTTCAGCTGTTTGATGCGCGACTGTACCTGAACGGCCTTCGTGGCTTTGTAGCGGAACCTCTCGATAAACCTTTCGGTATCCAAAATTTGCTTTTGCTGGTTTTTGTATGCGGCCAGTTGCTGCTCGTATTGTTCTTTCTTCCACTTTTTATAAGCAGAATAGTTCATTCGCTGGTCGTAGATCTTCCCCATGGTAATCTCAAGGGTGCGGTTGGTCACGCTATCCAGGAAAGCTTTATCATGGGAAACCAGGATAACGGATCCTTTGTAATTTTTTAAAAAATCTTCAAGCCATTGAATGGATTCAATATCGAGATGGTTTGTGGGTTCATCAAGCAAAAAGAGATCCGGTTTTTGAAGAAGGATCTTAGCCAGTTCAATACGCATCCTCCATCCTCCACTGAAATCAGATGTCGGGCGGTTAAAATCTTTTCTCTGAAACCCAAGACCTGTGAGGGTTTGTTCCATTTCTGCCTCATACCGGCCACCACCAAGAATCCGGTACTGTTCATTTAAATCTGTACCTTTCCCGATCAGGCCAAGGTATTCTTCCGAATGATAATCTTCCCTTTCAGACAGCGCTTTATTGATCTCAACCATTTCCTTCTCGATGGTCAGGATGTTTGTAAAGGCCTGTAACGTTTCCTCTTTGAGGGTTCTGGAATCACTGAGATCCATCTCCTGGGGAAGATAACCTGTTTTAAAATCCCTGGGAAAGCTGACTATTCCTTCACTGGCTTTCAGTTTCCCCCCAAGGATCTTTAGAAGGGTTGATTTGCCCGCACCATTTTTGCCAATCAGGCCAATCCGGTCCTTCGGATTGACCAGAAAAGAAATGTGACTGAACAGGTCAAATCCCCCGAAACGCACCCCCAAATCTTCCACTGAGACCATACCGCTGTTTTGAACCGCAAAGATAACAATCCATCCATAAAAGAATAGGCTTTGCTGAAGAATATAGAGATGGGGCAGGGGAGTTCGTCCCTTTTGAATCTTTGTAAAGTTATCCTATTTTTATGCCCTGAAAAATACAGAAAGTGGGACGAAAACGCAGGCAAAAACCTTTTTATGAGAAAGTCGAAATCACAGACATCGGTTCTGAGGGGAAGTCACTTGCCAGAATAGATGGACTGACTGTTTTTACGACCCATGCCATTCCGGGTGATATTGTTGATTTGCAGGTTGTTAAAAAACGAAGGAAGTACCAGGAAGCAAGGGTTACCCGAATCCATTACCATGCCGAAGACAAAATAAAACCCGTTTGTTCCTGGTTTGGGATCTGCGGCGGATGTAGCTGGCAAATGCTTCCTTATGAGAAGCAGCTCTTTTATAAACAAAAACAGGTTACCGACCAGTTGTCACGGATCGGAAAAATTGAATTACCGGATGCAGAACCAATCATCGGCTCAGAAAAGATTTTCTTCTACCGGAACAAACTGGAGTTTACCTTTTCCGACAAGCGCTGGTTGTCACAGGAAGAAATGGACTCAGGAGCTGAAATCGACGAAAAAAATGCACTGGGGTTTCATGTTTCCGGATTATTCGATAAAGTAATCAATATACGAAAATGCTGGTTGCAACCAGATCCCTCCAACGCCATACGAAATTTTCTTTTTGACTATGCAACGGCCAACAAACTCGATTTTTTTAGTATCAGGGAACAGAAAGGCTTTCTGAGGAATGTTTTTATTCGTACCCCTGATACCGGAGAAGTGATGGTTATCATGGTATTCTTTAGCGACGATAACGAAAAACGAAACAGATTGCTGAACGCCCTGAAAAATCAATTTCCTGAAATTGATTCTCTCGTTTATATTATAAATCAAAAGGGCAATTCCACCATAAACGACCAGGAGGTGCATCTTTTTTCAGGCAGGGATCATATCTGGGAAGAAATGGAGGGATTGCAGTTTAAAATAGGTGCTAAAAGTTTTTATCAGACCAATTCCGGGCAGGCCTATACACTCTATAAGGTAGCCAGAACCTATGCCGGCCTTACCGGCAAAGAGGTTGTTTATGATCTTTATACAGGGACAGGCACCATTGCCAATTTCATAGCCGGTCAGGCCGCAAAGGTCATCGGGTTGGAATCCATACCTGAAGCCATTGAAGATGCACGTTTTAATGCAGAACACAACCACATCCGGAATGCGTCCTTTTTTGCAGGCGATATAAAGGATATCCTTACCCCCGGGTTTATTCAGGAAAACGGGAAACCCGATGTGATTCTGACCGATCCTCCGCGGGCTGGGATGCATAAAAATGTAGTGGAAACAATATTGGATGCAGCCCCCCAAAAAATTGTCTATATAAGCTGCAATCCTGCCACTCAGGCACGTGATATTTCCCTCCTGGATGAAAAATATAACGTATCCCGGATTCAACCTGTGGATATGTTCCCACAAACGCACCATGTGGAAAATGTGGTGCTGCTGGAGTTAAAATATGATTATTTTTGATTCAGCTATAAAATCTCCATATTTGTTAAGACAAAGCAGCGTAGCGATGAAACATGGCGTGAGGGTTTTTATTTTCGTATGGTCGGCTGCCATTTTATTCAGTTGTGTAAACAGGAAGTCAGCCCTTGATGTTGCCGGTTCGTTTTCCGGATCGGAAAGTTGTATTGAATGCCATGAACGCTTCTACGACCTGTGGGCGACTTCATGGCACGGGAAAGCCATGCAACCTGTTAATGCCGGTTTTATTAAGGAATACCATTTACCCGACAGCGAACCAATGGAAGTGGAAGGAAAGTTATATCAGGTGGTTTTTGGTGATTCAACAATGACAATGTGCGAAAAGGAAGGTGATAAATTAGTAAATACCTACCAGGCAACATGGTCGCTCGGTGGCAGAAATGTTTTCTGCTTTCTTGTGCCTTTAGAAAAGGGCAAGCTGCAAACAATTCCACTGGCATACGACATGAACCGCGATACATGGTTTAACTATCCGCAGTCAGCCGTACGGCATTTCGTGGAAGATGTCGTGGATGAGGCTCTTCCATGGAAAGACCGCATGTATACTTTTAATACAGGTTGTTACAATTGTCATGTGAGCCAGTTAAGTTCAAATTTCGACCTGAAAACAGATACATATAAGTCAACCTGGCGTGAGGCTGGCATAAACTGCGAAACTTGTCACGGACCGAGTGCCGAGCATGTAAGAGTTTGCCGCGAAGCGGAGGAGAAGGGAGAAGAAGTGGGAGATTTGAAGATTGTTGTAACGTCTGCTTTCAGACCAGAGCAGCATGATGCTTCCTGCTCTTCTTGTCATGCTAAATGCAACCCTGTCACTTCCAGCTATATGCCTGGAGAACCTTTCTTTGATCACTTCAATCTGATAACACTGGAGGATCATGATTTTTTCCCTGACGGTCGCGATCTGGGAGAAAACTATACATATACAGGTTGGCTGATGAATCTCTGCAAACAGTCCAGCGATCTGAATTGTGCTACCTGTCATACGTCAAGCGGACGTAACCGCTTCAGAGACAAGCCAAACGATGCCTGCACATCATGTCACCAGGATAAAGGTGAAAACCTTGAAGAACATACCTTGCACAAAGCCGACAGTCCGGGCTCTGTTTGCATTAACTGCCATGTGCCTACCAGGGAATATGTAGGACGCTTTTTACGCAGTGACCATTCCTTCAGACCCCCAATGCCTGAAGCGACAATAAAATTTGGTTCTCCAAACGCCTGTAATCAATGTCATGACGATAAATCACCCGAATGGGCAAATAAAATTGTAAAGGAACGTAAAGATCCGCATTACCAGGAAGAAACCCTTTACTGGGCACAGTTGATAAAAGAGGCACGTGATGCTGACTGGAGCCGGTTGGACGAAATGCTGACAATCATAAATGAAAATAAATATAATGAAGTCGTTGTAACCTCTTTTATCCGGTTACTTGCAGATTGCCCGGAAGAAAAAAAATGGGAAACAATCCTAAATGCTCTCATAACGAACGAATCTCCTTTAGTCAGGTCTGCTGCGGTTTCCACACTTTCAGCTAATTATTCTGAAAAAGCAAAAAATGCTCTTGTGGCAGCAGCAGATGACCAGTATCGGCTGGTCAGGATATCCGCAGCTTTCTCTCTGTCAGGATTTCCTGAAAAACATTTATCAACTGAAGATTCTCTGACTGTGGCTAAGGCTACAGATGAATATATTCATTCATTTGTGGCACGACCTGACGACTGGAGCTCTCATTACAATAAAGGCATTTTCTACCAAAACAGGGGAAATATACAGAAAGCACTTGATTCATACGAAACAGCAGCCCGTTTATACCCTGATGCGATCCTTCCGTTAATAAATTGCAGTATTCTCTACTCTTATACCGGCAATCCTGAGAAAGCGGAAGAAAGCCTCAGGAAAGCAATCAGGATCGACCCCGGAAACGAAGCTGCTAACCTTAATATGGGGTTGTTACTGGCAGAAACCGGAAGAAATGAAGAAGCCACAAAGGCATTGGAAAAAGTACTGGAAAAGAATCCCGGCCAGGAAGTGGCAGCCTATAATCTGAGTGTTCTGTACGCAGAAACAAATATCCGGAAAGCCATAGAATATGCGGCTATGGCAGCTGATGCAGCTCCTGAAAATCCCAAATACGGATATGCCTTGTCGTTTTACCAAAACCAGTCAGGCGATAACGAAAACGCCATAAAAACCCTAAAATCCCTTATCCGTAATTTCCCGGATGACCTCAATGCGCTCTATTTGCTGGGAGAAATCTATTTGCAGAAAAAAGACACATCCAACGCCATCATCCTTTATGAAGATATGGTAAGGCGCAATATCATACCGGAAGCAGATCAGTCAAGGATCCGTCGCATCATTTCCGGATTGGGAAGATGAAGGAAATCACGATCCATTGAAAATACCTGGGTTACAAAACTTCGAATGAAACGAACGTGACAACGAGGTGGATCGGGTTACCGATAGGAAATCGGGACTCCGCTTCGCTTTGTCAGTTGTCCCGATACGCTCCGCTATCGGGATTCCTGCCTGTCGGCAGACAGGAGTTCAACCAGTGTCATTCAGTGCTCCGGCATATGCCGGATTCTGAATGCCAGGTTTCACTGAATCCACCAACGTCATTTCTTTCGCTACGCTCAGAAATGCCGGGTGTCATTGAATCGGTTGGGCATCCGGTTTTAAACCGGGTAAGATAAAACAGTTAGGGAGGCTTTCCTTTCTTTTTCAGAAGGGGAGTCCGTCTGTATTGTCGTCCGGTTCAGGAGGAATATCATTCTCTCCGAATTCAGGAGGAGGTTCAGGCATATCGGGTTCTGCCGGAGCTATTCTCCATGCGTTGATATTATGAAACCATTTTCCGTTGTACTCCCGGGATTCGATATTGAATGATACGTCAACCTCCATGCCGGGAGTTAATTCACTGGCAAGCGGAATCTTATCGTTGAACAGGGTAAAACAAACTTTCCTTGGAAAGGAGTCGTCTGTTTCGATCACAAATTCCTGTTTTTTCCACTCATTACCGGCTTTGCTGACACCCGACTGGATCTCGTAAATTTTTTCAACTTTCCCTTTTACATGCAAACTCATAACAGATACACAAAAAAGCTTAAAAAACCTGAAAGGTGAAAGAAAAATGATCTTTTATTCCGTACCGATCTCCAGCAGTTCTACTTCAAAGATCAGGATACTGTTCGGGGGAATCCGGTTGCCATTTCCGCGTTCACCATACGCAAGGTCGGAAGGAATATAGAATTTATACTTGGATCCGACCGGCATCAGTTGGAGTCCTTCCACCCATCCCTGGATCACTCCGTTTACCGGGAAGGTAGCCGGTTCCTCTCTTTCGTAGGAACTGTCGAATACGGTACCATCAACCAGGGATCCATGGTAATGCACGGTAACTTCATCGGTCTCTTTTGGTTTCGGTCCGTTGCCCTGCCGGATAATCTCGTATTGCAGACCGCTTTCGGTAGTCACAACCCCATCACGGGCTTTGTTGTTTTCGAGAAAAGCATTTCCCTCTTCCAGGCTGCTTTGAGCCTGTGTTTCTGCCTGTGCCTGAAAATAGGAGCGAATGGCCATTTCAGCGTTCGCCATGGTTAATTTGGTTGTGTCCGCTGTGAGAACATCTGTAAATCCGGCTGAAATCTGATCCATGTTCATAGAATCACCTCCCGGTAACTGTGTGAGGTTTTGCTTGATGTTTTCTCCCATTTGCAATCCGATCGCATAGCTGGCCGAATCTTTTAACGTTTCAAGTTTTGCACCGGATCTATTGGTTTGCTGACAGGAAGTTCCTGTTAGAAGTAATCCAGCCAAAAAGAATAAAAAGGATGATTTTTTCATAAATAATAATAATTTGAATTGTAACCTGTTTTTTAATGTAACACTTACCTTTACTGCAGCTTTACCCGGGGGCTTATACTGCCTGTTTTTGCTGCAGGCTAAGCCTGGAGGAATGAATCATGTTTACCCGGATCCCACAGGCATCTTCTGCGAAGATAAAGTAATTTTTTGGTTTGTAAACTAATAAGCAGGTTTTATTCCCCTGAGCATCTCTTTTTTACCCGGCGGACCCGGAAGTTTATGAACCGTAAAACCGGAAGAAATCAATTTTCTTTTTACCGCTCCTTTGGCGCTGTAGGTTGTAAAAATGGCCCCAGGCATACATTTCCGGGAAATAAGTTCGAAAATTCCGGGTTGCCACATTTCCGGCTGTACATCGGGGCCGAAAGCATCAAAATAAACAACGTCAAACAAAGGAAGCCCCTCCGGAAGATTTAACCCGGTCAGATCGGTCTGATGTTTCAGAAGACGGAAAGAACCGGAAACAGCAATCTCCCGGTCCCACACAGCGGAATGGATGGCTTCCCAAACTTCTTTGTATGCAATGTCCAGGACAGACAAATAATTTAACCGGCGGATTAACTTCCTGTTCAGGGGGTATTTCTCAACCGTGATATAGCGCACCTTCATACCGTTCTCCCTGGCATGAATCGCAGTGAGAAGACAATTAAGACCTGTCCCGAATCCTACTTCAAAAACGGTAACTTCCCGTTTTTTCCTGTAGAGCAACCCGTTCCGGATAAATACATGCATCGATTCTGTAATCGCCCCGTGAACCGAATGATATGGTTCATGTAACTCTTTCACGAAGAGCGTATGAGAGCCATCGGAGGTGTGTATGATTTCCGGCTCCGGGAAAGGATCTTTTTTCGGTGCAGTGTTCAAAACAGAAATCTTATGGTATTACAAAATTGCTGATTTACAAAATTAAAAGTTTTCATGGGAAGGAAATACATCAAAAATAAATAAATTTGCTGCCTTCCATAAAAGAGTCAGCGTATGTTGGTTAAACTGTACAGTGAAAATCCCAATACAAGGATTATCCGAAACATAACAGAAACTTTGCACAAAGGGGGGATCATAATTTATCCTACCGATACAGTGTATGGTATCGGATGTGACATAACCAACCAGAAGGCAGTTGAAAAAGTAGCACGTTTTAAAGGAGTAAAGGTTGAAAATGCCATGTTTTCTTTTATATGCAGTGATCTGAGCCATTTATCGGACTATACACGGCCCATTCCGAATACGGTTTTCAAGCTGATAAAAAATCATCTTCCCGGTCCGTTTACCTTTATCCTTGGAGCCAATAAAAAGGTACCGAATTATTTCAAGGGCAAAAAGAAATCGGTTGGGATCCGTGTTCCTGACAATGCCATCATCCGGGCTATTGTGGAAGAGCTGGGCAATCCGATCCTTTCCACATCCCTTCATCACGACGATGCCATCCTGGAGTATTTAACAGACCCTGAGTTAATTTATGAAAGGTATAAAGATATCGCTGATATTGTAATTGACGGCGGGGCTGGCGGATTCGTACCTTCCACGGTGGTAGACTGCATGGGGGAGGTTCCGGAAATCGTCAGGCAGGGTAAGGGAGAAATTGTGATTTAGTTGATTCTCAAATCCGGGAATTGTTTATTCTTTCCAGAAACCGGGTGCGAATAATACCAGTACGGTCATTAATTCAAGCCTTCCCAGGAGCATCAATCCGGAAAGGAACCATTTTCCTCCGGGTGCGATGTGATAAAACGTTTCAGCAGGACCCACTTTACCGATACCGGGTCCTATATTCCCGAGGCAGGTAGCAACCGCTCCCATGGATGAATCCATATTGGGCTCTATTAAAGTAAAAATTACGGTTCCCACAATAAAGATCAGAAAATACAAAATAAAAAAGGCCAGAACGTTTGTAACAATTTTGGTATCTACCGAATGCTGGTTGAACTTCACTCTGATAACGGCATGCGGATGGATCATCCTTTTTAATTCATAATAACTGTTTTTCAGCAAGATAACAATTCGCATGATTTTTACACTGCCTCCGGTTGAACCGGCAGATCCGCCAAAGAAGAACAATGAAAATATCAGAATGGTAAGAAACGGATGCCAAAGCATGTAATCAGCGGTTATGTAACCTGTTGTTGTCATGATGGATACCACCTGGAACAGCGAATGTCTGAATGACTGTTCCGGGGCTGACTCCCCGGAAAACAGCAACCCGGCAAAAATCAACAGCGTGAATATACCGATAAAGATCAGGTAATATCTGAACTCTTCATCCTTACGGACATTTTTAAATTTTCCCCTTAAGACACCATATGACAACGAGAAGTTTGTTCCTGCAAGAAACATGAACACCACAATCACATAGTGAATGAAAGGGGAGTCCCAATGTGCGATGCTGGCCTGTTTGGTAGAAAATCCGCCAGTTGCCATGGTTGTAAATGAGTGGCAGACAGCGTCGAAAAGGTTCATTCCTCCCATCCATAACAGCAGGGTCTCTGTAACGGTAAAGAGAAGGTAAATTCCCCATAACATTTTAGCTGTTTGTTTAATCCTGGGACTAACCCGTTCCGGGGTAGGTCCCGGAACTTCGGCTGCATACAATTGCATTCCTCCGATTCCGAAAATAGGGAGTATGGCCAGGGATAAGACAATGATTCCCATTCCCCCAAGCCATTGGCTGATGCTCCTCCAAAAAAGGATACCGTGTGGCAACGCTTCAATATTCCTGACGATAGAGGATCCGGTAGTAGTAAAACCTGAAATAGACTCAAAAAAAGCGTTGGTAAAATTTGGAATCGCTCCACTCAGTATATAGGGAATGCTTCCAATAAGAGAAAAAATAATCCATACCAGTGACACAATAATAAATCCTTCGCGCTTACCCAGTTTTTTTATCGTGTTACGTGTCAGTAGAATAACAAGCAAACCCACTCCGATGCAGCAGGCTGAAGTAATTAAAAAGGCAGTGATGTCGTTTTCTCCGTAAAACAGGGCTACTCCCAGAGCCAGCAACATAGCCATCCCCTCCACAAAAACAAGAAAGCCAAGAATCCGGATTATCAATCTGACATTTACCATTCAAAAAGGCCTTTTTTTATTTGAAAAAGCGTTCCAGTTTTTTTATTCCTGAGGGCAGGGTAAAGACAGCCACCCTGTCGCCGGCTTCAATGACCGTATTTCCATCTGCCACAAAGCCCTGTTCACCCCGTATATAACCTCCTATTTTGGTTTCCTCCGGAAAATCAAGATCTTTGACGGGCTTCTCCGTTATCCTGGCTCCGGATTTTACAATAAATTCAAAAACTTCCGCTTCAGAAGCAGTCAGGCATTTTACATTGGCAATTTCCGCATTCAGTGTAAAACGGTATATATAACTGGCAGCAATCAGTTTTTTGTTTATAAGGCTTCCAATATCCATATTTTCTGCTGTATCCATAAAAGCCAGGTTTTCAACCTCCGCAATGGTGCGTTTTACCCCGAATTTTTTGGCCAGATGACAACCCAGAATATTGATTTCTGAATTGCCGGTAACAGCTATACAGGCATCCATTTTCTCAAGGCCTTCTTCCTTCAGCAATTCCAGATTTCTGCAGTCTCCATTAATAACCAATACGTTGTGTAACCTGTCGACTAGTTTCTCACAACGTTCTTTGTCACTTTCAATGATTTTTATCCGATACTGGTCTCCCAGTTTTTCCACTGTTTTCTGAGCAATCCGGCTTCCCCCGAGGATTAGAATATTCTTGATCTCAAAGGTTTTTTTCCCGGCCAGTTCCAACACATTTTGCTGGGATTCACGGGTCGTAATAAAAAATACAATATCTCCGTTCCGGATATAATCTTTGCCGCTGGGTATGATCGTTTTCCCCTGACGGTTTATGGCAACAGCGAGGATCCCATCGTCAATGTATCTGAGTTCAGCCAGCGTTTTATCCACAATCGATGCATTTTCTCTGATTTTTACACCCAGCAGCAACAGTTTGCCGTTTGAAAACTCAATCAATTGACGGGTCCCGGTCTGTTTTACGGAGGCAACAATTTCTTTGGCTGCAAGGCTTTCAGGGTATATCAACTCATTGATCCCCATCCGGTCCAGTTTGGTTCGGTATCGTGCCAGCAGATATTCGGAGTTGTTAATCCGGGCAATGGTACGTCCCACACCTAAAAGTTTAGCCATCGAACAACTCAGAATATTTCTTTCCTCATAAGGCGTTACGGCTATAAAAAGATCCGCTTTTGCAAGGCCTGTTTCCTTAAGATCCTGAAAAGATTGTGCCGACCCGGTTACCGTCAGCATATCCACCTCTGAACTGATCAAAGCCAGTTTCTCCGGATCATCATCAATCAAAACAATGTCATGGTCCTCATTGCTTAACATTTTTGCCAGATGAGTACCAACCTCACCAGCTCCTGCAATCACAACTTTCATAATCAATCCTTCTTTTCAGCAAACAAAGTAATATATAAACATAGTGATTATCCAAAGAATAATCCTCTTTTTGATGCTTAATTAACCTCAGGTTTACTTTTTGCTTTTCTAAAGTTAAAAATTTAGGGTGTATGCTCCATTTTTTTTCAGATAGAAAATTTTGTCTGAATGATCTTTTTCAGGGGGATATCCTGAAGTCTGGATCAGGACAGGAGAGATGCGATCCGTGTTTTTAATGCTGTATTTTGTTAAAAGTACATCAAAAGAAATATCTGGCATCGGTCTGTTTTCGGAATAGGTCAGCCAGAGTTTTTTCCCTTTAAAAACGAGCAACGGTTTTTTCAGGAATACCAGTTCGTCCTGGTATACACTGTCTAAGGAAACCACAATGGATTCTGAAAGATGTAAGGCTGTTTTACTGTTGCGCGCTGTTTCCATGTCATAGGAATCATGTTGGGATTCATTTTCATACAGAATGTAGTTCCTGGATCCGCTGATCAGATGAATCAGCATTCCGCCCCGTGTGTTGTAAACAATCAGTTTATTGTTTCCGGCGCAATGTACTTTGTGAAAGACGTTCAGCGAAAAGACTGCAATCAGAACAGCGAACAGGGTGGCAAGGTATTTAGCCCGTTTAAAGGATAGAAACAGCATAAACAGAACAAGGACCAGAAGCAACAATGCACATTGCATTTTGCTGATACCGATATCTGCGATTACGGATAATGGAAGTTTTTGAATTTTTTCCAGCAAAAAAATGGTTGCATCGACAATTCCGGAAGCAATCCTGGCAAGGAAGGAGGAAAGAGCCGCTACAGGAAAAGGAACCATAATACCGATTCCCAGGCAAATCAGGATAAATGCACCCGGAATAACAACAAAACCGGAAATCCAGAAAAAGGTTGGAAACTGATGAAAATAGTAGATGACGAGAGGGAAGGTAGCCAACTGGGCTGCAACCGAAACAGCAACCAATTCCCAGGCCCACCGGAAAATACCATTTTTAACCGGAACAAGGGAGTTTAATCGGGGCAGAAAAAAAACAATACCAATAACTGCAGCATACGAAAGCTGAAAACCTGCTTCAAAGATCAGATTCGGATCAAGAAATAGCAACAGAAAAGCTGATAAGGCCAGTGTATTGTAACTGTTCACCGGCCTGCGAAGGTTTTGCCCGATGATCAGAAAGCCAAACATCACAGTTGCCCGCAACACCGAAGGGGATAATCCCGTGATCAGGGCATAGATCCATAAAAGAGATATCGAAAGAAAGATAAATACTACTCGTCCGTTGGGGGAACGCCGTAAAAAACCTGTCAGAAAATGTATGACAACAAAAAGAATTCCCACATGAAGTCCTGAAACCGCCAGTACATGCATAGCTCCGGCTGAAGAAAAAACCTTTTTGGTTTCCGGATCGAGGGCATCCTTATACCCTAAGGTTAATGCAGCAAGAATGGCAAATCTTTCATCCGAGATGTGATTTTCCCGGTACCTGTCCAACAATCTGTGCCGGAGCTTTTCAGCCAATACCCGCAGATTGAATCCCGGGAAAGAACCTGCTTCTGCCCATTGACCGGAAGCAAGGTATGCCTGCCTGTATATTCGCTGATTGGCCATATACAACTGGTAATCAAATTCGTACGGATTTCCGTTGTTCCTGATCTGCCGGGGAGATTCCCTGAAGAGCACCTGTTCTCCCGGCACCAGATTTTCTGACCGGATGTCCGGTTCAAAATAGAGCATGATCTTCTCCCTCAGAGATACCATTGTATCTTTCTGAATGATCCCGACCAGGTGTGCTTCCGTTTTTAATGAGTTGGTTTTTTCAACCGGATACTCAAGGATGACAGCAAGATGATGGGTCCCCTCCTTGAAATCAGGCAGCCGGTTGAAGGTCTGATACCGGTATATGCCGGTCATTATCAGGAAAAAGATTACTAGCAATGCAGGCAGGTACTCCTGATTTTTACGGAAATGCAGATAAAGCACACCTGCCAATAACAGAACAAGCAGGGCAGGGGTACCAACGAGTTTCTGAAAAAAAAGAAAACGCCCCAGATAAAGGCCTGATATAAAAGCCAGAAGAATCCGGAGAAAGGGGAATCGAAGTGCCATTTTGTATAGTGGGGATTAACCTGTTTTTCCGGTTTAACGGTAAAAGGACGGGAAGGGTTACATTTATTTTAAAGGGGGGCTGATCCGGTACCTTGTTTTTATTTTTCCTTTGGCAATAGTGAGCAGCTTGTTTTTCAGGAGACGTTTTTTTAAGGGGGTGAGATGGTCGATGAAAAGCACTCCTTCAAGGTGGTCGTATTCATGCTGGATGATCCGGCTGGCATACCCTTTGAAGGTATCCACATGTTCCTTAAAATTCTCATCCTGATAGCGTATTGTAACGTATTCAGGTCTTTCCACATCCTCTCTTATTTCAGGCAGACTCAGACATCCTTCATTCATGAGCCATTTCTCCCCGTACGTTTCAATAATCTCCGGGTTGATAAATATTTTTTTAAAATCTTTCAGTTCCGGTTCTTCGTCAGCACCTGCAGAGGCATCCACAACAAAAAGCCGCAGCGATTCACCGACCTGTGGTGCTGCAAGTCCGACCCCATCGGAAGAATACATGGTCTCCCACATATTCTGCTTAAACTCCTCAAGTCCTTCTCTGCCTTTTTCCACCGGCCTGGCTTTTTTTCGCAGGACCGGAGAACCATATACTGTTATTGGATAGATCATTGCTGATATTTTTTCTGTTCCAGGTAACTCTGCAATATTAACGATGCACTGATGGCATCAACCTTTGTTTTGTCCTGTCTCGATTTTTTTCTTAATCCTCCGTCAATCATCGTCCGGAAAGCCATTTTCGATGTAAAACGTTCATCCACCAACTCGACAGGTATTCCCGGGTATAGTTTCTTAAAACGCTTTAAAAAAGGGTTTATATAACGAACAGCTTCCGAAGGCTCATTGTTCATTTGCCGGGGATATCCCACCACCAGCCGTTCAATGTCCTCACAGTCCAGGTAATCTGTAAGAAAAGTCCACAATTCATGTGCAGGAACAGTGTCCAGCTTGTTGGCGATCATTTGCAGAGGATCCGTAACTGCAAGGCCAACCCTTTTTTTCCCGTAATCAATGGCCAGTATCCTTCCCAATTTTTTTCTGCAAAAATAATATTAATTGACTAAAAAGCGAATCCTGTTTTATCATCATTATTAAAAGCAATAGCACATAAATTTTTGATATAATGACAGATACAATACAATATGCATTGCATGACAAAATTTTGGCACACACTTTGCCTTAAGGTTAGGTGGAATATTACCTGAAAACATAGCGCCAGAAAAAAAAGAACAATTTACCGGAAACGGTTATCAACGGGTCTACTACCCGGAAAGATTTTTTTTTTCAGATAATAACCTTCTGTATTGTTTTTGTTTTAAAAGTCCCGTGAAAGCGGGGCTTTTTTTTTATTTTTATAGCATTGAATGATGCTGAAAAGGAGTTCTGAAATAGAGATACAGATCGAAAAAATGAAGAAGTGCCTGGAAAAATACCAGGGTGATAGATGCAGTTTCAATGCGGTAAAAAGTTATTTTTGCATTTACAATGATGGATCTTGACCACCGTTTCATAATAAACAGTGCAAGTATGAAGTTATTGCTTCTCTTGCTCATTGCTGTGCTTGTGCACGCCTGCACCGTTAGAGAGCCGGCCATCTATGAATGGAGGGGGAAAAACCGATCCGGAGTATATAACGAGTCCGGATTGCTCACTACGTGGCCCGAAGGGGGACCGTCAGAACGATGGATCGTGGAAGGAATAGGAAATGGATACGGATCGCCGGTGATCACTGAAGATACGGTCTATATAACAGGGGAAAGCGATGGTCTGGCTTATCTGTTTTGTATCACACCGGAAGGCAGGATACGTTGGAAATCGTCTTTCGGTCCTGAGTGGGTCAGATCAAACCGCGGATCACGTTCAGCACCTACTGTTGCAGATGATCTGATTTATGTTGGTTCCGGATGTGGAAACCTCTTCTGCTTTAAAAGGGATAACGGAGAGGTGGTCTGGTCAAAAGATTTTACTGAAGATTTTCAGGGACAGGTTCCCTTACATGGACATGCGGACGCAGCGGTAGTCTCCGGAGAAAAAGTGTTCTGGGTTCCCGGAGGCAGGGAGTTTAATGTAGTCGCCCTCGACCGGTTTTCCGGAGCATTACTCTGGAAAACCAAAGGCTGTGAGGAACGGTCGGGATATACCCCCTCAAAAATAATCAACCATAACGGCAGGGAAATATTTATCACTTTCTCAGCGTATAATCTGATGGGTATCGATGCGGAAACAGGGGAACTTCTCTGGGTGCATAAACAGGACAATACTCCACCTGAAAAAAGAGCGCCCGGCTATGGCGATACCCACAGCAATACTCCGCTTTATGAAGATGGGGCCCTCTATTACCAGGCTGGTGACGGGAACTGCGGAGTAAAGCTTTTGCTCTCGGAAGACGGAACTCAAATTAAGGAAATATGGCGCAACAGGGAATTCGACGGTTATATGGGCGGTATTGTCAAAATCGGAGATTTCCTTTATGGTAGCGGAACCATCAGGAAAGAATTGCTTTCCCTGCATGCGGAAACAGGAATCCTCACCGGTTCACTGAAAATCGGCAGCGGGGTAGTCATCGCTGCCAATACCATGCTCTGCTATTACAACCAGCGGGGAGAGCTTTTTCTGATCGCAACAGATAATGGGCCGATGAACGTCGTAAGTTCATTTAAAATCGGCAGGGGTAGCGGAGAACATTTCTCCCATCCGGTAATAGATGATGGCATCCTGTATCAGCGCCATGGAAATGTGCTGATGGCATTTGATATAAATGAAAGATGAATGGCACATCAGGAATCAATACATAAAATTAAAAATCGAACAATATGAAATGTAAATCAGGCCAACGAAAGATTAACCTCCGACTGATAATCCTGCTTTTTCTTTTTCCTGCAACGATGAATATTTCTGCGCAGGATTCAAGTCTTGAAGAGTCTATTGAAAAATATCGAAAAGGGGAATTCATTGTCAAAGTCCAGCCAGGCGATAAGGTCTCTGTGGAGCAACTCAGCCATGAATTCTGGTTTGGATGTGCCATCAGCAATGGATTGGTGGAAAACTACTGGAAGGATGAAGACAAAGAGATGTTTAAAGAGAAGTTTCTTGAAAATTTCAATTCAGCTGTTACCGAAAATGCCTTAAAATGGGGAAACATGGAGCGGCGCAAAGGCCAGGTGAACTATGGTGTGGTTGACGGGATTCTGGAATGGACCGATGAGGCAGGGTTACCTTTGCGCGGGCACAATCTGTTCTGGGGCGTTCCCCGCTGGGTGCAGGATTGGGTAAAAGAACTCGATGAGGATGAACTTCTGAAAACCGTAAAAAACAGAGCAGAAACGATTGCAGCACGCTATAAGGGCCGTTTTGTCGAATACGATCTCAACAATGAGATGATCCATGGGAATTATTACGAGGAAAAACTGGGCCCGGATATCACCAAACGCATGGCGGAATGGGTTCATCATGCAGACCCGGAAGCAGTACTTTACCTGAATGATTACGATGTTCTTACGGGCAATGTCCTGGACCGCTATATGGAACACATACGAACGTTGTTACAGCAGGGAGCTTCTATTGCGGGAATTGGTGTCCAGGGACATCTCCACGGCGATACATTCGACCGGAATGAGTTGAAACGTGCACTTGATTCACTGGCTCAGTTCGGATTGCCCATCCGGATTACGGAATTTAATATGCCCGGGCAACGGTCGGAATTCTACCAAAACCGGAACCTCAAAATGAATCCCGAAGGGGAAGAGCAAAAAGCCCGGGAAATAGTGGATTACTACCGGATCTGTTTTGCCCATCCGGCAGTCGAAGGAATCCTGATGTGGGGTTTCTGGGAGGGTGCCAATTGGATTCCGGTGTCTTCGCTATATAAGCGCGACTGGACACCCACTCCTGCTTTAAAGGCTTACCAGGATCTGATCTTTAAGGAGTGGTGGACAGAAGAAACAGGAACTGCAAACAGCGAAGGGATCTTTTCTGTTCCCGCCTTTTATGGAAAATATAAAGTTACAGTAAACGGCAAGTCCCGGGAGATTGACCTGAAAAAATCTGAAGGAAAAGCAACCGTTGATTGGAAATAAGAATTCCATCTTATTCATCCATTGTGAGAATATCCTGCATAAACTCACGTGCCATCCGGACCTGCTCATTGACATAATTCCACCGGTCGATGCGGGTTACATACGGGTATTGTCTGCCGTAGGTATAAAAATCGCCTCTCACTAAATCGTAGGTACCCAATCCGTTGTGGATCGGAACGCCATACCAGGCAGCAAAGAGCCTGACAATCTTCGCCCCAAGATCCGAAGCCATCCGGATTGTTTCCTTTACCATCAGAAGTTGCATTTCGCGATGTTCCTGAATGGGACTGGAAAAATCATTGTTGGCAGCAACACAGGGTATCGCCATCCCGTTTCTTTCAATGAGATTACGCATTTTATCCCGTGCTGACCGGTCGAGGTCCTGGGGATTTCCCATAGGCCTTTTGTTATCCAGTTCAATGCCATCGTAACCCGAGTCTTTTGCCCTTTTAACAAGCTCTTCAAAAGAGAGTGCCGGCCCATTGTACCAAATGCCCCCATAGGTAATGCTGTACAAACCGATTTTTATATCCGGAGGGGAAAAATTCTGCCTGCTTGCAGGCTGTTTGTCATGGGCAGTTGCTTCTGCTGAAGATCCAATCATTGCAGCTCCTGCTGCTAATCCTGATGTTTCAAGAAATTCCCTGCGTTTCATAAAAATACGATTTAATATTCTTAATAAAAACACAGTTTTTGCAGTGTAAAATCAACCAAACAGATGCTATCCTTCCTTTTTTCGGACAGTTTCCCTGAATAGGTTGACCAGATAAACCCTGTTTTTTGCCCCTGTTTTGGTATAGATCCGATGGACATGATCCTTAACAGTCTGAAGTGTAATAAACAAGCTATCAGCTATCTCCTGATTGGAGTGTCCGGCACAGATCTCTTTAATCACTTCAGCTTCGCGTTTGGTTATTTCATATTTTTTACAAAATCCTGTAAACCCGGACTCTTCCGACACATCTCCCTCGGGAATTTTTTTAAACACGTTCATGCCAAAAACCGGTATCAGGGCACTGACGGCAAACATCCCAAGGATGGTTGCCATACAAACCAGATAATGTTCTTTTATAAACCAGATTCCTGCAGAATAGGCAAGTACACCGGTCAGATAATAAAGAATGTACCTGCGGGGAAAAATTGCTTCTTTTGAAGTATCCCGGTTTCCTGACCACACAGCCGGGATAATAACCAGGTTGGATATCAGGTTCAGTACTGCCAACAGTCTGATGAGGATGATTTCAGGCGTAGCAATTTGGCGGAAGTTTCCTGTATTGATAAACCAGGCTCCCAGGGTTACCAGCAGACCATAAAAAACAAAATACCCCAGGGTCAAAGGCCTGGAAAACCGGGACCCTTTGATTTCATAGAAAAAACGGATAAGCATATACCAGCTAACCACCAGGAAAGGTAAGCCCAGAAATGGAATGTAAAAGGAGGCTTTATTTATGATTAGGGGGCTAACTTCCATATTTGTGAGTCCCTGGCTTAGAAAAATCCGGCCCCAGGCTCCATAAAGAAAAAATATATAGATGAAAACCTGTTGGTATAGCAGCGTCTGCAAACAGGGGCGTTTGTGTGTTCTGCTCAGGTTATACGATAGCAGTACCCCAATGACAACCATCCCCAGGGTTACGATAAAAAGTGCTGTAAAAAGAAATATTTTAAATTTTTCAGCCATACTTCTCCTTTCCTATTGAGGGATCAAGGTACGAAAAGCCTGAAACCTTGATAGCTACCAAAGTAGTGAAAATTCAGATTCCTACCAAAGTAGGTAGGAAATCCTGAAAAACGGTCCTATTTTCGAAGCAGCTAAACAGAAAACAAAAAAAATGACAACAAAAGAAGTTTACACCCTTACCCCAACCATCGGGGGAAGTTTTAGTTTTGGATGGAAAAGAATGTTTGATAAATTCATCTATCTCCTGATCATTGTCATCATCGCAGGCATTGTTACGGGACCTTTCCAGGCAACCTGGCGGGCTGACAGTTTTCACCTCTTTATGATTCCGCTGGTTATGCTGGCCCTGGCATGGGGACTTCTGGTAGTCCCGGTGGTAACCTACGGCGAGAAATTCCTGTTTCTCAAAGCCATGAGAGAAGAAGAAATTGACCTTAAAGAGTTATTTTCCGGATTTACAACCAACTTTGTAAACATTATTCTTGCCAATCTGATCGTTGTTGCATTGGTAGGACTGGGAATCGTACTACTGTTCATTCCCGGTATTATTGTTGCCTGCCGGCTGGCTTTTGTTCCTTATATCGTAATGGATCAGAAACTGGATCCCATTAAAGCGGTTGAAAGAAGCTGGAAAATGACGGGGGGTCATGGATGGAAAATATTCTTCATGGCCATTATCTCCTTTTTTGTGATCATTGCAGGAGTTATCTGTTTGTTTGTAGGGGTACTGATTTCCATTATGTGGATTCATGCAGCGTTTGCCACCCTCTATCAGG
>CAZNPV010000038.1:0-35173 GCA_964575025.1 uncultured Mariniphaga sp.
AAGGAGAATATTTCAACGGGGTCAGTTACTGGTTACTGGTTACTGGTTACTGGTTGCTGGTTACTGGTTGCTGGTTGCTGGTTGCTGGAAATTATCTGACTCACCCCCTTGCCTTTCTCTGCGCGCAAAGAGGGGAGATCGTCATGAAGGTTTGGCAAACATGTTTACCATACTGACAAACCTACGGTGCTGAAAAAAAATCCTAATTCTTGATTCCTGGTTCTATTTTATCTGAAAATCTGAGAATCTGGATATCCGAGAATCTTTATTGATCCATTGATCTAAAACTGATCTATATTGATCTTGTTTTCCTTAACGCGAGCGAAGCGAGTGGACAACTACGACAACAGACTCTTCCTTACACCACCCTCCGGTTGACTATTTTAAAAAAGTCCTGGCGATACCTGTTTCCGATGGGGATTTTGATTTTATTGATCCTTACCATATTGCCCTCAATTAATTCAATGGGTTGAACTGCGATGATAAATGACTTATGGATACGGAAGAATTCCTTTTCGGGAAGAATATCCTGAATCTTCTTCATGGTCAGGTTGGTAACGATATGCCGGTCTTTCAGGTGAATTTTTATGTAGTCCCCTAATCCTTCGATGAACATGATATCCCGGAAATAGATTTTATAGGTTTTTTTATTCGCCTTAACAAAAATATACTTTTCTTTTTCCGTATCCGTGGAAGGATCCTTACCAGCTTCCTGGGGTATCTTGAGTTTCAGAAGTTCAGAGGCTTTATTCAGCGCTTTCAGGAAACGTTCAAATGAGAAGGGTTTTTTTAGGTAATCGATGGCATCCAGTTCAAACCCTTCCAGGGCATATTCTGTGTAGGCGGTAGTAAAAATAACCAGGGGGGGATGTTTTAACGATTTCAGAAAAGAAATGCCCGAAAGGCCTGGCATGTTGATATCAAGGAATATAAGATCTATTGTCTTCGTGTTTAGAACATCAAACGCCTCCATGGCATTTTCACAGGCACAGATAATTTTCAGGGACTCAATTTTTTTGGCATACTGAATGATTACGTTTCTTGCCAGCGGTTCATCATCTATGATCAGAGCCTTAATTTCCATGTTTACTCTTTTAAGTTTAGTTTCAGGGTTACTTTAAATCGTGTTTGATCTTTTTGTATCTCCAGGTTATATTGATTGTCTGCGTATAAATGTTTCAGCCTTTTTTTTACATTCTCAAGGCCGATTCCTTTATATTCGGTGTTGGAGGACAATGATTCCTCATAGGTATTTTCAATGGAGAAGAGAAGGATTCCTGGAAGGGTAAAATCAAAATGTATGGATACATATTGATCTCCCTGTCCCGTTAATCCGTGCTTAAAAGCATTATCAACAAAAGGCTCAAGAAGCAAAGGGGGAATCTTTTTATCAGGGACTTTTCCTTGTATGGAATAGTTGACTTTAATTGCTTGAGGAATACGGATTTTTTGAAGGGATACATAATTCTTAATAAATGTCAGTTCTTTCCGGAGGCTGATAAAATCTTTGCGTGATTCGTAAATGGCATGCCTGAGCAGATCGGACAGTTTCAGTATAAATCCCGGTACTTTATCCGGGTTGGTTAACGACAGGGAGTAGACATTGTTTAATGAATTGAATAAAAAATGGGGATGGACCTGTCCTTTTAATGTTTTTAATTCAGCCTCCAGTTTTTTCCGTTCACTTTGTTCATATTTATATTTCAGGTCCTGGAGGAGGAACCATTCTTTGATAAATTTTAAGACAGAAGTAATTCCAACATACAACAGGGTTACAAAGAAATACCGTGAATAGATAGCCGGGCTGAAGGCAGTAAACTGGCCATTGTTAAAAATGGAATGAAAAGGGTAGATAAACAAAACCTGGATTAGTACCGAGGAGGCAGCAAGAAGCAGGATCAGCCAGAATCCGTAGAAGACGTAGTTTTTTTTGACAAAAAACCGGGGAATTAACAGATACAGGTTGATATAAACCGAAATTGCAAAAGTACTGTTCAGTATGATGTTCTTCAGAATATTTTCGGTTGTCAGAACAGTGCCGGAAGGATTGGCTAAATAGAAGAGAATCATCCAGTATGCCAGGCTGATAAGCCAGAAAACCGCATGGCCGGTAATCCGTATTATGTTATAATTGATAATTTTTGACATACGCTTGTTCCGGTTGTTTATTTTTGTATGCTTCAGAACGTGTGTCTGTGTATACACGAAAGAATGTGTTTCTTTATTAAACGGTAGTGTTTTGTGTTATCCATACAAAAGAATATTTTTAATGAGTAAAAATACTAAAAAAGAAAACAATAATTTTACCGTTCTATGTATGTGACTGTTTTAAGCATGAAACGAGTCACGGTTAGTCGTGGCGGGTACCAACGAATAACGTATAATAACAAACAATTAGAATCATAGGAAATTTATGCGATGAAGAGAGAACTCATTTTTGTAAAACCTCATCTCAAATGAACCGGATTCCAATATTAATTCACACCCATTTTCATGGAAGAATTACGGGTGTTACCCGAAGCATTGAAAATGTGTTTCCTTATTTTCATCCGCATTTTGACGCGTATATATTTGGGTATGGTATCAAAGGAAGGAAAATCTCCATTGGCAGCATCCTGAGAATCGTTTTTTCGAAGCGTTTTTTTGTTATGCACTGTCACCGGAACATTGAAATTTTCGTGGCTTTGATTTTTCGTTTGGTTGGGGGGCGTTTTACCCTTCTTTTTACCCGTCATGCAGAAACACCTCCTTCCTGGCCCACAAGGTTCTTGCTGAAAAAGTCAGATGTAATTGTCGTGTTGACTGAAAATATGAAAAAGGTTATCCCTTTTCCTTCTGTTGTAATTGAGCATGGTGTCAATCAGGATCTGTTTAAACAGGGTAGGGGTAAGGGACATCCTGAGATCAGCCAGAAGAACATTCTGACCTGTGCAGGGAGGATTCGCAGATCGAAAGGACAAAAAGTTCTCTTAGAAACCATTGCGCCTTTTTTTAAACAATTTCCTGATTGGGCTTTAGTCATAGTGGGCCAGGCTGAGAAATCAGGTTTTTTAAAGGAATTAAAAAAAATTGTTACCCATCATTCGATGGAAAGCCAGGTTTATTTTATAGAGGAAACGACCGATATCGTTACCTGGTATCAGGCATCTCATTCAGTCATTGTTCCTTCATTTTCAGAAGGATTCTCGTTGGTATGTGCAGAAGCAATGTCTTGTGGGTGTAATGTATTGGCATCAAAGAATGCAGGGATTCATTCAAAAATAATACAGGACAGGAAGAGCGGGTATCTGTTTGATATTCATGACACCAATGAATTAGCTGATTTATTGAAGAAATTATTTAAAGGGCAATTGATCCATTTAGGCAGGAATGCACAGAAAGCAATTGCAGAAAAATGGAGTTCCGAAATTGAGGCGAAAAAATTACAAAATCTTTACAGGGACTTAATCCGGCAATCTTAACCGTTGGGTTTTACCGGGCAGGTTCTGATCGGTTAAAATCTCGGCTGTAAGCCTGGTCGGTTGGCATGATCAGGATATCGTCGATGTTTACGTGTTTTGGCCTTGAAATTATAAATACTATCGTTTCAGCTACATCCTCCGCACTCAGTGGGGTAAACCCTTCATATACCTTTTCCGCTTTGTTATTATCGCCTTTAAACCGTACCTTTGAGAATTCCGTTTTCACGGCTCCCGGGCTTACAGCGCTTACTTTGATGCCTTTCGTCAACAGGTCGATGCGCATTCCTTTGGTAATAGCATCCACAGCATGTTTGGTTGCACAGTACACATTTCCCTGTGGGTAGGTTTCTTTTCCGGCTATGGAAGAGAGGTTAATGATATGTCCCGACTTACGGCGGGTCATGCCGGTCAGCACCTTCCGGGAAATGTACAAGAGTCCTTTGATATTGGTGTCGATCATCTGTTCCCAGTCGTCAATGAGGCCATTCTGGATGGGATTCAGGCCTGCTGCCAGGCCTGCATTATTTATCAGTACATCAATGGATTTCCATTGTTCAGGAAGGGAATCAAAAGCCGCATCGGTTTCTTTTTTGCTTCGGATATCAAAAGACAAGGTAACCACTCCGGCTCCGTAGGTGTTTTCTATTCGTGTCTTTAAGGCTTCCAGTCTTTCTTTTCTCCGTCCGGTTAGGATTAGCCTGTAGTTTTTTTCTGCAAGCAGAAGAGCAGTAGCTTTCCCGATACCGGAAGTTGCTCCGGTAATTAAAACGGTCTTGTTCATAGTAAGCTTGTTTATAAATCCTTTCCGAAGGTAAAAAAAACTGCTTTTATTATGGAATAAAGCATCACTTAATTATTTTTGTTTCCTGTTCGTCGTGTTGTTGCAGAGTATAAGGATGCCGGATTCCCGGACAGGAGCAGGATGCAAACAACAACGATGAAGGTTTCTTTGCAATGAAAAGAGTAAACGAATGAAACGACCATGACAAATCTTGTCACAAACAAGAATGATTCTGCTTATGGGAGTTTTATCTGATGCCTAAAAAAAACAGACAAATATAATCAGATGAAAACAACAGAAGAAAAGGTATTTACCATAGAAAGCGTTCCTGAACCGGAAGATATGACTGAAGTAATTTATTCGTTAATGGTTAATCCGAACCTGGCTTCGATCAATTATTTTAATGATTTCAGCGAAGGAGGAATCTCTCCGGATTTGATTGGTAATTGCGATACAGACGAGAGCGGGATTTTTACGATTGAAAGCAACGGCGAGAATATGGCCATGAGCATGCATGCTTTTCACCACCATTTGCAGGATGATCCCCAAAAGGCTGTTGAGATTCTTGTTTCCAGGGCAAGCAGGAAGATGCTGTGTCTGGGAGCCAATCCGCTTGCTGTAAGTGCATTGTTGTACCATATTGATTTTGCCCATCCCAACGGACACATGATTGCTTCAGGAGCTAAAAAAGGGCTGGAAAACGCTGCTTTAAAATTCGGATTAAAGATTTCAGACCGCAAGATCCGGTTTGACCACTTTCTTGGTCATGACATCATGCCGCCTACGATTATTATAAGCATTATTGCTTCCGTTGATAAAAAAGAGAACCTTACTTCTCACCGCTTTAAAACAAAAGGCAACAATATTTTTATGATTGGCCGCTCACAAAATGATATTGGTTTTTCTGAATATCTGGAGTTTTACCATAACATCGGGAACTCCCTCCTGCCTGCTTTTGATATTGAGACCGAGGTGGAAATACACAAAGTGCTGAAGATTTTGCATGCCAGGAAGCTGATCAGCAGTGCCAGTCCGGTAAGCCGGGGAGGCCTGTTTTTTACCCTGTTGCGGGCAGCGATCCCCAATAGCCTGGGATTTGATATTACCACCGATGCCGAAATAAGGAAAGATGCTTTTCTGTTTGGTGAAGCCATGGGACGTATTGTTGTTGACGTGGAAACGGCGAAGGAAGATGATTTTGTGGATACCCTCACTGAGCTGAATGTCCCGTTTTTTACAGTCGGGCATGTGACGAAAGGGGAGATACGGATCGATGATGAATCCTTCGGCTATACCGATAAAATGACATCAGGAGCTTAATGGCTGTTGTTCCGTACATAGATTCCCCTGATCCGAAAAAGAAACAGGTTGCGGCAATGTTTACCCGCATTGCGGCTCGCTACGATTTGCTGAACCATTTTCTATCGTTCGGTATGGATTTCCGGTGGCGGCGGAAAACCATCCGGATGGTTAAAAGCGATGCTCCCCGCACGGTTCTTGATGTGGCCACCGGAACAGCCGATTTTGCCATTGATGCCTGTAGGAATAACCCTGAGAAGGTGATCGGAATTGATATCTCGGAAGGAATGCTCCGGGCAGGAAGGAAAAAGGTTGCGAAAAAAAATCTGAACGGGATCATCTCTTTACTGCAGGCCGATTCGGAGAACCTTCCGTTCAGCGAGAATACATTCGATACTGCCATAACTGCCTTCGGAGTGCGGAACTTTGAATCTCCTGTGGCCGGTTTGTCTGAAGTGTGCAGAACCCTGGTGCCGGGAGGACACTTCTTTATACTGGAATTCTCAAAACCTGAATCCGGGTTTTTCCGGGTTGCCTATCGTTTTTATCTGAAAAACCTGTTGCCCCTGGCAGGAAGGATCATCTCCGGAGATAAATTTGCTTACAGGTATCTCCACGATTCGGTCGATGCATTTCCTTCCGGAGAAGCGTTTGAAGAAATCATGCAAAAGGCTGGTTTTACAGACATCAAAAGAGTTCCCATGACCTTCGGGATCGTAACGGTCTATATCGGAAAGAAACCGGATTCTTTTTAACGAATTGAACAGGGGGATGCAATAATTTTTTAATATTGTTGTTTTGAACATTAGAATAAATATTTCCCGGATGGTGAGAAAAGGCTTTTTAATCCTGATGTTTCTGTTTATGATAGCGGTTGGGTATGCCCAGAATGCCAGGGTAAAATACCTGACTACCTTTGATGATAAACGGATCCATTTTGGATTTACCCTGGGTTTGAACAGCCTGGATTTCGGCATGGATCATTACACACCAATCGGGGCCAATTTCCAATTTGTACCAAAGGTATGGCCGGGTGACCCGAAGCAGATTACTGCGACAGATACGGTTCGGGCAGATGTAAGCCGCAACATCGGAGGGTTTACCGTGGGTATTATTACCAGTCTGAGGCTTTCGCGCGACCTGGACCTGCGTTTTCTTCCGGGATTGTCTTTCGGTGAGCGGAAGTTGATTTATAATGTTCCAGTGATTGATAACCTGAGACAAGGGTACAGTTACGACAACTATGAATATTCCATCAAATCGACCTATCTTGATTTTCCGTTTCTGATTAAATACAAAGCGTTGCGGATCAACAACAACCGGCCCTATGTGATTTTTGGGCTGGCCTACCGGCAGGATATATCGCGTTCTTCAAAGGATGATCTCGTACGGCTGAAGAACGGGGGTTTTTATGCCGAAGCGGGGGCAGGCTGGGATACCTATTTTCTTTTCTTCCGGTTTTCTATGGAGGCCAAGGTCAGCATCGGCTTGCATAACCAGTTGGCTGATGCTCCGGAAACACAGAGGCAGTATTACAATCGTGCGATAAAAAGGATGACTTCCAATATTTTTACCCTGAGTTTTCATTTTGAGTAAGCCTGCAGTTTTTCCCTTCTGAACTCTGAGCAGATAATGGCTGTGGCTGCAGCAACATTCAGTGATTCGGATGTATTTCTCCGGTTGGGGTCCGGCGGTATAAACAGTCTGTTCCCGATCAGGGATTCCAGGTTGGGGGAGATTCCGCTTCCTTCGTTTCCCAGGACCACCAGAGCGGTTTCGGGAAACTTCGTGGTGTACATGTTTGTACCCGACAGAAAGGCTCCAAAAGTGGGAATCTTTTCCTGAACTGCATGTTTTATCAGTGCTTCCAGTCCGGTGTAAAATACCTTTACCCGCAAGATGGATCCCATGGAGGCCTGCACGGCTTTGGGATTAAAAACATCGGCCGTATCCGGAGAGGCGCATATCACCGTAATGCCAAACCAGTCGGCAATGCGAAGGATGGTCCCCAGGTTTCCCGGGTCCTGAATTCCGTCGAGGCAGAGCGTCAGACCGGAGGTCACCTGTTCAAACGAAAAATCCCGTTTGGGAATCTCGCATAATACCATGGCTTGTTGCGGACTTTTCAGCAAACTGTATTGTCTGATCTCATCCTGATCGGCAGGAAGGTATTCCAACGACTGGGGAAGGATCTCTTTGACCGATTGATAAAACGATTCGGTGCATATCAGGGTACGGACACCCCATCCGGAAGTTAAAAACTCGCGGGTTAGCTTATTCCCTTCCCCGATAAAAAGGTTTTCCCTGTTACGGTACTTTTTTTGGGATAATGACCGGACCCGTTTTATTTTATTTTTATTTATCATTTGAAAAAAAATAGCATATATTGTAAGATGAACAATCAAGGTTTCGTTTCATTCGTTTAAATTTATAATTTTTAAAGCGATTTGATGGCATTTGCCATAGAAATCATCTGCATATGTGATTGATAAAATTATGCACGTTTCATCAAAAAAACAGTTGATTGGAAATAGAAAGGCTCAGGTGAATACGGTTGATGCGATCTGTAAATACCTGCTTTTAATGGCAATGGGCATCTATATTGCTTCGTGTTCGCCGGTAAAATTTGTCCCGGAAGACTCCTATCTCCTGAATAAGGTGGAGGTTGAGGTGTCGGATAAAAAAGTGAACAAAGAGGAGGTGAAATCCTATATCCGGCAAAAAGAAAACCTGCGAATCCTTGGATTCTTAAAGTTTCATTTAGGGCTGTACAATCTTTCATCAAGGAAAAAAACCAATGATTGGTTTAAAAGGATAGGTGAGGAGCCGGTGATTTATAACGAATTACTGACCCAGCGTTCCAACAGCCAGTTAAAACAGTATTTCCGGAACAAAGGATATTATTATGCAGAGGTTGAAAACCAGGTAGATAGAAATAAAAAAAAACAGAAACTAAATCTTACATACCGGATTACACCAGGGAATCCTTACAGGATAAGAAACATCCAGTACATCATAAACGAACCTGTCCTGAGAGATTTGTTCTATGCCGATACGACGAAAAGGATTATTTCCAGGGGAGATCTTTTTGATGTAAATATTCTGGACCAGGAACGGACCCGGATTGCGAACCTGTACAGGAATCATGGATTTTACGATTTTGGGAAAGAACAGATTTATTATCAGGTGGATACTTCTTTATATGCCTGGCAGGTTGACATTAACATGGTTATCGGGGAGCAGGATAGACCACGTAAACCGTATACCATAAATAAAACCACGTATAACCTGGTTCCTGAATATTCGATAACTCCGGATAGCAGTGGCAACACATGGATAGATGCGGACACACTGTTTGCTGAGGATTTTACATTTATTTCCAGTGGCAAATACAGGTATAATCCTGATTTTTTTGCCCAGCTGAACAGTCTGAAGAGAGGGAATATCTACCGGATTGATGATGTTAGAAAAACGTTTAATGCCTTTTCAGAGCTGAATCAGTTTCGGTATGTAGATATCCGTTTCCGGAGAAATGAATCCGGGATGGGAGACAGCCTGGATTGTATGATCAATCTGGCTCCGATGGCCAAACAATCGATTTCCTTTGATGTGGAAGGGACCAATACTTCCGGGAATCTTGGGGTGGCCGGGAATCTGAATTTTCATCATCGCAATCTTATCAGGAACGCCGAGATTTTCCGTATTAATCTGAAAGGAGCCATGGAACGTCAGCAATGGGTTGAAAACAATGTATTGAACGATTTTATTACCCGTGAGGCAGGCATCGAGTCAAGCCTGACCATCCCCAGGCTCCTGGGTCCGGGAAACTGGTTCCGGTATTTCGACAGGTATCTGCCCCAAACCGTCTTTACCTTAGGGTATAACTTTCAGGACAGGCCGGATTATACCCGGACCATCAGCAACCTGAAAATCGGGTACAGCTGGAAAACTTCGGAATCTTTATCGCATACCCTGAACTTAGTCGACTTTAACCAGGTTAACCTTTATGCTTTCGATCCGGCGTTTATTGATCTCATTAAGGACCTGTACATCAAAAGCAGTTTTACCGACCATCTGATTTATGCATCCAATTATACGGTGGTTTTTAATAACCAGCAAATAAGCCAACGCACGAATTATACCTACCTTAAATTTTCTTTTGAATCGGCAGGTAATTTATTGAACCTGTTTTCCCGGGCATCAGGAGCGGATAAGATTGTTCCCACCGATACAGTCGGGATCTCTACGCCAGGATATTATAAGATTCTGAACACCCGCTATGCCCAATACGTGAAAGCTGATTTTGAATTCAGGTATGGTTACATGATTGATCCGTATAATTCGCTTGTCGGGCGTGTTTTTGCCGGGGTTGGATTGCCTTATGGAAATTTTGATGTGTTGCCGTTTGAAAAGAAGTATTTTACCGGCGGCGCCAATGGTATCAGGGCCTGGCAGGTCCGTTCCTTAGGGCCCGGAACCTATCAGGCACCGGTGGAAGCCTATCCAAACCAGTCATCCGATATTAAACTCGAAGCCAACCTGGAATACCGTTTCCGTTTGATCAATATCCTGGAAGGGGCTCTGTTTCTCGATGCCGGAAACATATGGGCTATTAATGATAAGGATAACAGGGAGGGAGCAAAGTTCGAACCAGGGCGGTTTTACAAGCAAATTGCCATGGGTACCGGCGTCGGTTTTCGATTCGACTTTTCCTATTTTATATTCAGGCTGGATTTGGGATTGAAATTGCGGGATCCTTCACAGAAATCAGGAAACGGATGGATAATTGGAAACAGAAAGTTAAATAATGACGATTTTAACCTTACCTTTGCAATAGGTTATCCGTTCTGATCTATTTTTGTATGAGCTGGCTTTGACATCAAAGGATACATATTGTAGTATTTAAAATATAATTATATGAGCAATTTATTTTCAAACATTAAACACGGAGTGGTTACCGGGAAAGATGTACAGACTATTTTTCAGGTAGCCAAAGACAACGAATTTGCCCTGCCGGCTGTTAATGTGGTAGGTTCAAATTCAATTAATGCAGTTATGGAAGCAGCCAAAAGAGTGAACTCACCGGTAATAATCCAGTTGTCAAACGGGGGAGCTGCTTTTATGGCCGGAAAAGGGATTGGTCTGGATGGACATCAGGCTGCAGTCCTCGGAGCCATCGCAGCTGCTAAACATATTGATACGCTGGCACAAGCCTACGGTGTGCATGTGATCCTCCACACCGACCATGCAGCTAAAAAATTGCTTCCCTGGATCGACGGATTGCTCGAAGCCGGTGAAAAGCATTATGCCGAAACAGGAAAACCGCTTTATTCATCCCACATGCTCGACCTCTCGGAAGAATCCCTGGAAGAAAATATTGCCATCAGTAAGGAATACCTGAAACGAATGAGCAAAATTGATATGACGCTGGAAATTGAACTGGGAATTACCGGGGGTGAAGAAGATGGAGTGGATAACACCGGTATAGACCATGCATCGTTGTATACCCAACCTTCAGAAGTAGATTATGCCTTTGTGGAATTGGGGAAAATAAGCCCGGCTTTTACGATTGCAGCATCCTTTGGAAACGTCCATGGGGTATACAAACCGGGAAATGTGAAACTGACACCAAAAATACTGGATAATTCACAGAAATACATAGCTGAAAAACATGGACTGGACAAAAAACCGGTAAATTTTGTTTTCCACGGGGGTTCAGGTTCTACACACGAAGAGATCCGTGAAGCAATAAGCTATGGGGTGATTAAAATGAACATCGATACCGACACTCAGTGGGCTTTCTGGGATGGGGTGCGCGAATATGAAAAAAATCACCATGATTACCTGCAATCACAGATCGGAAATCCTGAAGGAGAAGATAAACCGAATAAAAAGATTTACGATCCCCGTAAATGGTTGCGCGCCGGAGAGGAATCCGTGATCGAAAGGTTGAAAAAAGCTTTTGAAGATTTAAATTGTATAGGCAGGGAATAAGTTTCCTGCTTCATATTTTGAGAGAGGTTGCCTTTGAAGAAAATAGTTCCGCGAAGTACATAAAGGTTCTGCAAAGGACACAAAGCATATTCCTGTTGAGTATTCATTCTCTGCGGACTTTGCGCATTCCAGGTGAACTTTGCGGTTAATGAATCCAGTGACTTTTCAGACAGCCCCGATCATAAAATATTTTGCATTTTTACAAAATGTAAATCGTTAAACGATACAATCTATTAACCTTTCAAGACAGATGTATGGCTGATATACAAACAGGCCGTGATTCGTTCAGTTCAAAATTCGGAATTATAGCAGCTACTGCAGGCTCAGCCATCGGCCTGGGAAATATCTGGAGATTTCCCTATGTGGCAGGTGAGAACGGTGGGGGTGCTTTTTTATTGGTTTACCTGATTTTTGTACTGGCCATAGGTATTCCGGTGATGTTGTCTGAATTTACCATAGGGCGGGGAGCCCAGTTGAATGCATTTGGTTCTTTCCGGAAGTTAAAACCCGGACAACCCTGGTATCTGATCGGATTGATGGGAGTGGCTGCTGCTTTTATGATCCTTGCCTTTTATACGACGGTTGCCGGATGGACCCTGGAATATATCTATCAGTCGCTAATAAATGGTTTTTCAGGAAAAAACCCGGAGCAACTCCATAGCATGTTTGAATCTTTTACAGGGGGGAGCTGGCGTCCCTTGATCTGGTATGCTCTGTTTATGGGATTCACCGGTTTTATTATTGTGGCAGGGGTCAAAAACGGGATAGAAAAATATACCAAGATTTTAATGCCTGTTCTTTTTATATTGCTTCTCGTATTGGTAATCCGGGCCGTTACGTTACCAGGCGCCGGAAAAGGGATCCGTTTTTTGTTCCAGCCTGATTTCAGCAAGATAAGGGCATCCACAATCCTGGAAGCCCTGGGACAGGCTTTTTTCTCTCTGAGTATTGGAATGGGAACGCTGATTACCTACAGTTCATACATCAAAAAGCACGAAAAACTGGGGCAGACAGCAGTTTTCGTAGCGCTGACCGATACCTCAGTTGCGGTTCTGGCAGGACTGGCTATTTTCCCGGCTGTTTTTGCATTTCATATTGAACCTGCATCGGGTGAAGGCCTGGCATATATTACCCTTCCCAATCTTTTTCAACAAATACCCGGCGGGTATTTGTTTTCACTGATGTTTTTTTTCCTGTTGGGTGTGGCTGCGCTTACTTCCACTATCTCTGTGCTGGAAGTCATCGTTGCTTTTTTTTCTGAAGAACTTAAAATGACCCGCAAGGCAGCTACCTGGACAGCTACCCTTTCGGTATCCATACTTGGAGCGATGTGCGTATTCTCAACCAGCCTGATGGCCAATGTCCATATCTTCGGGAAAACCGTATTTGATTTGTTGAATTTTACTTCAGCCAATATTTTATTGCCCCTGGGTGGCTTCTTTATCGTTCTGTTTGTTGCGTGGTTCTATGGAACGGAAAAAACCAAAAGAGAACTATCAAATAACGGAACGCTGAAAGCCAGGTATATCCCCTTGTTCATTTTTATCATTAAATTCCTGGCACCGATTGCCATTGCTTTTGTTTTCCTCCAGGGGGTGGGATTGATAAAACTTTCCTGAGAAATCCTGCAACCGCAACTGATTTTGTTTTTTTGATCCAAATACGTACCTTTCATGAGTGAAATTCAGGATCCTCAGACAAATTATCAGGAATTATTTTTCTTTTACCCGGAGTGAAAGGTATGGGATGGTTTTTTTATGTTGCCTTTTGATGATAATCATAGCAGTAAATTTTGGAATTGATTTTACAAAAGAACAATCAGTCACCGATTTCTCTTCTGTAAAAGAAGCCCTTGCTGAGTGGGAGAAGAGTCAAAAACACCTGTTCCAACCCTCTGCCGGTACACTCTGTTTCTTTGATCCCAATATTGTGTCGAAGAAACAATTAACAGAATGGGGACTTCCCGATTATCCGGCATCGAACCTGGTAAAATACAGGGAAAGCGGAGGTGTTTTCAGAGAGGCTGATGATTTAAAGAAAATTTATGGATTGGATTCCTCCCATTTGAATGCCCTTACCCCCTGGGTGCGTATAGGGGAACAAGTGGACCATCCGGCAAGCAAGGCTGTAAAAGCCAACCCGGTGCGTATTGAACTGAACAGCGCAGATTCTGCAACGTTGGTAAAACTGTATGGGATCGGGCCGGTTTTTTCTTCCAGGATTATCAAATACCGCTGGTTGCTTGGAGGTTTTGCCAGAAAGGAGCAACTCCTGGAAGTCTATCATTTTAAGCCGGAAGTATTTATGCAGATCAAAGAGCATATTTGTGTAGATACATCCCGGATAAAAAAAATATCATTGAATTTTTCGGATTATCAGGATCTTGTCAAACACCCGTATTTAAACGGATACCATGCAGGAAAAATCATCCGTGCCAGAAATAAATCAGGTCCTTTTGAAACCTGTGAAGAATTATTGAGTAAGAACATAGTGGATGAGGAAGTGTTCAGAAAAATAAAGCCTTACCTGAAACTTAACTGATTGCGGATGATACATACTGTTTTTGTGAATCGTTTGGAGGCAGAACAAGGCGAGATTAATTTTTTATTTATAAATTTGATTAACGATGAATATTTTCTAAATTTGCGCCTCAATTTTGAAAGATTAACAGAAAAAGTATGATAATAATACCGGTAAAAGAAGGCGAAAATATTGAAAGGGCACTGAAAAGGTTCAAAAGAAAATTTGAAAAGACCGGCGTAATAAAAGAATTACGTGAGCGTCAGGCGTTTATAAAACCTTCGGTACGAAGAAGGACCGAAGTAAAAAAAGCCAGGTATATTCAGGGTTTACAGAACCAGGAAGATTAATTTGAGTGGATTCCTGGCCCTGTTTGAAGAAGGTAGATGGATTATCAGGAATCGTTTTTGAATTACATTAAGTATGAGAAGAGATTCTCAACTCATACATGGGTGGCCTACAAGAATGACCTCGGTCAGTTCGTGCGTTATTGCAGTGAAATGACCGGGGATTTTGATGTTAAAAAGGTCCATTCAAAATTAGTACGGGACTGGGTGGTTGCTTTAATGGAAACCGGACTGACTCCCCGGACGGTTAACCGAAAAATATCTACGCTGAATTCGTTCTTTACGCACTTAATGAGAGAAAATGTATTGGATAAAAATCCGGTGATGTTTATTCCGTTGCCAAAGATCAGGGAAAAATTGCCCTTTTTTGTAGAGGAAAAGAATCTGGCTCATTTGCTGGATGATGGTTTTTTTGAAAAGGATTTTTCCGGAAACAGGGATAAACTGATCGTTGCACTTTTGTACGGTACAGGCATCCGTCTTGCTGAATTGCTGGATTTGCAGATCAGTAATATCAACCGGGAGGAATGCCTGATAAAAGTACGGGGAAAAAGGAACAGAGAACGGTTCATTCCATACCCGAGGCCTTTAAACACGATCATTGAGGATTACCTGCGTATCCGGGAGGAAATTTTCGCAGGAAGCAGCGGCTACCTGGTGTTGACCGATAAGGGGGAGAAAGCCTATCCCAAACTGGTTTACAGAGTGGTGAAAAGAAATCTGGATAAAGTAACAACGCTGGAAAAAAAGAGCCCTCACGTATTAAGGCATACGTATGCGACCCATTTATTAAACCGGGGAGCTGACCTGAATGCAGTAAAAGAGTTACTGGGCCATGCCAACCTGGCAGCGACCCAGATATACACACATACAACGTTCGAGAAATTACAGAAAGTATACAAACAAACCCATCCCAGGGGTTAAACGAATAAAGTTATGGATATAAAAATCAATGCAGTAAATTTTACCCCCGATCAGAGACTCATCGATTTTACGAAGAAAAAAGTTGGGAAACTGGATACCTTTTTTGAAGGGATCATTGGATCAGAAGTAACCTTAAGGGTTTTAAAACCTGAAACCGCCAATAATAAAGTTTCAGAGATCAAGCTCTCCATTCCAAAGAAAGATTCATTATTTGCAAAAAAACAGGCAGATTCCTTTGAACAGGGAATCGATCTGGCTGTGGATGCCGTCCGCAAACAACTTGCCAAATACAAGGAAAAGCTCAGGAATAAATAGTACTGAAAAATTACAACGATAGTTGTGTTTTAAATAAAAATATTTTACATTTGCAGACCCTTTTGGGATGTATAGCTGAAGCTATTGAGAATTAGGACGTTTGGAGCTTTAGGAGCCGAATAAAGCGCGTTTTTCCCTGGAGGTAAAAAACGATAAACAATGAAATTCAGGAGGCATCTGTTTTACGGAATGTTAAATGAATTTCAGAAAAAAAATGTTTTATAAGTTCTTTCAAAAGATTTTTTGTAATTTTGCACGACATTTTGCAAAAATACATGATGATTTGCGGGAATAGCTCAGTTGATAGAGCATTAGCCTTCCAAGCTAAGGGTCGCGGGTTTGAGTCCCGTTTCCCGCTCTGTTTTATAGGATTTGGTACCCGGAATTTTTTCTGAACCTTTATCCTGGAGTGTATTTTTGCCGGAGTAGCTCAGGGGTAGAGCGCATCCTTGGTAAGGATGAGGTCACGAGTTCAATTCTCGTCTTCGGCTCAGATGAATTGAAACAATAAATTAAAATTTTACAGCTATGGCTAAACAAACATTTGTAAGGGATAAGGAACATGTCAACATCGGTACAATTGGCCATGTTGACCATGGAAAAACTACCCTCACCGCTGCTATTACCATGGTTTTAGCAAAAAGAGGTCTTTCTGAGATCAAGTCGTTTGATTCCATCGACAATGCTCCTGAAGAAAAAGAAAGGGGCATTACCATTAACACAGCCCATGTGGAGTATCAAACCGAGAAACGGCATTATGCCCATGTTGACTGTCCGGGGCATGCCGACTATGTGAAGAATATGGTTACGGGAGCTGCCCAGATGGATGGTGCCATCATTGTAGTGGCTGCCACAGACGGGCCGATGCCGCAAACCCGTGAACACATCTTGCTTGCCCGCCAGGTAAACGTGCCGAAATTGGTTGTGTTTATGAATAAGGTGGATATGGTTGATGATGAAGAATTGCTGGAACTGGTAGAGATGGAAATTCGTGAATTGCTTGATTTCTATGAGTTTGAAGGCGAAAAAACTCCGGTGATCAGGGGTTCTGCATTGGGCGCAATGCACGGGGAACAACAATGGGAAGACAAGGTTATGGAACTTATGGATGCTTGTGATTCATGGATCCCGCTTCCTCAGCGTGATGTAGATAAACCTTTCCTGATGCCGGTTGAAGATATTTTTTCCATTACAGGCCGTGGAACCGTTGCTACCGGCCGTATTGAAACAGGTGTTATCCATACAGGGGACGAACTGCAGATTATCGGTCTGGGCGCTGAAGGAAAGAAAACAGTATGTACAGGGGTAGAAATGTTCCGTAAAATTCTTGACGACGGACAAGCAGGTGATAATGTGGGTTTATTGCTGCGTGGTATTGATAAAAAGGAAATTAAACGTGGGATGATTCTGGCAAAACCAGGTTCTATCACGCCTCATACCAGGTTTAAAGCAAGTGTATACGTTTTGAAAAAAGAAGAAGGTGGCCGGCATACACCGTTCCATAACAATTACCGTCCACAGTTCTACCTGCGTACCCTTGATGTAACAGGTGAGATCCATCTTCCGGAAGGAAGGGAAATGGTTATGCCTGGGGATGACGTGGAAATTGAAGTTACCCTGATTTATCCTGTTGCACTGAATGTTGGGCTTCGTTTTGCCATACGCGAAGGAGGCCGTACCGTAGGAGCAGGACAGGTAACTGAAATTATTGAATAATTCGTATAAAATAGAGGGCGTAACTATGTCCCGGGGCAGAATCCGGGACATGTTTTCGGATGAAATAGTACAGCGGATCATAACAGCAATACGTATAGGTAATGCGTACCATCCGACACAGTAAACAAACAAAATGAAATGAGCCCCGATCCCAATGGCTATCGGGACGGGACGAGTTCCCTGTGTGCCGAACAGGCAGGCATACGATACCGATTAAATAAACAATTATAATCGTATGAAAATAAAGGTTTACATACAAGAGGCCTATGAAGAGTTGATCTATAAAGTGACATGGCCAACGTGGAAAGAATTACAAAATAGTGCATTAGTAGTAATGGTTGCTTCCTTAATTATATCACTCGTAATATTTATTATGGATTTCTCTTTTGAAAACATAATGAATTTTATCTATGGGTTATTTTATTAATTAAAGAAACCAGGAGGTGGAATGAGCGAAAACAGCAGAAAATGGTATGTTCTTCGTGCAATAGGAGGGAAAGAGAAGAAAGTAAAAGAATATATCGAGAACGAAATCGCAAATGGTAGCCTCCGGGATTTTGTTTCACAGGTTTTAATACCTACTGAAAAGGTTTATCAGATACGAAACGGTAAAAAAATCAGTAAGGAGCGAAACTTTTTCCCCGGATATGTGCTTATCGAAGCGTCGATAGTAGGTGAGGTATTCCATACATTGAGGAACATACCCAATGTGATTGGATTCCTGGGCGACACCAAAGGGGGAGAACCGGTACCCATGCGTCAGAATGAGGTAAACAGGATACTGGGCAGGGTTGATGAACTTGCGGATACCGATGAGGAACTGAATATACCTTTTGTAATAGGTGAAACCGTAAAAGTAATCGACGGACCATTTAACGGCTTTAACGGAACCATTGAAGCAATCAATGAGGAGAAGAAGAAGCTGCAGGTGATGGTGAAGATCTTTGGACGAAAAACACCTTTGGAACTTAGTTTTATGCAAGTTGAGAAGGAGTAGAAATGTTTTAATGTTATTGTATGGCAAAAGAAATTGCTGGATTAATTAAATTACAGATCAGAGGTGGTGCTGCGAATCCGTCACCACCGGTAGGCCCAGCATTAGGTGCCAAGGGAGTGAATATAATGCAATTCTGTAAACAGTTTAACGGAAGGACGCAAGACCAGGCTGGTAAACTTCTTCCTGTGATAATAACTGTTTATACAGATAAATCGTTTGATTTTGTTATTAAACAACCTCCTGTGGCATCCCAGCTTCTGGAGGCAGCGAAGGTAAAAAAAGGTTCTTCGGAACCCCATTTGAATAAGGTCGCATCCGTAACCTGGGAACAGGTAGAAAAAATTGCCGATGGCAAGATGTTGGACCTGAACTGTTTTACCGTTGAGTCTGCTATGAAGATGGTTGCGGGAACTGCCAGAAGTATGGGGATTACTGTCAAAGGCAAATCCCCATTCACACACTAAAAAATATCTTTACGATGGGTAAGTTAACAAAAAATAAAAAGGCAGCTCTTGAGAAACTCGAAAAAAACAAGATCTATACGCTGGATGAAGCTTCGCTACTGGTAAAAGAGATCACTTTTACAAAATTTGATGCTTCCATAGATTTAGATGTCAGGTTGGGAGTGGATCCAAGGAAAGCAAACCAGATGGTCCGTGGAGTAGTTACGTTACCCCATGGTACCGGTAAGGAGGTGAGGGTGCTTGCCCTGGTTACTCCTGATAAAGAACAGGAAGCCCGGGATGCCGGAGCCGACTATGTTGGGCTGGAGGAATACATCGAAAAGATTAAAGGCGGCTGGACAGACGTCGATGTGATTATTACCATGCCTCCCGTGATGGGGAAGGTGGGTCCGCTGGGCCGGATTTTAGGTCCGCGCGGATTAATGCCTAATCCCAAAAGCGGTACCGTTACCATGGATATAGGTAAAGCGGTGGCAGAGGTAAAACAAGGAAAAATAGATTTTAAAGTCGATAAGTACGGCATTGTTCATACCACAATCGGAAAAGCTTCCTTTGAAGTTGAAAAGATCAAAGAGAATGCCATGGAGTTTATTGGTACCATCAACAAACTGAAACCTACATCGGCGAAAGGGACCTATATACGGAGTATCTATTTGTCCAGTACGATGAGTCCTGGTATTCAGGTGGAACCTAAGTCATTCACAGACAAGTAAATGAAAGTTTATGAAAAGATCAGACAAAGATGTGATTATCAATAGTTTAACAGAGCAGATCAATTCAACTGATCATTTTTACCTGGCTGATATTAGTGACCTGAATGCTGCTGTTACCAATGACCTGAGGCGTACATGCTTTAAACAGGATGTAAAGCTGGTTGTTGCGAAAAATACCTTACTGCGCAGAGCACTTGAAAATTCCGATAAGGAAGTTCAGGAGCTTTACGATTTGCTTAAAGGCAACACTTCGGTGATGTTTACGGAAAAAGCAAATGTTCCTGCCAAACTGATTAAAGCATTTCATAAAAGGCATAAACGACCGGTTTTGAAAGGTGCTTATGTGGAAGAATCAGTTTATGTCGGTGAAGATCAGTTGGATGCGCTTGTTGCTATTAAATCAAAAAGCGAACTTATTGCCGATATAGTGGCGCTGTTACAATCACCTGTGAAGAATGTGCTGTCACAGCTACAGTCAGGTGGTACAATATTACATGGTGTGCTTAAAGCACTGGAAGAGAGAGAATAGTTTTTTTTTGATTCATTTAAATTAAATTTATATAAAAATGGCAGATTTAAAACAGCTTGCAGAAGAGTTAGTGAACTTGACTGTTAAAGAGGTTAACGAGTTATCTGAGATTCTTAAAGAAGAATACGGTATTGAGCCGGCAGCAGCTGCTGTGGCCGTTGCAGGTCCTGCAGCTGGCGTTGGTGAAGAAAGCGCTGCAGTTGAACAAACAGAATTCGATGTGATTCTTAATGCAGCCGGTCAATCAAAGCTTGCAGTAGTTAAACTTGTTAAAGAATTAACAGGCCTTGGCCTGAAAGAAGCGAAAGAAGTTGTGGATTCAGCTCCCAAAGCCATCAAGGAAAAAGTAGCCAAAGATGAAGCGGAGGCATTGAAAGCACAATTGGAAGAAGCTGGAGCGGAAGTTGAAATTAAATAATTCTATCCTAACCTTTTAAGGTTGATACGGTTTAGGACCTGTTCCCGAAAGATCGGACCCAGGTTCTAAACCTTTTTGCGTATTTATATAGTAAATACCTTTAACAGCAGTACTACATGTATGTAAACACTGAAAAACCGAGGATTAATTTTTCCTCATCAGAAACAAGGTTTGATTACCCGGACTTCCTGGAAGTTCAAATAAAATCGTTCAGAGAATTTTTTCAGTTAAAAACAACCCCGGAGAAGAGAAAGAGTGAAAAGCTTTACAGGGTTTTCGATGAGAATTTTCCGATTTCCGACACCCGGAATAACTTTGTACTGGAATTTATCGATTATCAGGTTGACCCCCCACGGTATGAGATTGAAGAGTGTATAGAGCGGGGCCTGACGTACAGCGTACCTATCAAGGCTAAGCTGAAACTCTATTGTACCGACCCGGAACACGAGGATTTTGATACGGTGATCCAGGATGTATACCTGGGTACGATTCCCTATATGACTGAACGGGGTACGTTTATCATCAACGGAGCTGAACGTGTGATTGTATCCCAGTTGCACCGATCTCCCGGTGTATTTTTCGGGCAAAGCCTCCATGCAAACGGCACAAAACTTTATTCGGCACGTATTATTCCCTTTAAGGGATCCTGGATCGAATTTGCAACGGACATTAACAGCGTCATGTTTGCCTATATCGACCGGAAGAAAAAATTGCCGGTGACCACCCTTTTACGTGCCATTGGGTATGAAAGCGATAAAGATATTCTTGAAATATTTAACCTGGCTGATGAAGTCAAGGTGACAAAAACAGGACTGAAAAAAGTCATCGGCCGGAAACTGGCTGCCCGTGTTTTGAAATCATGGGTTGAGGATTTTGTAGATGAAGATACAGGGGAAGTGGTTTCCATCGAACGAAATGAGATCATTATTGATCGTGAGACAGAAATTGAAGAGCACCACCTGGAAGAGATCCTGGAATCGGGTGTAAATACCATTCTTTTGCACAAAGAAGATCAGAATCAGCAGGATTATGCAATCATCTATAATACGTTGCAGAAAGATCCATGTAATTCTGAAAAAGAAGCAGTCCTGCATATATACAGGCAACTTCGCAATGCAGAACCGCCGGATGAAGCAACAGCACGGGATGTGATCGATAAGTTGTTTTTCTCCGATAAACGGTATGATCTTGGAGATGTAGGCCGCTACCGGATCAATAAAAAATTAGGACTGGATATTGAAATGGACACCAAAGTCCTGACAAAACAGGATATCATTGAAATTATCAAATACCTGATCCAGTTGGTCAATTCCAAAACGGATGTCGACGACATTGACCACCTTAGCAACAGGAGGGTGCGTACGGTAGGCGAACAGATGTACAATCAATTTGGAATTGGCCTGGCACGTATGGCCCGGACCATAAGGGAAAGGATGAATGTCCGGGACAATGAAGTGTTTACTCCGATTGACCTGATCAATTCAAAAACCCTTTCATCGGTGATTAATTCGTTTTTTGGCACCAATGCCTTATCACAGTTTATGGATCAGACCAATCCCCTGGCAGAAATGACCCATAAACGACGGATGTCTGCACTGGGGCCGGGGGGGTTATCCCGGGAAAGGGCAGGTTTCGAAGTACGTGATGTTCATTATACCCACTATGGCAGGTTGTGTCCGATTGAGACTCCGGAAGGACCGAACATCGGGTTGATCTCTTCGTTGTGTGTATTTGCCAAAATTACAGACCTGGGATTTATTGCGACTCCTTACCGGAAGGTGGAAGACGGGAAAGTGGACCTTTCTGATGTGGGAATTTTATACCTTACCGCTGAAGAGGAGGAAGGAAAAATTATTGCACAGGCAAACGCTCCGATTGATCCGGATGGCGTTTTCATCAATGAGAAGGTAAAATCACGCCTCGACGGAGATTATCCGGTTGTTGAACCAGGCAGGGTAGACCTAATGGATGTTGGACCCAATCAGATCGCATCGGTAGCTGCTTCATTGATCACTTTTCTTGAGCATGATGATGCAAACCGGGCTTTGATGGGATCAAACATGATGCGGCAGGCAGTTCCTTTGCTCCGGCCTGAAACTCCCATTGTAGGAACAGGCCTGGAAGCACGGGCAGTAAACGATTCCCGCATACATATGATCGCCGAAGCCGATGGAACGGTCGAGTATGTGGATGCCGACCAGATCATTGTCCGTTACGACGTTTCTGACGATGAACGTTTTGTGAGTTTTGATCCGGAGGTGATAACCTACCGGCTTTCGAAATACAACAAAACCAATCAGGGGACTACCGTTGACCTGAAACCGGTTGTTATCAAGGGCCAAAGGATCAGGAAAGGGGATATCCTGACGGCCGGGTATGCAACCCATAACGGAGAACTGGCTCTGGGACGTAACCTGATGGTGGCTTTTATGCCCTGGCAGGGGTATAACTATGAGGATGCCATTGTGGTATCTGAAAGCATTGTACGTGATGATGTTTTTACATCGGTACATGTGGATGAATACAGCCTCGAAGTACGTGATACCAAAAGAGGAGTCGAAGAGTTTACCTCGGATATACCCAATGTGAGCGAAGAAGCTACACGCAACCTCGATGAAAACGGATTAATACGAATCGGAGCAGATGTAAAGCCGGGCGATATACTGATCGGTAAAATCACACCAAAAGGAGAATCCGATCCTTCACCTGAAGAAAAATTGCTTCGTGCCATCTTCGGCGATAAAGCAGGAGATGTGAAAGATGCTTCCTTAAAAGCACCTCCGTCGCTTACCGGTACGGTAATTGACAAAAAGCTGTTTTCAAGGGTCATTAAAGAGAAAAAAGGGAAAAATGTAACCAAATCGTTATTGGATCAGATTGATGAAAAATTTGAGAAAGATGTAGTTGCATTGCGTGCGACCCTTGAAGAGAAGTTGTTCTCCCTGGTATCAGGAAAGACATCCCAGGGCGTTAAGGATTACTACGGTACAGAATACATTCCCAAAGGGGTGAAATTTACCCTGAAACAATTGCAGGAGATTGATTACCTGCAGGTGAATCCCGATAAATGGACAACCGACAAGCGAAAGAACGAGTTGATCTTTAATCTGATCAACAACTTTATAATGAAATATAAGGAGGCTGAAGCCGTTTCCCGCCGTGAACGTTACAATGTAACCATCGGAGATGAGCTTCCGGCAGGAATTATTCAGCTTGCCAAAGTTTATATAGCCAAAAAACGCAAGCTTCAGATTGGTGATAAAATGGCCGGGCGTCATGGAAACAAAGGGATTGTTTCCAGGGTCGTGCGTGTGGAGGACATGCCATTTCTTGCTGACGGAACACCGGTAGATATTGTACTGAATCCACTGGGAGTACCGTCACGTATGAATCTGGGTCAGATCTATGAGACCGTATTGGGGTGGGCCGGAAAAGAACTGGGACTTACCTTTGCGACACCGATCTTTGACGGAGCTTCCCTGGACCAGATTACAGAATATACGGAAAAAGCTGGTGTTCCACGCTACGGACGAACAGCCCTTTATGACGGTGAAACCGGAGTCCCGTTTGATCAGCCGGCTACGGTCGGGGTGATCTACATGATGAAACTGGGGCATATGGTGGAAGATAAAATGCATGCCCGCTCCATAGGTCCTTACTCACTGATCACCCAGCAACCCCTGGGGGGAAAAGCCCAGTTTGGCGGTCAGCGTTTCGGAGAAATGGAAGTGTGGGCTCTTGAGGCATTTGGCGCATCCCACATCCTCCAGGAGGTCCTTACGGTTAAATCAGATGATGTGATCGGAAGGGCAAAAGCCTATGAAACCATCGTTAAAGGAGAACCTATGCCACAAGCAGGTATTCCGGAATCGCTCAATGTACTCTTGCATGAACTCAGAGGCCTCGGACTTAGCGTCAGGATGGAGTAATATGTCGAACCCAATGATAGATTGAGGTTCTTTTTCAATAGAAAAATTAACAGCTTTTTATATGCCATTCAAAAAAGACAGTAAAGCCAAAAGCAGTTTTTCAAAAATTTCAATCAGCCTTTCCTCTCCGGAAGAGATTCTGGAGCGTTCCTATGGGGAAGTGCTGAAACCGGAAACAATCAACTACAGAACCTATAAACCGGAACGCGATGGTTTGTTTTGTGAAAGAATATTCGGGCCGGTGAAGGATTATGAATGCCATTGCGGGAAATACAAACGCATTCGCTATAAGGGAATCGTTTGCGATCGCTGTGGTGTGGAAGTTACCGAAAAAAAAGTCAGGCGCGAAAGAATGGGGCATATCTCGCTGGTTGTGCCGGTTGCCCATATCTGGTATTTCAGGTCGTTGCCGAACAAAATAGGATATTTGCTCGGGCTTCCTTCAAAAAAACTGGATTCTATTATATACTATGAAAGGTATGTAGTCATTAATCCAGGCGTGAAAGCCGCGGATGGGGTCAAACAACTCGATTTTCTGACCGAAGAGGAATACCTCGATATTTTGGATACCCTTCCCAAAGAGCATCAGTACCTTGATGACGACGATCCAAATAAGTTCATTGCAAAAATGGGAGCTGAGGCCTTATATGAAATATTAATGAGGCTTGAACTGGACGATCTTTCCTATAACCTGCGCCATAAAGCGAGCACCGAAACATCTCAGCAAAGGAAAAACGAAGCCCTGAAAAGGTTGCAGGTTGTTGAAGCGTTCAGGGCCAGCAAGAACCTGAACAGGCCGGAATGGATGATCGTAAAAGTAGTCCCTGTTATTCCGCCCGATCTGCGTCCTTTGGTCCCTCTTGACGGAGGGCGTTTTGCCACATCCGATCTGAACGACCTGTATCGCCGGGTTATTATCCGGAACAACAGGCTCAAAAGACTGATTGAAATCAAGGCTCCGGAAGTGATCTTACGAAATGAAAAACGGATGCTCCAGGAGGCAGTCGATTCTTTATTTGACAATTCACGGAAAGTAAATGCTGTAAAAACAGAAAATAACCGTGCTTTAAAATCGCTTTCCGATAGTTTGAAAGGGAAACAAGGGCGTTTTCGCCAGAATCTTCTGGGGAAAAGGGTGGATTATTCTGCCCGGTCGGTTATTGTTGTCGGACCTAAACTGCAACTACATGAATGCGGGCTGCCGAAAGATATGGCTGCCGAGCTGTATAAACCTTTTGTGATCAGAAAACTGATCGAACGTGGGATCGTTAAAACAGTAAAATCGGCCAAAAAAATTGTGGATAGGAAGGATCCTGTAGTCTGGGAAATCCTGGAAAATGTGCTGAAGGGCCATCCGGTAATGTTAAACCGGGCTCCTACTTTGCACCGTTTATCCATTCAGGCATTCCAGCCGGTATTGATCGAAGGGAAAGCGATTCAGTTGCATCCATTGGTATGTACGGGTTTTAATGCTGACTTTGATGGTGACCAGATGGCGGTTCACCTGCCTTTGGGGAATGCAGCCATCCTGGAAGCACAATTGTTGATGCTCTCATCCCATAACCTGTTAAATCCGGCCAATGGGGCTCCCATAACCGTTCCTTCACAGGATATGGTCCTGGGTTTGTATTACATGACCAAAGCAGATTTGTCAACCAAGGATGATGAAAGGGTTTTCTATTCACCCGAAGAAGTGATTATTGCCCACAATGAAGGGAAAATAAAAATGCATTCCATCATCCGGGTGAAGGTGGAAGATGTGGATGAAAACGGGGAATATTTTAAACATATCATTGAAACTACAGTTGGAAGGATTCTTTTTAATGAACATGTACCCAGGCAGGTAGGTTACATTAATCAGTTGCTGACCAAAAAATCGTTGAGGAATATTATATCCGATGTATTTAAAAAGTGTGGCAATGCCACTACGGGAGTCTTCCTCGATGCCATCAAGAACCTGGGTTATTACTGGGCTTATCGGGGTGGATTATCTTTTAATCTCGATGATGTCATCATTCCGGAGGACAAAACTGAGATTGTTGATAAAGGATACGAAGAAGTGGATGAGGTTTTAGCCAATTACAACATGGGCTTTATAACCAATAACGAACGGTACAACCAGGTAATTGATATCTGGACCCATGCGAATTCCCGGTTAACCCATTCGGTTATGAAGACCCTTAGTTCCGATAAACAGGGATTCAATTCCATCTATATGATGTTGGATTCGGGTGCCCGGGGTTCAAAGGAACAGATTCGCCAGTTATGTGGCATGAGGGGATTGATGGCCAAACCCCAGAAATCCGGGTCAACCGGATCCCAGATCATTGAGAACCCTATCCTGGCAAACTTTAAAGAGGGGCTTTCCGTACTGGAGTATTTTATTTCAACCCACGGAGCCAGAAAAGGGTTGGCAGACACAGCCCTGAAAACAGCAGATGCCGGTTATCTGACCCGGCGCCTGGTAGATGTAGCTCAGGATGTGATTATTACAGAAGAGGATTGTGGTACCCTTCGTGGTTTGGTTGCAACGGCTGTGAAAAGCAATGAAGAAGTAGTTGCTTCTCTGTATGACAGGATCCTTGGGCGTACCTCTGTACACGATATTTATCATCCCTTAAACGGGGAACTGATCGTCCGGTCAGGAGAAGAGATTGATGAAACGATTGCGCTGCAGATTGAGAATTCACCGATCGAGAGTGTGGAGATCCGTTCGGTACTTACCTGTGAAGCCAGGGCGGGCGTGTGTGCCAAATGTTACGGGCGAAACCTCGCAACAGGCAGTATGGTCCAGAAAGGAGAAGCCGTTGGTGTGATTGCAGCCCAATCAATCGGCGAACCGGGAACTCAGCTTACACTTCGAACCTTTCACGTTGGTGGTATTGCCGGGAACATTTCAGCTCAGTCAATGGTGGAATCCCATTATGATGGATATGCCGAAATCGAAGAATTGCGTTCTGTACCCTATACGGAAGAGGATGGCAACAAAGCCGATGTTGTGGTAAGCCGGCTGGCAGAATTAAAAATTATTGACAAAAACACCAAAATCCCCCTGTCAACCCATCCAATTCCTTATGGTTCAAAACTGTTTATCAAAAACGGAGAGGAAGTTAAAAAAGGTACATTAATCTGTGAATGGGATCCCTATAACGGGGTTATTATTACGGAATACGACGGAACCATTGAGTTCGAGAACCTGATTGAAGGGGTTACTTTCCGGGAAGAATCAGACGAACAGACGGGTTATAACGAGAAAGTAATTATCGAAACCAGGGACAAGACTAAGAATGCTACTTTACGAATCCTCAATTCGAAAGGTGACATGATCCGTTCCTACAACCTGCCGGTTGGCGGGCACCTTTCAGTTGAAAACAAAGAAAAGGTTAAAGCGGGTCAGGTTTTGATGAAAATTCCACGTGCTGCAGGTAAAGCAGGGGACATCACCGGTGGATTGCCGCGTGTTACAGAACTCTTTGAAGCGAGAAATCCTTCCAATCCCGCTGTGGTTTCGGAAATCGATGGGGAAGTTTCATTGGGTAAAATTAAACGGGGCAACCGGGAAATAATCATTACCTCAAAGACCGAGGATGTGAAAAAGTACCTGGTTCCGCTGTCACGCCAGATACTGGTTCAGGAAAATGATTATATCAGGGCAGGTACTCCGCTTTCGGATGGAGCTATAACACCTTCGGATATTTTGGCCATTAAAGGCCCAACAGCCGTTCAGGAATATATTCTGAATGAGGTCCAGGATGTGTACCGGATGCAGGGTGTGAAAATCAACGATAAACATTACGAAGTGATTATCAGACAGATGATGCGTAAGGTGGAAATTGATGACCCGGGAGATACCCGTTTCCTTGAAAGACAGATTGTTGACAAAAATGAATTCCTTCAGGAAAATGACTGGATTTATAATAAGAAAGTAGTTCTTGATCCAGGAGATGACAGCGAACTAAGAGCCGGACAGATTATTTCCACAAGAAAGCTGAGAGATGAAAATTCCATACTCCGAAGGAAAGATAAAAAACTGATTGAGGCAAGGGATGCCATTCCTGCAACCTCAAGTCAGATCCTTCAGGGAATTACCAAGGCTGCTTTGCAAACAAGAAGCTGGTTGTCGGCCGCTTCGTTCCAGGAAACAACCAAAGTCCTCAATGAAGCAGCAATTCAGGGAAAAATGGATTACCTTGACGGACTGAAGGAGAACGTGATCTGCGGTCACCTGATACCGGCAGGTACCGGTCTTAAAGAGTATAAAAACCTGGTGGTAGGCTCTAAACAGGAGTACGACCAGCTGATTGATACGAAAGAATAAACGAAATATTTACAGCTATGGATGATCAAAAGAAAGGACAACAAATAAATATTGAACTAAAAGAGGATGTGGCCCAGGGTATTTATTCAAACCTGGCAGTTATAACCCATTCATCATCCGAATTTGTAATTGATTTTGTACGGATCATGCCGGGAGTTCCCAAAGCAAATGTCAAATCACGGATCATTCTTACTCCGGAACATGCAAAACGCTTGTTAAATGCGCTTCAGGATAACATGCATAAATATGAATCGCAACATGGACAGGTGAAAGTGAAAGGAAGTACGAAGTTACCACCCATGGGTTTCGGAGGCCCTACGGCAGAAGCCTAATTTAAAGAATCTCTTTGTTTCTTTGGATTCAGTGTTTATATTTGCTTTCCTGAAAATTACCATGGAAATAAACAGTAGATAAATGAAGATAGCCGTTTGTTTAGCTCATGTACCCGATACTACCACGAAGGTAAAGTTCTTAGACGGGACAGCCTTAGACACAACAGGGATCCAATGGGTTATTAATCCCTGGGATGAACTTGCGCTAACAAGAGCCATTGATTTAAAGGAAGACAGCAATAATCCGGTACATTCAGTAACCGTTCTTACCGTTGGCACCAACGATTCGGAGCCAACCCTGCGAAAGGCCCTTGCAATAGGAGCGGATGATGCCATCCGGATTGATGCCAACCTTGCCGATGCTTTTTCCGTAGCCGGTGAATTGGCAGAAGTCATCCAGGGAAAAGATTTTAACATTGTCATGTGCGGGATTGAATCGAGTGATTATAATGGTTCTGCTGTGGGTGGTATGTTGGCTGAGCTGCTCGGCTGGCCATCTGTATCGGCAGTGTCTGACTTGAAGCTGGAAGGTGAAAATATTGAACTCCGTCGGGATATTGATGGAGGCAAAGAAACTGTTACGGTTCAGTCTCCTTTTGTTGCCATTGTGCAGAAAGGTATTGCCAAAGAACCGAGGATTGCATCCATGCGGGGAATTATGATGGCAAGGAAAAAACCACTGGTTGTCACCGAAGCATCCGGAAAGGAAAAACGAACCGAATTTAAGGCTTTTAACTTGCCGGAACCAAAAGCTCCCTGTAAAATGATCGATCCGGGAAATATGACCGAATTGGTATCCCTGTTACAAAACGAAGCAAAGGTATTGTAAGAATCATCCTGTTAAAAAGAGAATTATGCCTGTATTAGTATACACAGAAAATTGGGATGGAAAATTTAAAAAACTTTCTTTCGAATTGGTATCCTATGCTTCTGAAATAGCTCACATACTGGGAGAAACGCTTACAGCTGTTTCCATCGGGAGTGTGGATGAACATGAATTGGGCAGACTTGGGAATTTCGGTGCCTCAAAAGTTGTTAAAGTTGAAAACGACACCTTAAAATATCTGGATAATCAGGTTTTTACAAATATCCTGGCACAGGTAGCTCAAAAAGAAGGAGCTTCGGTAATCGTTTTGTCGCATAATAATACCGGGAAAGCGTTGGCACCCCGATTGTCCGTACGGTTAAAAGCTGCCCTGGCTTCAGGAGCAGCGAATGTACCTTCCCCGGTCCATCCTTTTACGGTTCGTAAGAAGGTTTTTTCAGGGAAAGCATTTGCAGATGTAGTGTTGCCTACTGATGTTAAGGTACTAACCCTGGCTCAGAATTCCTTTAAAGTGATTGAAACCGGAGGAACGGCAACCATTGAATCTTTCATTGCAGAACCGGGAGATCCCACAACAGTGGTTAAAGAGGTTCAGAAACAAACCGGCAAGGTCCTCCTCACGGATGCCGAAGTGGTTGTTTCCGGAGGAAGAGGCATGAAATCACCGGAAAACTGGGGCCCCATTGAAGAGCTGGCTCAGTTACTGGAAGGTGCCATTGCCTGTTCACGACCGGTTTCGGATGAAGGATGGAGACCGCATGAAGAACATACCGGGCAAACCGGGAAAATCATTGCCCCGAATTTGTATATCGCAGCCGGAATTTCCGGAGCCATTCAACACCTTGCAGGGGTCAGTTCATCCAAATGCATTGTGGCCATTAATACCGATAAAGATGCTCCGATTTTTGAAGCAGCAGATTACGGAGTGGTTGGCGATGCATTAAAGGTACTGCCTGATTTAATTCATACTGTAAAGGAGACAAGATAAAAATAATACTGTTTTTTGCGATGGCCGGGATCGTTTCTGTCCGGGCTTAAGGATAAAACATATTTCTATGATTAAACAGATTTTGTTTGCCATAACCCTGATGGTCACACTGGCTGTTTTTACCTGGACGGTAATCAGGCTGATTTCCCTTTTTAAACTTCTGAAACCCGCATTCCCTGTCCGACATATTGGCAAACGGCTTACGTTGATGCTGAAAGTAGCTTTTGCCCAAACCAAAATACTGAGAAAACCTGTGGTAGGTTTTATGCATGCCCTGGTCTGGTGGGGATTTATTGTTATTCTTATCGGCAGCATTGAAATGGTTATCGATGGTTTGGCCGGAACTGAAAAGGCTTTGTCTTTCCTGGGTATCGCGTACGATATCATCATGGCTTCAGGCGATCTTTTTGCATTGGTTATAGCCGGTTTAATGGTTGCCTTTTTATTCCGGCGCACTTGTATGTCCGTGGAGCGACTGCATGGAGATGAAATGAAACAACGTTCCTTTGTGGATGCCCTTGTTGCGTTGGGATTAATTCTTTTTCTGATGCTTACGCTCCTTGGGATGAATGCTTTTTATGTGGCTCACAGCAATGCAACAGATCACACGATGGCAGGCATTTATCCGGTTGGAAGCAGGCTCGCTTCCTGGGTTTCCGGATGGAGTGCTTCGAAATTGTTTTTCTGGCATGAGGTGAACTGGTGGGGGCATATTCTGGGCATTTTCTTTTTTGCCAATTATTTGCCGTACTCAAAACATTTTCATGTGTTTCTGTCGGTACCCAATGTTTTTTTGAGTGACCTCAGTCCGATTGGGAAAATGCATACCATGGAAAGCGTTACCCGGGAAGTGACCCTGATGCTTGACCCGGAAGCTGATTTTACCAGCCTCCCGGATGCGGAAGAGGTAAGCCGGTTTGGAACAAAAGATGTCCAGGACATCAATTGGAAAAATTATCTGGACTCCCTGACGTGTACCCAATGTGGACGTTGTACATCTGTATGTCCTGCCCATATTACCGGGAAAATACTCTCTCCCCGGAAAATTGTGATGAACGTCCGTGAGCGGATGAATGAAAAAGGTCCCGGCCTCATAAAAAAAGGGGTAACTTACGACGATGGGAAGGCGTTGTTGGGTGATTATGTTACCGCCGAAGAACTATGGGCCTGCACCACTTGCAATGCCTGTATCCGGGAATGTCCTTTAAACATTAACCAACCTGCTTTAATCCTTGATATGCGCCGTTATCTGGTGATGGAAGAATCGGCAGCTCCCGGTGAATTAAACCAGGTGTTTTCAAACATTGAAAATAATGGAGCTCCCTGGCAGTTCTCACAGCACGACCGGATGAAGTGGGCTGAAAACCTGATTCTGAAACAGGCAGACAGGAAAATTGAGGTTCCTCTGATGGCCGACCTTTACGAAAAAGGGGAAAAACCGGAATATCTGTTCTGGGTAGGCAGTGCCGGAGCCTTTGATGACCGGTATAAACATGTAGTAAGGGCTTTTGTGAAGATACTGGATTATCTGAAAACCGATTATGCCGTGTTGGGAACCGAGGAGTCTTCAAGTGGGGATGTGGCCAGGCGGACAGGAAATGAAATGCTCTTCCAGATGCAGGCATTACAGAATATCGAATTGTTCAACCGGTATGAAGCAAAGAAAATAATTACCTGCGATCCTCATGTGTTCAATTCCTTCCGAAATGAATATCCCGACCTGGGGGGCACCTTTGAAGTACTGCATCATACCCAGTTTCTGAAACAAAGGATGGATGAAGGGAAACTTCTTCTGGATTATACTGCCTTAAAAGGAAAAAAAGCTACGTACCATGATCCCTGTTATCTGGGACGAATAAACGGGGAATACCAGGCTCCCCGTAAATTATTGGAAGCAGTGGTCTCTGAACAGAAGGAGATGGCCCGAAACAAAAGCTTTGCACTCTGCTGTGGTGCCGGGGGAGGACAAATGTTTAAAGAAGCCGAAAAAGGAAACAAGGAAATTTTTATCGAACGTACAGAAGAAGCACTCGAAACAGGTGCCGATCTTATCGTCACCGCCTGCCCTTATTGTATGGTCATGATAACCGATGGATTGAAGTATAAAAACATGGAAGAAAAGGTGAAAAATTACGATATCGCAGAACTGATAACTATTTCGTTAAATTTGTAAACGAAGAATGCCTGTTGTTTAAAAGGATAATCGATAATAATTAACAATAACAATGAGAAAAATGGTCAGAGGAAGTGCATTTATGGTAAACGACCTGGAATTCGGAGATATTTTTATTCCTGAAGAGTTTGATGAGGAACAACGGATGATTGCAGATACCTGCAGGGACTTTCTGGATACGGAAGTGATGCCAAATCTTAACAGAATTGATGCCCAGGAAGAGGGACTGGTAAGAAGTCTGCTGGAAAAAGCGGGAGAACTGGGTCTTTTGGGGATCTCAATTCCGGAAGCGTACAATGGATTTGGCCAGTCGTTTTTAACGTCAATGCTGGTTGGTGAGGTCATGGGATCGGCCTATTCATTTGCTGTGGCTTATTCCTGCCATACCGGTATCGGGTCACTTCCCATTTTATATTTCGGGAAGGAGGAACAAAAACAAAAATACCTTCCAAAGCTGGCAACCGGTGAGTGGATCGGAGCTTACTGTTTAACGGAACCCGGGGCAGGCTCGGATGCAAATTCTGGGAAAACCAAAGCTACCCTGTCTGAGGATGGGAAATACTACATTCTGAACGGACAGAAAATGTGGATTACAAATACCGGCTTTGCCGATCTGTTTACCGTTTTTGCTAAAATAGACAACGACAGGGTACTAAGTGCTTTTATCGTAGAGAAAGATTTCCCTGGTTTAAAATTTAATCCCGAAGAGAAGAAAATGGGAATTAAGGGTTCTTCAACCCGGCAGATCTTCTTTGAAGATTGCAAAGTGCCGGTTGAAAATCTGCTCTGGGACCGGGGAAAGGGTTTCCGGATTGCACTCGATATCCTTCATATGGGGCGGATTAAACTGGGAGGCAATGTGATTGGATCTGCAAAATTGTCCGTTAACCAATCCATACAGTTTGCCAACGAAAGAAAACAATTTGGTTCATTGATCTCTTCGTTTGGTGCAGTAAAATACAAACTGGCAGAACAGGTAATCAAGGTCTTTACTACCGAAACGGCTGTGTACCGTGCCAGTAAGAATGTAGATGAGTTTGTGGAAGCTTCAGCCGGTTCACTATCCGGTGAAGAAGCAATTATCAAAGCGTTTGAAGAATTTTCCGCAGAGGCTGCTATCCTGAAGGTGTATGGTTCCGAAGCGCTCGATTATGTTGTGGATGAAGGGGTTCAGATTCATGGAGGCATGGGGTATTCTTCGGAAATGCCCATTGAACGGGGGTATCGTGATTCAAGGATCAACCGCATTTTTGAAGGAACAAATGAAATTAACCGGTTGATAATCGTTGATGCCATAATGAAACGCGGAGCCAAAAAAGAGGTGGATCTTTTCGGAGAAGCTGAAAAGGTGTGGAATCATTTGCAGGAACCGGAAGAAGGCAGCAGAGGTTCGGATGATTATTATGAAAATAAAAAAGCATCAGTTAAAAATTTTAAAAAGGCAGGGTTGCTGCTGATGAAAGCTGTTTCCGACGCATTTGGACGAACCATGGTCCATGAACAAGAGATCCTGAACAATATCGCCAACATTATAATGGGAATCTATACCACAGAATCGGCCCTCTTACGGGTTCTTAAGAAAGAAAAAATGGGGCACGATGTGGCTGTGTATAAAGATATTCTGGATGTATTTATCTATGATACAGCAGCGTTGATCTATAAACAGGGAATGGATGCCGTGAACTCTTTTGCCGAAGGAGAAGAACGTACCTTACTGGAAAAAGGGTTAAAATATTTTACTTCTGTGGAAGCAGTGAATGTTAAGAATGCACGACGCAGAATAGCCGATAAGTTGATCGAAGCGAACAGATATTGTTTCTGAAGTTGTGGGTAAATGTGTAACCCTATGCGGAGTTCCTCGTAAATAGTATTTGGTATTTTCCGGGTATTCAGATCCCGGATTCAGAAAGAAAAAAATGAGATAAACTATTTGTTGAAATGAAAAAAGTAGTTACCTTTGCCGACCCTTGATCAGAAAAGCAAAAGGTTGGTTAAGGGAAATCAGAAAAAATAAAACCTGCCTGTCATGAATTTATTTGGAGGCACGGGCAATTTTTAAAGAGTTCTTTGATTGGAAATGAAATAAAAAAAAGAGAAGCGAGGTTTAAGGAAGCTTAAGCACAGCCGGA
>CAZNPV010000039.1:0-34810 GCA_964575025.1 uncultured Mariniphaga sp.
TTCATCCAGTTTAGGCGTAAGGATTATTTCCGTGCGTCTGTTTTTTTGTCTGTTTTCAGGGGTATCGTTGTTTTCAAGAGGGATGTATTCACTGCGTCCGGCAGCAATGATCTGTGAAGGAACCACATGGGGGTTTTGGGTGAGGATTTTTGTAACGGCTGTTGCTCTCATAACGCTGAGGTCCCAGTTATCCTGCACTTCTCCGGAGCCATGCATGGGTACATTATCCGTATGTCCTTCGACCATAATATTGATTTCCGGGTTCCGGGCCAGCACATCAGCCAGGTTTTGCAGGGCTTTCTGTCCGTTTGGGTCAACCTCCCATTTACCGGTTTTAAAAAGAAGGCGTTCCTCGAGCGAAACATAGACTTTTCCGTTTTTCTCGTATACCGAAAGTCCCTTATTGTTAAAACCTGTCAGGGCATCGGCAACTTTTGTTTTCAATTCATTTACAGCCTGTTCCTTTTGCTGAAGGATGTTTTCCAGTTCCATCAACCGGCTGTTGCGGGCTTCCAGTTCTTCCTGAGCTGATTTTAAACGGTCTTCCCTCACTGTCAGCTCGTTCCGGGTACCCTGGAGTTCTTCCAGCAGTTTCCGGATTTCCGAGGAACTGCCCGAACTTAATGCATCGATCTGTTTTTGCAGAGCATCCCTTTCGTCCTCAAGGGTTTTCACCTTCAAGACACAGGTTTCTGCACTGTTACGATACGCTTCGACCTCCCGGGTGCATTCCCGGTTTGCCTGTTTCAGCCTTTCAACCTGGGCTTCCAGCTCCGTGGTGGTGATGCCCAGATCCATATTGGCCTGCTTCAGGCTTTTGTTCTCTGCTTCCAGGCCGGTGAGTTTTTTACTCATTTCCGTGGTTACACAGGCTGATAAACCTGCAATCAAAGCCCAAAATATAACTGCTCTAAAAGTTTTCATTCGTTTAAAGTTTTTATTTTTTAAGGCAATTCATTCGGTATTCCCGATATTTTTTAAGAATTTGTACCATCACCGTAAAATTTTGTGATTTAAAGTTAGTTCTTTTAGTAGACATGACAAGTTTGGTTTCATGAAAGTGTGAGATTTGTCCTTTTAAATCATCTTTAAATTATATCTTTGAAGACGTTTTTTTAAAGCACATGGAAGAGTTAACGGGGAGATTTTTAAAAAACATTAACGAACCTTCGGATTTAAGGAAAATTGCATCGGAAGAACTTCCCGAAGTTTGCGAAGAATTGAGGAATTATATCATTGATGTGGTTTCAACGAATCCGGGGCATTTTGGTGCAAGCCTGGGAGTCGTGGAGCTTACTGTAGCGCTTCATTATGTATATAATACTCCTTACGACCAGCTGGTATGGGATGTTGGGCATCAGGCATACGGGCACAAAATTCTTACCGGCAGAAGGGATAATTTTAGTACCAACAGGAAATACAAAGGATTAAGTGGTTTTCCAAAGAGGAAGGAAAGTGAATTTGACACGTTCGGCGGGGGGCACTCCTCCACTTCCATCTCAGCTTCTCTGGGGATGGCTGTTGCTGCTTCCCTGGATGGTTCAGGACGCAAAGTCGTAGCCGTTATTGGTGACGGGGCCATGACCGCAGGGATGGCATTCGAAGGATTGAACAATGCCGGAGCACAGAAATCGGATCTTTTGGTGATCCTGAACGACAACAATATGGCCATTGATCCCAATGTGGGGGTGCTGAATCAGTACCTGCTGAATATTTCCAAATCGCATGCCTATAACCGGGTTAAAACAGATGTCTGGGAAGGCCTGGGAAAACTGCACGGTTTTGGAGCTAAGATCCGGAGGATTATTCAGAAAAACCAGCATGCTTTAAAGAATGTATTATTAAAAGAGAACAATCTGTTTGAAGCATTTAATTTCCGCTATTTTGGACCGGTTGACGGACACGATGTGGTGTATCTGACAAAAGTCTTAAATGATCTGAAAGAGATTCCGGGGCCTAAGTTACTGCATGTGATTACCCAAAAGGGGAAAGGCTATAAATATGCAGAACTGAATCAGACTCAGTTTCATGCTCCGGGGAAATTTAATAAATCCACGGGTGAAATTTATGCCGGCAGCAGTCATCTGAAAAAGGCTTCCAGGTTTCAGCATGTTTTTGGAAAAACGATCGTGGAACTGGCTGAGAAAAACGAAAAAATTGTTGGCATTACCCCGGCTATGTCTTCGGGATGTTCACTGAACCTGATGATGAAACAGATGCCGGAACGCACCTTTGATGTAGGTATTGCTGAGCAACATGCAGTAACTTTTTCTGCCGGGCTGGCTACTCAGGGGTATATCCCTTTTTGTAATATTTATTCCACCTTTATGCAACGGGCCTATGACCAGGTTGTTCATGATGTGGCACTGCAGAACCTGCCGGTGATCTTTTGTCTGGACCGTGCCGGTTTGGTGGGTGAAGATGGAGCCACGCACCATGGTGTGTTCGATATTGCTTTTATGCGGCATGTTCCGAATATTATCCTGTCGGCTCCGATGGATGAAGTGGAGTTACGAAACCTGATGTATACAGCTCAGCTGGAGAATGCAGGCCCGTTTTCTATCCGGTATCCCAGGGGTTACGGGAGCGGTATCCATTGGGAAAAACCCTTCCGGAGAATTGAAATCGGCAAAGGACGGATGCTTTCAGAAGGCAACGACCTGGCTATCCTTACCATTGGAAAACCCGGAATTTTTGCTCAACAGGCCGTGGAAAAACTTGCCAGAGAAAAAATCAGTGTGGCCCATTACGACATGCGGTTTATCAAACCCCTCGATACCGGATTACTTCACAGCGTATTCAAACGGTTTGATACCGTGATAACCGTTGAAGACGGAGCAATAAGAGGTGGCTTTGGAAGCGCAGTAGCTGAATTTATGGCCGTAAACGGGTATTCAGCAAACATGACCCTGTTGGGAGTCCCTGATTTTTTTGTCGACCAGGGAACACAGGAAGAACTATACAAAGAGTGTGGTTTTGACCTGGATGGAATCTGCCAGGCAGTAAAAGCACTTTTGCCCAAATCATTTCATAAAAGGAACCGTTTTATACTAACCAAATAACACCCTGTTTTGGACCTCTACCTGAAAAAGCGACGTTGGAAAATTCTGCTTCTTTTTACAGCCATCCTTATTGGGCTGGGATCGTTGCTGTATACCCAGTGGCTGACCGGCAACATGGCCGAAGAAGAACGCAAAAAAGTAGAATTGTGGGCAGAGGCAACCAAACGAATGGGTATGACTGAGAATATTCCCGATTCACCGGAGTTCAATACCATTTCAACCCGCTATTATACCCTGATATATATGATCCTTACGCAGAATACAACGATTCCGATCATTATCGTAAACAGCCAGGGAGAGATCATTGATGATGCAAACATTGACTACAATCCAGGCAGAAAAGAGGCTATCCTCGAAAGAGAACTGGTGAAAATGAAAAAAAGGGTTGACCCGATTGTTCTGGAACTGGGGGAAGGGCAGGAACAATACCTCTATTACCGCGAATCCTATTTATTGCGCAACCTCCGTTTTTTCCCGGTGGTCCAGATGCTGGTAATGGTCCTTTTTATCGGAATAGCCTATTATGCCTTCAGTGCTTCGCGCAAAGCCGAACAGAATCAGGTGTGGGTAGGGATGTCAAAAGAAACAGCCCACCAGCTGGGAACACCCATTTCAGCCCTGATGGCCTGGATCGAAATCCTGAAACTAAAAGATATCGATGAAAACCTGATTCAGGAATTTGAAAAGGATATTCAACGATTGGAAAAAATTACAGAACGTTTTTCAAAAATCGGATCGGCTCCTGAATTGCTCCTGACCAATGTCGTCGATGTGCTCAATAATACACTCCTATACCTGAAATCCAGATTCTCAAACAAAGTACAGTTTGAATCCGCATACGATGAAAATTCGGTTTTTGAAGTACCCCTTAATGCCGCTTTGTTCTCATGGGTAATTGAAAATCTATGCAAAAATGCGATCGATGCAATGGAAAACAGACATGGGAAAATTGCTGTTTCCATAACTGAAAAAGAGGACCATCTACGGATTGATATCTCTGATACCGGAAAAGGAATTCCCAAATCACAGTTTAAGACCATATTCCAACCCGGCTATTCTACAAAGAAAAGAGGCTGGGGTCTGGGGTTATCGCTGGCAAAAAGGATTATTGAATTGTATCATAAAGGGAAAATATTTATTAAACAAAGCGAGATCGACAAGGGCACTACGTTCAGAATCGTGCTGAATAAATGAAGATAACTGCTTAATTATAAATAAGTAAAATATTCTTCTGAATATTTTAGTCATTAAAATAAAATTTATATTTTTGCACCACTTTAAAAAAACCGTGGGGTACACCTCGAAATATAATATCGCATGGAAAGGCCTGAAAGAGGGCATTACAGAATATGTATACCTGATTGATGCGGAGTTCTTTGAGCAGATTGATAAAAGCCTGGTAGAAAAAGCGGAAGTTTTGGCAAGGGTAACAATCGAAAAAAGAAACCTTGTGTTTACCTTTGGTTTTGAATTGGAGGGGACTGTGGAACTTACCTGTGACCGGTGCCTCGAAAAGTATAACCAGTTTATTAAACAACAGGTAACTTTGCTGATCAGAATTGGAGACGGACTGGCTGAACCAGGCGACGATGTGATCTGGATTTCACCCGGGGAGGATTTTATCAATTTAGCTCAGCTGTTGTATGAGTATATTGTTTTAAGCATACCAGTAAGGCATGTACACCCGAAGGATAAAAACGGGAAAAGTTTATGTAATCCCGAAATGTTGAAACAAATAGAGAAATATTCCACTAAAGAAAGCGAACCGGCAAAAGACCACCGGTGGGATGAGTTGAAAAAATTAATGCATACAAATTAAAATAAAACAGAATGGCACATCCGAAACATAAAACCTCAAAATCGAGGAGAGATAAACGCAGGACGCATTACAAGGCAACTCCTGCGACCCTGGCTAAATGTTCCAATTGCGGAGCAACGGTCAGGTATCACCATATATGCCCTGAGTGTGGTTATTACCGGGGGAAACAGGTAATCGAAAAAGAGATTACCGTTTGACGAAAAGAATAATCCCGGGCAAATTCCCGGGATTGTCATTTCATTCAGGTACGTTCATCCATTCAGACAGAAGCCTTAAAAAATAAGCTCTTTCATACTGAATCCATAGTTTTTGTATAACTGTCTGTATCAGGACATACAGAAAAAGATCCCGGTAGATTGCAGGGGATGCATTATTTTTGTATTTTAAGCACCTTGATCCGGAAAGGTCATTTATAAATCAACAGGAAATGCCATGGCAAAATCAATAGCAAGATCGAATAACGAAACAGAAGGTCAGAATATTAACCTGGTCAGCAACGGAACCAAAATTACAGGAGACATTATTACGGATGGAGACATCCGGATGGATGGAGAGCTGAAAGGAAACATAAATGCCAGGGGACGCCTGGTCGTTGGGGCAAACGGAAAGATTGAAGGCGAAATTAATTGCAACAATGTGGAAGTTTCGGGCGAAGTGAAAGGAAAAATAACAGCCCGGGAGTTGCTAAACATGAAGTCGAGTTCAAGAATCAACGGCGAAATTATCACCGGAAAACTTGCCGTTGAACCAGGTGCTGCGTTTACAGGGAACTGTACAATGGAAAACAGATCCGATGGACCGGAAAAAGCCAAATAAAAACAAGAAGAATTTCAATGATTTTATAAAGTATTCAAACTTGGGTTTTGAAATGCTTGCGATTATCGTGGTGGGTACTTTTGGCGGATACAAAATCGATCAATGGATGGAAAATGATTTTAAAGTGTTCACCCTGGTTTTGATGACCCTTTCTGTTTTGCTTTCCATATTGTACGGCATCCGAAATTTTTTAAAAAAATGAATGCAGAAATCCGGAAATTTTTGATCAGAATAAGCCTGGTTTCCCTGGTGCTGGTATTCACAGGTTTTATTCTTTTCAGGTGGTTTTTTCCTGAATCCTACCTTCCGGTTTACTGGCTGGCACTGGTCCTTTTTTACCTGTTTACCCTGGCAACATACATCTGGCAGGTAAAGACTGCTCAAAAAAATCTGGATAAATTTTCCCGGCTGAATACCGTTGCAACTTTTCTGAGGCTGTTGATTTATATTGCATTTACAGTTATTTACCTGGCTATCGATACAGAGCAAGCAGTAGCCTTCGTCATTGTTATTATGGTGCTGTATATCACATTTACAGTGATTGAAGTACGAAGTATCGCAAAAGTTGCAAGAACTCTGAGCCATAAAAAAAAGAAATAACTTCCGGATTCGTTGCTTTCCTCTGAAAATATTTTTGTTTTGCGCGTTTAATCGTTGTAAACAAATAGACATAAATTCAGGATTTACCACCCGGCTATAGAAAAAACTTATAAATTTGTGGACGTTCAAAAATTGCCAACCTGCTATGGTCCGATTTGTAAAAAATGGATATCTTTTTCTTCTTTTGCTGCTGCTGAATGCAACCGGTGTTTCTGCCCTGTCATCCCTTGAGGAGGCAGGCCGGGAATCAGGGGAATATACGGGAGACAAGGCCCCGGAGACGGTATCGCAGGAAGAAGGAGAATTTCAGGCAGGTGAGTATATCATGGAACATGTTACCGATTCTTATGAATGGCATATAACCACTGTGGGAGAGATGCATATCAGCATTCCTCTTCCTGTGATACTATACAGCAAACACCCTGAGTTGCATGAAGGGAAACGGTTTTTTGCCTTTTTGTCCACAAAATTTCATCACGGGCATGCCGACTATAATGGATTCCGGATTTCATCCGGGAAAACCAGCAAAGGCAAGATTGTGGAACTGGACGGACAGGGAGCCGAATTGGGGAGACCTCTGGATCTTTCGATGACCAAGACGGTAACCGGGGCATTGCTTACAGCCCTTCTTGTGGTGTGGATCTTCCTTTCGGTAGCCAAATCAGCCAGGCGAAACAAAGGCAGAGCTCCACGGGGATTGCAGAACCTGTTTGAACCGGTGATCCTGTTTGTCAGGGACGAGGTGGCCAGGCCGGTCATCGGAGAAAAAAACTACGAACGGTTTATGCCGTTTCTGTTAACCCTTTTCTTTTTTATACTGATCAATAACCTGACCGGACTGATCCCGATTTTCCCTTTCGGGGCCAATGTGACCGGGAATATTTCGGTTACCCTTGTGCTGGCGTTTTTCACATTCCTGATTACAGTCATTAGTGGCAACAGGCATTACTGGAAAGAGGTATTAAATCCCGATGTTCCAGTGCCGTTAAAATTTCCGGTTCCGTTAATGCAGGTCCTGGAGATTCTGGGTATGTTCACAAAACCCTTTGTACTCATGATCCGTTTGTTTGCCAACATGTTGGCCGGGCACATGATCCTTGCCGTTTTTGTCAGCCTGATCTTTGTTTTTGCAGGCGTGTTGGGCCCGGTTGCCGGTTTGGTTATCAGTCCCCTGTCGGTAGGACTTTCCATTTTTATTTTGTTGCTTGATATTTTGGTTTCGTTTATACAGGCTTATGTTTTCACCCTGTTGTCGGCGCTCTATTTTGGAATGGCCACAGCAGAACATCATTAATATTAACTATTTAAATTACTACGTATGTTATCAGCTATTTTAACCGTATTGCTTCAAGCCACGGAAGCCACGGAAGCCACGGCCGGTGCTGCAATCGGTCAGGTAGGAGCTGCCCTGGGGGCTGCTTTGGTTGCGATTGGTGCAGCCTGGGGAATCAGCCGAATAGGATCTTCAGCCATGGAGGCTATTGCGCGTCAACCGGAAGCTGCCGGGGATGTCCGGTCCAATATGATCGTTTCGGCCGCTCTGATTGAAGGTGTTTGCTTCTTTGCCGTGATTGTTTGTGCCCTTGTTATCTTACTGTAGCAACACAATTTGTCAATTCCCCGGAAGGACCGGGGTTGTTGAATTCGTTAACTGAAAAAAATGTAGGATATGGGATTAGTTACACCAAATCCGGGAACGATCTTCTGGTTGGTCATCATTTTTGGTATCGTGGTTTTTATCCTGAAACGGTTTGCATGGAGGCCCATTCTGTATCTTTTAAAAGAGAGGGAAAGATCGATTACAGAAGCATTGCGTACTGCCGATAAAGCACGTGAAGAGGTGAAAGGTTTAAAAGCGGATAATGAAAAAATTATCCGGGAAGCCAGGCGTGAAAAAGAGACCATCCTGAATGAAGCCAGGGAACTGAAAGACAGGCTTATCACAGAAGCCAGGGAAAAGGCACACCAGGAAACACTGAAAAGCATTGAACAAGCCCGGCGGCAGATTGAAGTGGAAAAAAATGCCGCCCTTGAAGCCATTAAAAGCCAGGTCGCCAGCCTTTCTGTAGAGATCGCTGAAAAACTGATCCGCAAAGAACTGGCCGGGCCGGGCGGACAGGAAAAAATGGTGGACAGGCTGATCGATGATTTGAAATTAAACTAAGGGAATGAACGATAGTTTAATTACCGTCAGGTATGCCAGGGCTCTTTTTTTGCTGGCTAAGGAAAAGGGTTTGCTTGTTCGATATAAAGCGGATATCGAAAAGGTGGCAGATGTGTGCAGAAAATCAACGGAATTTATCCGTTTTCTGAATAATCCGGTCATCAGAACATCGAAAAAAACAGCGTTGTTTTCAGAAATCTTTGCCGATTCAGTTCATGAGGGAACCCTGAAGTTTTTAAACCTGATCCTTGAAAATAATCGGGAGGTTTATCTTCCGGGAATATGCCGTGATTTTCTTAGCCTGACACGCGAAGAGATGGGCATTAAAACAGCGGTAATAACCACGGCATCAGAATTCTCAGAAAAAGCAACCGGGAAAATTAAAAAAGCGCTGGAAAAAGCATTTCATTCAAAAATTGAACTAACGCGAAAAACAAACAAAAGAATCATCGGGGGAATGATCTTACAAATTGAGGACAAGCAGCTGGATGCAAGCCTGGCCACCCAGTTACGAAAAATCAGAACCACATTGCTGGAAACAGAAATTGAATAATTGTTCACAGACAAAAAAAAGGACCCATGGTACAAATAAAACCTGCGGAAGTATCCCGGATTTTAAAAAATAAACTGGAAAATTTTAAAACCGGTGCAGAGTTGGAGGAGGTAGGCACCGTTTTACAGGTGGGTGATGGAATTGCACGTATTTACGGGCTTTCAAATGTTGAATCCAATGAGATGATCGAGTTTGAAAACGGAGTCAAAGGCATTGTTCTGAACCTGGAGGAAGACAACGTGGGAGCGGTATTGCTGGGGTCTTCGGAAGAGATTGGCGAAGGAGATACCGTAAAACGACTGCAACGTATTGCTTCTGTGAGGGTGGGAGAAGGCCTTCTGGGCCGGGTGATCAATACCATTGGAGAACCTCTTGACGGAAAAGGTCCTGTCCAGGGAGAATTGATTGAGATGCCTATGGAAAGGAAAGCTCCCGGTGTGATCTTCCGCCAGCCGGTAAAACAACCGCTGCAGACAGGTCTTAAATCAATTGATTCCATGATCCCCATCGGACGAGGCCAACGTGAACTGATCATCGGAGACCGGCAAACCGGGAAAACAGCCATAGTCATTGACACCATTATTAACCAACGGGAAAGCTTTGAAAAAGGAAAACCGGTTTACTGCATCTATGTTACAATAGGGCAGAAAGGATCTACGGTTGCCAATACGGCTGCTATTCTGGAAAAATACGGAGCCATGGATTATACGGTCATCATTGCCGCAACTGCTGCAAATCCGGCTGCCCTTCAATATTATGCCCCTTATGCAGGAGCAGCCATCGGGGAATATTTCCGGGATACAGGGCGCGATGCGCTGATTATTTATGACGACCTTTCCAAACAGGCTGTTTCCTACCGGGAGGTATCGCTCCTCTTACGCCGGCCCCCGGGACGGGAAGCTTACCCGGGTGATATCTTTTATCTGCATTCACGTTTGCTGGAAAGAGCAGCAAAGATTATCGAATCAGATGAAGTTGCTGCTCAGATGAATGACCTCCCTGAAGGATTAAAAGATAAAGTAAAAGGAGGAGGTTCCCTGACAGCCCTTCCCATTATTGAAACCCAGGCAGGTGATGTTTCGGCTTATATTCCCACAAATGTTATTTCTATTACCGACGGACAGATATTCCTGGAGTCGAACCTTTTCAATGCAGGGATCCGCCCGGCAATCAATGTGGGTATTTCAGTTTCCCGTGTAGGGGGTAACGCCCAGATAAAATCCATGAAACGAATTGCCGGTACTTTGAAACTGGACCATGCGCAATTCCGCGAACTGGAAGCATTCGCAAAATTTGGTTCCGACCTGGATGCTGCTACCATGCGCATCCTGAATAAAGGGTATAAAAATGTGGAAATTCTGAAACAGCGACAGTTTTCGCCTATGAAAATCGAAAACCAGATCGCAATCATCTATTGTGGGGTGAAAGAATTGTTAAGAAACGTGGCTATCGAAAAAGTGAAGGATTTCGAATCCAGCTTTCTGGAAAGAATGGAAATGGAGCACCGGGAAACACTGGATGAGTTGCGTGACGGAAACCTCACACCGGAAGGAGAGGAAGTATTGCGAAAAGTAGCTGCTGAAGTAGCGGAGAAATATAAATAAACAGTAAAGGAGGGAATGCGTACCGGCAGGAACGATCATTCAGGCGTTCAGTTATTCAATAACCCGGTACTTACTGTATGGCAGGACTAAAAGATATACGGACAAGGATCGCAACGGTGAAGACCACGAGGCAGGTGACCAATGCGATGAAAATGGTTTCTGCGGCCCGGTTGAAAAAGGCACAGGATGCGATTATGCAGATCAGGCCTTATGCGGAGAAGATGCATCAGATTTTATCGCTTTTGCGGGCAAACCTGGAGAATACAAACGAATCGGTTTATATCCGGCCCGTGGAAGGTGCAAAGACGCTGATGGTCCTGATCTCATCAAACCGTGGATTGTGCGGAGGGTTTAATATCAATGCAGCCAAGAAAGCAGCAGACCGGGTACGGGATGCTTACAGTGATCAAATGAAAGAGGGCAACGTGGAATTCCTGGCTATAGGAAAACAGGGTGAACGCCAGTTAAAACATTACGGCTGGAAAGTGAAAGAAAACAGAAATGAACTGTATAGCGAACTGACTTTTGAAAATGTTTCACTTGTTGCCTCGGAAATTATGCAATCGTTTGCCAACGGTGAATACGGTTGTGTGGAACTGGTCTATAACAGTTTCAAAAATGCTGCAGTTCACGAGTTAACCTCAGAACAGTTTCTGCCGGTTGAAATGGATGAGGCCGAAGAGGAAGAAGCTCGTTTTGACTTAATTTTCGAACCTTCAAAAGCATATATTGTGGAGGAGTTGATTCCCCGAATTTTAAAAATTCAGTTTTATAAAGCAATGCTTGATTCCCATGCTTCTGAGCATGGTGCGCGCATGACCGCCATGCACCTGGCTACGGACAATGCCACGGAACTCCTGAAAGAACTGAACCTGGCTTACAACAAAGCCCGCCAGGCATCCATTACCAATGAATTACTCGAGATTGTCAGCGGCGCTGAAGCATTGAGAGGCTAATCAGGCTGTTTCGTTATTCTTCCGATCACAACCACATTGTTGACCTGCTGCATGCCGTCCTTTTCAATCCGTTGTTTGAATTCCTTCAATTTGGGTAGCAACTCCTTATAAACCGGTTTGTGCTTCAGGATCTCTATATGTTTTTTCAGCTGGTCGGTCCAGAACGCTACCGGTCTGGTTTGGGTAATGATGTTCCTGCCGTCGGAGTACTCGAATAGGGATTCGATGTTAATTCCGTTTTCTTTAATAATGTCAAGTATTTCCTGTTTTGCCCATGTCTCACGGTGGAAATGGCCGTTCAGGCGGTCGGCATAGCTTTTCAGATGGTGGTAGAATTTCTGGTTTTCCTGGGCAGGGGTAAGGGTATCGTTTATATGTTCGTTGATTACCATCCAGCCACCGGGTTTTGCTACCCTTTTCATTTCTGAAAATGAGCGTTCCAGGTCAGGCAGATGATGCAGTCCGTTGGATATGGAAACAAGGTCGAACTGCCCGTTTTGAAAACCTAGTTTTTCAGCATACATCTGAAAAAAACGAATGTTCACCTCCTGAAAGGTCTTTTCTGCAATTTTTAATGAGGCTGCATCCGGATCGATCCCGGTGATTTTGGCCTTTGGGAAAAAATCGCTCAGAATTCTCAGAAACTGCCCCTGGCCGGTGGCAACATCGAGAATTGTTTCAACGGGTTTATCGATAAAATATTTCTTAAGTTTTTCCATTAAAAAAAATTATGCGAAGGACGCTTCGTTCTATCGTTAACAGACAAAGATGATTATTTTTTATTCAATGCAAACCGGCTTTGTTGTAATCGACAGGTTGGTCTGTGTATATCTCAGCGATCCGGTTCAGGATCCGGTTTACTTCTTCGTAGGTTTCTGCGCGCAGCAAGTCGGTTTTTATTTCCCTGAAGTTTGGCAGGCCCGGGAAATATTTGGCAAAATGACGGCGCATCATAAGAATTGCTTTTTTCTCATGTTCTTTCCATTGACAGGTAATTTGCAACTGTTCCCGGGCCTTCTCAACTACCTCATCGACTGTCACGGGAGGGGGGAGTTCTCCTTTTGTAAGGTAATTTTTTATTTCCCTGAAGATCCAGGGTCGTCCGATTGCAGGTCGTCCGATCATCAGCCCGTCCACCCCGGTTTGTTCTACGAGTTGTTTTGCCTTTTCGGCCCCGGTAATATCGCCATTTCCTATGACCGGAATTATCATGCGGGGATTTTTCTTAACCTCACCAATAAGCGACCAGTCGGCATGACCGGTATAAAGTTGGTCACGGGTGCGTCCATGAATGGCAAGGGCGGCAATCCCGGCATCCTGTAACCGTTCAGCAGCTTCAACAATAGGCTGGTTTTTTTGATCCCAGCCCAGGCGGATTTTTGCTGTAACCGGAAGGTTGACCGCTTTTACCACCTGTTTTGCCATCTCCTGCATTTTGGGCAGATCTTTAAGCAAAGCAGCCCCTGCCCCTTTTCTGACGATCTTTTTCATGGGACATCCGAAATTGATGTCGATAAAATCGGGACGGGCCTCCTCCACTTTGCCGGCTGCCGAAACCATGGATCCAATATCGTGACCGAAGAGCTGAATCCCTGCCGGAGGATCAAAGTCAAACAGAATCATTTTATCCCGGGTCTTCTGAACATTACGGATCAATGCTTCCGAGGAGACAAATTCAGTATACATCACATCGGCTCCGTATTTTTTGCACATGTACCGGAACGAATGATAGGTCACATCTTCCATCGGGGCCAGAAACAACGGCAAATAACCCAGTTCAATATTTCCGATTTTCATTCGTTGTTAATTCATTCTTTACAACACAAAAATAATCCTTTCCCGGAAATGAAGCAATTCCGACAGCGCTCCGCAGAAGCGGCATTATTCTGCTTGTTGATGTAAAAAAAACGATTCTTTTCCAAAAAACGGTTTTGAATTTGTATTTTCACACATACAAATACAATTTAAATTTAAGAAGATGAATAAACTGGTTGTTTTAACAGGATGCTTTTTAATCCTTACCGGAATGATGTCTTGTACAAATTCCGGGGGAAAAGCAGGTGAATTGAATACCCTTACCCAGGCAGAACAGGAAGAAGGCTGGGAGTTGCTCTTTGACGGCACATCACTTGATAAATGGAAACTCTTTAATGGCGGAGAAGTGACAGGCTGGAAGATTGTGGATGGAATACTTGAAAATTCCGGTGTTGGCAGTGACCACGGGGGAGATATTATTACCCGGAAGCCGTATAAGAATTTTGAATTGTACCTGGAATGGAACATTGCTCCGGAAAGCAACTCAGGAATTTTTTTCCATGTGGAAGAGGGGGAAGTGGAAGCACTGTACCAGTCAGGGCCTGAATACCAGTTGCTGGATGATACAGGCTGGCCTGGCGAGCTGGAACCCCATCAGTACAGCGGAGCCAATTACGGAATGCATGTTCCGGAAGGGGGCGAACGCGTTTCCGCAGGAGAGTGGAATACATCCAGGCTGATTGTGAAGGGGCCCCATGTCGAGCATTGGTTAAACGGAAAGAAAGTAGTGGAATATGAACTCTGGGATGACGACTGGTATGCCAGAAAAGCTGCCGGCAAATGGGCTGAAGAACCCCATTACGGAATGTCTGAAACAGGGTATATCGGACTACAGGATCACGGCGGTCTGACAAAATTCAGGAATTTAAAAATCAAAGAATTATAAACTTCATTTTTATACGACACCAGAAAATTTATATTTGTAAAAATTCTGAAACAACAACCAATGGAGTTTACAGCATTCAGAGGGAGGCACCCTTTTTTTCAGTTGATCCTATCCATCTTTATTATCCTTATTTGTTTTTTGGTTTGTACCCTTGCTGCCACTTTGATTGCAATCCCTCTTTTTGGCATCCATTCACTAACCGCCATTCCCTCCGTCCGGGATTTAACAAATCCTGAAAGCATCCGGATCCTTAAATATTTCCAGATCATGCAAACGCTGGGTATGTTTATTGTGCCCCCTTTTATCATTGCCTGGCTGTTAACAGGAAAAATTTCGGAAACCCTTTTTTTGAATAAGGGAATTTCCGGAGCAATGGTTGTTTTGGTTGTTCTTATGATTTTTTTTGCCAACCCTGCCATTAATTTTCTGGGGAGTTTAAATGCAGGAATGGTTTTTCCTGAATGGCTTTCCTGGCTTGAAGAATGGATGCGTACGGCAGAAGACCAGGCGGCTTTGCTAACAGAGGCTTTTCTGGATGTAGATTCGGTTTCAGCGTTATTGTTTAACCTTTTTATGGTCGCTGTATTGCCGGCTATCGGTGAGGAGTTGTTGTTCCGGGGAGTACTCCAGAAAATAATGACCCGATGGCTTCGGAGTGTTCATTGGGGAGTAGTGATTACTGCGGTTCTGTTCAGTGCTTTCCACCTGCAGTTTTACGGTTTTCTACCCCGGTTTCTCCTGGGATTGATGTTCGGTTATTTGCTGGTCTGGAGCGGATCAATATGGTTGCCTGTTACAGCACATTTTGTAAATAATGCAGCCGCTGTACTGACCATGTGGATGGTGAACAAACAATGGATAAATCCTGAAATAGAGGAATTTGGCGCTACATCCGAAAGTGCCTATATGACAGTGATCAGCGTGGTTATAACAGGCATGCTGTTATGGCTGATACAACGACAGGGGAAGGAAAGGTCAGGCAGTAGCATCTCTTGCCGGTAAATGGATTCTCCTTATTTATAAGAAGGATCCGGCTTATAGCAAAAGACTATTACCAGGATACAACCTCTATTGCACAACTATTTTTTTCGATTCAGAGCGTCGTCCGTTGTATTCCACAAAATAATAGTAGATGCCTGCCGGAAAGGGGCTGACATCCAATTCCAGAAAAGTTGTATGCCGGTCGATGAGGTAGTTGCTTACAGGTTGACCGCTTGAATTACAGAGGTACAGATTACCTGTATCCACATTTTCCGGAAGCGTATATTCCACCCGCATTGATTTTGTAGCCGGATTGGGGAATGATCTCAGCCACAGGTCCTGGGGATCCCCGGTCAGCGTTGCGTATGTATACCATTTCCCCGGCAGGTTATAGATATTGGTCCATACTATTTCCGGGAAAAATGAATAATCATAACAATAGGAAAAAAGCTGAAAGGTATCTGCTCCGGTCATGTTGACATAATTGTAACGTGCCCCGTCAATGGTCAATATTACCCCGCCGTTTTCATTGGCAATGCGCGACCCGTACCTATAATAATACGAGTCATTTGTAGGTATATATTGGTAATAGGTATAGAGGATCTCGATCTCCGGATCATTGTCAAACAGTTTTTCTGAAACATATTTAATATCAGCCAGGTAATATCCGTCTGGCACCACACATGGGATGCTCTTATACAGCGAATGGTCCCTGTTGTAGATCCGGCATTGTTCGTTGGGTACATCCATCAGGTAATATTTGTATCCCTGGATTTCCAGATTTACCCCAGAAGTTGAATAATTGTATTTTTTATCGAGTGTGATTTGTCCCGAACCCACAACCATAAGAAAGGTAAAAAAAAGAAAAATTAATGATCGTTTCATGCGTTTCATTTGTCTGAATTTTTTATTTATTTCATCAGGTTCAACCCTTCGCGGGCCGATTCGTCGCCCGGATTATAAAGGGTAACTTTATTAAAGAGCACTTTTGCCTGGTTATAATTCCCGAGGAAATAGGAAGTCCAGGCCAGCATCAGCAATCCATCGTAACCAAAGGGATAAAGATCGACGACTTTTTTAAAAAGAGGATATGCTTTGTTGTAATCTTTCCGTCCGTAGTAAATCAGTCCCAGACGGTAGAGTGCGATTGTATTCTGGGGGCTGACTTCCAGGATCTGGTTATACAGGTCGACAACCTGGTCCCATTTTCCAAGGGCTGCCAGGGGCAGGATCAATCCAAACCGTGCTTCTTCCGAATAGGGTTTTAATTCCCTTGCGCGTGAATAAAAAATTACGGATTCATCAAACAGGCCGGCATTGTAATGCAACCATCCCAGCCGCAGGTTCAGTTCGTAGGATGATGAGTCATATACTTTTTTCAAAGATTCCAGGGCAGAAGAGAAATCCCCTTTTTTTTCCAATTCGTAACTCCTGGAGAATGCATCCACCAGGATTTCCTGGTCGGGTTGCGCCCAGGGTTGGAAACTGAACAAAGCCAGAAAGGCCGTTGTGAGTATGATTTTTAAAAATTCCATGATATTCCGCCTGTTATGGTATGTTGTAAATAGGTATATTCCAATGAATTGCTTTTAATTCCGCCGGTATAGATCTGATACGTTTCCGTTATATCCTGGTTGATATACCGTAACACAAACTGGTATTTCTTTCCAAATGGGAAATAGAAACTTCCGGATATTTTTTGTTCGGCTTTGCCGGGGAAATTATAAATTACATATCCGGCTGATTCAATAAAATTTTTCATATTCCCTGTCAGGTACTGGCCATTGAAATGAACCGGCCCCAGCTGAAATCCTCCTGAGATGCCCAGTGTAGTAAGTTCCAACCCTTCTGTTTCGGTTCCGGTTTTGAAATATATTCTCGGAGTAATATAAAAATGGGTTGTTGAGAACGGATACCAGGTAATCCACGGGGAAAGCTGTGTGAATTTTGAATCGTTGACCGTCCCTGCATTGATTTCAATACCGGGGGAAATATTTTTAAAATGTCCCCATACTGAGGTTGAGAAAACAAGTTCGTCATAATTGATCTTTGTCAGAGACCAGGTGCGTTCGAGATTGTTGTTTAACCGTCCGGCATATACCTCTCCTTTTCCGTAGATTACCGCAAGCGAAGGAGAAATATGGATCCTTTTTCCCAATACCCATATCGGATTAATGAAATATTGAAACTGCCGGACTTTTATGGGTGAAGAGGTTTGTTCGACCCATGTAACCCACGTTTCGCGGTTAACCCCGAGACAGGTGAAGGTATGGTTCAGGATCAGATTGGGTGAAAGTTTATGGCTCAGATCAATAGAATGAAAGGAATAGTTTTTCAGAAAATAACCTTCCCCGTAATCCGTTCCAGGTTCAACCTCGCCGGCAAAATCTCTGTTTGCAAGTTCTGTAAACGAAGGATTAAAAGAAAAACCGGTTTCATACGCAATTCTTGTGATTCCTTTGTCCTGAAAGTTCACTTTTTCCTTTAGTTCGGGAGTGAATTGTTGAGCTATTTTTGAAGCTTCGTATGTTCTGCCACTGAATAGCAGGCTGTAATAAAGGTATTCCTGGAGCCAGCTGAAGGATTTATCAGACTCCCAGCTTTTTAAAAACCATTCTGTTGCACTCCTGTATTTTCCAAGGTTGTACCATGCGATGCCAGTCCGGGCCTGAAGGTAAAAAAAGTCGATTCCGTTTTTTCTGGCCTCTGTTGAATAAAGAATCAACTCTTCCCATTTTTGTTGCTGGTACAAGGCATAGGAGTTTCTATCAACAACCGGATAACTCCAGGGTTCCTGGGCTTCAGCAAAAGCCCATACGAACAGTAAAAAAAATGTTATTTCAATTCGTTTTGGCATAAAATCTTTAGTTCTGAATTTTTGTCTCTTACTTTCAGTTCTATGAATCCTTCCTCTGATATGACGGTATGAATCCTATATTGTGAACTTTTTTTGCCGGCGATTGATTTTGTCAGGATCGTTTCCATCTGTATATCCTCTGAGAACAGACTGTCTTCTGTTTTTTTAAAGGACAGATCATAATCTACTTTCAAAAACAGGAAGAGGGGGGCTGTCAGATCCTGTATAAATTTCAGTAATCCGTCAAACATCATATTTGCAGGAATGCTGTCATTGATTTTACTTTTCGGTATAAATCCAACCGGAACCATATATAAAGAGAGGAAAAACCAGTACAGCGGGTTATTTTTATTTCCTGTAAAATTGGTAAAAAAATGCAGGCTCCCGTTATTATAAATGTAAGCTCTGCTGCTATCTTTCTCACATTGCAGGTATGTGGTATTTAATACATCGGTATGTACAGACCAGTGCCAGGTTTTATTTTTAATCCGGAAGGTGTTGGATTTATCTTTTGTTTCAACCTCCACTTTGAATTTTTGTCCGGGAATAAAGTGCAGCATTTTTGCCAGAAGCTCATTTCCCGGAGGATTTGCTACGATCTGGTCTTTCTGCGGGAAATCAAACGTTTTCAGTTCATAGCGGTCTGCTTTTTTAAGCATATAATGCCCGAAAGGATAATCCCGGGTTGGGGATCCGATATAGGGGGTGCCCTGAAACTGGAAATGAAGATGAGGATAGGGCGACCGGCCTGAATTTCCGCATTTCCCGATAATTTGTCCCTGATGGACGTTATCCCCTTCTTTTACTTCTACAGAATGGGATGTAAGGTGGCTTAGTTTAGAAAATGTCTGGTCATTGTGTTGAATGATCACACTATTTCCCCAGTTATTTTTTGTATTTACATCGCCAATGGCATTGTCAGCTATAGTATTGATGGCTTCCACGACTTTTCCGTCAGCAGGTGCCAGAATGGATTTTCCATAACAGTAATAATCTTCAGGAAGATCACCTTTCCCTTTAAACTGCTTTCCTTTTTCATCGGTAATAACAAAATCCCAGGCATGTTTCCAGTCCCCTTTATGGGTATATTCTCCGTTATGTCCCTGGGTTACGGTCCATTCACCATAAAAGGGCAGAGAAGCGGCTACCGGGTAAGCCATTGGAAATCGTTTCAGGTTTTCTGAAAAAAGATACAGGTTTTTCTCCGGACTTCCTAACTGAACCGGTGTTTCCACCAGTTTTTTAATTCTTTTTTCACGAAGTTTTAAGGCATACAGAAAGGTGAGAACCACAAAATTAAAGGGCAAAGAGTAAGGTGAGATTTTGTAAACAAGGAAGATCTGTTGGGTGCTGATGGTGATCAAAACCACGGCAGGAAGCAAGATAAAGATCCATAAAAAACTGCTGCGTCCGGGAACCAGGTAATACCCGCCGATGGCGATGGCTGTAAGGATATAGTTAAATCCAATGTAGGTATAGCCCAGCGCATTGAATTCAATACCGACAATGCTGTAAAACAGATAGGCAATGGCGTATCCCATCACCGAAAGGACGAAGGTAATCCGGGAATAGATAAGCAATCCAAGGGCAATGATCATACCCGCCAGCAATCCTGTCTGAAAGAAGATGGCTCCCAGGGAATAAAAATAGACTTTCAGGAAGGAGCCACTGATGGTGTTTTCAAGCCAGTCGTACAGATTAACCAGGGTCTGGCCGCCCAGGGCATAGATCTCATTGTACACATAGATACCGCGTTCGCTGATGTTCAGCGCGGTGAGCTCTCCTCCCGCAAGGCTTACAATCCATATAGCTGCCAGAAAGGGGACACTTAAGAAGGGAAGACCGTACTTGCCAAGCACTCCCTGTAAAACAACCGTGAGTAAAAAACAGGTTATGGCTGAAATGAGTACCAAAAGGTACAGTTGAAGAGAGGGTTCATAAAACAAGCCAATTCCAAGCCCGACCAGTAAGGCATTAAAACCATACAATCCACTCTTCAGGTAATATTCATTATAGCCCAGCCAGTAGGCAAGAAGGTTGGCCACGATGACCGAAAGCAGGCCGCTTATTCCTGCTCCGTAATCGAAAAAACTGATTATTACCAGGAAAAGGGCCAATAGTTTGGACCGGGAGAAGAAAACCTGGGAATAACTGTTTAAAACAGGCTCTGTGATGCGTACTATTTTATTTTTTATGGATGGCTCCATAGGGTAAAAACCTTATTTTTTTGGATTGGATTCGGCGTTTTTAAAGAGTTCGATGCTTTCCTTTTTTCGAATGATGTGGGTAATTCCTTCTGTATCAATCAGAACTACATTCGGTCGGTAGGTAATAAACTGCATCCACTGGGTAACGTTATAGGCCCCAACCCGTTCGATAACCAGCTGATCGCCGGGTTTTACATGGGGAAAAGGAATTGCCTCGCGGATTACATCAATGTTCATACATAAGGGCCCGTAAATTGTTGTTTCTTCGGGATACCCTGAGGTTTCTCCTGAAGGGTACACCCCCGGATGATACCAGAATGAAGTAAACAACAGGTTTACGCCTGCGTCAATTATTGTAGCACGTCTGCCTCCTGCCAGTCTTTTATTGGCAAGTACAGTCGTCAACAAATATCCGGCATCATCGATCAGGGCGCGTCCTGTTTCAAGGAATAAGGCAGGAAGGTTTTCATGGGGTATCTCGGAGGAGATCAGCGCATTGGAAATAACTTCTGCATATTCGTCAAACGAAGGGCAGGTTTCCGCTCCGGGCATATAGGCTCCTTTCAGCGTATTCCTGGATGCAAAGCCACCGCCCAGGTCGATATATTTTAACCAGAGAGAAAATTTCCGGTGGATGGCAGTATAGAGGTTGGCCAGTTTGCTGGCCGCGATGCCGTAAGCTGAGGGAGCCATTATATAGGTTCCGATGTGGGTATGCAAACCCACCAGTTCCAGTTCCTCAGCCAGCATAACCCGGTTCACGGCATTCCAGGCTTCCCCGTTTTCATAATTAAATCCAAAGCGATCCCAGACAGGGTAAATACCAGCGTCCAGGTTTACACGGATTGCCACACGTGCTTTTTTCTGCAGGGTACGTGCCGTTTTTATCAGAAGGTAAAGTTCGTCAAAATGGTCAATATGCAGGGTAGCACCCTCATTTATTGCGAGGGTCAGATCTTCTTTCGATTTTTCGGGGCCGTTAAACAGGATCCGGGATCCTGGAAGGCCCAGTGATAAGGCTTTGGTTAACTCAAAACCGGATACCACTTCAGCCCAGGAACCTTCCTCATGATAAATGCTGCATATGGCATCGAGGTAATTGGTTTTGTATGACCAGGCAAACTGTACCTTCGGGTAACGGGTTTCAAAAGCCCTTCTGGCCTCAGCAAACGTCTCCCGGATCGTTCGTTCTGAAAAGACAAAAACAGGAGATCCGTATTGACGGATTAAATCAGATACTGCCAGACCATCGATCTCTGAAATGATTTTTTGTTTCACTGGCAGTCCGAATTTGCTGGGCATGCCGGTGGTGATCCGCGCAATTACCGGCTTTTTATAGGTTGCTTTTTCCATGATTTTCAGATTTCTCCATTGATTGATATGGTTTCAAATTTTTTCAGGTCTACGATCATATCGTATGAATAGCGGACAAACATTTTTCCTGTTTCATAGGTTTCCATGGGGGCAACTTCCTGACCCAGTGCCAGTTTTACCAGAGCTTCCGGGATATTTTGTCCGGCACCGACAGCCAGGTAAACCCATGCCGGGATCCTCGGATTGATCTCGATAAGAAAATAGTCCCCCTGCATGGTTTTGATAAGTTCCAGTTCCATTCCCCCTTTCCATCGGGTTCTGCGGATGATCGTCCGTGTGAGATTCAGCATTTTTTCATCCGAAAGAGTAATTCCCCCCCAGGCTTTTCCTTTATCGGTTATATACTGTTTGCGCATGGGGACCGCTCCAATGGTGTTTCCCTGTCCGTCACCCAGGGCGATTACATTCACTTCAGTACCCCTGATAAATTCCTGAATGATTACCGGTAATCCCCATTTGGATGATATTTTGTTATACGCCTGTTTTACCTGTTCCGGATTATATGCGAGGTGGGCATCGTAAAATTTACCTTTAACCATTACCGGATATTCAAATTTTTCTTTGATCTCTGCGATTTCATTCAGGCTTCCCAGGTTTAAGCTCCGCGGAACGTTCAGGTCATATTTTTTGCCAAATGCGGGCAGTTGTTCCTTGCTCCTTTCCTGAAACTGTTGCAAGGTGGGGAGAAAGGTATGAATGCCCTTTTCCCGGAGGCGTTTTTCATTTTTCATAAAGGAAAACAACTCTGCATCAAAGTTGGGAATCAGCACATCTATTTTTTCCTGTTGACTGATCTCTTCAATGCGTTCTATAAGCTCACCCGAACCGGATGACGGATACGGGATCTGAAAAATCCGGTCACAAAGCCCTTCCATATAGATTCCAGGTTCAAGATTTTCATAGACCAGTCCGATAATCCGTACTTCAAATTCTGTGGATTCTTTGACCGAACGGATGACCGGCACTCCGGGACCGGGATTGTCCGTATTGTTCAGCCCGGTTACTGCGATGGTTATCTTTGTTTTTGTCATGATCCCTGTTCCGTTAGGAAAAATCGGACGGATTTTCCTGAATTGTTAACTGATAATTCTTTAACAGGGAACAGAATTCATAAAAATCTTTCTCAAAGGTTAACTCATCAACCTCAAATTTTTCAAGAAAGATAGTTTTGATGACCTCAAAATCCTTCCCCTGGGAGAGAAGCCTGATCAATTCAAGTCCGCTGGAATTGATATTAAATGAATCGCCGGTTTCCGGATTGAAAACAAATCCGTTGTCACTGATTTTTATTTCTTCTGAAATCTTCATTGGATAAAAAGTTCGTTATCAGGTTACAAAGATAAACGATGGAACCCATCGGTTAAGTACATAATTCTGTAATAGTTTTATAAAATATGGTACACAGCAATGGATCGTGTCAGACAACGTGTTTTTCGGGGCATCCTGAAGTTTATTTTAATACAATTGATCGAGCGGTTTCTTATAGGCAGCCGGATTTTTTTTATAATCGGAAATAGATATTCCGGTGATGTTCTTAAACTGGTTCGAAAGATGGTGCGGACTGCTGTAATCCATCATCCAGGCTATTTCGCTCAATGTGAATTTATCATCGAGAGCCAGTTCCTTAACACGTTCAATTTTCTGAAGGATGATGTATTTTTCCAATGTGATGTGTTCCACTCTGGAGAACACTTTTGATAATACCTGATAACTACGTCCTGTTTTTTCAACCAGGTATTCCGATTTACGGGCTATGGAATCGACATTATTCATCTGATGGATCAGTTCGATTACCGTGTGCTTGATCTGTTCAACCAGAACCTCATCTTTATCTTTTATCCATGTTAATCCCAGCTTGTTTAGCGCTTCGGCAATCTGCGTTCCCGAAATTCCGGAAGGATCATATTGAATCACGGCTTCTCCGAGTTTTACATCCAGAACCGTCACTCCGGTTTTTGCCAGCTCTTCACGTACCAGCCGCACACAACAGGAACTCAACATATTCTTTATGAGAATACGTTGTTTGGTGTTTTTTCCCTTTGGTTTATCGATCTCCATAAAAAATCAACATTGTATTTCTGACCGGTTCTTTTGTTGTAGTAAGATAACAACAAATCAGGAAAAAAGTAAAAAAAGGCTCTGAAGAAGGTTAAAATAAGAAAATCCCGGTGGTATTTTTCTGTTTTACCGGGTTTAATTTTGAGAATTTGCGTATTTGGCATTAATCTTGCCATAAAAAAACAATCAGGAATCCATTAAATTTTAAAAGTCATGAAAAAAACAATCGGAATACTCACACTGGCTGCGGCTGTAGTTTTGTTATCCTGTGAAGGGGAGCCGGGCCCTCCCGGACAAGATGGCGTTTCGTTTTTAGGCAATGTATTTGAAGTGAAAGGGGATTTTACCAGTCAGAACAATTACGAACTGTTCTATGAGTTTCCTGCCGGTTTTGAAATGTATGAGTCCGACATTGTGCTCGTGTATATTCTTTGGGAAGTGGTGGAAGGAAATGACGGGGGAACGGTTGATGTCTGGCGTCCTTTGCCGCAATCGGTTGTCCTGAATGAAGGAATTCTGCAATATAATTTTGATTATACCTTTGGAGATGTACGGATATTCCTGGATGGCGATATTAATTTTAACATTCTCCTGCCGGCAGAAAAAGAAAATCAAATCTTCAGAATTGTAGTTTTCCCGGCTGATTATGCGAAGAATAACCTGGTGGATGTGGAGAACCTGGATGCTGTGATGGATTTTCTTGCTATCGATGAAACGACGGTCCGGAAAATTGGCTTCTGACCCGACAGAAAAAAAAACGGCTTCCTGAATTTTATTTCAGAAAGCCGTAGTGGTTTTAGGTTCCTTCCGTTTCCGGCAAAAAAGGCTTACGCTTTCTTTTTCTTGCGTAAAACAACTGCAATGACAATTCCGGCAACCACAATGGCGGCAACCACAACGATTGCCACGGTATTGCCCGACTTATCATCTTCATAATATTCATCAAAGTTTAAAACATCGCCTTCCATATAGGAACTGTCCTGGGGCGAGGCGTTGTCAATGTATGTTCCTTCTTCCTGGGCATAAAGGATTCCTCCTGCCAGGATCAATGAAAGGATCGCTGATACCAGGAATAATCTTACCTTTTTCATTTGTTTCATTTTGCTTCTTTTTGGTTATATGTTATATTTTATTCGCAATTTTTCTGCTTTTTCTGGTTGGCCTGTATTTTCGTAACACTCTATTAAATAAGGAATTGCTCTGGAATACCGGGAGTTCACATCCAGCAAATTCATTAATTTTTCCAGGCCTTCTGAATGGTTCTTTTTTTTCATCTCCAGTTTTGCGTCAAGGAGCAAAAAAGGTTCGTAAAAGGGATGTTTCGTTTTTGCTTTTTGCAGGACATTTCTGACTTCTTCAAACCGGTTCAGGGTAAGATAACTTTCCGCCAGATAGGTTGCAATCTGCAGGTCTGCCGGGTCTTTTTCCAGCGCCGTAGACAATTTTAAAACAGCCCTTTCAAAATTCCGGTCTCTGAAGGCTGTGTAGCCTTCCCGGGCATCTTTATCCTGTCCTTTTAAAATGATTACCGTAGGATTTCCCTTGTGATAAAATGTTTGAACCACTTTTTCGGGTTTCCAGGTATCATTTTTCAATTGCCAGGGATGGACATAATTTACTCCTAACAGGGCATAGTCCCAATCAGCAGAAATTTTATCGTAAAAATGAACGTATTCAAAACCGGTATTTTTCTTATCCGGGAAATAAGCAGAAAGGATAAAATTGGATGCTACTTTGCATTCAGAGTTGTTATTTTCCAGTTCTTTTTCAAGCCAGGAAGCGGCTTTTTTCATTTCATGCCAGTAATAATCGTATTCATAATTGCTCCATGCTTTTTTATTTCCTCCTGCGAGGGTGTTGAAATAGATGTATTCTGAAGGGTAGGTCCGGGCCATATGGATTACCGGCAGGAGTATTAACAGAAGCGATATTCCGGCCATGGCTGTTTGGGCCGGTTTTCTGAGGTGTTGCCATAGATGCACCAGTCCTGCTGAAGCGATGACTATTAAAGGAGGATAGACAAAGTACATTTGCCGCCAGCCGCTGTATAAATTTGCATCTATGGCTATAACATAAACCAGGGGGAAGAGAAGACCAAAAGCAACCATTCCATAGCCAAACAGGGCTTGCAACTGGTGATTTTTTATTCGATCGTATAGAGCCAGCACAAAAAGAAGGGCTCCGGCTATCACTATTTCAGGAATAGAAATGAAAAGCCATTTGGGCAGATAGTACCACGGAAGGTTTGTACTCCATTCCCGGGTTCCTTCGAAGATTTGTTGAATGCTGATCGTATAGTGTTCCATGACGGATAGTGCCTCCCAGGAATTCTTAACGGGATGAATCAGTCCGAAAGGCCAGAAAATCAATCCGCCAAAATATCCGATACCAATCACCACCAGGGCTTTAATCAGTATTTGTTTCCACCAGCGGGGATTTTTGTAGACGTCACCGGAAGCTTTTCCTGCAATCAGCATCCAGGCAGCAAAAAAGAGGGCAAGGTAAAGGAAGAGTACCATCCCGCCTATTCTCACCGAATTTGTAAAAGCAATGGATAGTCCCAGTAAAAGAACACTCTTCCACCGTGGTACCGGCATTTGTTTAACCAATCGCAGGATCATGAGCAAACTCCATGCATACCCCAAAGCAAAAGGGATATCCTTCAGGTTTCCGTAAGCCTGCCCCATCATTGAGGGTGAAATAAACAAAAGGATCAGTGCCACGATCCCGGCAAGGGAACTTCCTGAAATTTCATATGCGATTGCTCCGGTGACCCACAGCAAAAGGAAGGAAAATACCCATCCCAGGTAGTGTCTTGTCTGGTATTCTTTTTCAATAGCGAATAAACGGTTTATCAGGGCACTTAGGTTATCAGGCGACTGACCGTAAAATTTCAGGTTGCTGCGTGGGGTCTCCAGGCAGGAGGTGTCCTTCCCCCGGGTTTTATACCATGAGAGGACCTTTTTGGCCTGGTCGTAATGCACCGGTTCATCAATATTTATGGCAGCTCCGGAAGCCATAAAAAGCATCACAATACCGATAAACGAAGCAACCAGGTAAAAATGCTTTTTACCCAACCCCCGGAATGATATGTGATCCTTTTCAAACACTTCCTATTCGTTTATTCAATAATTTCTTTGATAAAATAGTGGGGTCTGTTTTGAGTTTCTTTATAAATCCGGTATACATATTCGCCGATAATACCCAGGAAAGTGAGTTGGATTGCTCCCAGAAAATAGAGGCTGAGCATGGTCGACGACCAGCCCAGGGGTGCCAGGTTGAGAAATTTACTCACCAGGGTGTAAACAAAAGCGATCAATACAACAACAAGTCCGGTCAGCCCCAGATAGAGACACAATTTGACGGGCCAGTTTGAAAAAGAAAAAATGGCATCCATGGCCAGGCTTACCAGATGGGTAAACTTCATTTTATTCGGTCCGTGCTTTCTTTCCTGTCTGTCGTAATCGAGATAGTAATTTCTGAAACCGGCAAAATTTCGCAGACCCGGGATGTACCGGTTTTTTTCCTTCATGGAGTTAATAGCCTGGGCAACCTTCTTTTTCATCATACAGAAGTTGCCTTCATTTCCAGCCTGTGGAAAGCCGCAGGTTTTCCGGAAGATCGAATGAAACATGCGGATCATCCATTTTTTCCCTGCCGGTTCTTCCCGTTTGTTTCTTCGGCCGGTAATGATATCCACAGGCTCTTTCGTCAGGATGGCATACAACTCCGGTAACAATTCGGGTGGATCCTGGAGGTCTCCGTCCATGAGAGCGATAAACTCCCCTTTTGCAAGAACCATTCCGGCTGTAAAAGCGGCCTGGTGGCCGAAATTCCTTGAAAAGGATACGATTTTCAGTTCGTTGATTGTTTCCTTTTTCTGCAGTAAAAACGGAACGGTATTATCGGTACTTCCATCGTCCACACACAGTATTTCACTCTTCTCCCCGGTTTTTGCAAGGGCATCTGCAATTCGTTGAACAAGCTCTTTGACCAGGGCTTCTTCATTAAATAAAGGTATTACTACGGAAATCATGATTGTCTGTTGTTATGGATTCTTTATTTCAGGTTTTATGCTGAATTCCCGGAACTGGGACCGGAAAATCCCGGTCGACCGGGCCCATTTCAATTGCTTCCGGACCCAGCACTTCTGTTGAAGACATCATTTCTTCCCAGGTGATTTTTCGTCCGGTGTAAGCAGCTGTCCGCCCCATGATGGCTGTCAGCGTAGAGATCGCAGTCTGTTCAGCTTCCTGTACCGGTTTGTTGGTACGGATTGCTGTGACCAGGTGAACGTGTTCCTGCACATAGGGTGAAACCTTCACGGTGTTTGTTGGCTTTCCCGAATTGTCTCTGGGGTATTCATATTCCCATTTGATGGTTCCATCCGGATTATAAATGGTATTCTGGCAGTTGGTATATCCTTTGGTCCCCATAATGAATTCCCCCATTGCATTGGCACATCCGTCAATCTGACGCGTAAAGCTGTGTGAAAATAATCCTTCGCCAAAGTGGAAATCGATGCTGAAGAAATCGTACTGGTCGCCGGTGATTCTACGGTGTCTTCCTCCGAACCCTACCGCACTATCAGGGTGTTTTCCGATAAACCAGTTGATCACATCAATGTTATGAACATGGGTGTCGAGGATGTGGTCGCCGCACAACCAGCAGAAGTTGTTCCAGTTTCGGATCATATATTCCATGTCGCTCCACTCTTCCTCCCTGGTTCGGAACCATACATGCGATTGCATCCAGAAGGCCCGTGCTGAAGTGATCTCTCCGATTTCCCCGTTGGCAACCTGTTTATAGGTTTCGATATAATCGCGCTGGTGTCTTCGTTGGGTTCCGGTGATCACTGTTAATCCCAGTGCTTCTGCTTTTTTTGAGCTGGCGATGACCGACCGGGCTCCCACGGGATCTACACAGGCCGGTTTTTCCATGAAAACGTGCTTGTTCGCCTCAATGCATGCTTTCAGGTGTTCGGGCCGGAACCGGGGAGGAGTGACCAGAAGTACAATATCCAGGTCAACGTCCAGCAATTTTTTAAAGGCATCAAAACCAGTAAAACAATTTTTGTCGGGAACCTCAATTTTGTATTGCTTTAATTTTTTCCGGCAGTCCTGAATTTTATCCTCAAAGACATCAGCCAGGGCCACAATTTCGAGGTTCGGACCGGCATCCATAAAATTCAGTGCTGCCCCGGTTCCTCTGTTTCCGCATCCCACCAGTCCGGCACGAAGTTTTTGTCCGTCCGGAGCTTTGTCGGGGAGGGGAGGCAGCCCCAGTTCTTCGGACGTTTTTCCCCTTTTACAGGAGCTCAGGGCCGAGAGCCCAACCAGTCCTGCAGCACCCGCTAAAGCGGTTGTTTCGAGAAATGACCTCCTTGAAAATTTTGAAGATTTCATGATATTACGCTTTATTTCGTATTTCCCGTTTTTTCATCGTATTCACAGACGACCCTGAATCCTACCTCTTTGCAATCGGAATACCACCAGATGCTTTTGGGTATCTGCGGATCGGTTAAGAGCCATTCCCGGGTTTGGGTATAGCTGCGGGCGGCAGAACGCAGATGTCGGGCGCTGTTCATGAAGGAGCCTCCCCTGATCACATGTTCCGTTCCGTTTCGGGGGCCCCTGGGATTTTTTACTGTGCCGGCAGGATATTTTCCGTATACCTGTGGGTCGTAATAGTCGATACAGAATTCAGCGACATTCCCCGACATATTTTTTAATCCAAACGGATTGGCTTTCACAAAGGAAGGTTCCTGTGTGCGGTCGGGGCTGTTTTCCTGATAGACGGCATAGCTGTTTATCACGGTTGTATCCGGGCCAAAAAGTTTATTCATGAATCCATCCCGTTCATAATCTTCCGGGTTTCCTCCGAAGAAATAGGCACCCTGGGTGCCCCCCCTGGCAGCATATTCCCATTCTGCTTCGGTTGGCAACCGGTATGATTTTCCTGTTTTCAGGCTTAACCAGCGACAGTAGGTCATTGCTGCATGGTGCGTCATGGTGATTGCCGGTCTTGAGCCTTTTCCCCATCCCTGGTCGGGAGCACCCCACGGAGGGGTGGCTCCGGTAATTCCATCGACATCATCCTGCTGGTTGGCTTCGCCTTCTTTTCGTCCCTGGGAACCGGTTTCATTAAAAAAAGCCAGGTATTCATCCCAGGTAACCTCTACTTCAGCCATGAAAAAAGGACGGATCTCTACTTCACGCCGGGGTCCTTCATCGGGGGAACGGTAGGGCTCCCTGGGATGACTGCCCATGATGAATGTTCCTCCCGGAATAGCCTTCATCACAAAAGATACGCTCGTGCCTGATATTTTCTCCGTGAAATCTGAAAATTCCTGTACTGTTTCAGCTTCCGTAAAAATTTCTTTTTCAGAAAAATCGATTAACCCGAAATCCGTATTGACCTGATTAGCTTCAGGATCATAATGCCCTATGCGGGGATGACAGGTTAAACAGGTTCTGCCTGCCGGATTCATCTCGTAATTCAGGTGGGCTTCGCTCCCTTCATCCGAAAGCATTGCCGGGTATAGGTTCGAATGGCATTTAACACACGACGATTCATAGGTAAAATGGCGGGCTTTCTCCGGGGCCCGCTTAGCCTCCCAGTCAATTTCCTCCGGATCTTTGGCCACGTATCCATACAGATCTTTAAAACCCTGTTTTGTTTTGGCCCAGGTGTAAGCCGGCAACCCCTCTTCTTTGGGTGGAAGATGGCATTCGGTACAATGGACAACCACACCGGTCTGGTTGTTGCTGTGAGTGGACAACTTCCATTTGATTTCTGCATGGGGATGAACATGACAGGACATACAAAAAGAATCGGACGATGTATAAATCATTGCTCTGTCAAATGAAAAAAAAAGCAGAGAAACGATCCCTATTGCCCCAACAAAAATAACCGGGGGTTTCTTTAAAAATTTCAGTTTACGGCCCATCAACAGATTCTTGCTTGGATTACAAGGGTAAGAACGGATTGTTACCTGATTTCTTAACCTGCTGTTAGGGTAGTTCTTAATTGCCTGTTAATACACGCTTATTTTATTTTTTAATCAATTAACAGATAAATTGTTATAATTAATTTATTTTTTTATTTTTATGGGTTCATGGTATTAATGGAGGTATTAATCTGAACAGATTTTGTGGATGGGGGAAGGAACGATGCGTATACGAAAAAGAAGATTTTTCTACAGGCTAATCCCCGGGGTGCTTCTGATTTTCGCGATAGCGGATCTTTATTCGCAGAATTTCAGTGATTATACCTACCTGATAGCCGATCTGTCGGAAACAACGCTTACGGACCAGATTATAGAACGGGAGTTACGTAGCGGGCAGGCAGGGATCTATATACAGTTGGCGTACGACAGAGAAGAGGAGAGCCTGATGGTTTCTCCGGAGAAAGGAGAGTTATCCTTTGAAGCGTTATCGGAGATTCTCCTGACTTACCTGGACAACAATCCCCAGGGAATCCTTCCTGTATTTATTAATTATGCCGGACCCGTCCGGATATTAAATGATGCCGTGGTGAACACAGGGCTTTCCGAACGGATGTTTTATCTGCCTCCCGGAGAACGGTGGCCGGAGGTGGATCAGATATTGGAATCCCGCCGGAACCTTGTTTGTTTTATTTTTCAGAAGCCCAACCCGGGCAACATGTATTTTCACTATGCATGGGACTATATGGCAGAGTTTCCCCATTCGGGGATGGAAAATCCTCCTTTTGACGGGCACTATATCAATGGCGATATCACCAAGGAATTGCTGCTGGTCCGGGACTTTGTCATCCCGGAGTCTGAAGGCAGCCGGAACCGGTTTCTTTGGGATCTGAACCAGAATCAATTCTATATAAACCATCTGCTTAACCGGTGGAAAAGTACCGGGAAGCAACCGAATTTTATTTTTACTACCTGGAGTACCCGCTTTCTTTCACCCCTGATCCCGTGGCTGAGTACCTACAAAAGTGTGAAAGGCATTGTCAGGATCAACGATAAACCCATGGAAAAGGTCTTCTGGAAACATTCCAACAAGTGCATAACCAACGGGTATTTCAGTTTTCCTTATTCCGAGGGGGAAGAGCTGAATCTCACACCCTTCAGCCCGGGCTACCGGTTCGACCCCCAGATGTCGGTTGTTTCGACTGAGAATCTTTTGCTTTCGGTCGTTTTTAATGCAAGCCCTCTTTCTCTGGATGAAGGATTAACGGCTTATTTCCCGTTTGATACCGACTGGCACAACGAAGTGGATCAACAGGATACCGGATGGCCCGTTCATGCGTCCATTGCTTCGGATGTGAACAAAGGGGAGGTGGCAAAGTTGCCGGATAGCAGTTACATACGGATCGGGTACCCGGAAAAATATGGGATCCGCAACAATAGTTTCACGGTAAGTGCATGGTTTAAACTCAATGTCCTTGATATGAACAGCGAATACAGCATCCTGGGGACGCACGAAGGAGTATTCAGAAAGGGATTGCATCTGGTGATCAGGCAGGGAAGACCCTATTTTGGATTTTACGGAAACGACCTCTGGGCTGACAGGGTCGTCTCCCCAAACGAGTGGGTTCATATTGTTTACCGCTATAATTATTTTAACGGGGAGCAGGCCATTTATGTCAATGGACAGAACGTGGGGGCTTCCCTGAACCATGCATCGTTTATCGGAGATTCCACCCTGGTGATCGGCCAGTCGATTCAATCCGATAATTTCCTGAACGGGTATATCGATGATCTTTTTATCTGGAGCCGCCCCCTGGGAGAGGAGGAAATTCAGATCCTGTATAATGCGGATTATAAACCTGCAAAGGAAACAACCTCCGGGTTTCCCTTCAGAACTGTGATCATGGGCGGTATTGTAGTGTTCACAATCGTTTTTGTATGGCTGATAGCCGGCATCCGAAGAAGAAAACCCAAAAAAATGCCACCTGCCGGCACGGAGAAGGAACCGGCTCCCCGGCATAAAAATTCCGTTTTTCTGTTTGGGGATTTTCAGATCTTTGACGCTTACGGCAAAGAATTATCCTCAAAGTTCACTCCCAGGATCAAAGAACTGTTCCTGCTGATCTTGTTATATACGGTTAAAAATAATAGGGGGATCCGGACTGAACAGATGACGTCTGTATTATGGCCCGGGTTCGAGCCCCCAAAGGCTGCCAACAACCGAAGTGTTACCATAAACAAACTGCGTAAACTTATCCGGAATGTCAAAGGACTGAATGTGAGCTATCAGAACGGTTACTGGACAATGGAAGCTGGAAAAGATCTTTATTGCGATTACATCGAAGTGGTTACCATGCTGAACAAACAGGATCTCGATACCAAAGAAAAAATGGAAGCGTTTTTTAACCGGGTAAAAAAAGGAGGATTCCTGAATGAACTGGATTGGGAATGGCTGGATGAATTTCGTGAATCAATGGTGAATGATATTATTGATCATCTTATGCTGTTTGCCTCCAGGTTGGATGAAAAGGCAGACTGCCGGCTGCTTACAGAGATTGCAGAACGAATCCTGATCATAGATGAACTGAACGAAAAAGCGATACAGATCATTGTTAAACAATTGATGCTGACTAATAATGTAAATAAGGCACGTTACCGCTTTGTTCAATTCACCCGGGCGTTTGAACAGGCAGTGGGTGAACCCTATACGCTTACGTTTGATCAGTTCAGGAACACCCTGTTCTGAATCATCAATGGGTTCCGTATGGGGCAGACAGAAGCCGGGTCAGTTTAATGGCCGGATTCTTACTTCCACATCCTCCACATCTTTCATTAATTCCACCAACACGGAGGTATCGGTATTCCCGAAGTGATAAGGATACAGGATTTTTGGTTTGAATAAACGTACCGCATCCTTTACCATGGGGGGGGTCATGGTGTAGGGAACGTTCATGGGGAGAAAAGCGATATCGATATTTTTCAGGTCAGCCATTTCAGGAATGTTCTCCGTGTCACCCGCGATATATACTTTTTTGTTTCCAAAGGTTATCACATACCCGTTTCCGGAACCTTTGGGGTGGTAAGGTACATTTTCGCTCCGCATGTGTTGGATGTTGTAGGCCGGGACTGCTTCAATAAAAAGACCTTTCACGGTTGCGAACTCTCCATTTTCCAGGATTTTCCCGGAACCATACCGTTCGGCGCAGGTTTTTGTCAGCACGATTTCCGTGTCTGTTTTTTTGATTTTTTCCATGGCATCCAAATCGAAATGGTCGCCATGTTCATGGGTGATCAGGATCAGATCTGCATCAGGCATTTCCGCATAGTCGGCATAGCGCCCTACCGGGTCAATATGGATCACCTTCCCGTCAAATTCCATCATTAAGGTGCCATGCCCGATAAAGGTGATTGCCAGGTCTCCCTGTGAGGTTTTGAATCGATCTTTCTCAAAATCGGTTGCCATACTTTCGGATAAACTTACCAGTAAAAACAGATAGAGGAACATAAAAGATACTGCATTTTTCATGGTTGATTTTTTTAAAGGACATACAAATTTATAAAACAACCTGAATAAAAACGAACAGAAACCAACCTCTTATAATAAAACCCTGAAGGGGAGCAATAATTTATTTGCCGGGCAAAAGGTTTTTGCATATTTTTGCAGACCTGAAAAAAAGGTCCCATAGTTCAACGGATAGAATAGCAGTTTCCTAAACTGTAGATCCAGGTTCGATTCCTGGTGGGACTACAGATATCGCTGTAAATTATTGGTATACAGTGGTATATTTCATCTTACACACTGTTTTACACACCCAATTTGACTTTTCTTTAAGCATTTCCTGGAGAATCTTTTTTATACAATTTCAATCTATAAAACAATTGCAATTAAAACGAACCGATCCGATCCATTGTTTACGGCACAGCATTGCTACCCCATTGTCTGGGAATGGGACGGACCTTCGGCATATCCGGGAATGGCCAGATCATGAAAATTCGAAAATTACGGAGATTTACACCCATGTATCCAAATTAAATTTCGATAAGTTTATCAATCCGTTACCGGATACTCCGGGGAAGCGATCCGGCACGCTGCCCCAAATGCAAACAGGGAA
>CAZNPV010000040.1:0-34433 GCA_964575025.1 uncultured Mariniphaga sp.
ACCGTAAAACAGAACCATGAAAACACAAACCCGCCCACCTTTTTTGAGAGCCCTTTGTATACTGACTTTTATCGGTAGTGGAATCGCTTTTCTGGGGTATTTCGCAGCCTCCTTGTCTTTTGGAAAAACCTGTGAATGGATTCGTACCTTTTCCTCCATGCACTCCGTAGAACATTTATCACCGCTGTTTTTTATCCTCTTGATGGTTTTGCATTGTTTTACTCTGGTTGGTGCCATACGGATATGGAAACTTCACAAGGATGGATTATTTATCTATGTCCTTGCACAGGGGGTCCTTTTATTCTTTCCTTCGGTATGGCTTGGGGCAGATGCCTTTTCGTATACCCATCTTATTTTCACCCTTCTTTTTACGGGGGGATATATCTACCACATCCGGTATCTGAAAAGATAAAAGGGTTAATCATCCGAAAAGTCACGGATATTCTTCCGGTATCTGGAGAAGACTTTAGCCCGGGAAATAAATCCCAGGTATTTTCCCTGATCAATCACCGCCAGGTTAAAGCGTCCTGAGGATTCAAACTTTTCGACTGCTTCCTCCATACTATCATCCGGAGAGATATAATGTTCGGGCATATACATGATATCCCTGATAAAGATCGTATCATACAGGTCGGTTTCAAAAATTATGGAACGGATATCGGTAAGTTTAACCATTCCAAGGAGGATTCCCTTATGATCCACTACAGGGAAAAGATTGCGATGGGATCGGGAAATGGCTTTCACCAATTCTCTCAGGGTTGCTTCGGGGCGGATCACCTCAAAGTCTGTTTCGACCAGGTTTCTTAGTTTCATCAGGCGGAGAATATTTTTATCCTTATGATGGGTAAGCAACTCTCCTCTCTGAGCCAGTCTTTTGGTATAAATGGAATGCGATTCAAAGCGCATAATCGTCACATAAGCAACGGTTGAGGTTACAATCAGGGGCATAAAGAGTCCGTACCCTCCGGTTATTTCAGCTGTGAGGAAAATGGCTGTCAGGGGCGCATGCATCACCCCGGCCATCATCCCGGCCATACCTGCAAGGGCAAAATTATCTTCGGGGAGTCCTGCATCGTATACCGTATTGATTAGCCTGGCCACAAAAAAGCCTCCTACAGCTCCCATAAAAAGAGTGGGAGCAAAAATACCTCCAATACCCCCTGCCCCATTGGTTACCGACATAGCGATCACTTTAAAAATCAGAATTCCGGCAAGAAAAACCAATAACCAAAGGGGATTATCTTTCATCCCGTAGAAAAGGGAAATGTTTAACAGATCAGCCCCATTGCCATCAAAAATACGGGCAATACTGGTGTATCCTTCCCCCCATAAGGAGGGAAATATAAAAATAAGAACTCCCAGAATCAGGCTTCCTGCCAGGATTCTTGAGAAGGTCTTTTTCAGCAAGGAAAACTTCCCTTCCACAAACATGGCCATCCGGGTGAAATAGAGGGATACAAATCCTGAAAAAAGCCCCAGAATAATATAAAAGATCAGGTTATTCAACTCAAAGGCATGGACCTGGACAAATTTTAGTACTACGGCATCCCCCATAAACAGGTAGGATACGGAAGTTGCTGTGACAGAAGCGATCAGAAGGGGTATCAGATGCACCATGGTCAGATCCAGCATCAGCACTTCAAGGGTAAAAACGATGCCTGTAATAGGAGCTTTAAAGATTCCGGCAATTGCGCCGGCAGCCCCGCAGCCAACCATCAGAGAAACATCCCGGAAGTTCAACTTAAACAAGCGCGCCAGATTTGACCCTATGGAAGCACCGGTCAAAACAATAGGTGCTTCAGCTCCTACCGATCCTCCAAAACCAATGGTCAGTGAACTGGCTACCATCGACGTGTACGTATTATGGGGTTCCAGTTTGGCACTCTTTTTGGAAAAAGCATACAGAATTTTTGATACGCCATGCCCTATATCGTCCCGAACCACATACCGGATAAAAAGTACAGTCAGCATGATTCCTATAAAAGGATAAATAATAAACAGAACATTCCCTGTTTCTTCAGGAAGCCAGTGGGTTAATTCTGACTCTACAAGGTGGATCAGGTTCTTTAGCAGTAAGGCTGCAAATCCGCTTAACAGACCTATAAAACAGCTGAGGATATATAAAAAATGCCGTTCGTGTATCTGTTTGATACGCCAGGCAACAATCCGGTTAATAATCCTCTTTCGTTTATCCATTTTATTCCCTATACATGTGAAACATCGACAATTTGCTTTCGGTATCTCGAAAACACTCTGGCACGGGAAATAAATCCCAGGTAGGTGCCATCTTTTTCGATAACTGCAATATTAAAACGGTCTGTTTTCTCAAATTTATGAGCTACCACTTCCATACCGTCTTCGGGATAAATATATTCTTCGGGCATATACATCAGCTCTTTTAACTTCATTTTATCATACAATTCCCTTTTAAAGATCAGATGCCTCACATCATCCATTTTAAGCATACCTGCCAACTTCCCTTCTTTGTCGACAACAGGAAAAAGGTTTCTGTGGTTGCGTTCAATCGCTTTGGTAAGGTCCCCCAGGGTTGCATCCGGTGACAAGACTTCAAAATCATTTTCTATCAGTTTTCTTATTTCCAGCATTCGTAATACATTGGTATCTTTGTCGTGGGTAAGAAGTTCTTTTCTTCTGGCCAGCTGAAAGTTATAAACGGAGCTTGGGGTAAAGTAGCGAACGACCAGATAGGAAAAAGTGGCTGTGACCATCAGGGGCACAAAAAGTTTGTATCCTCCTGAAATATCGGCAATAAGAAAGATGCCCGTGAGGGGTGCATGAAGGACTCCTGCGATCAGCCCGGCCATCCCGATCAGGGCAAAATTATTGGTATTCAATGACCGGATATGAAATGTATTCATAAGAAAAACAAAGATCAATCCTGTATTAACTCCCATAAACAGGGTAGGTGCAAAGACACCACCAACACCCCCTGCTCCGAAAGTCAGGGAGGTAGCCACAACTTTTAAAAGGGTCACACAACACAGCAACAAAAAGACCATCCACAACTCTTCCCTGAAGGAATAAAAAAGACTGCCGGTAAAAAGATAGTCCAGGTTTCCTTCCAAGCCTGAGTTGATTGCTTCATATCCTTCTCCGTAAAGTGCAGGAAAAAGAAAAATAATCGCTCCCAGCAAAATACCCCCCGTTAATAATTTCACAAAGCAATTCTTAAAACGGTCAAAATAATCACTGAAGAACACATAGGTACGGTAAAAATAGATGGACACAAAACCGGTCAGGATCCCCAGGAGGATATAGTAGGGTAAATCGCCCAGAATAAACGTTTCCGTAACAGTAAACGGATACAACACATCCTGTCCGAGAAAAAAATAGGACGTTACCACAGCTGTTGCTGAAGAGAGCAGCAGAGGCACCAGTGAAAATACGGTAAGATCGATCATTATGACCTCTCCGGCAAATACAATAGCGGCAATAGGAGCTTTGAAGATGGCTGCCATAGCACCTGCACTGCCACAGGCAAGCAACAGGATGGTATTTTTATAACTCAGCCTGAAATACTTTGACATCCAGGAGGCCCAGGCGGCACCAGATGCCACTGAAGGCCCCTCCAACCCTACAGAACCTCCAAATCCAACCGTCAGGGAACTGGCCACAATGGAGGAAAACAGGTTATGGTTGCTTAAACGTCCTTTGGCTTTGGAAATGCTGTGCAACACATTCGGCACTCCATGCCGCACCGGCTTTCGTATGATATACCGGACAAACAATACCGTAAAAAATACTCCGACCAAAGGCAAGGCAACAAAGATATAGTTGTGTCCCTCAGGGGAAACAACGTATGAAACCGCAGTGTGGGTTAAACGAACTGCATTTTTTATCAGTACCGCTGCAAAGCCTGACAGGAATCCGACCAGAATACTCATAAGTACAATCAGGGTCCGTTCGCTCATGTGTCTCAGACGCCAGCGGTAAAGCCGCACAATCATATGATTTATCCCAGCCATGTATGAATGCAAAAGTAGTAAATCAGTTGGTTTTCACTGAAAATTAGCTGAACTTAAATGATTTTTTTTATTGCTTGCCAATGTGAATTTATGCAATGATATGCGAATATGAATAGCGGGTGCGTCGGGTTTTCATGGACAAACCCTTTCCGAAGAACTCACAAAACGTAACTACGAAGGAACACCCCTCAGCGTTTTCAGAAGGAGCTTTTCAACTTTACTTTACTTAACTTACCCTCCCCTCAAAGAACCCCCTGGAAGAGATTCTCAGAAAGGAGATTCATCCTTTACTCCCCGTCGTTGTTTCTTCTTTTGAAGACAGAAACCGAACCATCAAAAAAGGTTTTTTGGAGGCTGTACTCACCGTCCATAAGCTCGTTCATCATGGGATAGGGTTCTCTCAGGACAACAAAAGCAGGCCGGGATTTCATCACGTTTTCTATTTCCACTTTTGCATCAATACCAAAAGCACGGGCATGTTCAGGATTTGTAAGAAGGGTCGGATGGACATACCGGGTTGGACATTCTTTCTTTAACAGGTAATAGACGACATGGGAGTAATTGGATAAATAAACGGAATCCCCGGGGTCCATTTCTGCTTTTAAATAGGCAGCTATCTTTCGGGGACGATTCTTTTCAGTAAGCACACCGGTAATTCCGGAAATCTGTACAACAAGCACCAAAACCCCCAGAAACAAGAAACCGTATTTACGTCCGAAAATAAAAGCGGAGAACCGGTCCCACGTGAGTTCCGGATGAAAGAACAGACCGGCAACAAGACTGAAAGGGACCACTAACTGGAGGGTATAATGGTCGAAACTTTTGCCCTGCAGATACATGGCAACCAGCACGCCCGAGATCCAGCACAGGAACATGAAAAGCTGATGTTTTTTTAAAACAGAAGACTTTGAGAAGATCGCATAAAAAAACATAAACGAAAGAGGTAAAAAACGGCTTAAAAAATCCAGCAACAAAACAACATATTTCACAGGATCCGGATCTTTGCCATATCTGAAAGGCAATGCATAGGTTATGTCGGCAAATGCTTCGAAATGATTCCCCAGGAAAAAATAGAGATTGGCACCTAAAAACGGCACTGAAAATCCTACACCGGCGAGGATATATTTAACGATGCCCACCTTTTTCAGTTTCCACTGGTTTTGAATGCATTCCTGAACAAGAAAAAAAACGGCCAGAAACAGAAAATCGAAAAGCACGACGTATTTGATCATAAATCCCACACCGAAGATCAGACCTGACAGGGCGAAGTTTTGTTTCTTAGGATTCAGCAAGAGCAAAAAGCCACTTATGGTGGTCAGATTAAAGAACTGTTCGGTATTTGGCGACAAGCCAAACTGGCTCCATACGGAGGTATAAAAAATATAGATCAACCCGGCAGCAAAGGCTGCCTGGCGTGCCTCATACAAACGAACAGCAGCATGGTAAATCAGCCAGGCAGTGAAAGCAACAACCATGGAAACCACAAGACGCGTTAAAAAGATGGAATACCCGAAAACAAGATGGAAAAAAGCATAGATCAGAAAGATCCCTGCCGGTTTGGTATCGGTTACATCGGCGTACAGGTCTTTACCCATGGCAATATCACGACCGATGATCAGATACGTAGATTCGTCATGGTCTATTATTGCGGGGAAAAATGAATAGAACCTGAGCAAAAGAGAGGCAGCAACAAAAAGCAAAAAAATATGGACATTTTTCCGGGGAACCATACTGAAGATTTTCTACAATTGGGGTCCGGCAGCTACCAGTGCTTTTCCCTCTTCGTTGTCGGTATACTCTTCAAAATTTTCAATGAATTTTAATGCCAGGTCTTTGGCTTTTTCTTCCCACGCAGTTTTATTTTCATAGGTATCACGCGGATCAAGGATTCCGGGATCAACCTCTTTTAAGGCAACCGGAACCTCAAGGTTAAAAAACGGGATCTGCTTTGTTTCCGCTTTTTCAATTGAACCATCCAGGATGCGGTCGATGATAGCCCGGGTATCCTTTATGGAGATTCGTTTTCCGGTGCCGTTCCAGCCGGTATTGACTAGGTACGCTTTGGATCCGTGTTTTTCCATTTTTTTAACCAGTTCCTCCCCGTATTTTGTTGGATGCAATGCAAGGAAAGCCTCTCCGAAACAGGCTGAGAAAGTAGGTCTCGGAGTGGTTACTCCCAGTTCTGTACCGGCTAATTTCGCTGTAAATCCGGAAAGAAAGTGGTATTTGGTCTGCTCCGGAGTTAATTTTGAAACCGGAGGCAGGACGCCAAATGCATCGGCTGTAAGAAAAATTACTTTTTCAGCATGTCCGGCTTTGGAAACCGGTTTTACAATATTTTCAATGTGGTATATCGGATACGAAACGCGGGTGTTTTGAGTCACGGAATCGTCATCAAAATCAATTTTTCCATCCTTGTCCACCGTAACGTTTTCCAGGAGCGCGTTCCGTTTTATTGCGCCATAAATATCCGGTTCTGCTTCCTTGTCAAGGTGAATGGTTTTTGCATAACAACCCCCTTCAAAGTTAAAGATGCCGTCATCGTCCCAACCGTGTTCGTCATCGCCGATCAACCGGCGTTTCGGGTCGGTCGACAAGGTAGTTTTTCCGGTTCCCGAAAGGCCGAAAAAGATCGCTACATCTCCTTTTTCACCTACATTGGCAGAACAGTGCATGGCAGCGATTCCTTGTAAGGGAAGGTAATAGTTCATCATGGTAAACAGTCCTTTTTTCATCTCACCCCCATACCAGCTTCCTCCCAGCACATGCATCCTTTCCGTTAAGTTAAATACGGTATACACTTCCGAACGCAGCCCGTGCTCTTTCCATTTTGGATTCACTGTTTTGGATGCATTCAGGGATACAAAATCAGGTTCTCCGTAAACTTCCAGTTCCTCTTTGGTGGGACGCAGAAACATATTTTTTATAAAATGAGCCTGCCAGGCAACTTCCAGAATAAAACGAACTTTCAGGCGTGAATCTTCATTGGCTCCGCAAAAGGTATCCATTACAAAAAGCCGTTTCCCTGAAAGCTGTTTTACCGTGTTGACCTTAAGGTCTTCCCAGATTTCCGGAGGAACCGGCCGGTTGTCATTTGGCGCTTTCGGGCTGGTCCACCAGATCGTATCCCGGGTTGTATCATCCACTACGATGTATTTGTCTTCAGGCGAACGTCCCGTGAAGATCCCGGTCATAACATTTACAGCATCAAGCTCCGTCAACTGCCCCCTTTCAAATCCTTCAAGACCCGGCTTCATCTCTTCCTCAAAAAGCTGTTCATAAGACGGATTATGAACAATTTCGATGACATCGGAAATACCATACTGCGATAAATCTATTTTTTTCATACTTTTATTATTTCTTCCGGATTATACGTACACTGCAAACAAAAATAGGTTTTTTTTTAAATTTACGTTACAGAAAACAGGATTGTAGATATTTATACGTATAAATAAACAATTAGTTAATAAACCGGACATATTACATACCATTTGCATTCTACCCGCACAAAAAAATAGACAAAAAGGGTAAATCTTTCCACTTTACAGGATCTGGGACAACGACTCAAACAGGTTTCTTACGACCTTGGGTGGTACTGATGAATCGTGGATTTCAGGTACTCCTTGTCAATGTGTGTGTAAATTTCGGTAGTAAGGATGGATTCATGTCCCAACATTTCCTGGACGGCCCGCAGGTCTGCTCCGCCATTGATCAGATGGGTGGCAAAGGAATGCCTGAACGTATGCGGACTGATCTTTTTTTCAATGCCTACTATATTAACCAGGTTTTTGATAATGGTAAAGATCATTACCCGGCTAAGTTTTCCGCCGCGCCTGTTCAGAAACAATATATTCTCACTGTCTTTTTTTATTTTCAAGGTTTTACGATATCCCTCCAGGTACTTCGTAATTTCAGTAATTCCGTTTTTGCTGATGGGGACCAATCTTTCTTTACCGGATTTTCCTTCAACCTTAATAAATCCCTGGTCGAAAAAGAGATTGGTGATTTTCAGGTTCACCAGTTCGGATACCCGGAGGCCGCAACTGTACAAGGTTTCAAGCATGGCTTTATTCCGCTGTCCTTCAGGTTTCTCAATATCAACTGCGTCAATCAGGGTGTCAATTTCTTCGATGGTCAGGATATCAGGAAGTTTCCTGCCAACTCTCGGAGCTTCCAGCAACGAAGTAGGATCACTTTTTATCTTGCCCTCAATGAGTAAATATTTGAAATAGGATTTGATTCCGGAAATAGTCCGGGCCTGCGTCCTGGGGCTTACACCCTTTTCATTCAACCACTCGACAAATCTTTTTAAATGAACCAGTCTGACCTTGTCTGGAGTTAATTTTGTGTACGTCTCGCTCAAAAAACCTTCCAGCTTATTCACATCATTAATATAAGCTGCCACTGAGTTTTGAGATAACGACTTCTCAAGTTTCAGATAGTTTTGATATCCTTTTTTAGTTTCTTCCCATTTCATGACATTTACGCTTTTGCTTTGTTAAGTAACCTGTTTTACTTACTTTTGGTTCAGGACAACTTTAAATTATTTTAATAATAACAATTTTATAATTTTCTGAAAGACAATATACAATACGAAAGTCAATAAAAAAAGTTATAGTAAACAAAATTTCTTAAAAACCCTGTATACGAATGAAACGAGTGCTGTCCCGACCGACCCATCGGGTTCCATGAGTCATCTTTAACAATTATAAAATTAGACGAATGAAAATTCTGATACTAAACGGACCCAATCTGAATTTACTTGGCCAAAGAGAAAAAAACATCTATGGGGACCAGGACTTTGATTCCTATTTTCATTTTTTACAGGAATCGTATCCCTCCCTGGAACTGGCCTGTTTTCAATCAAATATTGAAGGGGAGCTTATTGACAAGATTCACGACGCAGGTTTTTCGTACGACGGAATACTAATCAATGCCGGCGGGTACTCCCATACTTCAGTAGCAATCAGAGATGCGATTTCCGGTATACAAACCCCGGTCATTGAGATCCATATATCCAATCTTCTGACGCGGGAAGACTTCAGGCACAATTCCATCATTGGTCCTGTGTGCAAAGGGTGTATTATGGGATTCGGATTGAACTCGTACCGGCTTGGTATTGAATCATTCTTAGTATCCAGCTAACTACCTGAAATCAATAATTTCTATATCCTCGTATTCCGACACATCAAATGTAAACAGAGAATCATCAACGGGTTTATTGGTTTCCACCTTATCCGCAACAATTTTATATTGCGTACCCATGTCATCCGTCATAGTTGCTGAAGCGATCATCATGGTGCTTTGGTCAATGGCAATGCTGATTCGGGTAAAATCGTATTCCCCGGTTTCAGGAATCAGATCAATCAGGTAAACGGATTTCCCGTTTACTGTTTTATTTTCCCCCTGGAATTCATACGAAAAACCTTCTTCATAGATCCTGAACACTTTTGCGGGATCCGACAATTCTGAAGTCTGGTCTTCAACCCGGGAAACCGTAACTTCATTCACATCTTCCATATAACTCCAGATTGTGGTACCATCCGAGATCATTCTGACCGGAATATCGCTTATGTAGACATGATATTTTTCCCCTTTAAGGATTATGGAGCCCTGGTAGGAGTCCTGTATGTTTTCTTCCTCATTCAGCATAGAGTAAGTAAAAACAGCTGATATAGAAGAACAGGCCTGTGTTCTTTTACTGACCTCATCCAATATCTCCCTGGCTTTATTGTTCTGTCCGGCACCAGGAAACATCAACCCAAACAGTACTGTAAGCGTTAATACAAATTTTCTCATTTCCAAATCTTTAATTCAGGGAGTTCAATAATTGTTCCAGACTGTATTCATCAGCGATCAGCACCTGCCTGGCTTTGCTTCCTTCACTGGGCCCCACAATTCCGGCTGCTTCCATCTGGTCCATGATTCTTCCGGCCCGGTTATAGCCTATGGAGAACTTTCGTTGAATCATGGATGTTGATCCCATCTGATTAAGCACGATTAACCGGGCGGCATCTTCGAAAAGCTCATCCAGGTTGCTTAGGTCCGCTTCAAAATCATCCCCTTCCACATCTTCATATTCCGGAAGATAATAGGCTTCGGGAAATCCTTTCTGTTCGGATATATATTTACACAGCTCCTCCACTTCGGGTGTATCCATAAATCCACATTGTACGCGCGTAAGGTCACTTCCTGAAGCGATGAGCATATCCCCTTTGCCAACAAGCTGATTTGCTCCGGGAGTATCCAGGATGGTCCGTGAATCGATCATTGAGGCCACTTTAAAGGCAATCCGTACCGGGAAGTTCGCTTTGATCACCCCGGTTATAATATTGGTGGAAGGGCGCTGGGTAGCGATGATCATATGGATACCAACCGCCCTGGCCAGTTGAGCAATGCGTGCAATGGGTAACTCAATCTCTTTTCCTGCCGTCATGATCATATCGGCAAACTCATCGATCACAACCACAATATAAGGCATAAAACGATGCCCCTTCTCAGGATTCAACCGCCGGCTTATGAATTTTTTATTGTATTCTTTCAGGTTCCTGGCATGGCCTTTCTTTAGCAAGTTATACCGAAGATCCATTTCAGCATTTAAGGAGTTTAAAACGTTTTTAACCTTGTGGAGATCGGTAATTATCGCCTCATCATCGCCCTGTAGTTTGGCAAGGTAAAATTTTTCAATGGAGGAGTAAAGGCTTAATTCTACCTTTTTGGGATCAAAGAATATAAACTTGAGTTCGGAAGGATGCTTTTTATACAACAAAGAAGAGATGATGACATTCAGTCCCACAGATTTTCCCTGTCCGGTTGCACCGGCAACCAGAATGTGAGGCATCTTAACCAGATCGAATACGTAAGGTTCGTTGGAGATCGTTTTTCCGATTACTACCGGGAGATCCGCATCAAACTCCTGGAACCTTTTTGAGTTAATAATTGAACGCATGGACACAATTTCCGGGTTCTGGTTTGGCACTTCAATGCCTATGGTTCCCCGTCCGGGTATGGGGGCTATAATGCGAATACCCATCGCAGCAAGACTGAGAGCAATATCATCCTCCAGGTTCTTGATCTTGGCGATACGAATACCCGGAGCAGGAACGATCTCGTAAAGGGTTATGGCAGGACCAATCGTAGCCCTGATTTTGGTAATCTCAATTTTATATTGCCGCAGGGTTTCAACGATTTTGTTTTTATTGGAGATCAGCTCTTCATTCGAAACCTCAGCATTCCCTGAATCGTGGTCCACCAAAAGATCAATCGGGGGCAATCTGTATTCTGACAACTCCAGGGTCGGATCGTAGTCTTCCATTTTCCGGGTATCATACTCCCCTTCTTCATCTTTGGGACGTTCTTCTATTGTTAACTCCAGGTCCTCTTCTTCCTCCGGCTGAGATTCCTTTTCGTTCCTATCATCCACTTTTCCCTTTCTTTCCTCCGAAAAATCTTCCTCCTCATTTTCAAAAACAGCCTGTACCACATCATCCTCTTCAATAACCTTTGAAACCGATTCTTCCCGAACGACATCATCTTCTGACCTTATCTCCTCTTCAGAAATAGCCTTATGCGGCTTATGGATGGACCCGAATAGTCTTTTAAGCCAGGAAGCTGAATTCCTGGAACTGCCAATCAGAATAATAAACCCGGATAACAATAGAAAAAGGACTGTTCCGGCAGTTCCTATCAGTGATTTCAACCATCCGCTGATAACCAATCCGTAATGTCCTCCCAGGAAGGTATAGTGCCCGGACTCGTCTCCCGTGAATAACAAACCCAGAGCCAGGGATATCCAAAGAATAATACAGGTTCCCAGAAAATAGGTTTTTCCCAGGCGGACGATTTTCTGACCAAGAATATGTACGCCCGTTACAACCATCATATAGATAAACAGAAAGGAAGCGACTCCGAACCCCCTGTTTATAATTATTTCAGAAAGCAAAGCCCCTGTTTTACCGGCTTTGTTCCCCACTTTTACTCCGGAATTAAAAATTAGTTCACTCCAGTTCAAATCCAGTTTGCTTTGATCAGCGGCTCCATAAAAAAGGTAGGAAATAGATGCAATAATCAGGTAGGCAGCCAGGATCAGGAAAAGTACACCGAGGCCGTACCGGAATCTTTCGTTTTGATAAAACCGGATTCCCTGCTTTCTGTCCCTTTTCGTACCATTTTTTTTTCCCGTCCTGCGTTTGCTGTTTGTCATTCGAACGATCCTTGTTTTATTACAACGCAAATTTAACTAAAATTATCCACCGAATGGTTGTCACTTTTTTTTTTCGATTAAATTTCTAAGTTTGCAGGGAACCCGATTTGTATTTTATAACAAAAAACGCAATGACTGCAAACAGGGCAATTTATTTTCTCTGAAGCGTAATAAAATACCGGAGGTTATCGCTATTTTTGTACTTTAAATCGAAACAATTGAAAAAGCTGGCAGTAGTTGCACTGGGAGGCAATGCCCTGTTAAGGGATCATGAAGCAGGTACTATTGAAGAGCAGGAATGCAATGCAACCGAGACGCTGGAAAACCTGGTTCATCTTATACGGGATGGTTTTGACCTTGTCATTACCCATGGCAATGGCCCTCAGGTGGGCAATATTTTAATGCGCAATGATGCAGGAGAACAGGTATACCAGATTGCCCCCATGCCACTGGATATATGCGTTGCTGATTCACAGGGCGGTATCGGATACATGCTGGAACGGATGATCCGGAACGTGCTGAACAAACACCGCATCTCCAAAAACGTGATTACGCTGGTAACCCTGGTGAAAATAGACCCCAAAGACAAAGCCTTCAACGATCCGTCCAAAAGGATCGGTAAAATTTATTCAAAAGAGCAGGCTGAAAAACTGGCAAAAGAAAAAGGATGGTTGTTTAAACCATCCTCCAAAACACCAGACGGCTACCGCCGTGTGGTACCTTCACCCGATCCAGTCGATATAATCAATAAAGAGATCATCCGTGAACTGGCTCTTCAGGGAAATATTGTGATCGCTGCCGGCGGGGGAGGCATTCCGGTATATTACGATAAAAACAACGATTTACGTACCCTGGATGCAGTAATTGACAAAGATATGGCATCCAGTCTGCTGGCAATAAACATCGGTGCAGATCAATTTTATGTCCTTACCGATGTACCTTTTATTTTTAAAGATTACGGCAAACCGACACAGGAAAAACTGGAATTTCTTACCTACAAAGATGCAATGATGTATCTGAAAAGGGGTGCTTTTGAAAGCGGTACCATGGAACCTAAAATCAGGGCATGCCTCAACTTCATTAAACACGGAGGGTCCCAAAGCATAATAACCGAAGCTAAAAAACTGGAGGATAAATCCTTCGGTTCAAAAATAACGATGAAATGAATTAGAGTTACGAGTTACGAGTTGCGAGTTAGGAGTAACAATGACAACAACAATGATCAATGAAGATCAATGTAGATCAATGTAGATCAGTATAGATCAGTATAGATCAATGTAGATCAGTATAGATCAGTATAGATCAATGTAGATCAGTATAGATCAAGAAGTTTGTCAACCGTCAACCGTCAACTGATAACTGACAACTGATTCAGTGAGCCCCGACATTGGGGAGCGTAGCGAACCCAATGTAGCTGGGCGATTCAGTGAAACCTGACATTCAGAATCCGGCATATGCCGGAGCACTGAATGACATTGGTTGAACTAATCCCGATTTATCGGGGACTCCTGTCTGCCGCCAGGCAGGAATCCCGATAGAGGAGCGTATCGGGACAACTGACACGAAGCGAAGCGGAGTCCCGATTTCCTATCGGGAACCGTCAACTGTCAACAAAAATAATACGATTAAAATGATAACGAACTTTAAAAACAGGAATTTTCTGAAGCTTTTTGATTTTACACCGGAAGAGATAAAATCGTTGCTTGAATTATCAGAAGATCTGAAGCAGGCAAAACAGAACGGGTTGGAACAGCCCTTATTGAAAGGGAAAAATATTGCTTTGATTTTTGAAAAAAGTTCAACCCGCACACGCTGTGCTTTTGAGGTGGCCGCCTATGACCAGGGTGCGCACGTTACCTATCTGGGGCCCACCGGTTCACAGATAGGAAACAAAGAGTCGATGAAAGATACTGCCCGGGTGCTGGGAAGAATGTATGACGGAATCCAGTACCGGGGCTACGGTCAGGATATCGTTGAAGAACTGGGCAGGTATGCCGGTGTGCCGGTGTGGAACGGACTAACCGACACCTTTCATCCGACCCAGGTACTGGCTGATTTCCTTACCCTGTCAGAACACAGCAACAAATCCCTTTCGGAAATAAAATTCTGTTACCTGGGGGATGCCCGAAACAATATGGGAAACTCCCTGATGGCAGGAGCGGCCAAGATGGGTATGGACTTCAGGGCAGCAGCACCTCCTGCATGCCAGCCTTCCAGGGAATTACAAAACCAATGCATGGAAATTGCCCGGACAACAGGAGCAAAAATACGAATCACCGAAAAAGTGGAAGAAGCTGTGAAAGACTGTGACTTTATCTACACAGATGTCTGGGTTTCCATGGGTGAATCTGAAGAGGTATGGGCCCGGCGTATTGAATTATTAAAACCTTATCAGGTGAACCGTGCACTACTGGAAAAAACCGGAAATCCGGAGGTGAAATTCCTGCACTGCCTGCCTGCATTTCATAACCGACATACAAAAATCGGGGAAGAGATCTATCAGAAATTCGGTATGGAAGCAATGGAGGTCACCGATGAAGTCTTTGAAAGCAATGCATCGCTGGTATTTGATGAGGCTGAAAACCGGATGCATACAATCAAAGCAGTGATGATTGCCACACTGGTATAAAAAAGCTGAACCATCCGGAACGGTTAATCCCCTGAAACGGTTCCCAGTCCTTCAACCGATTTATGGACATTGGGCTCACCCCGGTATTTGATCTTGCCTACTCCTTCAATGGAAGCCCAGAGTTCTTTCGTGGCGAATACACTTCCGGTACCCACTCCTTCAATAGAAACTGACACCTCCCGGGCTTCCATTTCGGCAGCATCCAGGTGTGCAGCACCCGATATCCGGGCATCCAGCTTTTCTGCCACGCCAACCAGCTCAAGAAGCATCCCGCCTTCACCAACCAACGTAAGATGATCTGCTTTCAACTTCATAGCAATATTTGCACCTCCCTCTACCTTGATATCCAGGTCATCCACATCCAGATAACCTTTGGTTTTGAGCTTTACACCTCCCTGAATGTGAATATCATCCAATTCCCGGATTGTAATATGCAAGCTGATCCGCTCAAAAGAAAAATAGCGCTCTTTCATCGTGATTCTTAACTCCGAAAAATCACTTTCGACATCATAATAATCAAAAGCATCGTCGTCAGAAACCTCTATGGTTAAAGCTGCCTTTTCACCTTGTTTAAGATATACCCGGTATTTCCCTTTGAGAGAAATGCGGTTAAAATCTTCCACCTCGTAATCGCGGGAATTTTCGTACTCCTGGGCTGAAGCACCACAGGAAAACTGGGAAAGCAAAAATCCGACAAGAAAACCTATCGAAACAAATCTGACTATTCTCATGGCTTATGGTTTAAACTGGTCTCCAAAATAGTGTGGTTTCAGGTTAAAAGGGAAAAGAATTCGACAAATAACCGTTTTTTATAGACAAATGCCTGAAAACACATATTCCTGAGAAAAAATTCAGACCGTTTCAGCGCATTCAGGGACGAATAAAAAAGTCATTCCGGGTTCTTATGGTTACACAGAGAGCGAATATAAAGAAGACTGTAAAAAATAATTCCATACACTACGACTGCGACAAAAAGATCCATAAACTGCAGGGGTTTAACGTGTAACAACAGATTAACCACATAAAATGCAGACATCCCTGCCATTCCCAGAATGATAGAAATCAGCTTCCTGTTGTATTTGTGCATCAGCAAACCCATCGAAACGATCCAGATAGCTCCGGGGATGATCAACAACAAAGCCTCAGGCCATTTATTTTCTGCAATTTTCAGAAAACCATAAATAACGGGAAATACTCCGGTGAGCAAAACACCCCGCGAAAGGCTCCGGATCAATCGTTCTTTTATTTCCTCATTTTCAATGTCCGGAAACAGACGAAACCTAAGTTTCTGTATTCGATATTCCCGGGCTACAAGATCCTGTTCCGAGTGAATGATTCCTCGCTGAAGAGCCTCCGCAACAGCCATCTGCGCAACATCCGGATTGTACAGATTCCGTTTTTTCAGCATCTCCCTTATCTCTTCATCCCCATACTCTTTCATCAAAACTTCCAGTTCTTTCAGTATTTTTTCATCCAGTTGCATGATCCCTTGTCTGTTGTCGCCTGCAAAAATTAAATTTTAAACCGGCAATTCCTAGTTTCTGACCGAACAATTTTTAATTTTGCCTGTTCCTGATAATAAACCAATTCTTTGCTTATGTATAATTTCGAATATAAAAATCCGGTTAAAATTATTTTTGGAAAAGGGACGATTTCCCGTGTTTCAGACGAAATACCCAAAGGGGCTAAAATTCTGATGACGTATGGAGGGGGAAGCATAAAAAGGAACGGAGTGTACGACCAGGTTAAAGAAGCGTTAACGGGTTATGAGCTGCTTGAATTTGGTGGTATTGAGCCCAATCCTCTGTATGAAACCTGTATGAAAGCCGTTTCCCTTGTAAAGCAGGAGGAGATCCATTTTCTTCTTTCTGTGGGGGGTGGTTCTGTTCTTGATGCAACGAAATTTATTGCTGCAGCCGTTCATTATCAGGGCAACGATCCCTGGGAAATCCTTGCAGAGGGTGCCGAAGTGAAGAAAGCCATGCCCCTGGGGGATGTGTTAACCTTACCGGCGACCGGTTCCGAGATGAATGCCAATGCTGTCATCTCACGCAGATCTACGCAGGAAAAACTCTCCTTCAGTTCACCGGAAGTGATGCCACAGTTTTCGATCCTCGATCCGGAAACGATGTTTTCACTTCCTGACAGGCAGATTGCCAATGGTACAGTGGATGCTTTTGTTCACGTAATGGAACAATACCTCACTTTTCCGGTAAATTCGCCAATTCAGGACCGGTTTGCGGAAAGCATTCTGAAAACATTAACCGAAGAAGGCCCGAAAGCACTGGCCAACAGAAAAGATTACGATGCTGCAGCCAACCTTATGTGGAGTGCCACGATGGCCCTGAACGGATGGATTGGCGTAGGCGTACCCCAGGACTGGGCAACCCATGCCATTGGCCATGAACTGACAGCCTTTCATGGAATCGACCATGCCCAAACCCTGGCTGTTGTTTTACCCGGAATGATGAACATCCGCAGAAAAGAGAAAAAAGATAAAATTCTTCAGTATGGCGAACGGATCTGGAATGTCTCAGAAGGAACCGTAGATGAAAGAATAGATAAAACCATCGCCAAAACCGTTTCATTTTTTGAGTCAATGGGGATCCCCACCCGCCTGCCCGATTACAATGTCCCGGCTGAAACCATCACAAAAATTACCAGCCGGTTTGCTGCGCGGGGGAATAAAATCGGGGAACAGGGTGATTTAGGTCCGGAGGAAATAGAATCGATCCTGAAAGACCGCCTGTAAAACTCAGATCCATTCTTTCCCGGGAGACAACATTGATTTCCTTTTGCCCTGTAGTGAGCGGCATCTGCTTCGACAAATGGCCGCTGTTGTAGAGTTCGTGACTGCAATCAAGGTTTTCCCACCGGCCCCCGGACACCTCCAGACCGTGATTTCGTTGTATCGATCGTTTTTCAGGTCGTCAGGTTACTTGCCTTGAACATCCGCAATATGAAGAGCTGCTTCAGCCAGGGCCCCGGTCCATATTTTGTCCTCGTTTTCTTTAACATACCGAAGCAATTTCCGGTGTGCTGCCAAAGAAACATTTAAATCATGTTCTCCTCCTACCCCATGAAACAGGAAAACCAGCAAAGAACCTGTTTCCGAAGCTTTTTTTACAAGATCAATGAGTTGTTCCCCGTTTTCACCGTGGATCATAAAGCTGTTCATGTTCTCAGGATTCATGGTTTTCACATCATTCATTGCAGCAGTAACCCCTCGGGCTGCCACAAATTCATCTCTCAGCCTGGGATAAAAAAGTTCTCCCTCTACTTCTGTATCCCCACAGGTATAGGCAAAAGTCCGAACATTCCTACCGTCAACTGCTTTAAGCAACGTGTTGGCCACTTTTATTTCATCAACGATCTGTTGCAGGGTGTAGTTACTGAGATCATGATCGTTGGAAACCCATTCCCTGCCGGGTTTATTGCCTACACAGGGATGAAAGAGGGTGTGGTTTCCCAGTTCATGTCCTCTCTGAGCAGCCCTTCGCCATTCATGGAGACGTTCTGCAAAGGACTGTGAATTGCCGGGAATATAAAAGGTGCCCGACAGTCCAAGCGAATCAAGCAGGGGTATGGCGTTGTCAAGATGCACATTCAGGCCATCGTCATAGGTAAAAACAACGGCACACTTTTTACCGTTCCACAACTCAACGGGTTGGCCTGAAACATTGATAACCAATACACTCAGAAGCAGGAAAAGAACAGATCGTTTCATGTACTTATCGTGCAGATTTCATTTTATAGTTCAGAAATTTATTGGCCCAGGGAATGAAATATTCAAAATTCGGTGCATCGGTATGGCCGCCATCGTGTTGCCGCCATGCCAGTTGTCCGTCCAGCAGTCCTTTGTTTACGGGCGGCATTTCCTCTCTCATATAATCATTGGAAACCCCCAGATCTTTGGCTCCCAACAATTTAAATACCTCACCGGCAGCTACAGTTGCCATATAGCTTCCCTTTTGGTCGAGCCATTTGGCATCTCCCTGTTCAGGGATACCGTAGCTTACAAAGGTCAGGCGCGGGGCACACAGGGCCAGCAGCTGGTGTGAATCAACCGGGAGGTCGCATCCTGTTTTGCTGCCGAAAGATGCTTCGGAAGCTCCGTATTTCATATAATTTCCGGCCATCCAGTAATATTCCCCTCCGGTAAGGCTTTCCACGGCTTCGCCAAACACCCGGCGGTGGAGAGTTACCCCTCCTTTTCCTGAGGAGCCTATTAATCCCATGGCAAAACGGGGTTCAAAGGCCAGGGTAACCAGGGCTGCTTTTCCATACCGTGATACCCCTTCAATGCCCACTTTGGTTGCATCCACAAGGGTATCTGTTTCCAGGTAATCCAGGCCGCGGGCAGCGCCCCAGGCCCAGGCACGAAGCGCACCCCAGTCATCTGGCTTCCGGGGTTGCCCCTTATTGACCAGTCCGATGATGCCCCGGGTGATCCCTGCTCCGTTATCCGCCTGAATGCTGTTGGGATCAATGGTGACATACCCCCAGCCGGCAGCAAGCAATTGCTGCGTTGGTGAAAGACCTTCACCACGCCCCTGCATGAAAGAAAAAGGATTTTCCCGTTTGATGGGGTCATAGGCCGGATAGCGTTCAAAAACATCTTTCATTTCCGGATTTTCTTTGATGAGCGTTTCTTTAAATGCCTTGTTGATGGCTTTCAAATCCTCTTCAGAGGGCTGCGCAGGCGCAGGAAACGACGGGCGACCAAACATCATCAGCACCGGTACAGGCCCCTTGACATTGCGGGGAACTACAAGCATCATATCAATCTTACCATCGATCAGGGGATAATCGCTGTTATCCACATGCCCAACCAGTTTTTTGGCGACGACAGGCGTCCATCCAACAAATTCATAATCGGTGATCTCAACCTCCCAATTCACTTCCGGGATGTTTTCGGGAAGGCGTCCATACACTTCCCGTTCAAAATCCTCAACAATCTCCGGACGCCGTATCTCCCACCACATCTTGGGGGAAGTCACTTTTTTACCGTCCTTTGTGATGAGGAGTTCCGGCAATTCAGGACATGGATTAGCCCTCGACTCATCGTAATTTGCCGCATTGGGTGCATTCTCATTGCCACTGGGGCCTGGTCTCAATTCCTTGATTCCAAGCTGCTTCATCATGTTGGCATGATCCTGATCGGCTGTAAAGGTCACCAAAGGAGGATAGCCGCTTTGATCCGTTTTCGATTCCTGTGCGTGGGTTATAACAACCAGGCTTAAAGCCAGAAAAAGTGTCAATACATTCTTCATGTTGGTAAAATTTATTTATTTCTCATTTGATTCATTCTCGTTGCCGTAGTCATCTTCAGTCATGCACTCATTTGGTTTCAAAGGGTGAAGCGGGCAATCCTTCCTTGTTATACAAATTGGCATCCCGGGGATTATCCGACCAGGCATACCGTACTTTCACAGGATTTTCAATATTTTCATTCCAGACTTCTACTGTATTTCCGTTAATTTTCGCATTGGCCCATACAAATCTTCCTTCGGGTCCGGCTATTTCAAACCGTCTCAATGGTTCGTCATCGATGCTTATAAGCCCTGAGCCGGCATGGGTAAATTCCACAATGATCTTATTGTCCTTCACAGTATGGGATGTATAGATGGGACCCGAATAAACAATATCTTCACCGTAAGCCAGTTTCAGGGCTCCCAAAGCCAGTCGTTCCCCCAGATCTTTTTTGTTCAGTGGATGAATATCGTTCCATTCCCCCAGATCGATGGCTACAGCCATGGCAGTATTGGGAACAGATAAAGCACTGAGCTGGGCATCGCGAAGTTCAGCCCAGTTGCTCTCTTCGGGAAGGTAGTTTACATCCATGAAGTTGGCCAATTGGACATACAAAAAAGGCAATTCCGGGTCCTTCCATTTGTTTCTCCAATCGCGGATCAATGCCGGCAGGTATTCCCGATAACTCTCAGCCTGTCCTGCATTTGATTCTCCCTGATACCAGAGGAATCCCGTTATCTTGTAATCAATGTACGGGGCTACCATGGCATTGTAAAGAGCGGCTGGCTGGTTTTGTGCTGAGAAGCCGAATCCTCCGCCGCCTCCCCGGAAATCAAACGGGTTATACACTTCACCCACCTTGTACAGCCAGGTACCCTTTAAATCAATGTCCATCCCGTTAGCGGTCATGTAATAAGGCTTATCCGGGACAAATCCCCCTTTGCCAAGATTATTGATCACCCGGATGACAATGGTGTTTTCGCCTTTCTTCAGCAGACCTTCCGGAATGACATAACGGCGGGGAGGATACTGGTAGGTTATGTTCCCCACCTGCTGCCCGTTGACGTATACAAAATCAGCGTCCACAATGCGCCCCATATACAGATTCACAGGCACGCCAAGCATCGCTTCAGGGACCTCAATTTCGCGGCGGTACCAAACCACCCCGTTCAGGTTTTTTACCCCCTGGTCTTCCCAGTAACCGGGAATATTTATGGTATGCCATCCTTGGGGAACATACTCATTTTCATACCATTTTGGCGTTTCAATCAATCCTTTGTCTGCAGGTTTTTCCGGGGCAGGTGCAGGCATGTTGCGCCTGAATGAATGGATGTACGAAGTATCTTTGTTTTTTTCAATGGTTTTCAGTATTTCCGGGAACTCATGAAATCCATGTTCGCTGATCCAGGCTTCAATGGGGGTACCTCCCACACTGGCATTGATCAATCCGATAGGAATATGATACTTTTCATGTATCTTTTTGGCAAAAAAATAGGCTGTAGCTGAAAAACTCATCACATCTTCCGGGTTGGCTTCTTTCCATTCACCCGAAGGAAGGTCCCTGGCAGGCCCCTGCAAGCGGGTGACCGTAGGAATAAAGAAATGCCTGATTTCAGGATAGGCAGCTTCAGCAATCTCATCCGGATACTTTTCCTTAACCCGTTCCATGGGAAGCACCATGTTCGACTGCCCGGAACATACCCAAACATCACCAAAAAGAATATTACGCAGGGTGATCTCATTCTCCCCGGAAATAACCATCTCATAGGGTCCTCCTGCTTTCTGGGCCGGTAAAACAACCGACCATTTTCCCGATTTATCCGCTTTGTCACGATACCTCTTCCCCGCAAATGTCAGGGTTATTTTTTCATTTTCATCAGCCCATCCCCAGACCATCACTGCTTTTCCTCTTTGTAAAACGGCTCCGTCACTGAATAACTGAGGAAGGATAATTTCCCCCAGGGAAATTCTGGTAAGAAAAAGAAAAAATACCAAAACGATTATTTGCCTGTACCTGAATCGATCCATTTTAGTTGATTTAAACGGTTATTTAAAATACAAATTTTTACCCATGCAAGGTATCAATCTTTTCCTTACTTGACTTATACTATCTAAACATTTAATTGTACTTTATCAATATCTCCCGTAGAAGCATCACAAAATGAACGATGCTTTTGAGACCGGATAACCTGATTTGAATCAGAAAGACAATTTCGGATGCTACAGAACAATCTGAGGCCATGTCAGAGTTCTCCGAAGTTCACTTTTCCTGATTTTTTCCTTGTCAGTTTCAGCAAGACCCAGGCTGTCAGCCATTCAAGGGAACCAACAAAACCAATCTTCTGCCACAGCTTCAGGATCAGGTGCCACAGGAAAAGGCAAAAACCGGAAAACAGCAGCACCGGAAGAAATTGATTGCTCCAGGAATTGCCGGCCAAAAGATCGACTCCTTTTTTTACTCCTTCAGCCAGTACCGGTTCCAGAATGAAGACGGTCAACGACAACATTCCAAACCGCCTGATCCATCGGGTATTCAATTTTCTTTTCTGCTGTTTGTTGCTTTTCGTATAATCAAATGCCTTTAACAGAATCAACAGAAACAGCACAAAGAATCCCAGTTCCACGAGCGAAGCCATTGCACCAAGGGTTCCCCGTCCGCCGAATTTATCTTTATCAAATACCAGATAGATCAATATCCCTGATCCCATTAATCCCAGGGCTGTCAAAGTGCTTTTACGGAAAAACACTTTCTTTTTTTCGCCAAAGGCAAGGCTTAGCCCAACTGCCATCCCAATGATTGCATACCCCAGGTATGGGAACAACGAAAAATCCTGGCATACATGTCCGAGAAGCGCAGCTTTCAGGTAATTTCCATCGGCAAAATGCGCCTCATAAAGGGGAGTAACATACAATTTTACATAAACAGAAGCTACCAGGGCAGCCATTGCCAGAATGATCAGAACACCATGCATCTGATGCAGGTTTATGCGGTTTCTGTAATGCAAAAGCCATCCGGTCAGGATGCTGACAATTATAACCAGTAATCCGATCAGCGAAAGGGTTCCGGGTTCCGTTACCTGTTGCCAGTAAAACCTCACCTGCCCGGCATCACGGATCAATCCGGTTAAATAACCAACCGGATACTGAGGCGCAATTCCTTGATCTCCTCCAAAAAAACCGTTCATAAAAAATAACCGCTGAATATAATTCAACACTACCAGCCACAAACCTCCGGCCATCCCAAAACATACTGCTTTCTGCCACCTGATCTTTCCGTTTACAATCCGCCCCTGAACAGAATAAGCATTTACGATCCCTGTCAGAAAATAAAAAAGACCCGCCATACTCAGCAACACAATCAAAAATATAAGGATAGGCAACAGCGGTCCTGTCATCTGTTCTTTCATGCTTTCATGACTGTTCATACCCTCCCAGTGATAGTGCATCCGGTGGATAATGATTAATACGATAATAGCAATCCCCCTGAGAAAATCAATGGAAAGCAAACGTTGGTGTTTCATTCTTAAAAGTTTTTATACGTGATTGTTTCTGTTAACCGCAATGTTCGCAAAGAATGCGCTAAGTCGCAGTGAAGTTACAATCAACAGGGAAATTCTTTGCTTCCTTTGCGAAACCATTGCGTCCTTCGCGGTTCAATAATTCTTTCAAACAACACCCCGATCCCTGTATTCTTCCTTCCTGAGGGGAGATCCTGTAAAGCGGAGAAGGATTTCCACCCCTCCTGAACAGATCACTAAACATGCAAAAAATTCATCTTTTTTCTTCCGTTACGGTCTGATCTTCACAGTCCGGTATTTCCTGCACAAATCCGAAGATTCTCGGAATTTTATACCCTGTCAGGAAATTCCTGCAAAAATCTTTCAATTCTTTTTTACAGAGGGTTATACCGTCCTCCGGAACGATCACTGCCTTCACAATCTCGCCGTATTTTTTATCTTTTACACCTGTAACCCTCACCTTTTTTACTGCAGGATAGCGAAGCAGCACTTCTTCAACTTCCTGTGGGAATACATTAAAACCACCATGGATAATGACCTTTTTATATCTTCCGGTGATGTAAAAATATCCTTCTTTTTCAGTTTTTGCCCTGTCCCCAGTAAACAGCCATCCTTTGCGTAATGTCCGGGCTGTTTCTTCCGGATCTTTCCAGTATCTTTTCATCACCTGAGGTCCTTTAATTATCAGCTCACCCTCCTCTCCGGGAGCTACAGGCACTCCTGTTTCCGGGTCCACAATCTTAACGCGTGTCGATGGAAGGGGGATTCCCACAGACCGGATTTTATGTTTTCCTGCAACCGGATTGGAAAGAACAGCCGGGCTGGCTTCTGTTAATCCGTAACTTTCCACGATCCTGACTCCTGTTTTTGATTCAAATTCCCTTTGCAGATCCGGATCCAACTCCACTCCCCCACTGAGACAAAACTTCAGGGATGAAAAGTCAGCGTTTTCTGCTTCGGGATGTTCCAGTATATAAGCAAACATAGCCGGAACAGCCGGGAAATAGGTTACCTTATATTTTTTAACAGCCTGCAATACCTTCCCTGTTATAAAAAGTGGCATTAAAATAATCCGTATACCTTCCAGCAGACTGATATGCAGCGACAAGGTCAATCCAAACGTGTGAAACAAAGGAAGGACAGCCAGCAAGGTATCTGTATTTTCCAGGTTCTCAGGAATCCAGCATTTTGTCTGGATGGCATTTGATACCAGGTTTCCATGGCTTAATTCTGCCAGTTTCAGCCGCCCGGTTCTTCCTCCTGTTGCCACCAACAGGGCTGTATCTTCAAGAGAAATATCCACCGGGGACACAAGGGGCCCGGCATTTCTGATCAGATCTCTGAACCCATACACTCCGGCCTCTGAAGAAGCAATTCCGGCTTTTCGGTATTTAATACGATACCCTATTTTTACCGGCAAAGAACAATAATCAATCTCTTCACTGACAATTATTTTCTCAACCGATGTGGATCTCTGCAGACCGCTGACCTTCCCGTAATTCTTGCTTAAAACAATCAGAATTTTGGGCTGGCTGAGTTTGAGAATCTTCTCAATTTCATAGCGGGTAAACAACGGATTTACCGGTACTGAAACAGCTCCGGTTTTCAAAACAGCAAAATGAACGACCGGAAACTGAATCAGGTTGGGAAGTAAAAAACAGATCCTGTCCCCTTTTTTTACTCCTAAAGCAAGAAGAGCTGCAGCAAATTTATCAATGTCGTGGAGCAATTCTTTATACCGCATCTTTTTTTTCAGGCATACCAAAACAGGTTTGTCAGGTGTTTGCTTTGCCTTTTCTTCCAGCAGCAGATGAATCGGTTTATGAGGAGGCCTTATTTCATAAGGTACATGCTGATCATAATGAGTGAACCAATTCTGTTTTTCCATATTTCCTCATCCGGATTGAGAAGTAAAGAAAAACAAAGAAATCAAATAAATCATGCAGGAAACGGCATAAATTATAAAAATTGTTTACCCTCTCTTTATTTCCTTGTGTGCAGATATTCATCCACCATTCTGTCGTACATCTCCATTATGGTCCTGCATACTATATTCCCCGGGTCAAAACGATAGGTCCCAAGGGTAGCTACAGGCAACACTTTCGGGGAAGTTCCGGTCAGGAATACACATTGATAATGAGACAGTTCGTTTAACGGAACCGGAACCTCTTCATAAGGGCAGCAACCGGTTTTAAGAATAACCATTACTTTTTGCCTGGTAATTCCGTTCAGTACGGTTGCTGTTGGTGGAGTAACGACTTTTTCGTCTTTTATAAAAAATACATTGGACCTGCTTCCCTCGCGTATATATCCCTGTCTATCCACCAACAGTACTTCATACAGCTTCTCCGAACGGATCCTTTTATTTGCCGTTTCCCGCACACCAGGCTGGATGGTTTTCGCTTCCGGATTGGTTCTTTCGGCATGCAGGATCCCAACCTCCACTCCGTTCAGATAATCTTCTGCAGAAGGATACACATAGGGAATGAAATAGAGCCAGGAGTTTACTTCCCGTTTACTGAAATGAATCACAATCTTCAGATTGCCGGTATCGGTTCTGTTTTCGTGAATCAACCGGGCGATGGAATTCTTCAGCTCTTCAACGTCCACCTTCGCATTCACTCCAGCCTTAAATACAGACTGCTGCAAACGTTCCAGATGTTCTTCCACAAACAAAGGAATTCCGTTTACTATTCGCAAGACCTCAAAAACATATACTCCAGGTCTGTTCAGAAAATCATAAAAAGCACGGGTTGGCATGAATCGATTCCCTTCAAGAAAATATGTACCACGAGCCTGTTCCATCCGTTTAATAAAAAAGTGTAAATTTATAAAAACTAACGACGCTATGACGGATGACAGGGAAATTCCTGAGCCCATAAAATTCAATCCTTTAAAACATCACCTGGGGTGTATACTAAGATTTCTGGAACAGTCAACCCCGGTTTCGCTGCGCATGCTTAATGACTCGTTATGCCATAATTACAACGATATTTATACGGGCAGGTTAACTCCGGTTGAAATAAGCCTGGCAGCCATTGATATTCTGAAAAAAAAAGGATTGCATAAAATAAACAAACTGGAAGCCTGGATAGCTTCCACCCATCATTACCGAAAGATTACACTTTCCGACCATTCGGAATGGATAATCCGGAGGGGCAATGATCATCAAAGATATATTCATATTCATCCGGCAAAGACCGGCCCCTGTTCTGTCCGTTTTAAAGGTTCAACCCTGAAAACGGCATACCGGTTAAAAACTGAAGATGCTGTTTCTTCCTGTAAACTTACCTTAGGCACTGTGAACCGTGCCCGGGCGGACATTGGCCTCTCACCGGTAAAAAAACTGGAACCCGGAAAAGGAATCCTTAAGTGCTGGTCGTTTTTCAACAACCAGAACCTCCCTTCCAACGGTTGTAAATAAAATAACAATTGCAAATGCGGGCCTGTCTGAATGACGCATTCGGACCTGTTTCATGAACCCAATGCTATACATTAATGATCCACAAGTGAAAGGATTGCAAACAGGTTTTCAAATTCTACAGGCAACGGAGCGTTAAAATGAACCTGTTTTCCTGTTGAAGGATGCATAAATTCCAGTTCTGAAGCATGAAGGAATAATCTTTTGCTTTTTGTTTTTTCCATCACGATTTTATTCAACGCAAAATCCCCGTGATGCGTATCGCCAATAATGTCAAATCGGTTTGCCGCAAAGTGTTGCCTGATCTGATGCCATCGCCCTGTTTCCGGTATTACCTCCACCCGGCTCAGTTCAATGTTGTCGTAGGTTTTATACGAAATATCTGTTTTTATGGTGTTCCGTGTTGTATAGGTTGTCAGGGCCGGCTTTTTAAATCTGGTTTTCTTTTTTACTACCACCCGGGAATCGAAAAATCCCTCCCCGGGATTACCCCGAACAACCGCCTGGTATTTCTTTTTAACCTCTTTCCTCTCAAACTGCAAGGCAAGCCTGTTGGCTACCTCTTTGGACAGAGCCAGTACCATAACTCCCGATGTTTTTGCATCCAGCCGGTGTACGTTATAAATCCACTTTCCGGTCTCCATGCCTAACAGCTTCGTCAGGTAAGGAGCATCATTGGGCATGAAATCATTCTTGTGAACCGGTAAATCTACAGGCTTATCAACGACAAGGATATCGCTGTCACGATACAAAACAGAAATCAGAAAAGATTTTTTGCGATTCTTCATGCTTTTACAAAAGTACCATAATTCTTTTTATTAATTTTGAAAAGAATCACAGGTAAATCACTATCAAAAAGAGAAATATGAGCGAATGAAAATCAGCAAATTTTTGCCACCGGTTCTCTTGTTCCTGTTTTTTGGAGCATGCACTTCTGAAAAGGATGCAAAAACAATCCTGCAAAGTTTTACAGAAGAAAATCTTCCCGACCGGAGGGAGATGGTTTTTGACATTTCGGTTAAAAAAGAAGGGGGAAAAATAATCCTGTCCGGAGAAACGGACTCCAGGCTTTTAAGGGACCGATTATTTTCAGAACTTAAGGACTTTCAGGTCGTTGATCAGGTTGTTCTGTTACCGGATTCAAGCACCGGGGGCAAAACCTATGGGCTAATCAGCCCTTCGGTTTCCAACATGCGGGCAACCCCTTCCCACACAGCTGAACTGGTGACACAGGGATTAATGGGTACCCCGGTAAAAATCCTGAAAAAAAAAGAAGGATGGTTTCTTATCCAGACTCCCGACAACTACCTGTCGTGGATCGATGCCGGCGAATTATTCCCGTTAACCGAACAAGAGCTGGCTGAATGGAAAAACGCACAAAGGATAATTGTAACGAAAGAATGCAGATCCGTAAAGGCCGGTCCCCGGCCGGAATCCGGGATTCTTTCCGACCTGGTTCCGGGGAACATCCTGGAAATTACAGAAAATCAACACCTCGTGATCTGCGTAAAATTACCCGATGGTCGCCAGGGTTTTATCCCCTCAGAAAGCGGTATGGATTTTAAAACATTTTCAGAAACAGCACACCCTGTAAAGGAAAGCATGGTTAACCAGGCAAAATCGTACACCGGACGCCCCTACCTGTGGGGAGGCATGTCCACAAAAGCAATGGATTGCAGTGGTTTTATCAGGATGATCTATTTCATGCATGGCATCATCCTTGCCCGGGATGCATCCCTCCAGGCCCTGCATGGAAAATCCATTTCCCCAGGCAAAAATTTTGATCAGTTTGAAACGGGAGATCTGCTATTTTTCGGAAGCAATCCCGATCGCATTACCCATGTTGCATTTTCACTGGGAGGGAATAACTATATTCATGCTTCCGGAACAGTAAAAGAAAACAGTTTTAATCCGACCGATGAAAATTTCTCCCAAAGCAGAAGGAACACTTTTATAAAATGCACACGGGTTACCGGACAGGAAGGAACAAAAGGGATCGTAAAAATACAGGACCATCCATGGTACTGGTAATGCAAATTATACATAGATGGATCACAACAGACGGAATTTTATCAAGAAACTGGGTTGGGTTGCAGGCGGGTTGGCTGCCACAGGATTAAAATGCCAGGCCGGGAAAATATTCCCCCGTGAAAAGATGAAACTGAGTTTTGAGCCCTACAACCTGCAGTTGCGTCATACCTTTACCCTGGCAAACAGTTCCAGGAATTCTACCCCGGTGATGCTCACAAAAATTGAGTACGGGGGAATGGTTGGGTATGGTGAAGCATCTATGCCACCCTACCTGGGGGAAACCCGGGAAACAGCAGCCCGTTTTCTGTCCGGAACAGATCTTTCACAATTTAACGATCCTTTCCGGATAGAAGAGATCCTGGAATATGTCGATTCGCTGGCGCCCGAAAACAGGGCTGCCAAAGCTTCGGTTGATATTGCTCTCCACGACCTGACCGGAAAACTGATTCAGATGCCCTGGTATAAAGTATGGGGGCTTTCATCTGAAGATACACCCAATACATCCTTTACCATAGGCATTGATACTCCGGAAGTAGTGAGGCAGAAAGTCAAAGAGGCATCCCGGTTTAAAATCCTGAAAGTAAAACTGGGGCGTGAAAACGACAGGGAAATAATCAAGACCATCCGTTCGGTAACAAATGTACCGCTATGTGTGGATGTAAATGAAGGATGGACAGATAAACAAAAAGCATTGGACATGATCTGGTGGCTGAAAGAAAAAAGGATCGAATTTGTTGAACAACCCATGCCCGGGAAAGACCGGGAAGGCCTGGCCTGGCTGACTGAAAACAGCCCGTTGCCTGTGATAGCCGATGAACCGGTCCAACGACTGCCGGATCTTAAAAAGGCAGCCGGAGTATATTCAGGGATCAACATCAAATTAATGAAATGTACCGGAATGCGGGAAGCCTATAAGATGATCATCCTGGCAAAGGCACTGGGATTGAAAGTGATGATCGGATGCATGACGGAAACTTCCTGTGCGGTGTCTGCCGCTGCCCAGCTATCGCCTCTCGCACAATGGGCTGACCTTGACGGAAACCTCCTTATCACGAACGACCCCTATAAAGGGGTGCAGGTTATTGACGGGAAAATAACACTGAACAACAAACCCGGGATCGGTATTGAAAAAAGGTAAAGATCCTCTGAACAAAGTATCCCTCCGGTTTGTCTTTAATAAGATGAAGATCGTATGGATACTTATTATCACCGGAAGTGCGGTAATGGCAAATGCTCAGGAACAAAATAAAGAATACAAAAAACTGACTCCTTTAGAAGAATATGTAATAATTCATAAAGGAACGGAAAGACCTTTTACCGGAGAATATTACCTCCACAAAGAAAAAGGCACCTTTCTGTGCAAACGGTGTGGTGCGGAATTATACCGGTCAGCTGACAAGTTTGATTCAGGATGTGGATGGCCCTCTTTTGATGATGAAATTGACGGAGCTGTAAAAAAACAAAAAGATGCCGATGGCGTCCGGACAGAAATTGTATGTGCTGCCTGTGGAGCCCATCTGGGCCATGTTTTTTACGGAGAACAATTTACAAATACAAATACCAGGCACTGTGTGAATTCGGTTTCTCTTGGATTTGTTCCGGAAGAACCTCATAAATCCCGGAAAAAAGAGTGACCCCGCAGCATGCTCAAAAGGCAGCAAAACCGGAATTTTCAAAAAGCAGGATACGGGCTTCAGAGGAAACCGGAACATCACTGTGCTTCGGGAGACAACTGGATATACTATAAAATTTTCGTTGCAGACCGGGAATGGCTTTCAGATTCCGGTTTTAAAATGATCGTTCAGGCTGATCAGCTTTTCTGAATTGCAGACGGGGCATTTAATTTCCACATTTCTTTCATAGGAACTGAAACTTGCTTTGCACGAAGAGCACTTAAACCAGTTTGTATCAAAGAAAAAATCTCCTCCCCGTATAAGAATACCGCGCCCTTCGACAAAAGCCTGAGCCACTTTCCGCCTGGCATTTTCATAGATTCGGGTCAGGGTCGGTCTGGACACCTGCATATGCCTTGCGGCTTCTTCCTGGGTCATTCCTCTGTAGTCAAGGAGACGGATTGTTTCATACTCTTCCAGGAGAAGAATGATTTCCTGTGATCTGCGCCCTCTTATGCCGGTTACGGACATTCCTTTAACGACCGGAGGCACCAACATTTTCCGACCCCTTTTTCTTCTGGGCATATTTACAGTTTGTTTAATTTAAATAACAGGAAATGATCAGCCAAAACCAGGGCTGTCATTGCCTCAACAATAGGTACGGCACGAGGCACTACACAAGGATCGTGTCTCCCTCCCGGATGGATCTCCACTTCGTTGTAATCCTTGTCGACCGTGGGTTGTTTTTTTAACAGGGTTGCCACCGGTTTAAAGGCGACCTTAAAATAGATATCCTCCCCGTTAGAGATTCCTCCTTGTATTCCTCCGGAGTAATTTGTTTTTGTGCGGATTTCTCTTTTTGTTGCAATAAAAATATCGTTGTTTTGGGATCCTGTACGCCTGGCTCCTTCAAATCCGGAGCCGATTTCAAATCCTTTGACTGCATTGATCCCCAGCATGGCATTTCCCAGGTTAGCATGAAGTTTCCCGAATACCGGTTCGCCCAGGCCCGGAGGAACTCCACGTGCCACACAGGTAATAACACCTCCTACCGTATCGTGTTCTTCAGCGACCTGTTCAATGCGCCGGATCATTTTTCCGGCCGTTGTCACATCCGGGCAGCGAACCTTGTTCTCTTCCGCTTTGTGGAGGTCTAATTGGGAGTAATGCGTATCCAGGGTAATTTCCCCTACCTGGGATACAAAGGCATTGACCTCTATGCCGGCATGTTTCAGATACAGTTTGGCTATAGCCCCGGCTACAACCCGGGCAATGGTTTCCCGTGCCGAAGACCTTCCACCTCCCCGGTAATCACGGATCCCGTATTTCTGTGCATAGGTGTAATCGGCATGCGAAGGGCGGAACACATCCTTTAAGGAGGAGTAATCTTCCGTATGTTGCCCTTTATTCCATACAACAAATGCGATGGGAGTCCCCAGGGTTTTCCCCTCAAAGATCCCTGATAAAAACTCCACCTTATCGGATTCCTGCCGCTGGGTGGTAATTTCCGACTGGCCAGGTTTTCTCCGGTCCAGTTCACGTTGGATAAAATCCAGGTCTATGGAAAGCCCCGCAGGGCAACCGTCAAGAACCCCTCCGATACCCCTGCCATGGGATTCACCAAACGAGGTCAAACGGAATATTCTCCCAAATGTATTCATTAGTCTTTAAAAAACCTGTTTATCAGAAATAAGGGGAAAGTAGTTAAAACAGGCTACATCTCCAAATTTTATGAACCACCCGTTTTCGTAACCGGAAAAATCTTCGTCAGGATGTTAATCCGGGTTGTTGCAATCACCGTCGCTGCAGGATCCTTCACAGCCTGAGCATCCGGATGGATTCAGAATCTGGTTTATTTCCTTTTCCGTAGCATCCCTGACTTCCAGAATATTTCCCGAGAAAGAAAGGTCTTCCCCTGCCAACGGGTGGTTAAAATCCATCTTAACCGTATCTTCATTGATATCCAAAACCATTCCGTTCAGGCGTTGTCCGTTGCTGCTCATCATCGGAACAGAATGACCTACCCTGATCAGTTCTTCATCAAATTTACCGTCTACAAGAAAAATATGCTTCGGCAATTCAACGATGGCTTCCATTTTAATTTCACCGTACGCATCATTTTTGCTTAATGTGATCTGGAAATCGCTTCCTTCCTCCAGACCGGACAACCGGGATTCAAATTCCGGAAGCATCAATCCTGCTCCAAAAAGGAATTGAAGGGGATTCTCCCTGGTTGTCTGTTCTATTAATTTTCCTTCTTCGTCATCAATTCGTAAATCATAGGTGAGGGTCACCATCTTATTCGCAGATATTTCCATATTTTTTATTTTTTATAAGTGCCCCCAAAATAACAATTTTCTGATGACAGAACAAAATACGTATTCGTAAGTATGGCAAATGTTTATACTAATTACCGGACCGCCTTCAGGAAAAAGAGTGAATTTCCCCGTTCAGAATTACGGTATCTATCAGGTTGGATCCAAAAAAGTAGGGTATATAGGTATAGCTTTCCATTTCTTTGGTAATAAACACGTTGGCTGTTTTTCCCCGGGTAATGCTTCCCAGTCTCTTTTCAAGTCCCATGGCATAGGCAGCATTTACTGTGATGGCATTGATCGCCTCTTCGGGGAGCATTTTATATTTAATGCACCCCAGGGATGCGATAAAATTCATATTTCCCGAAGGAGATGATCCCGGGTTATAGTCTGAAGCCAGGGCGACCGGCAATCCGGCGTCGATCATTTTCCGGACAGGGGCCAGCGGGAGGTTCAGAAAAAAAGCAGCCCCAGGCAATACCGTGGGCATGGTTCCCGAACCTTTCAGGCATTCGATTTCTTCATCCCCGGTAAATTCAAGATGGTCTACCGACAGGGCTTTATGCTTCACTCCGACCTGAATACCCCCGGAATAATCCAGTTCATTGGCATGAATCTTCCCACGGATTCCGTAACGGGAAGCAACTTCCAGAATCCTGGATGTTTCCTCCGGGGTAAAAAATCCCCTGTCGCAAAAAACATCCACAAAATCGGCCAGTCCCTGGAGAGCTACTTCAGGGATCATCTCTTCCACGATCTCCTTCACATAATCCGATCGTTTTCCCCGGAACCTCTGAGGCACCGAATGAGCTCCCAGAAAATTTGATTTTACCGCTACCGGTGCTGTTTCCTTAATCCTCCGGATTACATGCAACATTTTAAGTTCATCCTCCATATTCAATCCATACCCGCTTTTTATTTCGATGGCTCCCGTACCCAGTTGAATAACCTCATTAACCCGGGTTATGGCCTGTTTATACAACACTTCAGCCGGCGTCCGGTGCAATAATTCGGATGAATGCAGGATCCCCCCTCCCCGGCGGTCGATCTCTTCATAACTCAGCCCTTTAATTTTATCCACAAACTCCTGATCCCTGGCAGCCGGAAACACAATATGGGTGTGTGAATCACAATAGGAGGGAAAAACCATCCTTCCGGAGCAATCCACTTTCGTAACATGATCCCCCAGGGAAATATCAGACAGCTTTCCCATAGAACCGTAATCCCCGATGATTCCATCCTGAATCAAAAGAAAGGCATCGCGAACCGTTTGCAACTGCTGCATCTCTTTTCCTGCAACAAATGGGATTCCAGGTTCCCTGACCTGAACCAACTCTTTTATGTTCTCAAGCAAAAGCATTTTTTTATTTTTGAAAGGTATAAAAATCATTTAAACAGAAATCCAGGATTTAAAAAGAATTCAGTAAAAGAAACCGTTCTGTTTGATAAATACCAATTTATTTT
>CAZNPV010000041.1:0-10269 GCA_964575025.1 uncultured Mariniphaga sp.
CAACCAGCAACCAGCAACCAGCAACCAGCAACCAGCAACCAGCAACCAGCAACCAATCCAGTATCTAATATCTGCTAGCTAAGCATTAACAACGACAACAACGATAACAACTAGTTCTTTTTGTGGCTGCTTTGGCAAACCTGGTAAATAGCTTCAAACAGGGGTTTGATATCTGAGGCAGCTACCGCCGAGTAGGCAATTCGCAGCAGGCCGTCCATGCTGATCACACCAATGCTGTATTTGTGGATCAGCTCCTGCCTGATTTGTTCACTATCCAGTCCGGCAGCCAGTCTGACACACATGAAATAACCGGAGTTAAAGGGCAGGGGAGCAAAGAATTCTTCGTACTTTTTATCCTTCAGGGCTTCTGTCACTGCCTTATACCGGCTTTTCAGAATGGCAAATTTGGCTTTTTTCTGTTTTAGGTATTCGGGATCGTTGAAAGCTGAAAGCACCAAAGACTGGGAAAGATTGGATGCGTTGGAAATATTTCCGCGGATTGCTCCGGCAGCTTTTGCTTCAAGGGCCGTATACAGGGCCGGATCTCCATTTTTGATTCCGAAGGTGACAAATCCTACCCTGAAGCCCCACACATAGTCTTCCTTGGTAGCTCCATCCACCTTAACAGCCAATACATTTTCATGCAGGTTGCTCACCAGGGCAAAAATGCTCTCAGTGGCAATGCCTTTCTTATAGACCAATCCGAAATAGGCATCATCAATAATCAGCACCAGCTTGTTTCCTTTTTCCGCCGATTCTTTTATGATCGCCACGATGGTATGCATTTCTTCCACCGTAGGGGTATAGCCGGAAGGGTTGTTCGGGAAATTGAGGAGCAGTGCTTTTTTCCCTGTTCCTCCCTCGTTCAGTCTCTTTTTAAAGGCCTCCAGGTCAACCCTCCCGTTTTTAAAAAGGTTAAAAGGAACCAGCGAGGCTCCGTAGGCATGGGTAAGAATCAATCTGTAGTTTCCCCAGTACAGTTCAGGGGTGATTACCTCATCTCCCGGATCGAGGAAAAGATACCCTGCCAGGCTTACCCCGTGGGTCAGGGCACTGGTAACTACCGGCAGACTGATCTCCTGGTTTCTCAGGGACGGATTTTTTTCAACAATCATCTGTTTCCACTTCGCCCTGATATCGGGGCGCCCAAAACTGGGGGCATAGGGAAATACCAGCGACGGATCCAGCATGATCTTCGAAGCAATGGCTTCCAGTCGCATGGGGGTTCCATCATCTTCAATGGCTGCTCCAATGGTGGCATTGATCCGGGTCCCTTTGGCTTCAGCCGTTTGACCCAATATGCCCTTCCTGGGAAAGAAAATTTGTTTTCCTTTTTCCGAAAGCAACGCGTAAACTGCCGGATTCTTTTCTCTGATGAGGGTATTCAGTTCTTCAGCCTGTGGATTCATACTCATTCGTTTTATGTCCGTAGCGCTCCGACAATAATAAAAAATCCTCCCAACGCAATAAGTCCGGAAACAAAAATAAAGATTTTTGCTTGTTTTTTATTGTTCCATTCAAGGACGAATCCCGGGATCGCTGTTATTGCAGAAGCTATGAATAGCCAGTAAGCCGGTAGAATACGACCCTCGAGGGGCATTTCTTCGATGAACTCCTCTTCCATTTCACTGGCAATGATCTCTTCGGGAGTCAGAAAATCGTAGTATACAAAATACCCTTCGGCAATGGCATAAACCGCATAGAGTCCCAGGGCAATCAGAAGCCCGAAACCAATCATGCGAAATCCTCTTTTCTTTTCAACCCATCCGTAAGCCAGTGCGATGACTGAGGCGAAAATAAACCATTGCGGGACAATGTACAAAAAGGTGTTCTGACTCATTTTTAGAAATTGGACAATCCAACAAAAATGTTAATTTTTCCTGTAAGAAAAAAACATTCAGGCTTACACAGGCAATTATTGTTATTTTTGACGTAATTTATTAAGCACAAAATTTGAAAATACCAGAACCCGGTCCAAAGACCAAAGTCTTGATTTTCGACCTGGATGGAACCCTGGCCGATACCATGCCCTTGCATTTTATGGCCTATAAAAAGCTCCTTGCTGTATACGGCATTCATTTCACTCCGGAACTGTTCCGGACATTGGCCGGCATACCGGCTGTCGGGACCATCGCCCGGCTGAATGAAATGTTCGGGACAAACATGAACCCTGAGGAGACAGCTCATGAAAAGGAACAGGAATATGAAAACAGGATGGATGAAATAAAACCCATTCAGCCGGTTGTTGATCTGGTGAAGAGATACCATGGGGAATTACCCATGGCGGTAGGAACCGGCGGGAGCAAACGACTTGCCTGGAAATCGCTGAAAATTACCGGGCTGCAGGATTATTTCGAAATTCTTGTGGCAACCGAAGATGTCACGTATCCAAAGCCCCATCCCGAAACCTTTTTGAAATGCGCTGAATACATGGGTGTTGAACCGGAATTCTGCCATGTTTTTGAAGATGGGGAACCGGGCATGCAGGCAGCCCGGAAAGCCGGAATGACAGCAACCCTCATAACCAGGTATTACCAGTCAACCCTGAAATAACCGGATCGTGTTAAAAAAAATTGAGAATTTCCAACGACCCAATCCAACCCCCGGCCACAAAAATAATGTACCTTTGGATTTACACTTTTAAAAAAATAGATCATGAACAGGGATACAGCAGTTTTCGATATCATCCAAAAAGAGCGTGAACGCCAACTTAGCGGCATTGAACTGATCGCCTCCGAGAATTTTGTCAGCGACCAGGTTCTGGAAGCTATGGGGTCCGTTATGACCAATAAATATGCCGAAGGGTACCCCGGAAGGCGGTATTACGGAGGGTGCCAGTTTGTCGATCAGACCGAGCAGCTGGCTATTGACCGGATCAAAAAACTGTTCCATGCGGAATGGGCCAATGTTCAGCCCCATTCAGGAGCTCAGGCCAACGCAGCCGTCCTGAGTGTGATCCTGAACCCCGGTGATACCTTTCTGGGCCTTGACCTCTCCCATGGGGGACACCTTTCGCACGGATCACCGGTCAACTCATCCGGAATATTGTACCACCCGGTGGCCTACAAGGTGAAAAAAGATACCGGACAGGTCGATTACGACGCGATGGAAGCCCTGGCCCTGGAACATAAACCGAAACTCATCATTGGGGGCGCCTCGGCCTATAGCCGCGACTGGGACTATAAACGGATGCGCGAAATAGCCGACCAGGTGGGAGCCCTCCTCATGGTGGATATGGCACACCCTGCCGGGCTGATCGCTGTGGACCTTCTGAGAAATCCCCTCGAATATGCCCACATCGTGACCTCTACGACCCATAAAACACTGCGGGGTCCGCGGGGTGGAATCATCCTGATGGGGAAGGATTTTGAAAACCCCTGGGGCATAAAAACCAAAAAAGGAGTGGTGCGAATGATCTCTTCCCTGTTTGATTCAGCTGTTTTTCCCGGCCAGCAGGGAGGCCCCCTGGAACATGTAATTGCCTCCAAAGCAGTGGCTTTCGGCGAAGCATTGACTCCGGAATTCGAACAATACCAGAAACAGGTGAAAAAAAATGCCGCTGTGATGGCACAGGCTTTTATGGATTCCGGATATGAAGTGATCTCCGGAGGAACCGATAACCATTCGATGCTGATCGACCTGCGGAGCAAATTTCCTGATATTACAGGTCGACAGGTGGAGAATGCGCTGGTACAGGCCGATATCACCGTGAATAAAAATATGGTGCCCTTCGACAGCCGGTCACCCTTCCAGACTTCAGGTCTCCGGGTAGGGACTCCGGCCATAACAACCCGCGGAGTGAAGGAAGAGGTTATGCCGGTGATCGTAGAGATGATCAACGATGTGATTTCGGATAGCGAAAACGAAGGACTGATCGCAAAAGTAAAACAGAAAGTCAACAAACTGATGTCCGAATATCCGCTCTTTGCATGAATTCCAGGAATGAAAAAGTTGTCGTCAGTTCCCGATAGGAAATCGGGACTCCGCTTCGCTTCGTGTCAGTTGTCAGATGACGGTTGACGGTTGTTGTCGTCGTTAATACTGAGCCAAAACCATGACAACGACGACAACTTCTCACACTCTGATCCCATCTATATTGATCCATATTGATCCCGCTGAACGCAGTGAAGCGGGACTGATCCCAATGATCTTTCGAATTGCCTTTTCAACTTTCCACTTTTTTATTTTTTTTTTTGATCTATGAGTAAGTTGGGGTTGAGCCATAATTGGCAGGAGGAATGGTTATTCCATGATTCTTATCTTCTTTGGTTCTATGATGATAAATCTCATGCAGCAGGAAATTCAATGTCTTTAAACCGGATTGATTTTGTAGCAAAAGACAAACAAGCAAGAATATCTTCTTTTTCAAGTTCAGGGAATTCTTTTAAAATATCGTCAGTGGAATCGCCACCGGCCAGATATTCCAGAATACCTTCAACTGTATGCCGGGTATTTCGAATCGTTGGTTTTCCATGGCATACCTGGGGATTTATAGTAATTCTATGTAATAAATCGTTTTCCATAATTTTTTCAAATTTATAGAAATATTCTGCAAAATCAAAGACGGTACTGTGATGTTGTTTTTGATTGTTAGTTGTCCCGATACCCGATACATGATCCTGATTGATTAAGTTCGCACCTCACTTTTTCGCCGAAGCTTGCTTCTAATGAAGATTTGTGCATAGATATTTTTTGTCGAATGTTGTTAGAAGCACGATTCCGCGAGGCGACTTTGGCCCGTCTGGCAGGCGTAGCCGGACAGGGAGCCGTGGCGGTCTCACGCCCATGCGCCAGAACGAATTTTTTCTTAGGCGGATGGTATTCCGACTGCGTCGGAATTATTGATCCACATTGATCCCGCTGAACGCAGTGAAGCGGGACTGATCTTTATTGATCCATATTGATCCCGCTGATTGAAATGAAGCGGGACTGATCCCATTGATCATTATTGATCTCTTTTTCTTACATTTGAAAACAAACAACTCGAGACTCTATGGAATGGTACAATGTGTTGGCACTGGTGGGAGTCGGTTTAGTCGCCGGATTCTTTAATACCGTTGCCGGGGGTGGTTCCACACTGACCCTTCCGTTGCTGATGTTTCTTGGTTTGCCGGCCAATGTAGCCAACGGTACCAACCGGATCGCTATCCTGCTGCAGAATGTGGTTGGCGTTCAAACCTTCAGGAATAAGAAAGTCCTTGACCTGAAAACCGATTACCGGCTGGCGGTGCCTGCAGTGATAGGTGCTGTTGCAGGTGCTCTGGTCGCCGTTGAAATCAGCAATGCCCTCATGGAAAAGATCATTGCCGGTTTGATGGTGGCTATGCTGTTGATCATTGTAGCCAAACCAGACATCTGGGTTAAAGAGAGGGCAGGAGCTGTTTCACCCCGTCCGTCCGTATGGCAGTATATCCTTTTTCTGGGTATCGGTTTCTATGGCGGATTCATTCAGATGGGCGTGGGGTTTTTCCTCCTGGCCGGACTGGTACTGGGATGCGGACACAACCTGGTGCGGGCAAACGCGGTCAAAGTGTTAATTGTCCTGATATATACTGTTTTTGCCCTGGGCATCTTTTTTCTGCACGGACAGGCCGACCTGAAAGCGGGCTTGTTTCTTGCCGCCGGCAATATGGCCGGAGCCTGGGGAGGAGCGCATTTTACAGTTAAAGGGGGAGCGAAATATGTGCGCTACGTACTCATCGCAGCCCTCGTGATGGTGATCCTGAAATTGTTCGGGGTGTTTGGATGAGAGCAGGTTGCTGTTGACGTTGTTGTTGGTTTCTATATATTGCCCCCGAAGGATCGGGGGCAGGCTGTTGTCTTTAGCCAACGGATAAAAGACAGTAAAAAAAACCCGGGGCTTCAGCCTCATAATATCAGTGAACAGATATCCTTGCACAAAACTTCCTTATAAGCAAGATTCAGCGAGCAAGTAAGGGACTAATTTCTGAAGTAGTCTCGGAAATTTCAGCAAAAGTACCAAAAAAAGAGGGGGCTAAAGCCCCTGTTAACTAGATGTCATCAAACCCGTTGGCTAAAGCCAACGGCAAAGGATAAATAGCCTATTATCACACATCCTGTAAAGCCAACTGCCTGCCCCGCTAAAGCCAACGGCAAAGGATATCAGCATAAATCGAATATCGTTTACCCTAAATCAGTCAGGATAGCGACCGCACAGAGTGATTAACTCCTGGTTCCTGGCTCTTGACTCTTGGCTCCTGGTTCTATTTAATCTGAAAATCCAGTAATCTTTTACTGATCTTTATTGATCCATATTGATCTTTATTGATCCATATTGATCCATATTGATCCATATTGATCCATACTGATCTTTATTGATCTTTATTGATCCATACTGATCTTTATTGATCCATATTGATCCATATTGATCTATATTAAACCAAATTGATCTTCCCTGACTTTAAACCATCTGCATCTTTATTCATCCAATTTATTATATTCGCATAACCAATAAAAACCAACGTATGAACCCAAAAGTACTTCACCGGCATGGACGATTTGTCAGTTTCTTCCTTCTCAGTCTGTTGATCTTTTCCTGCAATACAAAGGATCCGAAATATACCAAAGGCCCAGGCCTCTATCCCGGGAATCCGGAGGAGGATTTTTCTCCGGCCTTTGCACCCGATAGTAACACCTACCGCAACCTGGCTCTCATGCGAACGGCTTGGCATTCGGGGAGTTATGACTATAACCTGACCGCACAACTGGTTACCGACGGGATTGTTACGGACAAGGTACCCTATTATTTTTCCCTGAAAACCAACGAAGGGGAAGTCCCCAAGAATGAACGGGAATGGGTCCTCGATCATGTCACAGGCTCTGTGATAACGCTTGAGGGAAACACGATCTGGCTCGAATTTGAGATCGGAGGAGACCATCCGATACCGGAGATAAACAGCATTCATATAAACGGTGAATTTACGTACGATGAAAACAAGTCCGGAGGGTGGGATTTCAAGCTTCTTGGCTCCCCGGACGGCATCACGTGGGATGTCCTGGATCAGCAAAGAGGTTCGGGGTTTCCCGGCAGGGAGACTCCCAATCCGTTCGCGGAGATGATGAAAAATCTGCCTAAGGATTCTCTGGGGAATCCGGTGAATCCGTTTGCCGGTTTTATGGGTTCTTCAGATCCGGATGAACCGAAGCCGTCCTTCACATTTGAATTCAGTCCACCGGAGCCTTCCCGGACCCTGGAACAGGTATTTGAATTTGAACCATCCGACTATCGCAGCTACAGGGTAGAGTTCACAACCACATGTGCCAAAACCTGGGAAATCGGCGATCTGGATTTTTATTTTGATGAGGAGCAGCTGGAAATGGCGCCTTCGCACACGTTTACAAGTGCCTGGATGAGCGAAGGTACCGGTCAGGAGTGGATCTCCATAGACCTGGGAGCCGCGTCAATATTTGACGTGGTGAGGTTGCACTGGATCCAAAAACCTGAATCCGGAATCATCGAGGTTTCTGACGATGCCGAAGTGTGGGAGGAGATAGCCCCGCTTCCGGATTTTCAGGACCTCACCAATCAAATCGTGCTGGATCGGGGAGCTTCCGGAAGGTACGTACGCATTTTCATGGAGGGCAAAGCCTCCAAACGGATGATTCTGAGCGAAGTGGAGATCATGGGTAAAGGGGGAGTGGTCCCTGTTCCCAAAGCATCCCCTCCGGTAGCGGGCAATAAACTGGCTCTGGCCGGGGGAAACTGGAAAATCCGGCGTGCCTCCCTCGTGAAAGACGACGGCCCTGGAATTTCTCAAAACGGATACGATGATACCGGATGGGTCATTGCCACCGTGCCTGCCACCGTACTGATGAGCTACCGGAATGCAGGTGCTGTGCCGGATCCCAATTATGCCGATAACCAGCTGATGATCTCTGAGTCCTTCTTTAATTCGGACTTCTGGTACCGCAACGAGTTTGCATTGCCCCCGGATTTTGCGGATGAACGGTTCGTACTGAATTTTGACGGAATCAACTGGAAAGCGGATGTCTTCCTGAACGGTGAAGAGGCAGGAAGAATCGAAGGAGCTTTTATGAAAGGTGCCTTCGACGTTACCGACCTGATCCTTCCGGGAGAGAAGAACACCCTGGCGGTATGCATCCGGAAAAATGATCACATCGGATGTGTCAAGGAACAGACCCGTCTGAGTCCCGATAAAAACGGAGGGATCCTGGGGGCCGATAATCCGACTTTTCATGCGTCGGTGGGGTGGGACTGGATTCCTACTATCCGGGGCAGGAACATTGGCATCTGGAACGATGTAACCCTGACCACCCATGGAGGAGTAACCATCGATGATCCGTTTGTAACCACCGATCTTCCTCTTCCGGATACCTCCCGGGCTGACATCCATGTGGAAGCAACCCTTACCAATCATCTTGACAGAGCCGTCGATGGGAAAGTAACCGGCACCTACGGTCCCATTGCTTTTGAAGAAGAGGTGTCGCTTCCTCCCCGGAGCGCTGAAACCATCACGTTAACCCCTGAGACCCATCCACAGCTGCGGTTTGCGAATCCTGAGCTGTGGTGGCCCAACGGATATGGCCGGCCTCATCTCTATGAGGTAAAACTGGCTTTTGAAGCATCCCGGGGGGAGGTGCTCGATGAAGAAAGCTTCCTGTCGGGAGTGCGTGAAATGGCCTTTGATGAAACCAACAACATCCTGAGCCTGTACATCAACGGAAGGAGGTTTATTGGCCGGGGTGGCAACTGGGGATTCCCGGAGTCAAACCTGGCCTACCGGGGACGGGAATACGACATCGCAGTGGGGTACCATGCCGACATGAACTTTACGATGATCCGCAACTGGGTGGGCCAGACCGGCGATGCGGAGTTTTATGAAGCCTGCGACCGCCATGGGATTATGGTCTGGCAGGATTTCTGGCTGGCCAATCCGGTGGACGGACCCAATCCGTATGATCCGGACATGTTCCTTGCCAATGCCCGTGACCTGATCAAACGCATACGGAACCATCCGTCGATCGCTATCTATGTAGGCCGGAATGAAGGAAATCCACCCCCGGAGATAGACCGTCCCCTCCGGCAGATCATTCCGGAGCTTCACCCTGGCATTCACTATATTTCCAATTCTTCGATGGGGGTTGTCAGCGGAGGAGGTCCCTACCGGGCGCTACCTCCAGGGGATTATTACCTGCTGTATGGACGCGATAAACTCCACAGCGAACGCGGAATGCCCAATGTGATGACGTATGAAAGTCTGGCTCTTACCCTTCCGGAGAGTGTCCTCTGGCCCCAAAACAGCCTCTACGGATTACACGACTATTGCCTTGAAGGAGCACAGGGAGCTGCTTCCTTTAATGAGATGATCGAAAAAGGATTTGGCGAACCAGCCAATGCCCGGGAATTTACCGAACGGGCTCAATGGATTAACTACAACGGGTACAGGGCTATGTTTGAAGGACGAAGCCAGTACCGCAAAGGATTGATCCTCTGGATGAGCCACCCGGCATGGCCTTCGATGGTGTGGCAGACCTACGATTACTATTTTGAACCGACAGCCGCCTACTTCGGATGCAAAAAAGCCAGCGAACCCATTCATATTCAGTGGAACCCGGTGTGGGACGACGTGGAGGTGGTCAACCTCAACGCCCGTGACCAACAGGGACTGACAGCAAAAGCACAAATCGTCAATATGGATGGCTCCATACAATGGGAGAAAGAGGCAACCCTCGACAGCCAGGAGGATACCACAACGAAAATCTTTAAACTGGAATTCCCGGAATCGTTGACAGCCACTCATTTTATAAAACTGACCCTGAGCAAAGAGGGGAAGGTGCTTTCCGGCAATTTCTACTGGCGGGGACTGGAAGACGGAAATTACCGGGCCCTGAATGAACTGCCAGAAGTGACGCCGGACAGCAAAACAAAGGTACGGAACGCAGGAGATCAATGGAGCCTGGAAACACACCTGGAAAACAAAACCGATACACCGGCTCTGATGATCCGCCTGATGATCGTGGGCGGGGAAACAGAAGAAAGGATCCTGCCGGCCCTGTACAGCGATAATTATATCTCCCTGCTCCCGGGTGAAGCCAGAACCATAAAAATGAGCGTGAGAAAAGAGGACTGTCGCGGAGAAAAACCGGGGGTGGTCATTACGGGGTTTAACCTGCCATGAAATGTAAACGTTCCAGCAGAACTCTGTAGGAACGGCTGTATTAACAAGGAGATTAATAAGATCAATAAGATCAATAAGATCAATAAGATCAATAAGATCAATAAGATCA
>CAZNPV010000041.1:10369-33361 GCA_964575025.1 uncultured Mariniphaga sp.
GTCCGCTTTAGCGGACGGATCATGGGCTATGATAACATCCGGGGCTTTAGCCCCTTATTCTTTTAAATCCAAATTTTCTTAAAAACATATCAACTTCTTCATCCCATGTTATTTTCCTGTGATGTTCATCCTGATTTTTTATATATGCTCTGACCTTTTCAACATGTGAATGGCTTACTGACACAGCAAAATAATCATCCTGCCAGTAAAATTTATATGGCAAAAATCTCATTTTGTTTATCCAGGCTGAGCTTTCTCCTTTAATAGCCTGCATTGTTTCAGCGACAGTCTGTTTTTTGTCTAAATTTATCAGAGCATGAACATGATCTCTGTGGGCATTGATATAATCAAGTAAGATACCCTTTTTCCTGGCATTTTCGCGAATATGGCCCAAAACAGCAGGACGGAAATTATCAGGAATTAAGCATTTGTGATTTTTAGTACTCCAGACACAATGAAGCCAGATTTTAGTGTAAGACATTTGGGTGGTTTAAAAAATTTTAAGCCAAGATAGTGGTTTTACTCTGAAAATGGGGCTAAAGCCCCGGGTTTATTTGCTGCCTTTAATCCGTTGGCTAAAGCCAACAGCCTGCTCCGATCCTTCGGAGGCAAAGGATATCAGCATAAATCGAATACAAATCACTTGGGACTTCACCAGCAAAGAGAATTCACTCCTGGCTCTTGATTCCTGATTCTCCCGCTTTGCGGGATTAATTCGACCTTCATCTTTCAGTTCTCCGTCAGATGTCGGATCCTGAAAGATGGGTCTCATTGAACTGGTTCTATTAATCCCATTGATCCATATTAATCCATATTGATCAACATTGATCCACATTGATCCATAATTGATCCACATTGATCCTTCTTACTCTTCGATCACTTTCAGATGCTCGCCTGTTTTTTCCACGATCAGTTTATACCACCATTCGGGGTATCCTTCGAAGATGGGATATACCGGCATGCCCGTTTCGGAGCGTTCAAATTCTCCGTCTTTTTCGCGTTTGATGTTTCCGTCCATATATTTAACCAGGAGGTAATGCCCCAGTTCTTTCCATTGTTTTGTCATGTTGTTGGCTTCATTCACAGAATACCAGGTAATAAACTCCCTGGCTTTGTCGGCTCCTGATTCATTCAGGAGAGCCCCGGCAGCCTTATCAATCATTGGAATGAAGGCAACAAACTGATTCTCAAGGGTGGATTGCACCTTTTGAATATCCTGGATCATATCATTGTACCGCAGGTAGGCGAGGTTCGACACATAGTTAAAGGTCCAGAAGGCCGATGTTTCGCTATAGGTCAGGAGGTCTCCGTTGCCTACGGCAAAACACTCAGGAACCTCTGTGATTCCGCAATACATAGGCACATAGCAGGAGCTGTAGGAGTCATCCACACCAAACCAGATGATCCCGCCAATCGGATCGGGCAGCCAGCTCCGGCTTTGGGTTACAAAGGAAAATCCGGTTTGCTGGGTTGATATAGCCCGTTCATTGATGTAGGTTTCGCCGTCAACCTCCCAGGTTAAATTTCTCCACCGGTAAGGAAGTTCGAAGGGACCGGCACCGACATCCTGCGTCATATCCAGTTTGGTGCCTTCAAAATGATCCCGCATCATACCCATCACATCCTGAACAGACAGTTTCTCATCCGGTTTAATCCATAGGGGGGGGCGGTTGGTTGGAAAGTTGTTTTCTCCGCCCCGTTCGATCTGTCCGAGTGCATATTCTTCGTAGGGATCCATTCCTCCGGCCACTTTGTTAAATCCGGCCCATACCCGCGCATCGCAGAAGCGGGCTCCGGAAAAGTCTACCGGTGCATAGACATCCGAAAAACTAAAATCTTTGTTTTTCCCGTTAAACCATCCTTTTTCCCGTGCAAAAGAGATCACATCTTTTGAATAGAGGCAATTCCGGGTGTCATTCATCGGGAAGGTAGTGATGCGAGCCTGGTTGGCATGTCCGCTGATATACCCGTCGGGGATCCTGAGGGCTACCCATACGGCTCCTTTTTCGCCTTCTCCTTTGCCGATCATTTCGAGGATCCACACCTCTTCAGGGTCGGAAACCGAAAAGGATTCCCCCGAGCTGTAGTATCCGTATTCATCCACCAGGGAGGTCATCACCTCAATGGCCTCGCGGGCTGTTTTTGCCCTTTGAAGGGCTATGTAGATCAGGCTTCCGTAATCCATAATGGCTCCCGGCTGACTGCTCAGTTCGCTGCGTCCTCCATAGGTGGTTTCTCCGATGGCTACCTGGTGTTCATTGATATTGCCTACTACACTGTAGGTATGAGGCACCTGCAATATCTCGCCCCGGTGTTCCCCGGTATCCCATTCATAAATCTGTAACATCGAGCCTACCGGGTGGTCGGCTGCCGGCTGGTAGTAAAGTTCTCCGTAAAGCGTATGCGAGTCAGCAGCATAAGTGATCATTGTGGAGCCATCCACAGAGGCCCCCCGGGTAACCAGGAAGTTCGTACAACTGTTGACTGGTTCAACATGGAAAAAGAGCAGTGCTGAAGTAATCAGCAGAAATCCGTACAATCGTTTTCTCATTTTTATTCTGTTTTAAAATTTTCGATGCGCAACAAATATAATCAAATCGTTTGTATCGGAAATAATAAAACCTATGTTCCGGGGGAAATGTGAACGGGAGAGGGAAGGGAATGAAAAATGAAAAATGAAAAATAGTGGAAAGGTGGAAAGGTGATTAGGTTGTCGGTTGACGGTTCCCGATAGGAAATCGGGACTCCGCTTCGCTTCGTATCAGTTGTCAGTTGTCGTAAGACAGCTTCGGAAGTTCGTACCTCACTTTCTGGCAATGACATGAATTAATACGTATTCAATCCTATTATGCATGTGGTCATGGTGAGCTTGTCGAACCATGTTTTTTATTCATTCTTTGACAGGCTTCTCAGAATGACTCTTAGATGCAAAATTCCGCGGGGCTGAACGCAGTGAAGCGGGACTGGTTGCTGGTTGCTGGTTACTGGTTGCTGGTTGCTGGTTGCTGGTTTTGATCAACATTGAGCCACATTGATCCCGCTGATTGAAATGAAGCGGGACTGATCCATACTGATCCACATTGATCTTCTTTGATCTTCTTTGATCTTCTTATTTAAAAAACGAAGCTTCGTATACGGAGGTATTGTTTTTTTGATCGCGGACGACCAGTTTCAGCTGATGATTCTTATTGAATTCCATTCTTTCGTTGTCGAAGGTATACCCGATCAGCCGGTTTTTGGCGTCGTATTCAAACAGGACCCACTTGCCATCGATGGTGCCTCTGTAGCTTTTTATGCCCGAGAGGTCGTCATCGATCCGGAACCGGATCTGTTCAACCTCAGTCAGGGTATTCCGGTTCCTGATGCTTAACGGCTTTATGGAAGGGGGGATGGTATCCACAGCCACGGCATAACTCCCGAAAGCCCGGATGTCCGTGGTAACATAGGGAGCAACATAGGATCCTCCGGCGGAACCTGCCTTTCCGGTTTTCTCATCCACCGCGACAATCAGGGCTTTTTCCTGCAGATGGGCAGGAAGACTTTTTGGTTTTATGGATAGGTGCAGTGAGGTATGTACCGGCGTTGTGGACTTGTGTATTTTGTGTATGTCGGAACAGAACGCCGGATGTTCCTTCTGATAGCGGATATCATACACAAATTCAAAATCGGTATAAAACGCATCCCCGGGGCATACCAGCCGGATCCCTTCGGCTTCAAAGGTGTTGGACCGGTTGTGGTAAAACTTCTGAAATCCCCCTTCTGCCTGGGGTTTGGTCTCTTTGAAGACGCTCCTGACGGTAAATTCCAGGACCGATGTGTTACCGTATGAATCTTTAACCAGCAGTTCCACGGAATGGGTTTGGTTGTCGTTGAACAACAGGGAACCATCGTTGTTCCGGAGGGTATAAAAGTCCAGTTTGTTGCCCGGATCTTTCCATGTTTTGTAGAAACGCTTCCGGTGGGTGGTGTAGTAGGCATAATCGATCAGGCTGTTCAGGTACCTTGTTTCAGCAAACGAAAAGCGGTTCAAAGCAAAGGAAACATGGGTTTCACCGTCTACTCGAAGCTCCAGAAAGTTAATTCCGCATCTGCTCCAGTTGGCATCCAGGTAATCCATGGCTTCCAGGCCAAAGCCGGTCTTTCCGTACAGGGGGATCACCGGATTGTTTTTCAGGTGGTATTTCCCGTCGTAGAAAACCACGTCATACCGGTTTATCCGGTTGGTAAAATATACATGGGCATGCTGATCCAGCGGATAGATGGCCAGTCCGAGGATCTCAGGTGCTTTATGGTCTTCCACCGGAAGGTTGAAATTCAGCGGATTCAGGGGATCCTGGGTTTTCTGGTCCCGGATCTCAAAATGGAGGTGGGGACCGCCGGAGCTTCCGCTGTTGCCGCTCCAGGCGATCAGTGTATTTTGTGCGACCCTGAATTGTCCGGGAGGTGGCGACATATACAGACTGAAACTTTCCTTTTGGTACTGGAGCTCTTTCACCCAGGAGGCCAGCGGCTCCCGGAACCTTTCAAGGTGTCCGTAGACGGTCGTTGTTCCGTTGGGATGATCTATATAGAGGGCATGGCCAAAGCCTGTCGGCGACACCGCAACACGCGATACATACCCGTCGGCAGCCGCATATACCGGCAGTCCGGTTTTGCCCCCCGTACGGATGTCAATTCCCGAATGAAAATGATCGGGCCGCAATTCACCAAAACTGCCGGTTAGCTGAATGGGTATTCTTACCGGTTCTGAAAAAAAATGTTCCTGGGAAACAACCGGGAAAGAAAAGACCAGAAAAAAAAGAAAAACAAAATACCTCATGCATGTCTCTTTAATACCACAACGTGTAAAAATACAAATATACCGGTTGTAAAAAACAGATTCATCCATAAAGAAGAAGATAGATTTTTACGGAAGCGTAAAAATATTACCTTTGTTACGGAAATGCAGCAAAAATGGCCAGCGATGATTTAATTCTGATCAGGGAATTGAAAAACAGGATCGCCGGGTTGTTTGCCCGCTACGAAGCGTTGGAAGATGAAAACAGACAACTCGGGGAGACGATCCGGGAATTGGAACAGAAAATTGAAATTCTTGAGGAGGAAAAATCAAAACTGGCGGATAAATATGAAAACCTTCGGATAGCTGGCTATTGGGAATCCGGATACGAAGACAAACGGACAGCCAGACGAAAGGTTAATAAATTATTGCGGGAAATCGATAAATGTATCGCATTGCTGAATAAGTAATGGTTGCATGAAAGACAAACTTTCAATAAATATAGTGATCGGCAACAGGGGATACCCATTGGTTGTCGAACGAAAGGATGAGGAGAAGTACAGGCATGCTGCGAAAATACTGAACGAACAGGTGTTGCTATTTCAAAAACAGTATGCCGATAAGGATTCACAGGATATTTTGGCAATGGCTGCTTTTCAATTTGTGCTGAAATATTTGAACGGGAAAAAGGACGAAAAATACGATCTTCTCCTGGAAGAAATAAAGAATGTAAATGAGGATGTATCCGCTTTTCTGAACAGGAAAAGCAGGGTATAACCTCCGACTATATCATATCGAAAACCGCAATCTGCCAACTCAGGAAAATCACCGGAGGGGTGTATTGCGGTTTTATTTTTAGGTTTAACGTAAAATATAAAAAGTATGTTAGGAACAATCATAGGAGCGGTTGCCGGATTAGTAGCAGGGGGATTCATTTCCTACTATATCTGGGATAAAGCCCTGAAGAAAAAAAAGGAAAAACTGCTGGAAGAAGCACATGCAGAAGGGGAAGTGATCAAGAAAGACAAGATCCTGCAGGCCAGGGAGAAATTTTTTCAGTTGAAGACCGAGCACGAGAAATTCATCAACGAGAAAAACAGCAAGATCGGTGCCCAGGAGAACCGGTTAACCCAGAAGGAAACGTCCCTGAATCAACGGAGGGAGGATCTGCAGCGCCGGATCCGGGAATTTGAGATCACGAAGAAAGATCATGACATCATCCGTGAGAACCTGAACAACCAGCTGGCCGTCCTGGAGCAGAAAAATGAGGAACTGGCAAAGCTGCACCGTCAGCAGGTTGATAAGCTGGAGGTTTTAACGGGGATGTCAGCCGAGGAGGCCAAGGCCCAGCTTGTGGAATCACTGAAGGAGGAGGCCCGCTCGGAAGCCATGGCTTACATCAACGAGATTGTGGAGGAAGCCAAGCAGACAGCCAACAAGGAAGCCAAGAAGGTGGTGGTGAAATCCATTCAGCGGGTGGCTACAGAGACAGCAATAGAAAATTCGGTGACGATCTTTCATATTGAAAGCGATGAGATCAAAGGACGGATCATCGGGCGTGAAGGAAGGAATATCAGGGCTTTGGAGGCCGCTACGGGCGTCGAGATCATTGTGGATGACACCCCTGAAGCCATTGTGCTTTCGGCTTTTGATCCGGTGCGCCGTGAGATTGCCCGTCTGGCGCTTCACCAACTGGTCACCGACGGACGGATTCACCCGGCACGCATCGAAGAGGTGGTCAACAAAGTGAAAAAACAACTCGAAGAGGAGATCATAGAAACCGGGAAACGCACGACCATCGACCTGGGGATCCATGGCATGCATCCGGAGCTGATACGCCTCATAGGGAAAATGAAATACCGCTCATCCTACGGGCAGAACCTTCTCCAGCATTCGCGGGAGGTAGCGAACCTGAGTGCTGTGATGGCCGCGGAACTCGGACTGAACACCAAGAAGGCCAAACGGGCCGGACTCCTGCACGACATCGGCAAGGTGCCCGATGATGAACCGGAACTGCCCCATGCCATTCTGGGTATGAAACTGGCCGAGAAATATAAGGAGAAGCCGGATGTAGTCAATGCCATCGGTGCCCACCATGACGAAACGGAGATGCAGAGCCTGCTGGCACCCATTGTACAGGTATGCGATGCCATCTCCGGAGCCCGTCCGGGAGCACGCCGCGAGATCGTGGAGTCGTATATCAAACGGCTCAAAGACCTGGAAGACCTGGCGCTTTCCTATCCGGGAGTGATGAAAACCTATGCCATCCAGGCCGGCCGGGAGTTGAGGGTGATTGCCGGAGCTGAAAAGATTACCGACCAGGAGGCCGAACAGCTGTCGTACGATATAGCCAAAAGAATCCAGGATGAAATGACCTACCCCGGGCAGATCAAGATCACCGTGATCCGCGAAACCCGGGCGGTGAATTATGCGAAGTAGGGGAGGTCCCGCGTAGCGGGGAAGGGGAGTCTCATTTAGCGAATACGAATCCAGGGTAGATCAGGGTAGATCAGGGTAGATCAATATGGATCAATATGGATCAATATGGATCAATGGATCAATGGGATCAATGGGATTAATGGGATTAATCGGGTCTCTACTTTTGTTGTAATGAGCTGATATACTTAATGTAGTTAAGTAATTTTATTTTAATCTTTCTTAAATTATTTCTTAGATCAGAAGTATTGCTGAATCCCAGGTTCTCAGAAATAATCAACTGAGTATCTAATTCAGAAAGCGATCCCAGTGCTATATGCAAAAATTGTACGAATTCTTTATCTGTCTTTCTCGCTGCTCCTTCAGCAATATTAGACGGAATAGAGATAGCGGCTCTACGCATTTGTGAAACCAAGCCATATTTTTCTTCATAAGGATAGTCTTTTGTAGAAAGATAAACAGATGATACAAAATCGATGGATTGTTTCCAAATATCCAGATTTTCATGTGTTGCCATAGGTTATGTTTTTATTATTAATCTATTGATCTCACTGACCTAAACTGATCTAAATTGATCTACACTGATCCATACTGATCTACACTGATCCATACTGATCTATACTGATCCATATTGATCCATTATTGATCCATATTGATCCATTATTGATCCATTATTGATCCATATTGATCTTCTTCAAAAAAAGGAACCCTTCCTTCTTTCCGCTTTACGCTTTCAGAAGCAAAGGGCTCCGGGTTGTTTGAGGGAGATACTTTCCATTCCAATAAATGCCATCCTTTTATCCCCATTTGGGTGGTGAGGGTGGGGCGGGTGAGGCTGCCTGTGATGCCTTTGGACTAAGCACTGTCAGCATCGCTGTGGCTGTCCACGCACCATATTTCCCGGCTTTCTTCAATACTTCCCGCCGGGTGATATCCTGTTTCGCCCTGTTTTCTTCTTTCTTTGGTTGTTTGTTCATTCATTCAGTTTATCTCACCCATACAAATTTTTTATGGGTCAACCGGTTGTTTGCTTTCACACGAATCATATAGATCCCGTTCTTCCGGCCTGTAAAATCCAGCCGGTTTGTTTCACCCCCTGCCGGCAGCCTGTATTCGGCCACCTTCCTCCCCGCAAGGTCGTACACTGTGATAAAAGCCTCTTCACCTGACATTCCGGAGAGGATCAGTTTGTTGGCAGCCGGTACCGGCAGAACCGTCAGGTTGTTTGGGTATGCCGGTGCTGCTGCCGACACCTTTTTCCCTACGTGCAGGAAGAACCTTCCCGTTCCGGGTTCACTCAGCGTGGCATGGTAGGGGTCTGTGTTTTCGTTGCAGGGTATGGAAACCTGGTTCAGTCTGTCTTCCAGGACTATGTTTGTTCCGTCAGGCCATTGTTTTGTATATACGAAAAATTCAACTTCTGAAAATTCAGAAGCTTCGGTGCCCAGGGGGATGGTCAGGGGGTCCCCGAAATTTGCGGGCAGGCACTGAATGGCAAAATCCACTCCGTTATCTTCCACCAGCCTGGAATAGATGAAGAGATCCCTGTTTGTCTGGAATGCTCCGGCGTCGTATCCCACATCGAGACCCGGGGTCATGGAGTCGTTGAAGAGCAGGGATGTTGCGGAAGCGTTGTCTTTCGCGTGAAGGGCTATGATAATCTCCGGCCATGCCTCTTCCCCGGCTTTGTAAGCTGTTCCGTTTCCGATGGTTCGCATCTCTTTTGTGAAGGTGATGGAGGAAGCTCCTTCCCGGGTTTTCACGAAGAATCCCTGTCCGCTCTGGAGGTAGTGCTGCACCAGGGATCCTGAGCCTGCGTTGTTGATGATCTTGTAATCGTTTCGTCCTCCCGGATAATTTTCCTGTTCATCCCACAGGTAGAGGGCTGTATAGCTGGGATCGAGGGTGCTGCTGTTCCCGTCGAGGAAGTTGTGGGTTTCATGGGCAGTGTGTGTGGCATAGATAGCCGAAGGGTAGGGGTTGCCTGTGAGGTTCCAGCCGTTTCCGTCATCGGAGACCGTGACATCCACAGTCCCGGTGAGGACAGCCCCCCGGAAAGTTACCGTACCGTCGGTCTCCCGCTGGATGGCATATCCGTTTCCTGAAACAAAACTGCCCAGGGTGGCATCGGTGAAGTACGGGGCCCAGTTATTGGTAGCAGTATGAAAATCCATCATAGCCCGGTTGCTGCCATTCAGGGGGATGTTGTTTCCCGCATCCGTTAAAAAGGAGGCGATCTCCTGACTGCTCACCGGGGGTGCTATCAGGTGCCATCTGTCGCCGCTCAGGTAGCGCTCACAGGCTACTTCAGCTGCAAGCGTTCCTTCCGGGATCAGGGAACCGCTTTGGGAATCATCCGATTGGATGGTCAGAAGTCCGGTGACGGTAAAGGTGATCTCCGGCTGGATGCCCAGGTGGCCTCCGGGAGCGATCACCCCGCTGTGGATTGCACAATCAGCCGTAACCGTTACCGGATGACTGATCGTTGCATCCGTTGTCCTGCCCGGAATGCCGTTGTTCCATGTGGAGGGTTCGTTCCATATGCCGGAAGCAGTGGTATTGGAAATCAGAGGGTACCCAAGGATAAACCGGTCAGTGTTATGACCCGCCCAGTTTGTTAGTGCATTGGCACTTGTTGCTATCTCATTTTTTGTGCCCTGGGTAATGGTATTGTTGTATTTCCCGTTGTCGTATTCGTATTTTCGGCCCGTACCATATTCACCGTAAACCCAGATGGCATTCGTTCCATTGGTCAGGACATCTGGCAGATCAGACATGGCATTGTTACTGTTTGCGGCAGTCACATGATCCCAGTTTTCCTGATCTGTAATGCCATTCTCTTCTCCTGCCTCTTCTTCATAATTGCAGTGGATGCCTGCAATAAATGAAGGGGAATAATCTTCCGTATCTTCAGTCTGGAAAGCGAAGATCTGCTCTCCGGTACTTGCCAGGGAAAAAATTCCGCTCACACTTTCGATGGTCCCGGTACCCTGAATGACAGCCCATCCCCCGTCATTTTCAATAACGATCATGTCGCCCGTTGCCAATCCTGCTGGGGACACAGTATATTTCAGGATCCCTTCCACAGTTGTCCAGCCAGGAATTTCATCGGCATATCCCCGGTCGGTAAAATAAATGACTTCCCCTGAAGAAAGAGAAGTTGTGGCAACAAAAGAAAATTGATCCGGATTATCGGCATTGTACCCTGTAAAGGCGATATCACCGGGATTAAGTTGTGCTGATACGGCCAACGAAGAAAACAGACACAGGAATGACAGAAACAGGAAGAGAGAATATTTTTGAAAAGAGATGCATGTGTTTGGTATCCGGATACAATCCTTCATTTCAACGGGTTATGGGTTTTACGCAGATAAAGATAAAAAATAGGATTTTAAAAGTCAAAATTTTTTTATGATTTTTTTCATGTTTTTTTTATGTGTGTGCTCAAATTCGTGAGACAGCTTCGCAAGTTCGTTCCTCCCTTCCTCGCTGAATCTTGCTTCTAAGGAAGTTTTGTGCACGGGTATTTTTTATCTTGTGTTGTTAGAAGCACGATTCCGCGAGGCGACGTAAGGAGCCGTGGCGGTCTCACGCCCATGCGCCAGAACGATTTTTTCTTAGGCGGAGGCATTCCGACTGCATCGGAATTTTTGATCTTAGTGACACCCGGCATTTCAGAGCGTAGCGAATGAAATGACGATGGTGGAACTCCTGTCTGCCGACAGGCAGGAATCCTTGCCTGCCCCGATTTTTCGGGGCTGAACGCAGTGAAGCGGAACTGATCCATTGATCTTTTGAATCCCCTTCCCACCTTATCATTTTTTAGTAAATCCGTGCCAGGGGCCCCTATCTGAAAACAGATTTACATCTTTCAATGATCTCTCTTAACTCATCCAGGCTTTGAAATAAAATGTTCATTCCTTCTATCCTTTCCGGGAGCGCAGTTGGATACTCATGGGCAATATCATTTCTTATTTTTCGAAGCTGTATCCACCCGGAGGCTGAATTCAAAATATATAATTTTTCAAGGCGGTTTAATATATCGATGTATGTTTTATCTGAAGCAGGTTCAGCCAGTGCTTCCATTAACGATGGAAACAACCGGTTTCCCATCAAATCCTGTAATTTGGCGTAACGGAATATAAATTGATCAAGAAAGCTGATTGTTTCCTCATCCATTGTATAGTAGGTATCCCAGTTTAGAGGAATAAACGGAATGACTTTCGATTTTGCGAAATCCATGCGTTTTAAATGCAGGTCGCAGGTATCAAAAATCCGGATCAGTTTGTCATTTAAATCCGGTTTAATCATAGTTCTACTCCTGATGATTGTGCTGTTTTCATGATCGGCAGATTTTTATTGTACCTGGTTTTTACCAAAAGGTCAATTTTTTGTTCTCCCAGCAATACATCAAGTTTTGCAAGGAATTTAGCTTTTTGCACGATTAGTTTTTCAGGGGCTGATTCGTCAGACAACTGAATGTACAGATCAATATCGCCCCCTTTTTGTGTGTCATCGGTACGGGACCCAAACAAATAAACTGCGGCATTGCTGCCCCACACTTCGCGGGCAGCTTTTTTGATGGCAGCTATTTCTGATTCTGAAAGTCGCATTCAATCTTTTTTTCAAAGATATTCAATTTATTTTTTCATTTAAGAAAGATTCAATGGTAGAAATAAATTCTTTCATTTCATCGAACATTTCCTTTATAATATCATTTTCAAATTCAACATATGTGTCATAATCACCTTTTGTCCTACGGTTAAATGCTTTATTGATTATTTTCCCATATTTTGAATCGATTAATCCTTCATGAATAAATTTTTCCTATCTTCATTCTCAATTGTCATGCGTAAATTCCTGATTTTATAGCATTAATAAAAATTGGCTGTTTACCACGAATTGTTTTTAATTCTTTGTCTGAAATTATATGGACATCCAATAAAATGTCGTGTTTTAAATCAATATCATAACATAAATCAAGGATTTTATTTTCATCTTTCCCGGAATAATCGTTTTTTAATATTATTAAAACATCATAATCTGAAAATTTCTTTGAATCACCACGTGCTTGTGAGCCAAATAAAATAACATCTTTAACAGAATCACCATAATTTTTAATTAAATGGCTTTTCAATTCTGATAGAATTATTTCATTTTGGATATTCATAATTGTTATTTTTTTATAAAAATACAAAAAAGAATGTATTTTTGACTTATCGTATTGGTTTACAAAGCTGGTTTATAACAATTCTTTGAATTATACCATAGTTCGTGACTACCCGCTGCCTGACGAAAAAATGTAAATCCACACTTTTTCCGGCCAACGCGCTTATTCCGACTGCGTCGGAATTATTGAATTTGGAGCCGTACTTTCCATATCCTCTTGTTTGTATTGATCCCGCTGATTGAAATGAAGCGGGACTGATCCATATTGATCCATATTGATCTATATTGATCCATATTGATCCAGTTGTCAGTTTGTCGTTTTGTTACTACTGAGCCAGAACCATGACAACGCGAAGCGGACAACAACGACAACCAGTAACCTTTACTGATCTTTACTGATCCATATTGATCCATATTGATCTACACTGATCTTCATTGATCTTCTTGCATCATCTTTCCAGGTTTGGAGTAGTTTGTTTTTATTCCCTTAATCCTATTTGCACTATCGATATGAGCACAAATATAAACCTATTTCCCCAGCGCAGCCAACGAAATCACATTGACTCCGTCAGGTCGCGTGTAACTCATTCCAGTACCTGAAACAATATTTAAAGAAGCTGGTTTTGAAGATTTTGTCGGATCAATTACATTATATAGTTTCAATAAGTTTTTTGCTGCTTCATCATGCATCCCAACACCCAGTTTTACTTCAAATGCAGCCCAGGCACCACCCCTTTGTTGAACGATGGCATCAATTTCCAAACCCGTAGAATCGCGGTAATGAAAAACGTCGGCATCATTGGCCTGTGCATACATTTTCAAGTCGTGATAAACCAGCGACTCAAACAAGAAACCGCAGTATTTCAGGTCATTCATCAATGCCTCTTTTGTTAATTTCAACGCTGCTATGGCAAGTGACACATCGCAAAAATGCCGTTTTGGAGATTTTCGTAGGGAATTTGCCGATCGTAAATGTGTATTAAATGCTGGTTGTTCTTCAAAAATCATCAATCTGGATAACGCATCCAGATAGTCAATTATTGTCGGGCGCGATATATCCGCATCTTCGACTGATTTTATGTCTTTTGCAATCGTTGAGTTATTTACCAGAGTTGCAACATTTCGGGCAACGGAACGAAGCAACGTACGAACTCTCAGCGGGTCCCTTTTTACGTTGGAAACCCTGCTTATGTCTATGTCTGCCAATAAATCTATATAGCCCCGATTCAATATAATAGCATCCCCGGGCGACATGTTCAACAGAGCGGGCCAACCTCCTTTTATCATTCTTTCGATAATCCATTCGAGTGGAAGATCTGTGCTGCTAAAAGAAAGTTCATTCCCCTTTAAGAGTTGTTCCATGCTAATCTGACCGGATGAGTATCCCATTTCCTGCCACGACATCGTTTGCATTTCAACAACCGTAAATCGACCGGCTCCACTATGCATTTTTACGTCTTCACCGGGATTTGCCGAACCGGTAAGAATAAATTGTCCTTTTTCCCTTCTATCATCTACTTCATGGCGAACATAATTCCACAATTTAGGCTGTTCCTGCCATTCATCAAGCAATCGTGGTGTAGCTCCCGACAATAAAATTTTAGGATCGATACCCATCACTACCGGAACCTGTTCGTCCCTATCTACCTGTAAAATACTTTTTGCAAATTGTTTCGCAGTTTCAGTTTTTCCGCATGACTTAGGCCCTTTTATCAACACTGCTCCCGAAGTATTAAGTTTTAGTCCAATTTCTGTTTCTATTATTCTTGGATGATAACGCATAGATTCTTTTTAAGACACAAAGATACAAAAAGGGCTTTATTTTACAATTTAACATGGTTATAGTTTACAAATAAACACTCAATCTTTTTACGCATTGATGATCTTGAGGATTTGCATCACAGGCTCTGTAGCAGTTTTCGGAAGAAGTTATTGCAATGTTCCACTTCCAATTATTGCGTGTTTTTACTCCTATTTTTCGGGTTTGGTAGTGGCGCCCTTGATGCCGAATTTTACTTGCATTTCGAAGGCCTATTTCGTTTTTGGTGATGTAAAAAGCCGTGTGAACAAAAGTATTTTACTATATGAGCGATAAAAGTTGGGTTAATTGCTCTCTTTCTTTGAAATGCGTAATGGCAATGTTGTGAAAACCATTATTTCGTTGCTTGCTGTTTTTATCGACAACATTAAGCATCTGGTGCACAACATCGTTCAATTGTTATCATTGTTGTCGATTGCTTAGTCCTCGGTAGCCTTGGCGAAGGAGGGTTGTCAGTTCCCGATAGGAAATCGGGACTCCGCTTCGTGTCCGATTGACCATGCCTGAAAAGCGATGATTGGGTTTCTTATTATTTTATTTTGATCATGATGATGATTTGTTGTTGATAACGGGAGATAACATGGAATGTTATTCTCGTTATCAATAACATTCTTGTAATCAATCATGCGAACACAGTGAGCGGATAAAATCAGTCGGGATTACGCCAGTGAATGGGATTGCCATAGATCATGGAAATATCCGGTAAATTTTATCCCTCGGTGCAAATGCAGCAAATAAGACTGTGCCTTCTTCGTAATAAAAACCAATTCTGTATTTGCCTTTTCGGTAACGATATGCCGTTGCATGGCAGGTCATTATCTTTATGTTCGGGATTTCATTCAGGTTATTTGCCTCTTCAAAAAGCCGGATACAATCGAGCATTGTTTTTGCCAGGTCTTTTACAAATCCGCTAAGGAATTCGACATTCATTTATGGTAGTCTTGTTTTTTGTCGTTTAGTATGTTGTGGAATGTATCCAATGCTTTCTTTTTGTCTGTTTTTGGTGTTTTACGGTTTTCTTCCATTGCTTTCAGGAGTTGCTCGTCCTGCATTTGTTCGTATGTGTTAGCATTGACGCCGAGCCTTTTTGCCAGCTCAAGAAAAAAATTAAGTTCGTCTTTATCTTTTGGTTTGATGATTATTGTGTCCATACTCTTTTTCTGTTCGTTTCATATGATTATAATTGTTAATTTTAATCTATCAATTCCTCGTGGTTTACCGCGAGGTTACCTTATACTCTCCCCTTATTATCAGGGGCCCCGTCTGCCGTCAGGCTGGTATCCCTTTCCTGATACTATTGAGATGCCACTCACCCCTCTGTTGGCTCAGATTTGTAATCTCCCGAATTTTCGGGACAAGTTGTGCCATTGCTGGTAACCCTGAGGCACGGATTATAAATCCGCGCCAGCGCAGGGGATAGTTTATTAAGAAATTATTCCCATAGATACAAATAATTAAAATAATTTTTTATTTTTGTAACGGTCATTATATTAATGTCCATTACATAAAATAGTGTTATTGCATAAACATGAAATTCTACGACAGAAAAAAAGAGATGGAATTGCTCAACAGGAATCTTAAGCAGTCAAAAAGAACGGCCTGTTTTACGGTTATGGTAGGACGTCGTCGCATTGGCAAGACTTCTTTGTTATTAGAAACCTTTAAGGGGAAAAAATACCTCTACTTATTTGTTTCCCGTAAAAACGAAACGCTACTGTGCAGTCAATTTCAACAGGAGGCAGAAGAATCACTCGGGTTGCGCATTTTCGGCAATATTGCACAATTAAGTGATCTTTTTGAGCAATTAATGATTTACGCCACAAAAAACCAGTTTACCCTGATCATTGATGAATTTCAGGAGTTTGAAAGGGTTAATTCATCCATTTTCAGCGACATTCAGAACTTATGGGACCAATACAAAGAGAACGCTAAAATCAATTTTATAGTCTGTGGTTCAATCTATTCAATGATGATGCAACTGTTCGAAGACAGAAAAGAACCGTTATTTGGCCGACTCACTTCAAAAATTGTACTAAAGCCCTTTTCAATAAGTGTGATAAAAGATATACTCAAAGATAATAACCCCAAATATTCACAGGAAGATTTGCTTTGTCTGTATACTCTTACCGGAGGGGTGGCGAAATATATTACACTCCTGATGGATGCCGGTGCAATAACAGCAAATCAGATGTTTGACTTTTTTTTACGCCCTGATTCTCCATTTCTGGGAGAAGGAAAAGATTTGCTTATTTCAGAGTTTGGCAAAGAATACGGCACCTATTTTTCCATACTCCAGTTGATTGCATCTGGAAAAACTATACAAAGCGAAATCGATTCCATCATTGGAAAGAATACCGGAGCCTATCTGGTAAATCTTGAAAAATCGTTTTCTTTGATTAGCAAAAACAAACCCATGTTTTCAAAACCTGAAAGCAGAAATACACGATGGAGTCTTAGCGATAATTATTTACGATTTTGGTTTCGCTTTATTTTTCCCAATCAATCCTTGTTGGAAATGAGTAAATACGACCTGTTAAGGGAATATATCAATAAAAATTATACACAGTTCAGCGGCCTGACCTTAGAAAAATACTTCAGGGAAAAAATTGCTGAAAACGAGCGTATAACAGATATTGGTAGTTATTGGGACAAAAAAGGTCAAAACGAAATTGATATCATTGCTCTCAACAAACTGGATAGAACCGCTATTGTTGCAGAAATAAAACGTAATTCTCAAAAAATTAATCTTGCGCGGCTGGAAGAAAAAGTAAAAACCATTAAAAAAGAACTTTCATCCTATAGCGTCAAATTGAAGGGATTTTCGATGGATGATATGTGACTTCGGCCAAGCCATATTTAATAGTAAAAATAACCAGGATGTCTTTAAACACCATACAATGTCCAAGGTTGAGACTGAGGTTGAGGTTAAGGTTAAGGTTAAGGTTAAGGTTAAGGTTAAGACTGAGAGGCAGTTTATTCAGTTTATTGATCCATTGATTGATCTATATTGATCCACATTGATCTTGTTATCAGTTGCTTTGTGCTCCGTAGCCTTGGCGAAGGAGGGTTGTCAGTTCCCGATAGGAAATCGGGATTAGTTCCACCTTCACCTTTCAGTTCTCCGGCAGACGCCGGATCCTGAAAGCTGGGTGTCACTGAATCAGTTATCGGTTATCAGTTTTCAGTTGTCGGTTTTCAGTTTCAGTTTACTCAGTTTATTCAGTTTATTCAGTCCTTCAGTCCTTCAGTAATTCAGTCTTTCAGTCCTTCAGTCCTTGTTCCTGGCTCTTGATTCCTGGCTCTTGGCTCTTGGTTCTTGATTCTATTTATTCCGAAAATCCAGTAATCTTTTACTGATCCTTTTACTGATCCTTTTACTGATCTTTTCTGTTCTCTTTGTTATAATTCCAAGATAAACTCTTTGAAATGCAGTATTTTTCTTGTGCTGGTTTGATGAAAAACCAAATGTTCAAAATCTTTGGATTTATGTTGTAAGTCAACTGAATCCAGCATTTTCAGTAGGGTGACTTTAAGATTTGACAAATTTCCGGGACCCCCTCTGGCATGCAAAAAATCAAAATTGGGAGTTGTTTGTGACAGCAGGAACATGACATCGTAGAAATCCCTTCCTTTTTGGCGCGACAGTAAAGCGAATAGTTTCATGGCACACAGTACGTCATCGGCAGGTACAGGAAATGTAAAATAGAGGCCACATCCTTTTATGGTGGCCATTCGCTTTTGATACAGTATTTGATAATCCTGACTTTCAATCTTGATTAAAAACCGTTCCTGCTTGTAGGCCGAGAGACCCAGATCAAATAGCAGTTCAGGAAAAAAGAGGTTACGCCGGTATGCTTTCAGTTTATCATTCTTTTTATCACGGGTTTCAACGCGTAATCCCATCCGTTTTAAAAATTCCGAAATACCGTTGGTCATGGTATTGAATTCATTCCCTGAAAAGTTTTTACAATCGAAATCCAGGTCCTCAGAAAACCGGTCAATTCCTTTTACCAGCCGCAGGTTCGAACCACCAATGAATGCCATCTTTTCTAAAAAAGTCGTTGTTGTAAGATAGTCGAGTATAAGCAACTGAATGTACTCCTTAACAATATATTTTCTGTGGGAAGGATTTTCCCACAAGTAGGGAGGAAAAAAAGGTTTCAGTTGTTCAAGCCGTATCATGATTGATTAATGGATGTTATAAACGTTTAAAAGCAATTTGGCTCTTTTTTTTAATACCCCCGATTGGGTTCGATCGAGAAAGGACAAAAAGCGCTCAGAATGGAATGTTTCAACCAAAATATCTTCATTAAGCCGTAATTCCTGAAGTTCTTTTATGGTGTTGTAAAAAGGATATAAATAAAGCAGATCAATAAGGGCTTTTTCCAGTGTAGCCATTGAAATGCTTCTTTCTTTGAGGTAGGGAAGTTGTTCAAATCCAAAATAGAGGGTTGTTTTTATGTTTTTATAGGAATAAATACCGGTGGTATTACTAAAACGGGCTGTTTTTAATGTGCTTACACTGGTTGTTTGTGTTACCGCTTCAGGAATTAACCCGTGAAATGCCAGGGCTGTATGCAAACTAATATATGAAGGGCGATAAATCCGGTTGGCCAGGTATAAGTGAATATTTTGTTTGGAGATATGCTCTTTAAAGGTATAATACCCGTTTCGGAGTTTGATCAGATAGCCTTTTTTTGTCCAGCGCCCCAGATTGTTTTTATCAAAACCGGGATGCCAGGCTTTTACCTGATTGGATGTGAAACTTATCTGGTCAAAAAACGCTTTTCTGAAGTCCTCAAATATCATAGATGTTTCTGATTTTATGCAAATATAAGGAAAAACAGAAATAAATAGTTGTTTTTTTCGTCAAATAATTCACCGATCCTTATGGGTATCCAACGCGAACGAAAGCGAGGGGATAAGCATGAAAAGTGGTTCCTGGTTCCTGGCTCTTGATTCTTGATTCTTGATTCTATTCAGTCTGAAAATCCGAGAATCCGAGAATCTTTCAATGATCCCATTGATCCTTTCTGATCGGCTGTTTTCCCCAATAAATTTTCTGTATTATTCTGCAGGATTGTTTTTTTCTGTGACGCCGGAAGTTTCTTTCTGCTTGTGGTCGCTGCCGGTTTTTTTGTCTTTGCCGTTTCCGTTGGGGTAGTAGGAATTCATGGACACATAATCAGTGGCAATTTTCTGCATTTCTTCCACCAGCTTGTAACGGGATTTTAAATCCACATTTTCAAGCAAATGAAGAATCTGCTTGTTTACTGTTTGGTAGTTGTGTTCCCGAACTTTGGCAATTAGTATTTTGTCGTTATAGGTAGGCAACAGTTCTTCTTTCTGGTCGAGTAATTCTTCGTACAGTTTCTCCCCGCGTCTCAGGTTTGTTATGTTTATTTTGATGTCTTTATCCGGCACATATCCTGAGAGGAGGATCATTCTTTTTGCGAGGTCGTAAATTTTCACCGGTTCGCCCATGTCGAACACAAAAATTTCATTTCCGTTGCCCATAAATCCGGCTTCCATGACCAGCTGACAGGCTTCCGGGATGGTCATGAAGTACCGGGTAATTTCTTTATGGGTTACGGTCACCGGTCCGCCCCGTTCAATCTGCTTTTTGAACAGAGGCACCACCGAGCCGTTGGAGCCCAACACATTCCCAAAACGGGTGGTGATAAACCGGGTGGTGTATTTCTTTGACTGAGCCAGTGCCTGGATATAAATTTCACTGATCCGTTTGGTAGCACCCATCACATTGGTTGGGTTGACCGCCTTATCGGAGGATATAAAGACAAATTTCTCTACGCCAAACTCCAGGGAAAGGTCAGCCAGTATTTTTGTGCCTCCCACATTAACCCGCAAAGCCTCACACGGGAATTCCTCCATCAAAGGCACATGTTTGTATGCTGCTGCATTAAAAACGATGGTCGGGGAATACTCCTGGAAAATCCTCCGTAGTTTGGTTTCATTGGTAATATCCCCTACAATGACATCAAAACGGGTATTGGTTTTCAAGGAGAATTTTTACGGAAGCAATCAGGAAAGAACAGGGGAGAGAGGAGAGTAAGGAAGGAGCAATTCCGGGATTACGGAATTGAATGTGTTTAGTTGATCTTTATTGATTCTGTTGTTAGTTCCCGATAGGAAATCGGGACTTCGCTTCGCTTCGTGACGGTTGACGTTTGTCGTTGTTATCATTGTTGTCATTCAAAGGATATTTACTTGTCGTTATAATGGCCGTAGGACGACAATATCAAAACATTGACCAACTCATCTTCTATCAGATAAACCAAACGATGCTTATCTGTTATCCTCCTTGACCACTGTCCTGCTCTATCCCCGCCAAGAGGTTTAGGTTTACCTGTACCGGTCATTGGATGCTCTGTGAGTTCCAGAAGCAATTTTGATAGCTTTTTGAATGCTGAAGGTTCATTGTCTTTTAATTTTTTCAAATCTTTCTTTGCCTGACCGGTAAAAGAAATTTTATACATTTCAAAGCGTTTCAAGAAAATTCATAAGGGATTCGACGGTATCGAATGTTTCGAGGTTACCTTCCCGGGCCTCAGCCAGAGATCTGTCAATTTTCGCATAAAACGCTTCTTTTGACATGAGTGTATCATCTTCTGTAACAGGAATAATTCGATAAGCCTTGTTCTTGCCTCTCTGAAGCAAGATCTCCAGACCTTCATCAATTTTGTCCAGATAACTCTTCTGGTTATCACGGAACTCTTTTGAACTAATCACCAACATAATTTCAATATGTGTACTTTTTCGGTACAAATATGGTACACATTTTCAATTTATGCAAATTTTTTAACGATTTTAATATCACACCATCTTCCGCACATCCTCCTGAAACTTGGCCAGGCCTTTTTCGGTCAGCTTTTGCTCAAATTCGTGAGACAGCTTCACCCGCTTTCAGCGGGATCGCTGAATTCTGCATCCAGGGAAGTTATGTGCTAGGGTATCTGTATTACATAGTATGTTAGAAGCACGATTCCGCGAGCCGACTTTAGCCCGTCTGGATGGATCAGACGGACAGGCCCGTCTGACTGATGCAGCCGGACAGGGCGGCGTGGCGGTCTCACGCCCATGCGCCAGACCGCATATTTCTTAGGCGGAGGGATTTCCGACTTCGTCGGAGTTGGTGATCTTTTGTTTTGGGGCGTTGCCCCAAGCTCCCCATTGTCCTATCGGGAACCGACAACCGATTCAGTGAGCCCCGACATTGGGGAGCGTAGCGAACCAAATGTCGTTGGGCGAACTAATCCCGATAACCTGTCCCGACCAAAGTCGGGAGTGTAGCGTATCGGGACACCTTTCCCACCTTTCCACCTTATCACTTTCCCTGGCTCCAGATTCTATTAATCTGAATATCCGAACAATATCCTCGTTATCAATAACATTCTTGAACGCATCAATGGGAGATTAACGCTACCTGAATATGGTTTTCATTTTATCTGAAAATCTTTGTCAACTTTGCTTTAAAACCTCTTTGGGAGGACCATTCGTCAAAACCTGATTAACGTACGCTGTTTGCAATCGCGTACAAAGGAAAAACCAACACATTGTTATATTTCCCGAAATTTTCCATAGAGGTACGAATGCCGTATTTTTTGTTTTTTTCTTTTAAAAACAGAAACATACTTTGCATAGAGCCTCTTGTTCCCGATTTCACTTCAATAGGGACAATATCTTTGTTTCGTTGCACCACAAAATCCACCTCGGCGGAACTGCCTTCTTTTTCACGTCGCCAATAATACAACTCCACCGGAGTGTTGGATGGCACGGCTTTTTTCAATTCCAAAGCAACAGATAGTTCCGCAAGTGCACCTTTATTAATTTGTTCGATACGGTCAAAATTTAAAGTACCAGAGATATCCAGCCTTAGGAACCGTTGATAAATTCCGGTATCAAAAAGCATGTATTTCCTGAACTTAGTATTTGACTCTGCACTCAGGGGTAATCCGTTTGCCGAAGTATGCGTTACAGGATAGATCAGCCCGGCCATTTCCAACAATTCAAGACAATCCTTTATCTGTAGGTTATTAAGTCCCTGTACGTTGGACAATACAAACTTACGGCCGGTCTGATGAATGATTGCACCAAATACATCCCGTAACCGGGATACAGCCACTTTTTCCTTATATTTTGCAAAATCATCGTAAAAAGTACGGGTTAAATCATCCAGAATTTGCTGGCATTCCAGCAAAGAACCTCCATTGGCATAAGCACAGACGACTTCCGGCATTCCACCGATTAGTAAAAAACGGCCAAACTGCTCCCTGCATTTCTTATGCAATTCATCCGAAAGCGGAATGTCAGGGGATGCCTCCCTGATCTTGTCAGCCAATATGTCCAGCTTCATTGCCCTTAAAAATTCGTCAAACGACATCGGGTACATAGATAGAGAACGAATTCTACCCACACCGTACGAGGGTATTTGATGAAAAGCGAATTCCAACAGGGAGCCTGCAGCGATAACATGTAACCCGGGCATCTCTTCGTAAAAATAGCGTAATGCAGACAGGATAGGAATACAACTTTGAATTTCATCTAAAAACAGCAGTGTTTTTCCTTCCGTGATTTTTGTGCCAAGAATTGCCGAAAGTTCATCACAAATTATCCTTGGTGAAGAATGTTTTTCAAAAACAGATTTTGCGAACTGAAAATCCCTGTGTTCAAAATTAATCTCCACAAACGAATCAAAAGATTTTGCAAATTCCCGCACAGTCGAGGATTTCCCTACCTGTCGTGCACCGCGCAACAGGAGCGGCTTGCGTTT
>CAZNPV010000042.1:0-32496 GCA_964575025.1 uncultured Mariniphaga sp.
TGCAAAGGGCGTGCCAGAAAGACGAAAGTAGCTGGATATGAGCCATATAGCAACTATTTGTTCGTGTGAATGTGTCCCATAATGGGATAGTATTCTCAGAATTGGGAAAATGGGTTCTAAAAAAGGGGGCTTATCCTTTCCGGTTATCTGATTTTCCGGATCTTTCTGACACATTGTGTCTGGCCGGCGGTGATGCGGATCAGATAGATACCCGGTTCCAGTTCGAACAGGTTGACCCTATTCTCCCGGACATTCCTTCTGCTTACTCTTTCCCTGCCTGCAAGATCATACACCGAAAGATCATAAAGACCGGAAATTCCGGTAAGGGTCAGGTAATCCCTGACCGGATTTGGATATACACTAACGGCAAGCGGTAAAAAGGAAGCGGCATGTACCGGATCGGTCACGACAACTGCTTCAGAAAGCGTATCACAGGCCAGGTTCCGGGTATAGACAACCTGCCTCACGCTATATTCTCCGGAAGTGGTATAGGTGTGAACCGGATTTGTCTGCGTACTGGAATTTCCATCTCCAAAATCCCAATGTACCAAATGAATATCGGATGAAATCGGGTGAAAACGGACGGTCAGTCCTTCCATCTCATACGTAAAACCAGCCTCCGCCTGAAGGATACTGTGCAGGAAACTTCCTGTTTTCCAGTAAATGGTATCAAAATAGCGGTTGGGCCCTTCCGGAGGCCATTCACCATGATCGATCCCATAAAACTCGTGTTTTTTATCTTTCACAAAATAGGTTTCATGAGAAACGCCCTTCTCCGTTAATACAGAGTCGATACAAAAGCTCCCATAGGTTTCCGACACCGTGAAATTCACACCATCAATAGGAGGAATGACTGCCTTTATAGGGATGCCCTTTTTGAACGGGACAATGGGATCTGCTTCTCCATGTACCAGAAAAACAGGAGTGGTATTATTTTCAATCATTCCGGGGCTCTGAAGGGCAGCCCAATAGGAAACAATAGCTCCCGGAGATGCATCATACCCCTGAATACCAATGGCATCCGGTTCTCCAAGTGAAGGCTCCAGGAAAATTTCCGGAGGGATTTCTTCCGGTTTATCCATATAAACGCCATGCAAAGCAATAAATCCGCCGGCGCTGCTACCGGCAACATAGATCCGGGAAGGATCAATTCCATACAGGGATGCATGATGTTTCAGATAGCGGACAGCAGCCCGTCCGTCCTGGAGTGCCCGGTACAAAGCCCTGTTAAGATTCACATCGGTCACGGAAATACCTACGATCATCCCAAACAGCCAGGTGGCTGTGGCACCTATTCCCAGGCGGTAATCTGCCGTTGCAGTAACATACCCCATCCGGGCAAAGGAATCACACAGGGCTACCATATCGTCGTTAAGTCTGGAGCCCCTGATAAAGGCTCCGGAGTGAAAAAAAACAACCGCCGGACGCAACGAAAGGGTGTCATCCCGGGGCATAAAAATATCCATGAGCAGCGGACGATCCTCCGTCTTCGCTTCCCCTTCATGAATGTTATAATGTTCAAGCAGTTCAATCGGATTATCCAGCCAGGGGGCCTGAGCATATTCCACTCCCTGAAGGGTGTCAATTCGTTCAAAGATTTTTTCCTGATACCGGAAGGGTTGACCCCACCCCTGAAAGCCGGTAAGGGTGAATAGAAAAAGCATGAATGCCTTTATGGTATGTTTGTTCCTCATCATGGATCAATTATCTGGGTTTGCATCCGGGTTCAAAGATACAGAATTTTTATTGTCCCCTACCAACCGGCAAGGCTTCGGTCGGTTTTTCTGAAGGATCACGAACGTCACTCTTCAATTTCCCGGTGGTATTCCTGCAGGGATTTCACTTTGTACTGTCCGTTTCTTCGTTCTTTAATCCCTTTTGTTGCAGCAAGGGCTGCTGATGTAGTGGTAATATAAGGTATTTTGTATTTGATGGCATTCTTCCGGATGTAGGAATCGTCGTATTCGCTCTGTTTACCGGCAGGCGTATTCACCACAAGATCGATATTCCCGTTTTTGATTGCATCCACAATATTGGGGCGGCCTTCATAAATCTTTTTAATGGACTCTGCTTCAATGCCGTGTTTTTCAAGAAACTCTTTTGTTCCCTGAGAGGCCAATAGATGAAAATTCATCTCTTTAAAGTTCCGGGCTGTTTCCACAATTTTCTCTTTGTCCCTGTCGGCAATTGTAATTAAGACCGTTCCGTGGGTAGGCAGGGATGTTTGCGTTGCCTCCTGGGATTTGAAAAATGCCATTCCGTAATTGTCAGCAAGCCCCAGCACTTCCCCGGTGGAAAGCATTTCCGGACCAAGAAGAGGATCCACCGCAGGAAACATATTGAATGGAAATACAGCCTCTTTCACCCCATAATGGTTGAATTTCTTATTCTTCAGTTCAAAATCCGCGAGCTTTTGTCCGAGTAAAATCTGGGTCGCTATTTTAGCCATTGAGATGTTGCATACTTTTGAAACCAGAGGTACCGTCCGGGATGCACGTGGATTGGCTTCCAGAATATAAACGACATCGTCGTATATGGCATACTGGATGTTCATTAATCCAACCACATGCAATTCCCGGGCAATTCGTTTTGTGTAGTCATAAATGGTATGGATATGTTTTTCCGGAATGATGACCGGAGGAATCACGCAGGCAGAGTCACCGGAATGTATTCCGGCATATTCAATATGTTGCATAATGGCCGGCACAAAAGCATCTGTCCCGTCAGCAATTGCATCGGCTTCGGCTTCAATGGCATCTTCCAGAAATTTATCAATCAACAAAGGCCTGTCGGGAGATACATCCACAGCTGCCGTCACATAGTGCACGAGCATCTCCTCATCGAGGATTATTTTCATGGCCCTGCCCCCCAGAACATAGGAAGGCCTGACCATTAACGGATATCCTATCCGCCCGGCTATTGCCAAAGCTTCTTCAAGGGTACTGACCATCCCCGACTCAGGCTGGGGAATCCCCAGATTATCCATGACTTTCCTGAAACGGTCACGATCTTCAGCAAGGTCAATGGTGTCCGGACTGGTACCAAGAATTTTCACACCGGCTTCTTCCAGTTCTTTTGCGATATTTAAAGGGGTCTGACCTCCAAATTGGACAATGACGCCTTCGGGGTTCTCCTTGTTATAGATCCCTAACACATCTTCAACCGTCAAAGGCTCAAAATACAATTTATCTGAAGTATCGTAATCGGTCGATACCGTTTCCGGATTGCAGTTCACCATAATGGACTCATAACCGGCGTTGCGTATTGCAAAAGCGGCATGCACACAGCAGTAATCAAATTCAATCCCCTGTCCGATGCGGTTGGGCCCTCCTCCCAGAACCATAATTTTTTTCCGGTTGCTTACGGCAACTTTATCCGTGGCATTATAGGTGGAATAGTAATAGGCTGCATTCTCAACTCCGCTTACCGGCACTGGTTCCCAGGCTTGTTCGATGCCCAGTGATATTCTCCGCTCCCGGATCTCTTTCTCAGGAATCCCTGTTAATCCGGATAAATACATGTCAGAAAAACCCTCTTTTTTGGCTTGCTTAAGCAGTTCATCCGGTAACATTCTGCCTTTACAGTCCAGGATCTCCTCTTCCCGTTCCGTCAATTCCTTCATTTGTTTCAGGAACCAGGGCTTTATGTGTGTTTTTTCATACAGTTCGTTTATATCGGCTCCTTTGCGTAGCGCTTCATAAAGAATAAACTGCCTTTCACTGGATGGATGTTTCAACATCCTCCACAGTTCATCCAGGCTTTTTTCATGAAAATTTTTGGCAAATCCAGGTCCGGAGCGTCCGATTTCCAGTGAACGGATAGCTTTCTGAAAAGCTTCCTTATAGGTTTTTCCCAGGCTCATTACCTCCCCCACGGCCTGCATTTGAGTTCCCAGTTTATCTTCCAGTCCATCGAACTTTTCAAATGCCCATCGGGCAAATTTCACCACCACATAATCGCCTGAAGGGGTATATTTTTCGAGGGTACCTCCCCGCCAGTAGGGAAGTTCATCCAGGGTGAATCCTCCGGCAAGCAATGAGGATATGAATGCTATGGGAAATCCGGTGGCTTTGGAGGCGAGGGCTGAGGAGCGGGATGTGCGCGGATTAATTTCAATGACCACCACCCTTCCCGTTCGGGGATCATGGGCAAACTGTACGTTGGTGCCTCCAATGACCTCAATGGCTTCCACAATGGCGTAGGCATATTTTTGAAGGCGCTGTTGAAGCTCCCTGCTAATCGTAAGCATGGGAGCAGTACAGTAGGAATCCCCTGTATGGATCCCCATCGCATCGACATTTTCGATAAAACAAACGGTTATCATCTGATTTTTGGCATCCCTGACCACTTCCAGCTCCAGCTCTTCCCATCCGGCTACCGATTCTTCAATCAATACCTGATGAACCATGCTGGCAGATAAACCGTTGCTTGCGATTGTCCGCAATTCTTCCACGTTATAGACCAGCCCGCCTCCGGTGCCACCCATGGTATAGGCAGGCCGGACCACTACGGGATACCCCAGTTGATCAGCAACCTTTTCAGCCTCCTCAATGCTGTTGACTGCCGTACTTTCTGGCATATCTATACCGAGGCGGTTCATGGTTTCCTTGAAAGCGGTGCGGTCTTCTCCTCTTTCAATGGCATCCACAGAAACACCAATCACCTGAACTCCGTATTTTTCCAGGATGCCTTTCCGGGCCAGAAGAGAGGATAAATTTAACCCCGTCTGTCCTCCAAGGTTGGGAAGAAGGGCATCCGGCCTTTCCTTTTTTATAATTTCTGTTAAGGCATATTCATTTAACGGCTCAATATAGGTACGATCGGCTGTTCCAGGGTCTGTCATAATCGTTGCCGGATTGGAATTTACCAGAACAATCTCATACCCCTGTGAGCGCAAGGCTTTGCAGGCCTGGGTTCCTGAATAATCAAACTCACAGGCCTGGCCAATAATAATCGGTCCCGAACCGATAATCAATACTTTATTAATATCGTTGCGTTTTCCCATTGTGATCGTTTAAAACCGAAAGGTTCGTAATAATAATATTGTAAGTGTAAGCCCGGCAATTTAGAAAATCCAACCGACCCATAAAAATTATTGGTTTTATTTTTATCATCCTTAAATCAACAGGTATCACCATACAAAAGCAACCGGGTTTCTGAAGTGGCAGGCTGTGGGGTGAAGAGTATATAGCTAACAAAACAAAATCAAGGATTTAGCCTTTCCTTTCCGGATACCTGCCCTGGCTATAAAAAAACAGATTCAGGAAAGCAGGAGTGCAAAGGATGGGAATTATTGAATAATATCATAAAATTCCTCCACGGGATTTGCTATCATTGACGATCAATCATAAGGTGTTTGAAACGAGCCCCGATGGGGACACCCCTCTCCCGCTGCGTGGGATCTCCCCTCAAAAGGGGAGAACAGAAGAAAAGGAACGGACGAGTTATCTTTGAAAACAAACAATTATAATCCTATGAAAACAGAAGAGTATATAGCCAGGGAAGACCGGTACGGGGCACACAATTACCACCCCCTACCCGTTGTGTTGGAAAAAGGAGAAGGTATTTTTGTCTGGGATGTCGAAGGAAAAAAATATTTTGATTTTCTGGCCGCTTATTCAGCGGTCAACCAGGGACATTGCCATCCCAAAATTGTTAAGGCCCTGAATGATCAGGCTCAAAAGCTGGCTTTGACCTCACGGGCTTTTTATAACAATGTATTGGGTGAATGGGAAGAATACATGTGTAACCTGTTTGGTTACGATAAAATGCTTCCTATGAATTCAGGTGCAGAAGCAGACGAAACCGCCCTGAAACTGGCCCGTAAATGGGCTTATAAAGTGAAGGGCATTCCTCAGGATAAAGCAAAGATTGTGGTTTGTGAAGGAAATTTCCATGGACGTACGATCACCATCATCTCCATGTCGTCTGACCCGGATGCTTACCGTGATTATGGACCCTTCACGCCGGGATTTATCAAAATTCCCTATAACAATCTGGAGAAACTGGAAGATACATTAAAGGATCCGCATGTGGCTGCTTTCCTTGTTGAACCGATCCAGGCAGAAGCAGGAATCTACATCCCGGAAGACGGATTTCTGAAAAATGCCAGTGACCTGTGTAAAAAGAACAAGGTACTTTTTCTTGCCGATGAAGTACAGACCGGCCTGGGACGTACAGGAAAAATGCTGGCCTGCGACCATGAAGGAGTACGGCCGGACATTCTGATCCTGGGGAAAGCCGTCTCAGGAGGTACTATACCGGTATCCTGTGTATTGGCCGATAACGAAATCATGCTGACCATTCAGCCGGGAGAACATGGCAGTACATACGGAGGCAATCCCCTTGCCGGGAAAGTAGCCATGGCAGCAATTGACGTAATCCGCGAAGAAAACCTTATTGAAAACGCAGAAAAAACCGGAGAAATTTTCCGAAAAGAGATGCAGGGCATCCATTCCGGTCTGATCAGGGAAGTACGTGGCAAAGGATTGTTGAATGCTGTGGAAATAAAAGCAGACAGAGAAATTTCAGCCTGGGATGTCTGCCTGGCAATGAAAAAAAACGGATTAATTGCCAAACCAACACACGAACATATAATCCGGTTTACACCACCGCTCACCATTACAAAAGATCAAATAATGGATGCCGTCGGTATTATTAAAAAAACATTTGCAGACCTGGAGGCGTGAACCCATAAAAGATTTCAACCGGATAACATTCCCGGAAGCTGAAATGCTGGGAGAAAGTCATCCCCTCATTCTTTTGGCTGTCTCCTCCTTCTATTCCCTTCCGTTTTTGTGAACAAATACCTGATTTTTCCGGTCAGATCCTTTTTTACAACGGTGTAATCCGGACGATAGGAAACAAGGGATATTCCATGATTCATAAATCCTCCAAACCGGGTAACTCTTTCAAAACGATAATCCCCCTGGATCAAGTCCACATCCATATAACGCAGGCAATCCGTAAAGTTTCTTCCGTAATGCCTGAACGCATTCAGAAAATAAAATGCCACATCATACCCCTGCATCGCATAGGGATCCGGATCGGCGTAAAAATTCTTCCTGAATTTTGAAATAAAATGCATCGTTTCAGGGGATGAATAGTCGGTCCAGTACGGATAAAAATAGTGCAGTTTCACATTGTGAAAATGCTCCTGGCTAATGCTTTCAAATTGTTTATACCGGTAATTTCCGATTACGGTGATCGGGTAATCAGAGGAATAATTATTAATATTGGAAACAGCTACACTTACCTCCCCCTCATTAAAAGAAGGGATAACAAAAACATTCTCCTTGTTTTTTGACAAGATTCGTGAAAGACCCTGGCCTCCATAGCGGTTGAAATCATAGATCCGGAAGGAAATATCGTTCATATCCCGGTAATAACCCGTATTGAATAATTTCTCCCGGCACATCTCAATAAATAAAGAATTTTCCGGTGAAGGGGTTCCGATCTCCATCACAATAAAATTGCAGTCGAAATATTCATCGGCAATAAAACCGGCTGTTTGCTCCAGCATATACTCTTTGGTAGGATACACCTGGTAATATAAAGGGTTGTTGGCAGCCAGGTCTCCTTCCGGGGAAAGAGGAGAAATAAAAGGAATCCTGTTTTTTGCAGCAAAATCGGCTACGGGCTTTTGCAGGGAAGGATAAACCGGACCGATAATCAAATCTACAAAAAGTTTTTCTGAGGATACCAGTCTCTCAACTATTTTCGGATCCCGTTGGGTATCATATACATGAAGTTTAATGTTCATGCCTATGTTGCGCAATGAATCGACAGCCAACAACACTCCTTCATAGAAATGCAGGTAATCTTCGGTATTCCGGTAAAACTGCCATATCTGATCCCGGGGTGAGTATTCCTTTTCCACGGTATCGGTTTCAGAAATCAACGGTTCAGGATTATCCACGGTCAAAGAGTCTGTTACGACAGGGTTGCTGTTCAATACATCATTGGCTTCCAGAAACAAAGGCAACATGAGGGCCACATGATAGGTTTCAAAAACGAAATTACCTGTGGGGTGGCAACTTTCCGGAACTTCCACGATGGTTTCCACCTCATAATAGGATTCGGGAGTCTGCAAAATCGCTTCTTCAGTCAGAATCTCTTCATCCGTCAGGTCTTCCGGGATTTCTTTTTTAACAGCCGTTTTTTGGGGGATCAGGAGGGTTTCTCCTTCCACAAGACTTTCCCGTGTCTGAAGTTCCGGATTGGCTTTTTTAATTTCACCAATCTTTAAATCGTAAAGAAAGGAAAGCCTGTAAAGGGTTTCCCCTTTTGCGACCACATGTTTCGTAAATGCCTTTTCATTAACCGGTTGAACGTTAACATCCGGCAGATACTTCAAGGGTATTTTCAATTCCACACCCGCCGGGAATCCGGTCTCCAGCACCGGATTTAAAACGGTCAGCTCTGCTTCAGAAATATGATATCTTTTGGTAAGTCCGTACAGGGTCTCTCCTGTTTCAATTCTGTGTATAAAAAAATCTCCCGCCCTTCTTATTCTTTCGTCCGCAGGAATTATTTCTTTTTCTTCCGGAAGGCGGATGATCATTCCTGTTTTCAGGGGCTGGGCATCGGGATTGTATCTGAGAATCTCACCGATCGTCCGGCCATACCGTTGTGCAACAGAATAGAGGGTCTCCCCGGGATTGACCTTATGTTCGATCATTCGGGCACTTGTCCGGGGCTCCCCGGTTGTTTTTCCCTCTTCAACAACAGGCTGGGATGCATCCGGCATTTTCTGATGAGTGAACTGCGGTATTTTTATTTTCCTGCCTCTTCTGAATCTTTTCAGGTCGGGATTATACCGGTAAATATCTTCAATTTCAATCTTATATTTTTTTGCAACAAAAAAGGGGGTTTCGCGTCGCTGAATTTTATGGATTATAAACGAGTCGGGTTCCTGTTGCAAATTCCGTTCCTCTGCCTCTACGCCGGGTTCTTCGTGATGAGGGATCCTTAACAGCGCCCCCACTTTTAATCCTTGCAGCAGCGATGGATTATGCCGGATAAGGATTTTTGTGTCTACCTGATACTTCCGGCTCAATGAGGTAAGCGTTTCTCCTCTTTGCACCCGGTGCTGAAGGTAAGTTACTCCTTCGGAAGTGAAAACATTCGTAGGATCCGGATCCTGAGCAACAGAAACAGAAAGCTGCACAGCCAGTATACAAAAAGCAATCAAAAAGGTAGCTCTCTTCATATAGATTCCTGCCAATACAGGGTCAAAGGTAATAAATATCGGATAACAACTTATGTAAAACGCTTGTTTGAAATGAAAATTATCCCGGCTGCCTGATAAATTCTTCGGGATCGCAGGGATCTCCATCATCCAAAAAAAAAACCAATCCGCCTTGAAATAAATAAAAGAATAATCGTCTGTTGGCTGACCCGGATTATAAATTTCGGGGTTGGATTTATCATACAGGGAGAAAGAACTTTTTCACTTTCCTCATTTTAGGGTATCTTTGGCAAAAATAATTCGCTTGGCATGCAGGAAAAAATCATCATTCTTGACTTTGGGTCTCAATACACGCAACTGATTGGCAGGAAAATAAGGGAACTGAATGTTTACTGCGAGATTCATCCGTACAACCATTACCCGGAAATTGATTCAGGAGTAAGGGGTGTCATTCTTTCCGGGAGTCCTTATTCCGTGCGGGATCAGAAGGCACCCAAACCCGATTTCTCAGAAATAAAAGGGAAAGTTCCGCTATTGGGAATCTGTTACGGGGCACAATTTATGGCCCATTATTACGGAGGAGAAGTAGCCTCCTCCGGTTCCCGGGAATATGGCCGGGCCAACCTGGGATTTATTGACTGTGACAACAAACTTTTTAAAGAGATATCGCTGCACACACAGGTTTGGATGTCACATGGCGACACCATCACAAAACTCCCTCCAAACTTTAAAGTGATTGCCTCCACAGAAGATGTGAATTTTGCTGCCTACAAGATTGATCTGGAAGAAACCTATGCCATTCAATTTCATCCCGAAGTATATCATACTACCGAAGGAATCCGGTTATTGAGAAATTTTGTTGCGGACATATGCGGATGCAAACAGGATTGGACCCCTGTTTCATTCATTGAAGCAACGGTAAAGGAATTGCAGGAAAAGCTGACTGGGGATAAAGTAATACTGGGATTGTCCGGAGGTGTCGATTCGTCTGTTGCCGCTATACTCCTGTACAAGGCGGTTGGCAAAAACCTGGTATGTATTTTTGTAGACAACGGCCTGCTCCGGAAAAATGAATTCGAAGAGGTTGTGCAGACTTATAAAAATATGGGACTGAATGTACGGGGGATCGATGCCCGGAAGAAATTCTGGAATAGTCTGAAAGGGATTACAGACCCGGAACAAAAAAGAAAACGGATCGGGAAAAACTTTATTGAGGTTTTTGAAAATGAAGCACGCAAAATAAAAAATGCAAAATGGCTGGCCCAGGGAACCATCTATCCGGATGTAATTGAATCGGTGTCTGTAAATGGTCCTTCAGCAACGATCAAATCCCACCACAATGTGGGAGGGCTTCCGCAGAAAATGAATCTCAACATAATTGAACCCCTCAGGTTGCTTTTTAAAGACGAGGTGCGACGGGTCGGCAAAGTCCTCGGCCTGAAACCCGAAGTACTGGAACGTCATCCTTTTCCGGGCCCCGGACTGGGGGTTCGCATACTGGGCGAGGTAACCCCGGAAAAAGTAAAAATGCTCCAGGAAGCAGACAACATTTTTATAAACGGCCTGAAAGAATGGAAACTGTACGATCAGGTCTGGCAGGCTGCAGTTATTCTGCTTCCTGTCCAATCGGTCGGGGTTATGGGCGATGAGCGTACCTATGAAAACTGCGTGGTCCTGCGTGCCATAACGTCCACAGATGGCATGACCGCAGACTGGGCTCACCTACCCTTTGATTTCCTGGCTAAAATATCGAATACCATCATTAATAAAGTCAAAGGAATTAACCGTGTGGTGTATGATATCAGTTCAAAACCACCGGCTACCATTGAGTGGGAATAGGTGGAAATACAATACAAACGCAACCGGAGAACCCCGCGGCCAGAGGATGACTGAAAATTCATAAAAGGTCCCTTTTAAAAACCGGACCAGAAACATAAATCAATTGAAAATGTTTATTCACAAAAAGAGATTGGTAAGATTATTGTAATCTTTTATATTTGCACTGGTTCTGAAGAAAAGAGTGGAAACAACAAAAAGGTTCTGTTTCTGAATGAATTATTAAGAGAGAATGCATATCATATACCCATAACAGATAAGAAATTAAGACAATGAAGATTTTAAGTCATTTTTTACGTCCGGCAACCTACCTGCTGATTGCGATACTAACTTTCCAGGCTGCTTCCGCACAGGAAGATGTCCAGATCAATGCCTTGAAATTTGGCAGATTGCTCCGGTTAATTGACAGTTATTATGTGGATTCAGCCAACGTGGAAAAACTGACAGAAAAAGCCGTAGTGAGCATGCTTCAGGAACTGGATCCGCATTCGGTATATATATCGAAAGAGGAAGTGGCAAAAATGAATGAAGAGTTAAAAGGCAATTTTGAGGGAATTGGGATCTCCTTCAATATTTTCAAGGATACCCTTCTGGTCATCACAACCATACCCGGAGGCCCTTCCGAAAAAGTAGGACTGATGGCTGGTGACCGGATTGTAGTTGTGGATGGGAAAAACGTTGCGGGCATTGGACTGACCAACGATGATGTGTTCGAGATGCTGAAAGGTCCGAAAGGAACCAGGGTAAGCCTGCAGATCGTCCGGAAAAATGAACCTGAATTGCTTGACTTCGTGATCATCCGCGATAAAATCCCAATCTTCAGTCTTGATGCTTCCTACATGTTCGATGATGAAACCGGGTACATAAAACTCAATAAATTTTCTGCCACTACACTGGATGAATTTAAAGACGCAATAAGCGAATTAAAAAGCAAAAATCTCAAAAACCTGATCCTTGACCTGCGCAGCAACGGAGGAGGTTACCTCAACGCTGCCACCGGTTTATCCGATGAATTTCTGGACAACAGAAAAATGATTGTATACACAGAAGGATTGCATAACCGGAAACGCGAATATAAAGCCTCATCCGAAGGGAGCTTTGAAGAAGGAAACCTGATCGTCTTAATCAACGAAGGGTCTGCTTCGGCAAGTGAAATTGTTTCCGGAGCGGTTCAGGACTGGGACCGGGGAATAATCCTCGGCCGCAGATCTTTTGGAAAAGGATTGGTACAACAACCCTACTGGCTCAACGATGGTTCCATGGTACGCCTTACCACAGCCCATTATTATACCCCCAGCGGACGGTGTATCCAGAAATCCTATGAGGATGGTGTCGATACCTACCAATCAGACTACATCCAACGAATGAGCAACGGTGAACTGTTCAATCCTGACAGCATTGAATTTGATGAATCATTAAAATATAAAACCCTGTTTAACGGCCGGACCGTTTATGGCGGCGGCGGTATTATGCCGGATATATTCATCCCTATGGATACCTCCCGGTATTATCAGTATTACAATAAACTGAGAAGAAACAACATCGTCAACACCTTTGCCCTCGAATATGTAGATAAAAACCGCGAAAACCTGAAGAAGAAATTTTCCGGGTTCGAAAAATTCAACCGCTCCTTTGAAGTTACGGATCAGATGATCTCAGATATGATCCGCAAAGGGGAAGAACAGAATATTGAAAAGGATCAGGAAAGCATCATGTTTACGAAACCTCAAATGAAAAAAGAGTTAAAAGCACTGATTGCCAGAGACCTCTTTACAAGAAATGAATTTTATCAGATCATTAACACCGATGATGATGCCCTCCTGAAAGCCCTGGAGATCCTTAAAGACCAAAACGAATATAACGCCCGCCTGGCATCTAAGTAAAGAATCAATGACCGAAATATTTACAGCGTGGCTCCCGGAGCATTTCATAGAGGTGTTGGGAGCGGTTCTTGGTATGCTGTACATATTTTTTTCCATCCGTCAGCATATTCTTACCTGGCCTACCGGATTGCTTACTTCTGTGCTGTATGTATATGTGTTTTTCCAGTCAAAATTCTATGCCGACATGGGACTTCAGGTCTATTATGTGGGAATTAGCCTGTATGGCTGGTATTACTGGTTGACTGGCGGGAAAAATCAGGCAGAAAGGAAGGTACCTGTACAAAGAACAAGCCGGGCGGTTTTTGGGATCCTGGCAGGTACAACGGTCCTGATCTATGCGGCTATCTTGTATATTCTTCTGAATTATACGGATTCCCCTGTACCCTATATGGATTCCATGACAACAGCGTTAAGCATTGTAGCCACATGGATGCTTGCCCGAAAATACATTGAACACTGGTTGCTGTGGATTTTTGTCGACCTTTTTTCAGCCGGCCTTTATATTTATAAAGGGTTATGGCCAACAACCATCCTGTTTTTGGTATATACCCTGATGGCTGTGGTCGGTTATAGAAAATGGAAAAAAGACTTGCAACAAAATGCATAAAAAACAAACACATATTATTGTCATTACCGGAGCTGAATCTACAGGAAAATCCATTCTTACCGAACAACTGGCCCGACATTTCCATGCTCCCCACTATGCAGAATATGCCAGGGAATACATGACCTCTCTCAACAGAAAATATGGGTGGGAGGATGTGGAACATATTGCCCGGAAACAAGTGGATCAATACCATGAATCCCTTCATTCCGGGTATCCTCTTGTTTTTTTTGACACCTGGCTGATCATTACCAAAATCTGGTTTAAATTTGCCTTTCACACCATTCCTGACTGGATCGATGAATTCATAAAGACAGCCAAAATAACAGGTTTTATAATAAATGACATAGATCTACCCTGGGAACCCGACCCTTTAAGAGAAAACGGAGGAGAAAAAAGAGGGATCCTTCATACCTTATATAAACAAGAACTTGAAACGTATGGATTTCCTTTTTTCGTGAACTCCGGTACCGGGAAAAAACGATTGAAAAATGCAGTGCAGATTATTGAAAATAATTTTCTTTAATCTGCAAAACAATTCCGTTATTTGAGAGAAACAAGAAAGCAGCCTGAATATTCTTAAATCAGAAACAAGATGCAAAAATTGAATGAGAGAATCACCAAAACCCTTGAAAAGTTGTCAGATCCTGAATCGTATAATGTAGTTTGCCATGAGCATTTTCAGGGGGAACCATTGCCCTCCATTGCCAAACTGAAGCGAATTATAGATCTTATCCGGGAAATTCTTTTCCCGGGATATTTCGGTAGTACCTCCTTACAACCGGAAACCACGAGGCATTATATGGGAGTTTACCTGGATGAGCTGTACAATTTGTTGAGCAATGAGATCCTGTCGGGCATGTGCTTTGAGTGCAGCGAAAGCCGTACCAACCGGCAAAAGAAATACGAGCCGGAAGCCTTACATGCCACAGCAGACTTTATTGAATACCTTCCGGAGATACGAAAGAAACTGGTCTGTGATGTCAACGCAACCTATGTAGGAGACCCGGCAGCCAGAAATCACGGGGAGGTTATCTTTTGTTATCCCGGCATCCGGGCTATCACAAACTACCGGATAGCCCACCGGCTGTTGGAACTGGGTGTTCCCCTGATACCAAGGTTTATAACCGAAATGGCACACAGTGAAACAGGCATTGACATCCATCCCCGGGCCCGGATTGGCGAATCGTTTATGATCGATCATGGTACGGGTGTAGTCATTGGTTCTACATCCATCATCGGGAACCATGTTAAAATTTACCAGGGAGTAACCCTGGGAGCTAAAAGTTTCCCGCTTGATGAAAAGGGCCATCCAATCAAAGGAATACCCAGGCACCCCATAATCGGAGATCATGTGGTAATTTATGCCGGAGCAACCCTTCTGGGAAGAATAACCATCGGGGCAAATTCAATCATCGGCGGAAATGTCTGGTTAACCCAGGATGTCGAGGCCAACTCAAGAATTATACAAACTAAACCCAACGAACGATCGTTCAACAATGGCTCCGAAAATTAACCCATAGAAACAATAACCCGTGTCGGAAAAATTCACACTCGTAGCAAAAACACTGGCAGGCCTCGAAGAAATTCTCGCTGAAGAGATCAACCATATCGGAGGACAAAAAATACGCACCGCAAAGCGCGCAGTAATCTTTCAAGGAGATAAAAAAATCCTTTACAAAGCCAATTATGAACTTCGCACGGCACTGCGTATCCTCAAGCAAATACATACCTTTACCTACCGGAACGTGGACGATTTTTATGCCCACTGCCGGGAAGTAAACTGGCCCGAATGGATGAATCTGAAAAATACCTTTGCCGTGTACAGTACCGTGAACCATTCAAAGGTATTCAGAAATTCTATGTTTGCCTCGCTGAAAGCAAAAGATGCCATCGCAGATCTTTTCAGGCAGAAAACAGGCAGGCGTCCCAACATCAACACCGTGCAACCGGATATCATCATTGCACTCCATATTTCAGGAAATACCTGTACGCTATCACTTGACAGTTCCGGAGAACCTCTTTACAAAAGGGGCTACAGGGTCGGACAAACACAAGCACCCCTCAATGAAGTGCTGGCTGCCGGCATGATCCTTCTCTCAGGCTGGAAAGGAAATTCCCCTTTTATAGACCCAATGTGTGGGTCCGGTACACTTCCTGTGGAAGCAGCATTAATAGCAACCCAAACCCCCCCCGGAATTTTCAGAAAAACTTTCGGCTTTGAAAAATGGATGGATTTCGATAACGCACTGTTTAAGAAAATTGCGCTGGAAACAAATATACAACCCCCTCAACAAAAAATCTATGCTTCGGATCTGTCCGAAAGGAACATAGGCATAGCCAAGGCAAATGCACGCAATGCAGGAGTTTACAAATGCATTACCTTTGCAGTTTCAGATTTCAGAGACCTGAAGATAAAGACAGATCATGCTACCCTTATCATCAATCCTCCGTATGGGGAAAGACTGAAATCAACCGAATTGGAAAACCTGTACGCAATGACAGGGGAAAGACTGAAACATCAATATCCCGGAAATACTGCCTGGATAATGTCTTCTTCAAAAGAATTATTGAAAAAAGTGGGGCTTAAACACAATCAAAGGGTGGAACTCTATAACGGCCCCATAAAATGTGAGTTCAGAAAGTATGAATTATTTGAAGGGAGTCAAAAAATGGGTTCGGAACATTAATGTTCGTCCGGATCAAATACATCCCTATCCCTGGGGGTTAAACCACCTTTTAACTGATCCATTTCTTCTTCTTTCAGTATTTCAAAATTTTCTGCAAATTGATTAAATAACGTTTCCATAATACTATTTTTAAATAATTATTTTAATTCAAACATTCCGTTTTATTTATATATTTATAATATCCGGTAAAAGACAAAAAGGTAACCCGGAAAAATTCAAAACTTAATGAACAATAAGAACACCAGCCCATATAAGTTTCTATTATTCAAAATATTAATATTATTTATTTTTTCTCTTTTTTTTTTCTTATTGCATACCAGACTTTCCTCTCAAACCAGGTTCCCCGCATACGACAGCCTGTTGACTCATAATTTTTATGCCGACAGCTTAAAAAGCGAAGAATTGTTTGGCCTTGGAATCGATGCATATCGCATGGAGGATAACCAGTCAGCCCTGGCATACTTTTTAAAAACCTGGTATATCCGGAAAAGCATTTATTCAGACAACGATATCAGTCTTGTTTATCCATTAATGCGTGCAGGTGTGGTATACAGAGAACTTGGGATGTTGAATGAAGCGATCGAATGCTTTCTGAAAGCAGAGAGAATATACATAAAAAATTACGGACCCAATACATACAGGCTTGGATTGCTCTATAATAATTTAGGAAATGTGTACAGGCAGAAAGGAAACTTCACCGAAGCTATACGATATCACAAACAGGCGATTAGCCACTATTACTCAGGAGATACCGTACAGTATAAGGCGATTATCCATGACACAAAATACAATCTTGCAAAAAATTTACTCCTAACCGGGCAATACCAGGAGTCCCTGAACATCATCCTGCCATGCTATAAAAATACCGAATACGATCAGAAAGCTGTTTTCCTTTTTCTTCTTGGAAGTATTTTTGACAAACTTCACAAACCCAAAAAGGCCGAAACGTATTTCCGTTTATCCATCGAAGCATTGAAAGGTCATACGGCAGATATCAGAGATTCAATAAGCCTGGCTAATCTGTACATTGGATATGCAAATTTTCTTCTATCAACGAACCAATACAGAGAAGCTGAAATTAACTTGACATTTGCTAAGCCTCTTCTTTCAGGTTTTTCGTCCGGTACGGATCTTTCCGGTTGGTTTCATTCGGTTGGGTCCCTCTTTGCAAAGAGGGAGGTTGATTCAGGTTCACTGGCAGATTTCAGAAGCAGAAAAAGCAGCAACCTGGATTCAGCATTGCATTGTTTTCAGAAAGCGATTCTTTCCCTGAGTGATTTCACAAATTCAGATCCTTCAGCCAATCCGCTGATGGAACAATGCAAGTTTCCTGCCAGCACACTCCGGATCTTACAAAGCAAAGCGGAAACATACTTCGAGCTTGCCCAACTCAGTCAAAACAAACCATCGGACAAACTGGATGCTTTAAAAAATGCTCTTTCTTCTGCCAGGCTTGCAAGTGATTTATTGAACCATGTCAGAACGGGGGCTGTCAATGAAGAGAGCAAAATGGTCATCACCCAACTGCAAAATCCCATCTACTTTTTTTCTATAAAGATAGCCTACGAACTGTATACCCTTACCGGAGAGGTCGAATATTTTGAAACCGCTTTTCAAAATGCCGAACGGAACAAAGCAGCAAGTTTACAGGATAATCTGACCGAAAAAAATGCCATGCATACCGGTTTTATTCCCGACAGCCTGATCCGCCGGGAAGAAGATATCAACGGCCGTATATCCTATTACACCCAGCGAATCTTTGAAGAGGGGCAGAAAAAACAACCCGATACGGCAAAGATCATCCGGTTCCAGGATAATCTGTTTCAGCTTAATCACGATAAAAATGAGATGCAGCGTTTTCTGGAACAAAACTTCAGGAACTATTACTTGTTAAAATATTCCGATGGACCTGTTTCAATCCCGACACTCCAGAAAATGCTTTCCAAAAATGAGGTACTTCTGGAATATGTGCTGGACAAGGAAACAGACCCTGATCAGGAATTTCTCCTGTACCAGTTCATCGTTTCCAGAAACGATATTGGGTTTTATAAAACACAGGTTGATTCAACCTTTACCCGGAAGGTCCAAAGCGTACATAAATTTGTCTCTGCCCCTGATTTTGTGAATATTCCGGCACAGAAATACATGAATTACCTGCATGCTGCCCATGGTTTGTACAAAATTCTTATACAGCCTTTGGAGCCCCGGATCAAGGACAAAACAATCACCCTTATTCCTGACGATATACTCCATATTCCCTTTGATGCCCTTTTGTATGATCTGCCTTTGGAAGTGGACACCCTCAATTTCAAAAACCTGGATTATCTGGTCCGGAAATTCACCTTTAATTATTCCTATTCAGCCCATTTATACATGAACCGGTTCAACACCAGAAAAAGGGCTGAAAAAAATATACTTGCTTTTGCTCCGGAATATGGAATTACCAATGAATTTGCCGATCATGAATATAGCCAGCTGGCGCCGCTGGAAGGAATCAGGGATGAAGTGAATGCTCTTTCGGATTATCGTAAAACCAGTCTGTTTACCGGAAAAGAAGCCACCGAGTCCAATTTTCGTAAACATGCAGCCGATTATGACATCCTCCACCTGGCGATGCATGCCTTGATCAATGACTCCTTTCCTATGTTCTCAAAACTTGCCTTCACTCCGGAAGCCCCGGGTTCGGTTACAAGCCCCGGATGGCTTTACACAGAAGAAATTTACAATCTGAAGCTGAATGCAAGGCTTTCTGTGCTGAGTGCCTGCAATACAGGAAGCGGCCCCCTAAAGGAAGGGGAAGGAGCAATCAGCCTGGCCCGTGGATTTTTTTACGCCGGATGCCCGGCCGTCGTAATGACCCTCTGGGAAGTGGAAGACCGGTCAGGTGCTGAAATAATGCGTGAGTTCTATCGCCTCTTAAAAAAAGGGAAAAAGAAACACGAAGCCCTGAGGATGGCTAAACTGAAACATCTTGAAAATGCAAATCCGGTAACTGCACACCCCCATGTCTGGCTTTGTTATGTCACCATAGGGAACAGTGATGCCTTGCACACGAGCAGGGATTTCTATTTCTTTCTCATCCTCTTAGGTGTGCTCACAGGAATTCTTATCGATCAGTTGCGGAGAAACAGAAAAGCCCGGAAAATCCGGGCCTGACCTTTTTTCTGGTAACCTTTACACTATTCCAGATCCTCCGGTTTAATCTCCCTGAGGATGGCTTTTGCTTCCGGGGCATAAAAAGCACCATTCTTAAGAATCCTTCTGAACTGGCTGACCGCTCTCTTTTTGTCATCCTGAACCAGGTAACACAATCCTATATTAAACTCAGCCAGTTCCTTATAGGTGTTTTCATGGTGTGCGATCACTTTTTCATATCCTTCAATAGCCTCCGGAAATTTTTTCATATTCTGATAACTATTGGCCAGGAAAAATTGTGGAATCGCATTGGAATCATCCTTGTCGATAACGATCTGAAACAGCAATACTGCTTGTTCATACCGACGGATATTGAACAATTCATTTCCAAGCCTCAGGTACCTGTTGTTCTCTTCCATACTCCGGGAAACACTGGTAGCGTCTATCTGCACAAGGTATTTTGTGTACAATGCCCTGTTATCCACCGGCTGGAGCCTAAAAAAGAGAGAAAGACCAAAGGCAACCAGTATGACTACTGCTGCCGTATACCGGACGAGGACCGGTTTTATTGCGGAATCCAGCCGTATTACCGATTTTTCTTTTCTGATTTTCATGGCCGCATCCAATTCACGGAGTTCATCTCTCAAATTCATTATATCGGTTTCGGCGGCTGCCAGATCCACCTCTTTATGGAGGGTTACATCGACTTTCAGATCCCGGTTTTCATACAGTTCGTTTTCAAAATCTGCCCGTTTATTATCAGCAAGTTCATTCACCAGGTATTGTTCAATTTTTTCAAAATCCTGACCGTAGGAAGCCTCTGTTTCCATCACGCCGGCTATCCCTGCTCTTAAATTCATAACATCCGGTTCCCTCACGGCTTCTTCCAGCTCTTTATGCAACTCCACATCGTCTGCAAGACGCTGGTTCACGGATAGTTCTTTTTCGAATGCTGCCTGGTCCTCTTCCGTCATGAAGCGATGTAAATAGGCATCAATCTGCTGATGGCTGTATGCATGGTCAGGCATCGACCGGGCCACCTGTTTCAGGTGATCCCGTAGCTGAAGAATATCCTTTTCCCCAACCGCCTCTTCCAGTTCAGCCATCAGGGCTTCATCTGCAAATATCTCCTCCGCTTCTTCGCGGTACAGAGCAGGTTTCTGTTCCCTGTAAAAAGGGTGAACCTTCTCTCTGGAAGCAATTTCGTGTTGGTAGATGTGCAGTTTCGGGAGCGATTCATAATAATTTAAAAGCTCTTTGGGATCGATCAGACCGTTAAAGTCATTAAACGTTTCGTAATATTCCAGCAGGTCGAAGGTAGGTTCTGTATTCCGGGGTATGGGTCTTTCTGAATGTAAAATTGCGTTTAGATTTTTTTTAAATCGGTCAACATCGGGTTCAGTTAAAGCATCTTCTATTTCCCTGTGCAGTTTTACTTCTTTCAAAAGTTGTTTGTTGTCGGCTATTTCCGCTTCAAATTCCTTTTTTTGTTCCGGATCCAGTTGGTTATTCAGATAGTTGTCTATCCACTCTGTATAATCCACTTTATGTGTCATCATCTAAAATTTTTTTATAGTGAGAATCCTGTTTTATTCGTTCTATCAACAACTCTTTGCACTTATATTTTTTCTTTTTTGCATATTTTTCACTTTTATACCCCATAATCTGGGCTATCTGCTTCAGGGGCACTTTATCAAAGAATAACTGCATTATTTTCTGGCAATCGGAGCTCAGATTGCGGAAGTGTTTCTGGTACAGTGAATATCTTTCATTCTTACGGACGATATCAAAGAAGTCTTCATCATACAGATCCTCCAGGTATGGCAAACCGTTGGTTATCTTATCGCTTTCAGCCTTTCTTTTCTTAAGTTGTCTTAACCATAAAAACCGGCATACGGAAAACAGGTATAGCTGAAACGAACGATTCTCCAGTGCCTTGTTATCCTCTTTCAATTTCCTGTATATAACAATTATAGCCTCCTGAAAAATATCCCGGGCATCTTCATCGCTGCCGCTGTTATTCCTGATAAAATTAGTGACCTTGTAAAAGAACTGTTTATAAGTGAACTGTAAGACTAACCTGTCATTACGTAAAATCCCTTTTGAGATTTGTTCGTCCGTAAAAGTTTTCATTTTCTATACTATAATTCGGATTATCACAAAAAGGTAACCCTGTTGTTTATAAATTTGAAGAGATTATCATACAAATAAAAGGGATAAAGGGCAATTTTCAAAGGATTTATTATGACAAATGAGACAAATAAGCAGTTATATATCAAGCATTTTTATTTTGCGGGGAGAAAAGTTGTCTTTTTTTCTGTTGATTGGGGAAATAAAATGACAAAGGATAGGCTCAACAGCCTATCCTTTTCTCATTAAACTAACTAACCTAACTAAACCTAAACTTATGAAAATAAACGTACCACAAATATAAGAGTTATTTGGGTGTTAATCCAAAAGAATTCATGTTAAATCTTGTTAAAGTTAACTATTTTTTTACAATCCTTTACTGAGCAATAAAATGATAGGTAATCGTTCCCTGTTGTATTTCAGGAGCAGAAGGATCTGCATTAAAGGTAGTACGTTGGGCTGCCAGGGTTGCGTAATGGATAGTCCGGGGATCTGTAACCAAGGCATTTTTCCTGGCTTCTGCTTTGATGACCTTTCCGTTCCTGTCAACAAAAATATCTGTAACAACCCTTCCCCCACCATGGGCAAGATAAACCGGAATAGGCAGGCTCACATGATACCGGTTCTCAAGATCATACGTAATATTGCTCTCCCCGGTAAAGACAACATTCCTGATGGAATCGGGATGCATATTTTCGGTATTATCAACCGGCATGGCAAGTTCCTCTATTTGAATGACCTTTTTGCTGAGTTGGTTGTTTACTTCGGTGACCAGTTGTTTTGCTTCCCTGATTTCCTCCCGGTACGCTTCATCAAAAAAGTCATCTTCATTGGGAAATCCCTGATTTGAAGGCCTGTTTGTGCGCTGTTCCATCCTGCCTGCTCCACGTTCCGGTCTTTCTTCCTCCGCTTTTTTTTCTGTTATTTCCTGTTCAGGGACAATTTCCGGAAAATCTACCCATACCGGTTCTTCTTTCATTTCTCCTTTTATATCAATGTCGGCTAAAAGAAACAATGAAAAAAGAAGAATATGAAAAACCAGGGCACCCATCACCCCGTAAATATGCTCTTTGTATACTTTTTTCAACCAGCCCATTCCATAAACAAAAGTATAAAATAGAGCCGTACAAAAAACACTCCTGAAATTTCCTTGTCTATTTTTTTACGGATTCAACAGGGCATCACGGGAAATAAATATCTTTTCGATCATTTCGGGATAGTTAAAATAACTGCCTTTGTTTTGACTGGTTGTCAGAATCGCCTCCTGTTCTCCCTGCATGAATCCTTCCAGGCGAATTGGGGTCATCCTATTGTTCCCTTCAATAACCAGGGAATGGGTCGGATTTCCTTCGGGTTTCCGGTCGGTAAAAGCGGAATGGGTAAGGGTTGCTATTCCGGACAGGTATTCCGCCACAGCGGCTGAATCGGCAGGCTGGTTATCAACCATCCACTGATCATGCGACCTGGCCAAAACAAAGGAAGGTTCTTCAGCATAGGTGAAACTCAGTTTTGACCAGTTGTTTTTATCGCTTTTAAGCACGGTCTGATCCCGAAAAGCTTTTACCTCCCTGTTAAATGTCATCGGGAGAAAACCTTCCACTCCGTATACTTCCTTTTTATCAGCCAGCCGTACGTAGGAAGTAATTCTCTGTGTCTGATAGGTAAATTTACCGATCAGTATATCGGACACCTTTTCTGAATCCGCATACAACTGAACCCGGGTTCCGAGGGGTTCGGTTACTTCATAAAATTCCCACTGTTCCTTTTCTTTCCCTGCAAGATTCAGTAGCTTCATACCGGTTAATTCAGCAATCATAGAACCCGGAATGGAAGGATTGGCATTGTACTTGTTCCCCTCCGATTCAACGATCCACCGGTCTCCATCTTTGATCAGATCAACCGACTGACCTCTTAAAATTCTTGGGAAAAGAGCAATCCGGGTTACGCTTTCGGCATCCACCTGAACCAACGCTTCGGGAAAAGTTCGTTCCCCTTTCCGGGAATCAAGCATTTTCACCAGAACAAACAACACGAGCATCACAAAAAAAAGGGCCAGGATCGTTTTTATGCTTACTTTTCTAAACATTTTTTTAAGGATTTAACGGTTGTAATTTTCATCTCTTCTTTTTCCCCTGATAAGCCTGTTTCTGTTCATCCGGAACAATCCATAGAGAATAATCAGCAGGATGGGGACCAGAAAGTTGAGCCATTTGAGGAGGTTTTTTTTCCCATCCTCCATTTGTTTCAGGGGCCTGGAAGTGACCCCCTTGGTTCTCAATTCTATCAATCCTGTATCATCCGAAAGCCAATCAATGGAATTCACCAACAAGTTCACATTATCGGGCTGCAGTTGCTGGCTTTGATTCCGGGCTCCGTTCACTGCGAAATCGCCATCTCCGAAAACGATGATCCTTGCACTGTTTTCTCCGCTAATTTTTCCTTCCAGGACTCCGGCGAGTGCTATTTGTGAAAGCCTGAAATCACTATCGCCCCAATTTTTCTGAACAGCAAAATACAAGGGAGCCATTTGAGTTCCTGACTTGCCGGAAGAAAAAACCAGGGGTGTGAAATGGAGTGTTGAATCGCCGGTATAGCTCACCGGGCTTACAAACTGAAAGATCACCTGTTCGAGGCCTTCTGTGACCGGATGTTCAGCAAACAGGGAAACAACCGGCAGATAAGGAAAGGATAGCTGTGTCGTAAACGAAAAAGCTCCCTGTTGTTGTCTGACTCCCACGGCGCCACAGTTTTCATCCACCACAAAACTTCCTTCCACGGACACTCCTTTATCTGCAAGCCAGCTTTCCAGTCCGGTAAATACTTCAAATCCCCTGGCCTGGGTAAGGTCTCCTTCCACCCGATTCAGCGCGATAACCATATTTCCTCCGTTTGCCAGGTAGTCATCCAGCATCTCAAGGTGCGCATCAGGAAATGAATCCGTAGGAGCCACCAATACCAGGGTTTTGTATTTCGGGAGATAGGTGGAATCGGTTAGATTCACCCCTTCCACCTGGTATTGTACCTCCAGGGATGCCATCGCCTGACTGAACATCGACGTGGTTGGCTCCCCATGTCCCTGAATAAAGCCTACCAGTGCCTTTTCCGTAGAAGCCAGTTTCTTAATGCCTGAGGAGAGGGTATATTCCATGGCTTCTCCCGGCTGGATAAAAGGAATAATTTCCGTTTGACCCGCATGCTTCAGTACAGCGCCCAGATAGGCTTTCTTCTGAACCGACTGATCTTTCTCCCGCACATTGATCACAACCGGTGAAATCCCATTCTGAAGGGCTTCCTGTTCAGTTTGCTCATCCTCATTGGGATTGATAAATTCATACACAATATTGCCATCCGAACGATTGCTGTATTCAACCAACAAATTTTTAAAATCCTGTCTGGCTCTCGATATATTCGGAGGAAGATCTTCCGAAAAATAGGCGGTCACCGTTACCGGATTGTCCAGATCATCCAGAATATCCCTGGTAGCCTGGCTGAGCGTGTACCTTTTGTCTTCGGTGAAATCCAACCGGAAGAAAAAACGGTTCGCAAAAAGATTAATCAGAACCATAATCCCAAAGAGGATGGACAGATATATGAGGATCGATTTTTTTGCTTTCATGGGTCTGTAATTGACTGATGTTTAATTAATGTTTCTTTTTATCAATACCGATTCAGCACAGATGATTCCAAAGAAAATAAGGGAAATGAAATAGATCAGGTCTTTTGAATCAAGTACCCCTCTGGTAATCGCTTCATAATGGGTGGACAGGCTCAGATAATAAAAAATCTCTGCCACGGTTCCTGTGAAGGCTGATGCGAGCATTCCAAAGAGGATATGAAAAAAGATCCCGATGAACAGGGAAAGCAGAAAAGCCACGATCTGGTTATTGGTCAGGCTGCTGGCAAACAAACCAATGCTTATATAGGCTCCGCTGAATAAAAGAAGCCCCAGGTAACCGGACCATACGGCTCCGTGGTCAACCGGACCCAGGCTCCAGATGGTAAAATAATACGGGAGCGTAAGCAGAAGGGCTATTCCGATTAAGAGTAACACCGCAAAAAATTTCCCCCATAAGACCTGCCATTCCGAAATGGGCTTCGTCAGCAACATCTCAAGGGTTCCGGTTTTATGCTCTTCAGCCACCTGCCGCATGGTAAGGGCAGGTATAAAAAAGAAAAGGGTCCAGTAGGCAATCCCGAAAAAAGGAGCCATGGTAGCCTGGTTGATATAAAAAACATCCGTTCCGAACAGCCAGGTGAAAAAACCCGTAAACCCCAGAAATAGAACAATCATACTATAGGCCATCAGTGAATCAAAGATGGACTGAAGTTCGCGCCGTGTGATAATCCATATATGCTTCATCGTGTAAACTGTTAATTTTTGGTTACTTCCCTGAAAACATCCTCCAGTTTTGTTTCAACCGGGGTCAGTTCCGAAATATACCAGCCTTTATCCACACACAGATCAAAAATGGCTTTTGCAGAAGACTGATCCGAATTGCTGTGAATTTCAAAAATATCTTTATCCATGACAGGAATATCAGCCATTGCTACGGTCGACAACCCTTTAAGGGCTTCATAGGCTTCATTTCGGCCAGGACCTGTAATCCGGACTTTCAGAATTTCATTTCCCTGGGCCTGGCTGCGCAGCTCTCCGGCTGTACCGTCCGCAACAATTTTTCCCTTGTTGATGATTAAAATCCGGTCGCAGGTTGCTTCCACCTCAGCAAGGATATGTGAACTGAGGATCACCGTTTTCTCTTTCCCGATGGTTTTTATCAACTCCCTGATCTCCACAATCTGGTTGGGATCAAGCCCTGTGGTAGGCTCATCAAGGATCAGTACCTCCGGATCGTGTATCAGTGCCTGTGCCAATCCTACACGCTGTTTATACCCCTTTGACAATTCCCGGATCTTTTTGTGTTTCTCTCCCCGTAAATCACAAATCCTGACCATCTCAGCAATGTGCATTTCTGTTTTTTGTTGGGGAATTCCCTGTATTTCAGCTACAAAGCGAAGGTAATCGATTACCGACATATCCTGGTAAAGAGGATTGTTCTCCGGAAGATAGCCTATGTGTTTTTTTATTTCCCCGGAATTTTCCCAAACCGATACCCCTCCTACCCTGATGTCTCCGGAATCGGGTTCCAGATAACAGGTAATTGCTTTCATCGTCGTTGTTTTACCCGCTCCGTTAGGGCCCAGGAAACCTAAAATTTCACCTGGTTTTACCCTAAACGTCAAATCATCAATCGCCTTTTGTAATCCATAGGTTTTGGTAAGATTCTCAACAACAATATCCATCTTCATTTTTTTAAAAAAAGTTTACGAAAATAAAAGAATCCATTTTTTTTATTCAACTACAAAAGCACGATTTAACAATGTTTAACAAAAGCTTCGGATTATTTTTTATTAATTAACCTTAAAATAGTAGGTTCTTTTTTATTCCGGGGAATCAGAAGGCAACAAACTACTTGCAATTTATTTCTGTATGGGGAGAGAAAAAAATATAGGGTATACGATTCTTTTACTAACCATGGTTTTTCTGAACCCTCTTTTTTCCACAGGCCAGGAAGAAGTACGGGATACCACCGGCAGCGAGCTGAAATACAAAGAACAATATGATCTTTTTTACGACAGCCTGAGGTATAAAGCCGGGAGAAGGAACGTCACCCGGTGGCTCCACAATATGCTTATCAGAGAGCCCAAAAAACCGGTTGACAAGGAACAGTTAACCCTGGGTTATTTTAATCCCTACAAAGATAAAGTCATCTCGGATATAACGATCCAGGCCCTGGATGTATTCGGGCCCAGCTTTGAAGACACCTCAAGAGTAGCCACATCAAGCCTTCAGAAGGTAGCGAACCGGCTTCATACAAAAACCAACCTGAATATTATCCGGAAGAACCTTCTTTTTAAAGTGGGTGACCGCTTAAAACCTGATGAATTGTATGAAAATGAACGGATCATCCGTTCCCTGCCTTTTATTAAAGATGTAAAATTTTTGTTGCATGCCGACTCCCTCAATCCGGAACAGGTAGAGGTAACCGTACTTACCAAGGATGTTTTTTCCCTGGGGATCACCGGCAGCACCAGCGGATTAAATACCGCTACGTTTGCTGTTTATAATCAGAATATTTTTGGTGCCGGCCATGAGATCTCCGTAGGCATGGTAGGGCACCTTCACCGCGAACCCTATCTGGGCTTTGAAACCTTTTATAAAATACACAACATCAAAGGAAAATTTATCGATTTTTCCGTAGGTTTTTCCAATACCTTCCGAAAGGAAGGATTCAGTCTGAAAATGGATAAGGAATTTTTAACCCCAACCGTCAAATGGGGAGGAGGCATATCGGCTCTGCGGTTAACACGGTCGGACCGGATCACCGAGAATGATCCTGTCAGGCTGGAAGCCTTCCCCCTTAATTTCTATCTGCTGGAAGGATGGGCAGGAAGGACTTTTCAGTTAAACAACGGTCAGTTCAACCAGTCACAACTCGTTGTAAGTGCAAATATCCTGAACCAAAAATTCATAGATAGGCCGCTTCCCGATGATGAAAACAAACAGTATTTTTCAAACAGCACTTTTTATTTAACGGGTCTTACCTGGTCTAAAAGAAGGTACATGCGAGACCAGCTTATCTATGGGTATGGAATCACGGAAGACATCCCGGAAGGATTCAAAAATGAACTGGTTGTTGGATACAATGCCAACGAATTCGGCGATCGTTACTACGCCCATTTATCCATAGCAAACGGGAATCTTCTGCCCCGGAAGCCAGGGTACCTCTATTTGGAAGCGGCCATAGGGACCTATTTCACCCAGTCAACCTGCGAACAGGGACTCATACGGGTAAAAACCAGTTACATATCCAAACTGATTACTGCCGGGGAGAAACGCTACCGGTTTTTTGCCAGGGCTGACTATACCCTGGGAATAAAACGGTTTGAGGTAGAGAATCTCCTGCTCAGGTATGACAACCATATAAGAGGCTTTTTCAGCAGAGAACCCAAAGGCAAACATCGCCTGAGCGTCAATCTGGAAGCAGTCTTTTTTTTGCAACGCGAAATCTATAACTTTAATATCGCGTTATATGCTTTCACTGACCTGGCCATGATCGGAGATAACAGGAATTTTATTTTTCGCGAAAATTACTACGGAGGCATCGGGGGAGGAATCAGGCTTCATAACGAATCCCTGGTTTTAAAAACCATCAATATCAGACTGGCTTATTATCCCAATCACCCCGAAAATATGGGGCCTGTTGGATTTATCCTGGAAGAACAACTAAAAAGAAAATTCTATCGTTTTCAACCGGAAGCCCCGATGCCTCTCAGGTTTGAATAATCTTTGATTAATCTCCACTTCCCGTAGTAATTTAACCTTAAGTTTTATAATTTTGGAGGCTGTCAAAAGAATAACCAGGAGGTACATGAGCACAATTCTTCAGAAAGAGAAACTCTCCGACAAGGTATGCAGGTTTGTAATAGACGCCCCTTACATAGCCAAATCGCGTAAACCGGGACATTTTATCATTTTACGTACCGACCCAAAAGGGGAACGGATCCCGCTGACTATTGCATCGGCTGACAAAGAGCAGGGCACCCTTACGCTGATTGTTCAAAACGTGGGGGTAACCACCAACAAACTCTGTAATATGGAAGTGGGTGAAAAACTTTCCGATGTGGTGGGTCCATTGGGCCAGGCCACACATATTGCAAAGAAAGGAACCATCCTGGCATGCGGCGGAGGGGTGGGGATTGCCCCTCTGCTTCCCATTGTTGAGGGATTTCAAAAAGCCGGTAATAGAGTGATCACCGTGCTCGCGGCAAGAACCAAAAACCTTATCATGCTGGAAAAAGAAATACGCCGCTGGTCCGATGAGGTAGTCATCATGACCGACGACGGTTCGTATGGAGAAAAAGGATTGGTAACCCAGGGGGCTGAAAAAGTGATCAACAGGGAAAAAATTGATGAGTGCATTACCATAGGACCGGCAATCATGATGAAATATACAGCCCTTCTGACAAAAAAATACCATATTCCCACGCAGGCCAGCCTGAATTCCATTATGGTAGATGGCACAGGAATGTGCGGAGCCTGCAGGGTTACCGTAGGAGGGAAAACACGCTTTACCTGCATAGACGGACCCGAATTCAATGCCCACGAAATTGATTTTGACGAATTATTAAAAAGGCTGGGAGGCTATGCTGAAGAGGAAAAAGCAGCATATGAAAGATTTCTGGCATCTGAAAAAAAGTGACCCATGGCATTTTCAAAAGAATACCTTAAGGAACAGCGGGATACGGAATGGCGCGTCAACTTGCGCAAACAGATCCCAGGCAAGGAAAGAACCGCTATTCCCCGCGTAAAAATGCCGGAAGAAGACCCCCGGGAACGAGCCAAAGAGCAGAAAAAAGAGGTAAACAAAGGACTTTCAGAAAAACAGGCTATGGTGGAAGCCAGTCGCTGCCTGGACTGTGTGAACCCTACCTGTATTGATGGCTGCCCGGTAAGCATCAACATTCCAGAATTCATAAAGAACATTGAACGCGGGGCGTTTCTGGAAGCAGCTGCTACGCTCAAGGAAACCAATGCCCTGCCAGCAGTTTGCGGAAGAGTCTGCCCCCAGGAAAAACAGTGCGAAGCAAATTGCTTTTATGTACAAAAGCTGAAAAAACCGGCAATTGCCATTGGCTACCTGGAGCGGTTTGCTGCCGATTATGAACGGGAATCGGGACAAATACGTTTGCCCGAAATCGCACCGTCCAATGGCATTAAAGTGGCAGCTGTAGGTTCCGGCCCTTCTTCGCTGGCTTTTGCCGGAGATATGGTAAAAGCCGGATATCAGGTAACCGTCTTTGAGGCCCTTCATGAAATTGGGGGAGTGCTGAAATACGGAATCCCTGAATTCCGTCTGCCGAACGCAACGGTAGATGTGGAACTGGACAGCCTCACCAAAATGGGAGTGATCTTTGAGAAAAATTTTGTGGTCGGAAGAACCGCCACGTTTGACGATCTGAAGGAGATGGGCTTCAAAGCTTTTTTCATTGGAAGTGGTGCCGGATTGCCTAATTTCATGCATGTCCCGGGAGAGAATTATAACGGAATCCTTTCCGCAAATGAATACCTTACCCGCGTGAACCTCATGAACGCTGCAGATCCCGGTTATGACACGCCTGTTTTGCGGGGCAGGAACGTAGTAGTCGTTGGGGGAGGCAATACAGCCATGGATTCGGTACGAACCGCCAAACGACTGGGTGCGGAACGGGCTGTTATTGTCTACCGCCGTTCCCGGGTGGAAATGCCTGCCCGTGTTGAGGAGATAAAACATGCCGAAGAAGAGGGCATTGAATTTCTGAACCTGAACAATCCGGTGGAGTATTTCGCCGGTGACGACGGAAGAGTCAACCGCGTACGCCTTCAGAAAATGGAACTGGGAGAGCCGGATGCTTCCGGAAGAAGAAGACCGGTACCCATAGAAGGATCCGAATACGATCTTGCCACAGACCTGGTGATCGTCGCTATCGGAGTCTCACCCAATCCGCTCATTCCGGCAGCCTTGCCTGAATTAAAGGTAAGCCGCTGGGGAACCATTGAAGTGGACCCGGAAACCCACCAAAGTTCCATCCCCGGGATCTTTGCCGGTGGCGACATCATACGGGGAGGAGCCAGTGTGATCCTCGCCATGGGAGATGGCCGCAGGGCCGCTGCCGGCATGGACCAATATCTGAAAAACCAAAGAACACCTTAAATAAAGAACCATGACAAATCTGACAACCCGTTTCTTCGGGATAAACATCCAAAGCCCTGTAATTGCTGCAAGTTGCGGATTAACCGGTTCAGTGAAAAATATCCGGAAAATGGCCGGAAACGGAGCAGGGGCTGTAGTACTGAAATCGATTTTCGAAGAAGAAATACGGCATGAACTGGATAAGGAACTGGAATCACGCCCCCCGGGGGATATACACTCCGATGAATATTTCGATTATTTCGATTATATCCTCAAAGAAAAAAACCTGAAAAAATATATGGAACTGATCCGGGAGGCCAAAAAAGCAGTGGATATCCCTGTCATTGCCAGCATTAACTGCATCACTTCCGCCGAATGGATCTCCTTTGCCCACAAGCTGGAAAAATCAGGAGCCGATGCCCTGGAACTCAACCTGTTCGTGATACCCTCCGATATTTCACAACCGGATGGAAGCAGCGAACGCTTCTATTTTGACATTATTGAAAAGGTCAAAAGGCATGTTTCTGTTCCTGTGACCTTAAAAGTGAGCAGTTACTTCTCGAACCTGGCCAAAATGCTGGTTGATCTGTCCGAAACAGGTGTTCAGGGGATCACGCTGTTCAACCGTTTTTACATGCCCGATATCGATATTGAAAAAGAGGAGGTCATTGCTTCGCCGGCACTCTCAAAAAGTACGGATTATCTGTCCCCCCTGCGCTGGACAGCCCTCCTGTACCATAAAATGGCATGTCCTCTGGCAGCCACCACCGGCATTCATACCTCACAAACCCTGATCAAGTTTCTGCTGGCAGGAGCCAGTGCTGTTCAGGTATCTTCGGTCCTCTACAAAGAAGGCATTGAAACCATACAGCGTTTCAATGAGGACCTCCGGGTCTGGATGAAAAATAAGGGGTATTCCTCAATAGACGATTTTAAAGGAAAAGTTGCCGTCGATGCACATACCTCTGCACGGGCTTTCGAACGGGTGCAGTTTATGAAACACTTTGGCGAATACTGATCAGTTTACATGGACCTTCACAATTTTCCCCGTAGAAAGCACTCGTTCATTTTTTATAACCCGGTAGATGTAAATCCCCGGTCGAAGTCGTGAGACCGACGGATAGGACCAACGGATCAATCCTTGCTCAAGCTTGATCTCTTCGGAAGAAACCAGAACGCCTGAACTGGAAAAAACAGAAAGGGTGACGTTGCCGCCATAGGGTGATTCGATAAAAAAATAGAGTCCTTCATCCTTATCCGATACAGGATTGGGACCTGCCATCACGTTCCATTTCAG
>CAZNPV010000043.1:0-31890 GCA_964575025.1 uncultured Mariniphaga sp.
GCTAGATATTATCTACCCCTTTATTCTTACTAAAATGAAAAAAATAGTTGTTTTTATTGCAGCAATTTCGGTATCAATGGCCTCGTACTCACAGGAAGTAATCTGGGAAGGCCCATCGGTCGATTTTTCTCATGGAAGATTAAAGGTTTCTGAGAATAAGCGCTTTTTGGTTTTTGAAGACGGCACTCCTTTTTTCTATCTTGGCGATACCGCCTGGGAATTGTTTCACAGGCTTACAAAAGAGGATGCAGAAAAATATCTTGAGAACCGCAGGCAAAAAGGGTTTACCGTCATCCAGGCGGTAATCCTGGCTGAACTGGACGGATTAAACACGCCCAACATGGAGGGGGAAATACCCCTGACAAACAACGATCCGTCGCAGATCAACGAGGCGTATTTCCGGCATGTAGACTGGATTATTAAGAAAGCTGAGGAGAAAGGATTGTTTATCGGACTGTTGCCCACCTGGGGGGATAAGGTAGATAAACAGTGGGGTATAGGCCCGGTAATATTCCATCCGGAGAATGCCCGTGTGTATGGGGAAATATTGGGTAAACGGTATAAGAATTTTAGAAACATCATCTGGATCAACGGGGGCGACCGGTCGGGGGGTGGCGATAATTTTGCCGTGTGGAAAGCCCTGGCCGAAGGCATCAAGAAACATGATCCGGAACATCTGATGACCTATCACCCCCTGGGAGGCAACAGCTCGTCGAAGTGGTTTCACCATGAAGAATGGTTGGATTTCAATATGATGCAAACCGGGCACGGCGAACGTTCCTATGCAGCCTATATCAAACTGATGCTTCCTGATTATGCCAGGAAACCTGTAAAACCCACCTTTGACGGGGAACCCCGTTATGAAGACCATCCTTACAACTGGCAGCCTGAGGTATTGGGTTGGTTCGACGATGCCGATGTTCGTCAGGCAGCCTACTGGAACCTCTTCAGCGGAGGCTTCGGGCATACCTACGGATGCCATGCCATATGGCAGATGCTGGCCCCGGGACGAACCCCGGTAGGGCATGCCCGCAATACCTGGTACGACGACCTGGATCTGCCGGGAGCCTGCGATATGATCCACGTACGCCGGCTCATGGAAAGCCGCCCGGTGATCGAACGCAGGCCTTTTCAGGAAATAATCCTAAATTCCTATGTGCCGGAAACAGATTATATCGTAGCTACCCGGGGACAGGATTATGTGATGGTGTATATCCCTACGGGGTGGGGCGTTGCCCTTGACCTGAATTTATGCGGATGGCCCGAAGCAAAGGCGGGATGGTTCAACTGCCAAACAGGTGAAATAAAGGAAATCGGACAAATCGAAACAAACCAGGTGAAAACATTTAATCCGGAAACCAGCGGAAGAGGAAACGACTGGGTGTTGGTGCTGGATAATGCGGATGCAATTTTTAAGGATATAAATGATTAATGCCCAAAGAATGATTTAAATAGTGATCCGGAAGGTTGTGCCTTTGCCCGGTTCACTTAAAACCTCTACATCGGCTCCGTTTTTATCAAGAAAATCTTTGGTGATAAAAAGACCGATCCCTGAACTTCCTTCTCCATCTGTACCTGCCCTTCTGGTAGCCTGATTGTAAATAAAAATGTTCTTCAGCTCCTCTTTATTCATCCCAATCCCTGTGTCCTCGATTTCGATTTCCACCTTATTACCCCGTTTGAAAATCCTGAGATCAATTTTCCCGTTTTGAGGGGTATATTTGATGGCATTGGAAAGGATATTCCGTAACGCGGTTTCGATCATGTTCCGATCGCCATGGATCCTTGCTTCTTCCGAATAAAATGCGGTTCGAATTTTTATTCCTTTAAGTTTGATTTTTTGCCGGAAAAAGTTTAACAACCCGTCAAATACTTCAACCAGGTTTAGTTCGGTTTTATCAGCCTTAAGAATGGATAAATCGTTTTTCGACCAGTTCAGAAGGTTTTCCATCGTGGATAAAATAAGTCCGGTATTTCTAATCATTGATCTCAGACTGGATTTGATTTCCTCTTTTTCCAGGTCGTCAAAATTGTTAATAAGGATTTTCAGAAATTCATAATTTGTTCCTATGGTACCTCTCAGATCATGAGAGATCAGGGATAAGAATCTTGATTTGACAGCATTGGAATCATCGAGTTGCTTGTTTAATTCAACAAAAACCTGGTTGTCTGTCAGCAACGTAAGGTCGGTTTCAATATGTTGTTTTACCTGGGCAAGCAATTCTTCATAAAGTTCTGAATAGTGATTTTCTTTTTTATCGAGCACACAAATGGTTCCGAATACTTCTCCATCAGGCCAGTTAATGGGGTATCCGAGATACGACACCATGTTCAGTTCAACATCGGGGTTGTTCTCTTTCCAGACCGGATCTTTTGCAGCATTGGGTACCAATAATTTACTCCGGGTTCCGATAACGGTTTCACAGTATAATCCATACACCAGTTTTGCCTGTTCGCCGGCATGATACGGATTGTTTTTGCTGTTGCTTTTTAGAAAAACTTCGATATTGTCTACGTTTAACCGCATAATTAAAGCGGATGGCACATGAATAGCCTGAGCAATCGTGTCAAGTAGGGTTTGCCATTTGTCTACCAGTGAAGCAACTATTTCAGGCTTGGTTTCTGAACTGATCTTCACACGCAGTGTTGTGTGTGGATTCCTTGTTGTGATTTTTGCAAACCGTTCCATCCCTTTTTTTGTGTTACGCTTCTTTTCAAGCGGCATGACTGGGAGGGGAGGTGAAGGACGATAAACAGAACCCTTTCAGAAAGTTGTGTGAAGATACAATTTTCTGCAACGGGAAAAAATCAGGTAACAAAAAACGTTGTTTCTCTTTGTATTATCATACCTGGCCTTGAAAGAATCATAACGGGAACATTTCGAAAAACCTCATCCATGGTTCTTTGGTTAAGGAAAATTTTTAAGCGTTTCGTAGAAATCATTCACAATAGCTTCGCGGTTGAAATTTTCCCAGATGGTTATTTTCGTTGAACTCCCTGGTTGATTGATCCAGTCTGTTCCTGAAAGGTTGGGTGCAGGAATTTCTTTTTTTTCCGCCCATTCCGGATTTTTTACGATTGCTACTGCTGCCAGATCGAAAAGGGCCCGTGAAGGGGGATTTCCATGCATTTCAGCTTTTTCAAAAAGGTTGGATGAGTAATCGCCAAACCGGGTGAATTTACCGCCATGCCTTCCGGTTATGGAATTTCGCGCTACAGGGCCTTTGCCTGAAACATTTTCTTTCATTTCTTCGGGAGTCACCGTAACGGCTGCAGTCCCTGAGGGCATTCCGTACCGCACGGTTACCATTTCAAAATCCACGCCTGCTTCAATAACCGGATTTACGGCTGTTGTATCGTTTTCGAGGTTGTACTCTCCCGGATCGGGATAGTTGGATCCCAGCCAGACGATCCGGATGTGATCCTTGATTTCCGGAGCTTTCAGCAAAGCAAGCGCTATGTTGGTCAGTTTTCCTATCGGCAGCAAAACGAGCTTTTCGCGGGAGCTTTTCTTTGCTTCGGCAACAATAAAGTCCACTGCTTCGTGTCCGTCGAAATCAGGCTCGGAAATATGAGGTGCGATCTCTTTGTAGGTACCTACGGCTCCTTTTTTTAAAGGCATCTGTTCCTCCAGGTTAAAAAGCCTGATAATCCGCAGCGCTTCATCGTAATGCCCCTGGATTCCTTCCCCGTTAATGGTGTTATTGACGGTAACGCCCACTACATCAAAGAAATCCCTGTTCAGAAAAGCATAGGCGAGAGCATGCTGGTCATCCAGTTCGTTGTTTGCATCGGTATCGATCAGGATCCTCACTTTTTCCCCTCCGGATGAACGTTCGTCATGTTTTAAAGATAGCGTACAGCAGGGCATAAGAAAAAGAAAAGAAATAAACAGCAGGAATGGTTTCATCGGCACTGGTTTTGAAATTTCTTATGAGCCCTTGGTTGCTTTTTCGAGTCGTTTAAGGACAATGAAAATAAAGGTTGCCGACAACAGGCACATCACAACCAGGATGATAAAGAACTGCCATAATTCGATTTTATCCCAGAAATAACCGATCAGTCCGGCCATGAGATTTCCGATGGCTGTGGCAGCCAACCATCCTCCCTGAGCCAGTCCTTTATATTTCGGAGGCGCCACTTTGGACACAAAGGAAATCCCGATCGGACTTAAGAACAGTTCTGCAATGGTCAGGGTGAAATAGGTCCCAATGAGCCAATACGGAGATATCAGTGCAGTCGAAACGCCTCCTTCCAGTTCTTTCGGTGACATCAGATTCACGGACGCACCCACCATCAGCATAAAAGCAAGGGCAGTGATAACCATCCCGATCCCAATTTTACGGGGAGAGGACGGTTCTTTGCCTTTTTTACGCAACTGACTGAAATAACTTACAATCACCGGGGTCAGGAAAACAATAAAGATCGGGTTGAAATGCTGAAACATCTGGGGTGCAATTTGCATATTCTCCTGGTACCCGGAATATACGGCATAACAGATAACAGCACCCACAATGAATAGCGCAGCACCTATGGCTTTCCATTTCCTGCTGGCTTTTTTATTTACTAATACGATCAGTCCGATCAACGAAGCAAGCAGGGGCAGGAACGCTGCCAGGTCGAAGAAGATATAGGTGAAATTGCTCACCTTACTTACCGTATAATCCCGTGCGAAAATGGACATGGTAAAGCCGTTCTGATGGAATGCCATCCAGAAAAACATAACCACAGAGAAAACCAGGAACAAAGCAATTAAGCGGGCCCGGCTCTCCTCTGGGTTTAAAATGATCATCTGATCTTTCAGATTTACATCTTTGGATTTTTGATGTTCGGAAACGTCTGCGTATTTATAATATTTGCGGAATCCAATGAATATCAGAAAGGAGAGAATCATACTGGCGGCCGCAATGCCAAAGCCGGCATTGTATGATAAGGATAAGGTATCGATATAGGTTTCGCAAAAATCGGTCAGGTTGCTCAGTCCGCCCCCAATCTGTGCCTGTGCGAGTCCGGTCAGTTCATCCTGTATTGCCGTATCGCCGTTAAGAAATTTATGCGCCAGGTCCGGAATCCGGGGATCATACGTAAGCCCCTGCTTTCCCAATATCCAGTTGCTGATGCCGGTGGCAGCTGAAGGCGCAAAGAATGCCCCGATATTAATGCCCATATAAAAAATATTAAACGCATTGTCCCGGTTGGAACTGAACCGTGGGTCATCGTACATATTCCCGACAAGTGCCTGGAGATTGCCTTTAAAGAATCCGGTTCCAAGGGAAATAACGACCAGCGCTGTGATCGTAAGAATGATCGCCTGCCCCGGGATAGCCAGAAGCAGATATCCCAAAAACATGATGATCGTGCCCAGGGTGATTGTTTTGCCATAACCGAGCACTTTATCGGCGAGGATTCCCCCCAGAAGAGGTAGGAAATAGATACCAAACAAGAATCCGCCGTAATACGTACCGGCTTCAGAGGCTGTAAAGCCATACTTAGCCTGTAAATAAAGCACAAAAATTGCCAGCATCGTATAATAGCCGAAACGCTCACCCATATTAGCGAAAAAAGCTACATACAATCCCTTGGGATGTCCCTTTAACATGTTGTTTTTTTTATTGATTAATAATCGATACTTCCATACCCAGCAAATATAGGAATCTTTTACAGTCAGACAAATTGACAAAGATCACTTTTTTCCTGAAGTTTCATTCGTTTAATTTTTTTATATTTTTACCAAACAAAACAGGCAGCTATGAAAATTTTCGCCACCGGAAAAATTGCTGAAATAGACCGTTACACGATTGAAAATGAACCCATCGCTGACATAAACCTGATGGAACGGGCAGCGACGCAAATGGTTAACTGGTTGGTTTCACACGTTTTACCGGGTAAGAAGCTGGTAGTTTTTGCCGGTCCCGGGAATAATGGGGGCGATGCTCTGGCAATTTCCAGAATGATGGCTGCCCATAATTACCGGGTTGAAGTGTACCTGCTGGATTTCGGGAAAGGCCTCTCCGGGTCTCCGGAAATAAACTGGCAGCGCCTGGTAGAACAAAACAAGGTTGCACTCAGAAAAATCGGGAATGAAGAAGATATTCCTGAAATAAATGAAGAGGATGTGGTCATTGACGGGATTTTCGGCTCGGGGCTGACTCGTCCTGTGGAAGGGTTGCCTGCCGGGGTTATCCGACAGATCAACCAAAGCGGTGCAACCATAGTGGCTGTGGATATACCCAGCGGTTTAACGGGGGAAGACAACAGCGACAATCCATCCGGAAATATCGTACAGGCTGATTTTACCTTAACCCTTCAATTTCCCAAAATCAGCTTTTTCTTTGCTGAGAATGAAAAATACACAGGCTGTTGGGAGGTGTTGCCTATTGAGTTACATTCTGAGGGAATAGAGAAAACTCCTACGGATTTTTATTTTACGGGGTTGGGGGAAATTGCTCCTATGATCCGGAAACGATCCCGGTTTGCCCATAAAGGCACCATGGGGCATGCGTTGCTGATTGCCGGGAGTTATGGAAAAATGGGAGCGGCTGTTCTGGCTTCCCGGGGGTGCCTGCGGGCAGGTGCCGGGTTGCTGACGACCCACATTCCCAGGGTGGGGGTTCCGGTGATTCAGACCGCTGTTCCGGAAGCTATGGCCAGTATAGATCCTGCAGATGGAATGGTTACGCAAATTCCTCATCCCGGAAATTATACCTCCGTAGGCATCGGGCCGGGGCTGGGTACCAAAGCGAATACCAAACGTGCCTTGTTGACTTTGCTGGAACAATCCGATAAACCCCTGGTTCTCGACGCCGATGCTTTGAATATCCTGGCTGGAAGTCCTCTATGGCTCGAAAAAATACCATCTCAGTCCATTCTTACACCCCATCCGGGCGAATTCAGACGGTTAGCCGGTGATTCAGCCAATTCCTGGCAGCAGTTGATGCGACTGAAGGAGTTCGCAGTAAAATACAGTGTGAATGTGGTGTTGAAAGGAGCTTTTACGACAGTGGCTTCTCCCGCAGGGAAACTCTTTTTTAATTCTACCGGAAACCCGGGAATGGCTACAGCCGGCAGCGGAGATACCCTGACCGGGATTGTTCTGGGTTTGTTGACCCAGGGACTGGAACCCACGTCAGCGGCTCTGGCCGGAGTCTATATACATGGAATGGCTGCTGACCTGGCTGTGAAAAAATATTCTGAAGAAGCCCTGATCGCAGGAGATATCATAGAAACCCTGGGAGAAGCATTTCTTAAAATTAAAAACGAATAATTTATCCAATGAAGATTCTTATTGTATTGATCGTATTAGGCATGGTTTTGCCGGCATCCGGCCAACGCAGAAATAAAGAGAACGATGAGGGAGTACCGGTTTTTGTTGAAGGCGTAATCTATGCACTTCCTCAAACCGGGTTACGAATCTATGTCGAGGCATCCAAAACAGATTTCACTCCCGGTCCTTATGCACGGTATGCCAACCAGTTACTGGGCATTCCGGACGTCAAAACCGGGGTTTCTTCTGACTGGACCATTGATCGGGTATCCTTTGAAACCTTTTCTGAACCAGATCCGGAACAGGTCTATAAAGTCAGCGGGGAGGCTGCATCCCTGATCGGGCTGACTCCGGAGGGTTGCCTTGCAGGAATCAACATGCCTGTGCCGGTGGAGCCTGAAAAACAGGTTGTTACCAATCCGGTCTTTTATCCCCCAAAGGAAACGGAGTTTCAGTTTGGCAACCTTTCAGATATGCCTTTCGTGAGCCACGGAGATTCAACCAACGGGTTCCGTTCAGTCCGTCTTAGCCTGGAACAAAAGGCAGTACAAGCATCTGAAAGGATATTGGACTGCCGAAGAATGAAATTTGAAACAGCAATCGGTTACCTCGATGTCCTTCCTCCCGATGGAAAAGCCTATGAGGCCAGCCTCAAACAACTGGACCAGATTGAGAAAGAGTATCTTTCTCTCTTTACAGGCATAAGAAAGACGGACGCCTATCGTTTCAGCTTTGAATACATCCCTTCTGAAAATACCAACAAAGGCGAAGTGATCTTTCGGTTTTCAGAAGAGAAAGGAATCCTGGAAAAATCCGATCTGACCGGAAAACCGGTACTGATTGAGATGGTGAAAGAGGACGGGTTAACCAACCGATACGAACGATTGAAGAATTCTGAAAATCCGGATGCAGGAAAGAGTGGGGTCTACTACAGGCAACCCGGTATGGCTGAGGTACGGTTGGTATACGAATTAAAAACGATTGCTTCGGCAAGGATCCCGGTCAGCCAGTTTGGTGTGGCTGCTCCGGTTCCCGAAATATTTCTCGATGGCTCCTGCTCCCTGGAATTCCATCCCTCAACCGGCGCAATAAAAAATATCATCCGTAAAGAGAGTGAAAACTAACGGCTGCAAATAAAGGATCGGCTTTTCTCCGGGAAAAATCCTGTGTAAAGCTGATTTATTTTCCTTTATTTGTTTTTCAAAAAAAAATTAAACAAATGAAACGAACATTAAGAGAATCGGTAGCTATGAGATGGTTTGCCCTGGTATTGGTCAGTATATTGATGTTTGCAACCTACTGGTTCCAGGATTTTTTCGGAGGGTTAAAGCCCTTAATGGAATCCCGGATGGGTTTTACCAGTGAAGAATTCGGAAGGCTGATCGGGCTTACCACCATAGCCAATATGTTTGGGATGATTATCGTGGGAGGGATCATTCTTGACAAATGGGGGATACGGATTGCCGGACTTTTATTTGGCGGGCTGGCTACCCTGGGGGGAGCGATTGTGGCAGTAGCCAGTCTGGGATGGTTCGGAGATGATCACTCCACCGTATTGAATTTTATGATCTTAGGACGCATCTTGTTTGGAGTGGGCCTTGAGGTCGTTTGTGTGGTAGCTACCCGTACCATTGTCAAATGGTTTAAAGGCTACGAACTGGCGCTGGCTATGGCTATTAATGTAGGATTCGGCCGACTGGGATCGGCACTGGGAATCGCTGTGTCACCCGATTTAGCTGTGAATACCGTTCCTCCGGCCATTGTGTTTGCTGCTACATTGATAGGCATCGGATTGATCCTGTTTGTAATCTACACGTTTTTTGATATTAAACTGGATAGACAGGTGAAAGCAGCCAAAAAAGCAGAAGAAGGCGAAGAAGAAGAAGAAGAGGAATTTAAATTTGCAGATCTGATTAAGCTGATTCAGAATAAATCGTTTATCTACATTGCTTTATTGTGTGTGGCTTTTTATGCTGCGGTTTTTCCGTTTATCCAATATGCAGCAGACATATTGGTAAATAAGTTCGGATTTACCGATACCCTGCCTCCGGGAGAGGGAGTGGTTACCATTTTAGGGAGTACGGCCCTGGGTACTGCCAGTGTATACCTGGGATTGTTTGTTTTTGCCCTGGGGTTTACCCTGATTCCTCAACAATTTAAAGTCCGGGGTATCCGGAATATTGTGTTAATAATCATCCTCGGGGCCTTTGTGATTTTTGTTATAGCCCTGCAGGATATATTCAGCGTATGGTTTAACAACGGGCCGAAAACGGCCAGTTTAATTCCGTTGGGTACGATTCTTTTTACTCCTATTTTTGGAAATATTGTCGATAAAAAGGGGAAAGCTGCATCGCTGATGATGCTCGGGTCGCTGCTTTTAATTTTTGCTCACCTATCTTTATCGGTGTTTAACAATGTCTATCTGGGATACCTGGGGCTGGTCAGCCTCGGGATAGCCTTTTCGCTTGTGCCGGCAGCCATGTGGCCATCGGTAGCCAAGATTGTTGCTGAAAACAGACTGGGGACCGCATACGCCAGCATGTTTACCGTTCAGAACTGGGGACTCGGTATATTCTTTTGGGGCATCGGTGCCGTTCTGGATGCAACCAACAAAGAAAACCTGGAAGCCATAAGGGCCGGGGAAGAAGTATATAACTATACCATCCCGGTGCTTTTGCTGGTCGGTTGTGGCGTTATTTCTATCTTCCTGTCGTATAAATTGAAGCAGTCTGACAGGAAACAGGGATTCGGCCTTGAGTTGCCCTCGGGACAGAAACCTGAATAAAGGAGTCTAAACGGTGTGAAAACATCTCGGAATTTTAATAAAAAAATTTAATAATATGGTACAGATAAAGGAAATTAACCCGACAGAAGTATGGAGCATCTTCGATCAGATGCTTCAGGTCCCCAGGCCATCAAACCATGAAGAAAAAATACAGGAGTGGGCTATGAATTTTGGCAAAAGCCTGGGACTTGAAACCCAAATGGACGAAGCGCGGAATGTGATAATCCGGAAACCGGCAACGCCCGGTATGGAAAACCGGAAAGGGGTTATTCTCCAGGGGCATCTCGATATGGTTCCTCAGAAAAACAGCGATAAACAGCACGATTTTCTTACTGACCCCATTGAAGCCTATGTGGATGGGGAATGGGTAACTGCAAACGGAACAACCCTGGGGGCTGACAATGGAATTGGTGTTTCGTCGGCATTGGCTGTCCTGGCTTCCAAAAACCTTCAGCACGGACCTCTGGAAGTGCTGCTGACTGCCACTGAAGAAACAGGAATGGACGGGGCAAAGGGAATAAACCCGGAGGTACTGAAAGGCGATATTCTGATCAATACCGATTCGGAAGACGAAGGAGAACTGTATGTTGGTTGTGCCGGAGGCGAAGATGCCAATATTACTTTTGCCTACCGGGAAGAACCCGTGCCGGAAGGTTTTACGGGCGTTAAACTGAGTGTAACCGGTATGAAAGGAGGCCATTCAGGGATCGACATTCCGCTGGGCAGGGGAAATGCCATCAAGGTATTCTTTCGCATTCTGAACGAGGTAAGTCTGAAACTGGGGGTCCGCCTGGCCAGTGTCGATGGCGGAAGCCTCCGGAATGCCATCCCGAGGGAAGCTTTCGGTATGCTGGCGGTTGAAAAATCAAAGATTGAAGACCTGGCTGCCCTGGTGGAGGATATTGCCGCCACAATAAAAAAGGAATTGGCTGCAACTGAACCGGATATGATGGTTAAAATGGAGGAAACCCCGTTGCCTGATTCCCTGATCGACCAGAAAACACAGGAAAAACTGAGCTTTTCAGTCAGAGCCTGCCCCAACGGTGTGATCCGCATGAGCGACAGCATGGAAGGACTGGTGGAAACCTCAACCAACCTGGCTATCATGAAATCCGACCCGCAAACAAAAACCATAAACGGAGCCTGCCTGATGCGAAGTTCCGTAGATTCGGCAAAAACAGAACTGGGAGCACGGATCAAGGCAGTATTTACATTGGCAGGCGGGGAAGTCGGTTTCTCAGGTAGCTATCCCGGGTGGAAACCCAATCTGGATTCTCAGATCCTGAAAATTATGCAGGATGTCTATAAAAATAAGTTTGGTAAAACACCAAAAATAATGGCGATTCATGCCGGACTGGAATGCGGAATCCTGGGAAGTACCTATCCTGCCTGGGATATGATCTCCTTCGGGCCTACCATCCGGTACCCGCACTCCCCGGATGAAAAAGTAAACATTGAAACCGTCCGGAAATTCTGGGAATTCCTCGTGGAAACCTTAAAGCATATTCCGGGAAAAAACCAACCGGTATAGCGGGAAATGTTGCTTTGTCCTCCGGAGCCTTGGCGATGGAGGGTTGTCAGTTGTCAGTTGTCATTTGACGATGTGCTACGCTATCGGGATTCCTGCCTGTTGGCAGACAGGAGTTCGCCCAGCGACATTGGGTTCGCTACGCTCCCCAATGTCGGGGCTCACTGAATCGGTTGTCGGTTGCTTTGGCCTGCTAAGAATCGGAGAAGGCTGTTGGCTTTCTATCCTTTGCCCCCGCTTTTAGCGGGGCAGGCTGTTGGCTTTAGCCAACGGATAAAATACAACAAACAACCCTTGGGCTTCAGCCCCATAATATCAATGAACAGATATACTTGCACAAAACTTCCCTGGAAGCAGGATTCAGCGAGCTGTCTCACGAATTTGAGCAAAAGCAAAATAAAACAATGGGGCTAAAGCCCCCTGATAACTAACTGTCATCAAACCCGTTGGCTAAAGCCAACGGCAAAGGATATCAGCATCAATCGAATACAAATCACTTGAGACTTCACCAGCAAAGAGAATTCACTCCTGACTCTTGATTCTTGGTTCTATTAATTCCACTGATCTCACTGATCTAAATTGATCTATATTGATCTTCATTGATCCCTCGTATCTACACTTTGTGAAACACGGTGGATCACTGTGTTCCTCTGTGTAATCAGGAGGGAAGAATCACGTACCCGTTTTTTTATTCTTCCCATGCTTCGAAAGAGGGCTCTTCTGGGGATTTTCAGCATGGAATCATGGGGATTTCCTCCCCTTCGGTGGTCAGGTATCTGCGGGCAAGGTTGGCCGTCAGGCAGGAGTGTACAGGAATGATTTCCACAAGTTCCCCCGGGGTAAAAAGAGGAAGATTTCTCTGAACCACTTTCAGTACTCCCAGTTCCTGTGACAGGCGGCTTACATAATTTAATTCACCCAGGAGGATCTTTTTTTCTTCTTTGGGAACGACAAATCTTCCATACATCGGTTTTCCGTCAATGTTGGGAATCGATTCTTTGGAGAGGTGTATGGCTCCTCCGTAAATAATTATTTCGTTTCGCGAAGCGTGTTTCGAAAGAATCGGGCAGATCAGGCGCAAGGCAATATCTTCCAACGAACAGACCCCCAGTTTGTACTGCATGTAATCATAGAAAACAAAATTGCCGGGTCGAATCTCATCTACTCCATCGAATGTTTCACAAATACTGCAGGAGGGTGTATCTCCCAGGGATATCTGCAGATTGGGGTATTTTTTTTTGTAGTGTTGTTTAAGGTTTCGTAGTTTCAGCAATGTATCAAAATGACGGCTATGGATTTCATGCACGGAATTGGCTGTATAGGTATGCCCGGAGTGGGACAGGAATCCCTTGAATTCGAGAAGGTTGTTCTCTTTGATGATTTCAAGCAGCGCATCAATGAAAGAGGTTTTGGCAGGTGAGATCCCCGTCCGGTGATATCCCGTGTCAATTTTAATATATACGCCCGCCTGGTTTTTTATTCCGTTGACCATGGCTTGTGCAGCTTCTATGTTTTCAATAAGGATGTTCATATTCACAGCCGATGTCAGTCGGTTGATCCGGTCGGTTTCAGGAATATTCACCGGAACGGCAAGGGTGATGTCATCCCAACCGTTCTGAGCAAAATATTCTGCCATTGAGACAGAGCTTACGGTGATGGTATTCACTCCAAAGAGCCTGAACCATTCACCTATGGTGGCCGACTGGTGAGTTTTAAAATGAGGCCGGAGTTTCAGATTGAATTTTTGTGCTTTTTCCGCCATCCGTCTTATGTTATCGAGGCAGATGGATTTGTCAAGTAGCAAGGTTGGCTTTGTAATATCCGTCATCATAGGTTCTGTTTGAAGACCGGCTGCTTAGAATTTTTGCATGTATCGGCCCGAAAGATTGTTTCTTAGGGTAAGCAGATCCCCGGAGATCCCAACTTTGTATACCGAAGGATTTTTAAAACGTTTGTATTCCTCAGGCAGTTTGTTCGCACGGCTTTTGAGGAACGAAAAATTCTCAGTGGGATTTTTTTTCTGAAATTGCATTTTTTGTCCTGAATACACTTTCGTTAGCAATTCTTCATGTTCAAGGCCTGCGACCCCGGTTGATTTTTCAGAAAACGAGAGATCGAGCAGGGTATGGGTATTCTCTGTACGCTGGTTTTTCAGCAGGATGCCATCGCCGTAGAATTTTCCTTTTTTATCGTAGTACCGGCACACTTTTTTTCGTCCCGGCAACGTCATTTTTTCCGGATTCTCCGAAATTTTCATTTTCGGAAAGTTGTTCACCCATGCCAGTTTATAGACTCCATCCAGGGCAGCGTCGGGTTTTCCTGTGATCAGTTCGGTTCCTACTCCAAAGGCATCAATCGGTGCGTGTTGTTCATTGACAAGGCTTTGAATAATCCATTCATTCAGTTGGTTGGATGCAACGATTTTGACATAGGAGAGGCCTGCTGCGTCGAGAAGTTTTCTCGTTTTTTTGCTGAGAAAGGCCAGGTCGCCGCTATCCAGGCGGACAGCCTTCAGCCTGTGGTTTTCTGATTCCATCTCTTTGGCCACGGCAATCGCGTTGGGCACACCCGATTTTAATGTGTCGTAGGTGTCAACCAGGAGTGTTGTATTTTCCGGATTGTTTTGCGCATAATGCCGGAACGCTTCCAGTTCCGAATCAAAACTTTGAATCCAGGAATGAGCCTGGGTTCCTGAAACCGGGATTTTGAAATGTTTTCCAGCCAGGACATTGGAGGTCGAGGATGCTCCTCCGATGACTGCTGCCCGGCTGCCGTGAAGTGCTCCAAATCCCTGGGCCCTGCGAAGTCCGAAATCCGTAAAAGGTCTTCCTCCGGAAGCAAGCCACACCCTGAAAGCTTTGGTCGAAATCAACGATTCGAAATTGAGAATATTCAATAAAAAACTTTCGATCAGCTGACACTCGATAAGCGTCCCCTCCACGCAAAGTGCCGGTTCATTGGGAAAAACAACCTCTCCCTCCTGCATGCTGAAAATATCCCCTCTGAAGGAAAAATCCCTGAGGTAATTCAGAAAAGAATCTTTCAGTCCAATGCTCTTTAAATAGGCTATGTCGGAAGCTGAAAATCTAAAATCCCTGAGACCTTCCAGGAAGTCAGCTAACCCGGCATAAACCGTAAATCCTCCCTTATACGGATTGGTACGGAAAAAATAATCAAAAACAGCAGGTTCGTCTTTTTTCCCTGAAAGAAAATAGCCCTGAGCCATGGAAAGTTCATAAAAATCGGTATATAATCCAATGGTTTCTATCGGAGAAGTCATCATTCCGTAAATTTAATTAGCAGGTTCTCTCTTCGTTAAGAAAAATGGTTTGTGTTCTTTTGGGTCCCACGGAAGCAATGGATACGGGAATGCCGGTTTCCTGTTCGATAAAGTGAATATAACGGGTTAATTCTTCAGGGAACCGGCTTTTGTCTGTGATTTTCGTAAGGTTGGCATTCCATCCCGGGAGATCGGTATAGACCGGTGTGATTTTTTTGTCCATTTCGTAAGGGACCTGGGTTATCCTTTTGCCTTCTATTTCATAACCGGTACACACACGGATCGTTTTGAACTGATTCAGCACATCGGCTTTGGTGATAACCAGTTCGGTAACTCCGTTCAGCATGATGGAATATTTCAGGGCTACCAGGTCAAGCCATCCGCAACGTCTTGGACGGCCTGTGGTTGCACCAAATTCGCTGCCTGCTTTTCTCATGTTTTCACCTGTCTGGTTGTTCAGTTCTGTAGGGAAGGGGCCCTGCCCCACACGGGTGCAGTAAGCTTTAAAGATTCCAATTACGTGGTTGATTCTCTGGGGTGGTATGCCTAATCCGGTGCAGGCGCCTGCACAAATGGTGTTCGAAGACGTTACAAAGGGATAGGAGCCGAAATCGATGTCGAGAAGGGTTCCCTGGGCCCCTTCAGCCAGTACGGTTTTCCCTTCAGCCAGTTTGTTGTTGATCATGTACTCCGTATCTACCAGGGGAAAAGATCGTAATACCTCGATGCCTTCAAACCATTCTTTTTCATAGCTTCTGAGTAGCTTTTTGTACGCAAAACCATAGATCTTCTCAAGCAGCATTTTATGCCTTTCGGTGCTTTGGGTGTATTTTTTTTCAAATCCGGAGACGATATCTCCGACCCGGATCCCTTCACGCCCGGTTTTATCCCGGTAGGCAGGCCCGATGCCTTTTAAGGTTGAACCGATTTTAGATTCTCCTTTTGATGCTTCCGAGGCTGCATCCAGTAACCGGTGAGTCGGTAAGATCAGGTGTGCCTTCCTGGAAATGAAAAGGTTCCCGGAAATGCCAAACCCTTTGGATGCAATTTCATCAATTTCCTGTTTAAACAGGATCGGGTCAATCACCAGTCCATTGCCAATGACATTGATCGTATTTTTCCGGAATATACCCGATGGGATAATATGCAGGATCTGCTTCATGTTATTGAACTCCAGGGTATGCCCTGCATTGGGCCCTCCCTGGAACCTTGCAATCATATCATAGGCCGGGGCCAGGACATCAACAATCTTTCCTTTGCCTTCATCTCCCCATTGCAAGCCCAGTAATACATCCACTTTCATATATAATTGTTTGTTTTTAAAGGTATTTCCGTCCCGATAAATATCGGGATCGGGATAACTTTCCCGTTCCTTTTCTTCTGTTTCAGACATAGCAAACCGCAGATACACAATCGCTGGTTTTGTGTTTCTGCGGATCCGCTTTACAAGCTTTTAAAAGTACAAATTATTTTTGAAAACCTGGTAAGAAATTCCTGATGCATGGATGAGACAAGGATGAAAATCCGGGCCGGGATACCCATTGCTTATTCTGTTTTGTTGCGACCGTAAATATAAAGGGTGTGATGGGAAAGATCAAAATGGTGCTGTTCGCACGCATCTTTAATGATTTCCCGGATCCTGGGATCGAAGAATTCGGTTACTTTCCCGGTAGCGATATCAATCAGATGATCGTGTTGTTTGATGGCATACGCTTTTTCAAATTGAGCGATGTTTTTCCCGAACTGATGTTTTACCACCAGCTTGCATTCAAGAAGCAATTCAATGGTATTGTAGAGGGTTGCTCTGCTGACCCTGTATTTTTTGTTTTTCATGGAAATATACAGGGATTCAATGTCAAAATGCCCTTCCTGTGAATAAATTTCTTCAAGAATAGCAAACCTTTCCGGCGTTTTTCTGTGTTCTTTCTCTGCAAGGTATTCTGTAAACATTTTGCGTACCGATTCCCTGGTTTTCTGTCTATTCATAATTAAACCAATTTTAAATAAGAAGTAAAAATAATAATTTTTTGTGATTTCAGACCCGGTACGCTGTTTATTCAGAGATATTTTCAACCCGTTCAATTTTATCGATTCCCTTTATTTTGGTCAGTTCAGTGATCAGGTTCTGGAGATCCTGGGCATTGTGGATATAGATAAATAGGTCTCCTTCGAAAATCCCGTCATGGGTATCGAATTTAATGGTCCGCATATTGATGTTATGTTGTTTGGAGATCACATTGGTTACCTCGTTCACGATGCCGATTCGGTCGAATCCATCGAGTTTCAGCTGAGTCAGGTAGGAAAGCCGTTTGAAAGTGGTCCATTGTGCCGTGATCAGACGGCTTCCGTGGCTGGATGTGAGTTTTTCTGCTTTGGGACATCCTTTTTTATGTATGATGATCTGATCGTTGGCAAGAATAAATCCTATCACGTCATCGCCGGGAATCGGATTGCAACATTTGGCGAGGGTATAGTTCCGGCTGTCCGGATCTTCTCTCAGAAGGAAGGGTTTCTTTTTATCGATGGGAGCATCGCTTTTTTTATCACTTTTCTTTATTTTTCCGAAGGTCAGTTTCCAGTAGCGGGTAATCCGGTTTTCCGATTTTTTGCGGACCACATTGGCAATATCGTCGAGATCAATAAATCCTATACCAACCTGGGAGTATAACTGATCCTTGTTTGACAGGTTATAATAGGAGGTTATTTTTTTGAGTGTGTTTACGGTGGGAGTGATGTGCAATTTTTTCAGGGCTGTTTCGATCATCTCTTTGCCCAGTTCCAGGTGCCTGCTTTTTTCCAGCTTAAAAGTGTCCTTTATTTTTGTCCGTGCCTTGGCTGTTGCCACAAATTTCAGCCATTCCCGTTGGGGTTTTTGTTTTTCCGAGGTCAGGATCTCGACCTGGTCGCCATTGCTCAGCACATAGCTTGCGGATTTTAACTTTTTGTTCACTTTGGCCCCGATGCATTTATTTCCCAGGTCGGTATGGATTTCATAGGCAAAGTCGAGTACGGTTGCATTTTTGGGAAGCTTGAACAATTCCCCTTTGGGTGAGAACACCGCTATTTCAGAAGCAAACAGGTTCAGTTTAAATTCATCCAGAAAATCATAGGCATCGGTATCGGGGCTCTTCAGACTCTCGTGGATTTTTTGCATCCATTTTTCGAGTTCTTTTTCCTGCCATTTCAAGCCTTTGTATTTGTAATGGGCTGCGAAGCCATACTCTGCGATCTGGTCCATTCGTTCCGTTCTGATCTGTACTTCCACCCATCGGCCGTGGGGTCCCATAACGGTAACATGCAGTGATTCATAGCCGTTTGCCTTTGGGGAGGTGATCCAGTCCCTTATGCGGTCCGGTTTGGGTTTGTAAATATCGGTCAGAAGGGAAAGAATATCAAAACACTGCCTTTTTTCAGAGACCCCAGGTTTTGGTTTTACAATGATCCGGATGGCCAGCATGTCATACACCTCATCAAAGGATACCTCTTTAACCTTCATCTTTTCCCAGATGGAATAAATGGATTTCAGGCGGCTGTTTATAACACAGTCAATGCCTTCTTTTTTAAGGCGTTCTTCAACAGGCCGTATGAATCCATTGATCAGGTAATTCCGATTGGCTTCCTGGTCCTGGAGCTGATACAGGATCATGTTGTATTCTTCCGGATTTTTGTGTTTAAAAGCCAGATCCTCCATTTCACTTTTAATGGCATGCAGTCCCAGGCGGTGCGATAACGGCGTGTAAATGTAGAGGGTTTCCCCGGATACTTTGATCTGTTTGTGGAGGGGCAGGGATTCCAGGGTTCGCATGTTGTGCAGGCGGTCAGCAATTTTGATCAGGACGATCCGTACATCGTCGGTCAGGGTCATCATGATTTTCCGTAATGTGAGGGCCTGGTCCGTCATGTTGTCGCCCGACAGTTTAGTCAGCCCGTCCACAATCCGGGCCACTTTTTTCCCGAACATATTTTCTATATCTTCCAGGGTATAGTCTGTATCTTCGACCACATCGTGTAAAAGAGCAACAAGTACAGAGTTGGCTCCCAGGCCCAGATCATAAGATACAATCCGGGCAACCGCAATCGGGTGAATGATAAAAGGCTCTCCCGAATGACGCTTTACCCCGTCGTGGGCTGCATTGGCAAATTCAAAAGCCTTATGTACCTTCTCCAAGTGCTCCTTATTGAATTTGGGGCGGATCTCACTCAGGAGGTCGTCATAGTAGTCTTGTATCAGCCTTATTTCCGCTTTCGTAAAGTGTTGCATAGGTCAGGTTCCCTGAATGACTTCGTTTATATAGAGATTTGTTCCTATTCCGGCATTCCTGCCTGCCAGAATATCTGTTTCCTTATCGCCGATCAATACCGATTTCTCCGGATCAATGTTATATTTCTCCAGTGCTTTCAGGATCATCCCCGGCCTGGGTTTCCGGCATTCACAGTCTCCGGTGAAATCAGGGTGATGGGGGCAATAGTATACTTCCCGGATGGTGATCCCCTTTTCCTTCAGTTTGTGAACCATCCAGTTGTTTACAATCTTCACGTCTTTTTCCGTATAATAGTTTCGGGCAACCCCTGCCTGGTTCGATACCACAATGATCAGAAAGCCCTCATCCTGGTATTTTTTTAAAATTCCGAAGATTTCCGGGATGAATTCAAATTCATCAACCGTATGAACATAGTTCTTTTCTACATTGATTACACCGTCCCTGTCCACAAAGAGAGCCTTGTTTTTCATGGTTATCCTGCTATTCATTCCAACGCATTCCGGCCCGAAAATTTCCGGGAATTCAGCCGGTTATTCATCTTCAAAAGTAAAAAAATCTTTCTGTGCCTGTTCCAATGTTTCCGGAATTCCTATGTCAATAAAATAATCCGTGAAAACAATTCCGCAAAAATTTTGAGTCTCTACATGGGGTACCAGGTAATCGTTTTCAAAAGAGAACGTTTCGGGGAAGGAGAGATGCATAAAGGCTTCTTTTTGCAGGTAATAGATTCCGCCGTTGATCAGCCCGGGAGTGTGGCTCTCTTTTTTTTCTGTGAAGCCGGTTATTCTGCCCTCATCATTCAATGATACGGTACCATAACGTGACACGTTTTCGAGTTTACGCAACGCCATAACAAGGTGGCATTTTCGCTGAACGGACTGCTGTTCCATCTGATCGAAGGATACCGGGAAATAGGTGTCTCCATTGAGGATAAAAGAGCATGGATTACGTGTATATTTTAATGCGTTTAAGATAGCGCCTCCGGTACCAAGCGGTTTTTCCTCAACGGCATACGTGATTTGCAGGCCCCGGAAACCGGTTCCGAAATAGTCGCGTATGACTTTATGTTTGTATCCGACAGCAAGGATCAGGTGTTGAAAATTATTTTTCAGAAGGTATCGGATCAGATAGGATAGAAACGGTTTTCCGTTCACCAGGGCCATCGGTTTCGGGCGTCCGGTGATTTTTGTTTGTAACCGGGTTCCGAGCCCCCCTGCCAGTATAACAGCTTCCCTTTCCATTAACCAAACAGCTTCTTTTCGACGATCTCACAGAGGATGTGGCCCAGGGTTGTGTGTGCTTCCTGGATCCGGGGAGTATCTGTAGAAGGTACATTGAGCAAAAGATCCACCCGGGTTTTCATTTCCCCGCCGGTTTTACCGGTCAGGCCGATGCAGAGCATCTTTTTATCCCGGGCTGTTTCCAGGGCTCTGAGAATATTGGGTGAATTCCCGGATGTGGAGAGGGCGACCAAAACATCTCCCTCTTCACCAAATCCTTCTATATAGCGGGCATAGACCCTGCTGAAATCGTAATCATTCGATATTGCGGTCATAAAGGACGGGTTTACATGGCAGGCTTCTGCCGGCAAAGCCGGCCGGTCGAAATAAAACTTTCCTGAAAGCTCTGCTGCCAGGTGCTGGGCATCTGCAGCACTGCCTCCGTTGCCACAGAAATAAACCCTGTGTTTGCCCTGAAAGGCTTCTGTGATCCTGGCCGCTGCCTGTTCAATGTGGCTCAGCAAAAGCGGATCCTTTAAAATCTTTTGTTTGACGTTGATGCTCTCTTTTATTCTTTCTTTTATCATTTCGGATTTGTTAAATCGTCCAACTGCTTAGTCCGTTTTTTGTAAACTGAAACGGGGTTATTTCGCCTCCGAAAGTACGCAATGTTTCAATAACCTGAAAACGGGTATTTCCCGGGCAGTAAAAAAACATGAAACCGCCTCCTCCGGCACCTGAAATTTTTCCTCCCAGGGCACCTGCTTTTCGTACGGCGTTGTAGATCGCATCGATCTGACTGTTTGAAACCCCCTGGGCTAACTGTTTTTTGTATTGCCAGCCCTCATGCATGATCTCCCCAACACGGTCGAGATCTGACTTCAGGATCGCTTCTTTGATGCGGACGGCAATATCCCGGGTTTTATGCATGGCATTCACCGACAGGCTGTTTTTCTGTTTGATGCTTTGTTGCTGTTTTTCGATAATCTCCGAGGAGAGCCGGCTGGTTCCGGTATAGTATAGTACCATATTGAATGCCAGTTCGTTCAACACTTCGGTACGTATGCGCAGCGGATTGACGATCACTTTTTCATGATCGTAGAATTCCATAAAATTGACTCCTCCGAATGTGGCTGCGTACTGGTCCTGTTTTCCTCCGGCATAACCCATATCGATTCGTTCAATACGGTAAGCCAGCTGGGCTATGTCGTATTCCCCGAGTGGTATCTTAAGCCATTCGGTAAACGCCCCGACCACAGCGGTTACAAGCGTGGAGGATGAGCCCAGTCCCGATCCGGGAGGGGCATCCACTATGGTCGTCAGCTCAAAGGATAATTTATGCCGGGTATAATCCCGGACGATGCGGTTGTAAATGCCCTTGAGCAGGTCGAGTTTGCCATCCTGAGGAAGGGTTTCCGCGGCATCCAGTTCCAGTCTTTCCCCTTTATCGACCGCATGAATGATGATTTTTCCGTCGGTGCGTGGCTCAATCGATGCATAGGCAAAAAGATTGATCGTGGCATTCAGAACTGCTCCGCCGTAAATGTCTGAATAGGGCGAAACATCGGTGCCCCCTCCTGCAAGTCCCAGCCGTAAAGGCGCTTTACTTCGTATGATCATGATCCCCTGTTTGGTTACAGACTTCTAAGATAGCAGATACCATGCTTGACCACAAGAATTTTTGTTTTTCTTTTTTAACCTGGACCGTAAAGGCTTCTTTGCGGTTGTTTTTCAGGAAGTCGTAGAGGGCATCTGCGATAGCTTCCGGTTCAGGGGATACCACATAGCCGATCTTTTGATCCGGGATCATTTCCGGCAATCCGCCAACCCGGGTTACCAGCATCGGCTTGTCAAACTGGTACCCGATCTGGGTTACTCCGCTTTGGGTGGCTGATTTGTACGGTTGAACAACCATGTCGGCGGCACTGAAGTACAGTTTTACCTCTTCATCGGGGATAAAATCGGTCTTCAGGATGATATGATCCGAAAGATTCCGTTGTTTTATCAGCGCGTGGTAGGGTGCCGGATCGGTATAAAACTCGCCGGCTACAATCAACTTAACCGGGAACTCCCGGAGCCTGGCATCGGCAAACGCCTCAAGCAGCCAGTCCAGCCCTTTGTAGTCCCTTATAAAACCAAAAAAAAGAAAATAGTTGAAATCCTCCTTCAGGGAAAGTTTCTTCAGGGCTTCTTTCCGTTCAAGGGATTCTCCGAAATTATCAAAAACCGGATGAGGGCATCGTGTGGTGGGAAGGTCTTTTCTGAAAAGAGCCACCTCTTCCTGTACACTTTTCGACATGGCAACCATTCCATCCAGGGTTTTGATAAAACAGGAGGTGAGGGAAACATCCCCGATCCGTTTCTCATGCGGGATAATATTGTCTGCAACACCAATGATCCGGGTGTATCCGTTTTTGCGGATTATCCGGGCCAGGGTCCCAAAACAGGGGGCCATAAAGGGAAGCCAGTATTTAAAGAGTACGATGTCGGGTTTTTCTTTTTGAATTCTCCTGCCGGTTTTTATCCACGTGAACGGATTCACCGAACTGACAGACCTTACGATTTCGAGCCCTTCCGGTTTTTCCCAGTCGGCATATTGTGTTTTCCCCGGGAAAAGAAATCCCGGGTACTGTAAGGTGAAGGTTTCAATGCGCACCTGGTACCCAGCCCTGATAAATTCTCTGGCTAACCGCTCGTTAAAGGCAGCAAGGCCTCCCCTGAAAGGGTAGGCTGTGCCGATTATGACAATTTTCTTCATCTGATTTTACGGTTTGCTGTTAGTTTCCGGGCTACAAATTTATCGATAGGGAAGGAGAATTCGTCAGAGTTCAGCGATTTTCTTTTCATCCACCGGAATGACTGGCTTCCGTTGACCTCATCTTTGAAATCACAGGCAGTTTCTGAAATCTTAAAAAACGGAGTTCCCTGCAGTTCTGCCAGGTAATAGATGCTGATAAGCTGTTTCTTTTTAAAGAAAAAAGCGGGCTGGAAAAAATCCGTAGTGTAAAAGTGGCGGATGTTTTTTATTTCCTGGCCGTTGCATTCTTCCCGGATTTCCCTGCGCAGGCAGTCAACAGTTCCTTCCCCGTATTCTAATCCGCCCCCCGGAAATTTGGTCATTTTCCTGTCCAGTTGGAATTCATCGGTCACCAGTATTTCGTCCCTGCTGTTTCGGATAATTCCGTAAACCCGGATGACAAAAGGGAATAATTTCTCAGCCATGCTGAACCTCCTTTTCGATATAGGCAATAATTTCTTCTTCCCGGCCTGGTTCAAACCAGCGTATGGATGGATCTTTCCGGAACCAGGTGAGTTGTTTGCGTGCGTATTTGCGTGTGTTGTTTTTTATTTGTTGAATGGCCTCTTCGAGGCTGATTGTTCCGTCAAAAAAGGCGAACAGTTCTTTATACCCTACGGTGTTCAGCGCATTCAGGTGTTTTTTCGGGTACAGATGCCGTGCTTCATCGATCAGGCCGGTGCGTATCATCTGATCGGTACGCTGATTGATTTTGTCATACAACACCTTGCGGTCACAATTCAGCCCGGCTTTAAGGATATGAAACGGTCTTTCTTTGTTTGTTCCTGAACGGTAAAAAGAGTAAGGTTTTCCGGTCATCAGGCAAACTTCCAGGGCATGAAGGATCCGTTTGGGATTTTTCAGGTCCACCTCATGATAATACTCCGGATCCAGTTTTTTTAACCGAAGCCTCAGGTTTTCCAGTCCTTCGGTTTTCCATGTTGCAAGCAGGGATTCACGCAATTCCGGATCTACAGTGGGAAGCGCATCAATCCCTTTGCAGATGGCATCAATATACAGCATGGAACCCCCTGCCATCACCACGATGTTGTGCTTCTGAAAAAGGTTATCCAGAAGATGCAGAACCTCTGTTTCAAACATACTGGCATTGTAATACTCCGTGACGGAACGGAACCCAATGAAATGATGTTTAATCTGCCGGAGTTCCTTTTCGGAAGGAGTAGCGGCTCCGATGCGCAACTCCCTGAAAATCTGCCGCGAGTCGGCAGAGATAATTTCAGTCTGAAAAGAGTCTGCAACCCGGAGCGCTGTTTTTGATTTTCCAACTCCTGTGGGCCCCAAAATGACAACCAGTGTCTTTTTATCCATATTTTTCCTGCCTGTGGTTCAGGAATGTAATATAGGCTTTTTATGGGGAAGAGACAAAAGGAGCAGGGAAAGAATCAGGAACCAGGAGACAGGAAAAATTAATGGATCAAAGGGATCAAAGGGATCAAAGGGATCAAAGGGATCAATAGATCAATAGATCAATAGATCAGATGGATCAGATGGTCACTTGTTGCCCGATTTGCAAACTATTACACTGTGTTTTATCTTATTCCTCTGAGCGACTCTGTGTAATACAGCGCGAATCCGGCATCCGAAAATAGTTCCTCTTCATTGCCCGCTCAGTAGTAACAACGGAATACCATTGATCTATACTGATCTATACTGATCTATATTGATCCATATTGATCCATATTGATCCATATTGATCCATATCTATACTGATCTATATTGATCGTTTTTAATCATTGGATCTTCTTGTCGTTAACATCATGAAAATCAGTGGATATCTATGGTGCTCTGCGTAAAAGTTACAAGAATCAGGTATTTGGAGAAACGGGAATATTTCGCTAATTTTAGGGCAAAAATAGTATTAACATAAAATTAGAAAAAATGGGAAAAGAAGCAGCAAATGTATCATCTGTTGATAAAGTCAAACTGTTGGAAATGTTAAATGCAGCCCTTTCCGAAGAGTGGCTTGCCTATTACCAGTACTGGATTGGTGCCAGGCTCATGGAAGGGCCGATGCGCAGTGAAGTGGAACCTGAACTTCTGGTGCATGCGGATGAGGAATTAAATCATGCCGTAATGGTGGTGGAACGGATAATTCAACTGGGAGGAACCCCGGTGATTAATCCTTCCGACTGGCCTAAGCTGGCAAGCTGTGCCTACGAAGAACCATCCGATCCGTATGTGGAAACAATCCTGAAGCAGAATCTTACCGGCGAACGATGTGCCATAAAAAGGTACCAGGAGATAGCCGATTTTACAGCCGGCAAAGATCATTCAACGCATCAGATGGCCGTTCAGATCCTGAATGATGAACTGGAACATGAAGATGATATTGAAGCCTGGTTAACCGATCTCGAGCGCATGAAAGAAGAATGGAAAAAGATCAGGATGTAAGGGGAAAACGGTGAAACGGTGGAACGGTGGAACAGTGGAACAGTGGAAAGATGAATAGTGGAACAGTGGAATAGTTGTCGTTGTTATCAGTTGTCGGTTGTCAGTTGTCGGTTGTCGGTTCCCGATAGGAAATCGGGACTCCGCTTCGCTTCGTGTCGGTTGTCGGTTGACAGTTGACGCTATGAAGAGTGTACCTATTTAACAACGATCTTTGAGTTCATATAAAAATTTTCTGAAAGGGAAAAAGCAATCGCATCTTCCTGCTACTTTAGTTCCCTTTTTAACTCATTGAGGCCATACGGTTTGGAGTGTAGGGTGAGGCTTCCATCGATCAGAAACAGGGTGGGGGTGGCATACACATTGTAGGTTTCTGTTACCTCTCCGTCCCAGCCTTTGAGGTCGGAAAGGTGAATCCACGATTCGATGCCCATTGCGTAAACAGCCTTCTGCCAGTCTGAGTTCAGTGTATCCAACGATATGGCTGCCACTTTCAGGTGCATGGATTGCGGGTCGGCCAGCCACTCTTTTAATTCAGAGATTACCTCCAGGCAATGAGGGCACCAGGAAGCCCAGAACAATAACAGGGTAGGTCCTTCGGCGATGTGGGACAATGACACAGGATCCCCGTTGATATCCATAAGTGTGAAGTCAGGAACGGTACGACCGGGAAGCATCCGGTATGAATTCAGCCTTCTTTCCAGGGTGGTTTTTTCGTCGGTCAGACAGCTGGTACTTCCATAATTTTCTGCAATATGGCTCAGGGCTTTGTTCAATTGTAGATTTTCAAAGCCCCGGACAATATAATCGAGGATCAATTCATACACAGCCGGGTTTTCACTGACTTCTGCGAACACTACATCCACCGCTTTGATGAATTCCTCCTCCTGTTGTTCACGGGAAAGCCCGTATTGCCCGTACGACTGGATGTAGTGGATCACTTTATCGGTGTAAATGGAGGTATGGATCAGTTCCTCATCCGTAAAATCAAGGTTCCGGAAGTAGGTCTCCTTGTAGAACCTCTGTCCTTCCTCCTCGGATAGATAGGCATCCACCACCGGTTCATGATACAGGTTCATGATCCGGGAAGCAAAAAGCCCTTTGTTCTCTTCCACCGATTGGGTGACAAACATCTCTCTTTCCATCATAGCAAGATTGTACTCATCCCTTTTTTCGTTTCTGTCCGAAGCATTGTTCCGTGGATTGTTCATATACTGTTTGAGACGGTTCAGCCATTGGCGGTACATCTTTTCCTTTTTTTTGAAGGCAAACCAGGCTTTGTTCTCTTCCGATTGATGGATAATCAGTTGTTCTTCCGGATTGTTAAAATCGGTTTCCACAAAAATATTCTCCCTGTTAAAAATAAGATCGATTTGCACAGGAGGTTCGCCCATCAGTTCAGCATACCGTGTTTGCCCCGGAATGATCCGGTACATCCCCGAAGTGGCATGTTGAGGAAAGCGGTAGGTAAATTCCCGGGTAAGCATGACACCCGGGAGGCCGTCCATGCTTTTCAGACTGTCGAGGAAGATAAACCGGTCACCCCTGACCTTGCCGAATGCGATGGAAGAATGGGGATGGTTGTCCAGGACAATTCTTAACTGGTAGGGTTGAGAATACCCGGAAAAGGGGATGAAAAGAGAAAACAGAATAAAAGTGCAAATCCTCATAATGAATAAATATGAATTTTCTTTCTTGTTCCTCTATTGGCATAAAAATACGGTTTTTTTGGAAAGGAACGAAAAATGAAAAATTGTTGACGGTTGTCGGTTGACAGTTGTCGGTTTGTCATTGTTGTCGTTGTTACTACTGGCCATAACCATGACAACGCGAGCGAAGCGAGTGGATAACCATTGCTGAAAGCAATACTATTTTATTATTAATGTTATTGTTTTCAGCCTTTAAGGCTGAGGCACGGATTACAAATCCGCGCCAGCACAGAGATCTATATTGATCCCGCTGATTGAAATGAAGCGGGATTGATCCATTGATCTTTCTGATCCATTGAATTCTTATTGATCTTTTGAATCACCTTTCCACCTTTCCCCCATAGCACCGTAAAACCGACAACTGACAACTGACAACCGACAACCGTTCCACTGAATCACGATTTTGTCCCAAATCGGGAATAGCTCCTTTTCAATCGCTCTTTCAGCCCGTTTTCTTCCGGGGATTTACTCCAATTGATTTGTAAAGATTAAATGACAGAGATGCCCTGTACCAGAGGTCATTAGATGCGTGAATCTTGTAATAAATGAGGCTATACATTCTGAAAATTATTTCTTTTACGATTTAATGGATGGCTGCGGATCATCGGTACTGTTTTTGTAATAAGATTTGCTAATTTTGTAATGGCAATTTTGCCGGAATACAACGCAAATCGGAATTTGATATAAAGATGGGCAAAACATGGGTTTGAGGATATGGGATATTTACTGAAAAAAGGGTGGAAGAAAGGGTATGCTGTTGCATTGACGATCCTGGTCGTGAGCCTGTATGCTGCTTCCGGTATCTCTGCAGTCGATGAGCTCCCTGAAAACTCCGTATTAAGGCACATCCGTTATCCGGAAAGGGTCGCCAGGGAAGCTGCTGTTGATTTTGACGGAGGTTCAGGAACCCAGGGAGATCCCTATCTGATTTCCACGATTGATCAGTTGCAGTCGATTTCGAATAACAGTGCCCACTATAAACTTACTGCCAATATTGATGCTTCTGCTACGGCCGGCTGGAGCGGAGGCAAGGGGTTTAGCCCGTTGAATTGGTTTAACGGCAGCCTGGATGGAGATGGACATTCCATAACCGGACTGGTCATCAATCAATCCAACAAGAGCAATATGGCCCTTTTCACCAGCACTGGCTCTGCAGCCATTATAAAGGATCTGGACCTTGTCAATGTATCCATAACCGGGAAGACAGGGGTTGCAGCGTTGGTGGTTACCCTTGCCGGAACCATACAGAATGTTACGGTGTCGGGAACCATCAACGGAACAGGAGTTAGTGGTGGGTTGGTGGGGCAGTCCAATTCAGGAACCATCAGCAACTGCAGCGCCAATGTTACGGTTACATCAACCGGTTCTACGGTGGGCGGCTTGCTGGGCTACAACAATGCCGGCCTGGTAACCAATTGTTTTTCCCTGGGATCCGTATCTGGTGTGAATGAAGTTGGGGGGCTGGTAGGAAAAAACGAGGGAACCATCGAGAGCAGTTATTCGGAAGCAGATGTTACAGGTACGGGCAATAGTGTGGGTGGACTCATCGGGCTCAACAACGGAGGAACGGTGGATGATACCTACGCCACAGGGGATGTCACCGGAGTGAATTATGTGGGCGGATTGATCGGGGCAGATAATTCATCCTCTGCAATCAGCAACAGCAGTTCATCGTCGGTTGTCACCGGGGTGAATCAGGTAGGCGGACTGATCGGATGGAAAAACGGAGGATCCGTTACGGGTTGCTCCTCAACCGGCGTGGTGTATGCCGAGTCCAGTGCAGGAGGACTGATTGGATTCATCGGCTATCAGACAGCCATTATTTCCACCTGTTTCTCAACAGCCGATGTATACGGTGGAGGTTCCGGAACCGGAGGTCTCGTAGGCATTGCTCAGTCGGCTACCATTACCGACACCTATGCCATGGGAGATGTCAACGGCGAAGAGGATGTAGGTGGTCTGGTGGGGGAAGTGTTGTGGGGAGGATCGGTGATTAACAGCTACTCCAGTGCTACCGTGAACGGGGATGAAGATGTAGGCGGACTGGTTGGTTCTTCTTCAGGCGACAATACCTATATCAATTCCTATTGGGATGTTGAGGCTTCCGGTGTGGATGAGAGTGCCGGGGGGATTCCTTTGGGAACGGATCCGATGAATGATGATACTACCTATGTGAACAACGATTGGGATTTTTCGGATACCTGGATCATCCTGGAGGATGTCAACGACGGGTATCCCTTCTTTTCGAGCAATATGACCGCTTTCGGAGCCTATTTGTGGAGCGGGGAAATTGATACAGACTGGTTTAAAGCCGGCAACTGGGAAAACGAAGTGGTCCCTGTGACCAATGGCAAAGCCTATATTCCCGATGTGATCAATCAACCTTTCCTCACTGCAAACGTGACGATCTGTAATTTGTATATTTTTAATAACAGCCTGGTAACAGTAGGACCTTCAGGGGGGCTTTCCGTCACGGTGAAACTCAAAAACGATTCCGGCAGTTCCGGTTTTGTCATTGATTCCGATGAGGATGAATCCGGATCCCTGAATTTTCCCGGGGCTGTATCTGGCACGTTAAACCGCAGAATGTACGGCGGTGCGGAGCGATGGCATATGATCTCCTCTCCGGTTGCTTCCCAGGCCATTTCTCCTGAGTTTACTCCTACGGTGGCTGCCGGTACGGAAACGAAAAATGTCTTTTTTTGCTGGCATGAGCCGGATTCAAGCTGGGTTTATTTCAATCATCCGGATTTGTGGAGTGCCGCCAACGGAAGTAATAATTTTATTCCCGGCAAAGGGTACCTGGCCATGTATGAAAATGCCGGTGAGGAAAAACAGTTTACCGGAAGCTTGAACTACGGAACAGTGACCGCCAATGTAACCAGGACATTGGCTGTGGGAACGGATCTTGCCGGGGTCAATCTGCTGGGAAATCCATATCCCTCATCCATCGACTGGAAAGCCTCAGGGTGGGGCAGAAACAATCTGGTAACGAATGGCAGCGGATACGATCTGTGGATCTGGAGTGAAACCAACAACAACTACGGAGTGTATAATTCGGGGGCTTCGTCGAATTACGGCACCAACGGCGTGTCGCGGTATATACCGCCCGCACAAGGATTTTTCGTGCATGCCTCGGCCAACGGAACCGTATCCATGAACGATGCCATCCGGGTTCACCAACCCGATGACTGGATTAAAAAGGCTACCATAGAGCTGCCCATAGTTCGACTGGCTGTAACTTCTGAGGAAGGGCACGGAAAAGATGAAATAGCCGTCGAATTTGAACACAACGAGTTGCCTTCGAGGAGCCTCAAGAAATTCAGCCTCATGGAAACAGCTCCCAGCCTCTATATCCCGCATGAGGGGAAAGCCTGGTCCCTCTGTCTGCTTGATACCCTGGAGAAATATCCGGTCCTTCCCGTGGCATTTAAAGCCGGAGCCAAAGGCAATTATTCCATAACGGTTGAGGGGAATCCCGGTGATTTTGACTTTTTGTTGCTTAGGGACAAGCAGACCGGGTTGCGTCATGACCTCAAGGCCAATTCCCCCTACACTTTCTACAGTGATCCCAGTGATCCCAGGGATCATCCCGACCGGTTTGTGCTTCAGCTTAAAGAGGGACATTATGCAGATCCTTTTGAAGAATTTCCTGCAGATGTTTTTTGGAACAGCCAAAAACTGGTTGTGGACCTGCGGCTCGTTGAAAAAGGAACATGCACATTGGAAGTGTTTGATATCAACGGCCGAAAACTGATGCAGCAATCATTGGATGCCGGTTCCGTATACCACATTCCATCCCCCTCCATACGGGGAATTCTTATTGTCCGCATGACAGGATCGCAAGGGGTATTCAGAAAAAAGCTGATGGTTTTTTGATTTTTTACTGATTTATGGTTTTTTGAATTACTCCAACCCCTGATGCGTTATTAACAATTCATTGTTAATATCAGAATTTCCGAAGTCTTTAATGGGGAATCACCCTATACTATAGGAGACTGACTCTTTGTACTTTTATATATAGTTAAACAGTAAAAAAACCAATACTATAAAGTACAGAGATGGTAAGTGTTTCAGCAAATAGCATGACCGGGTTGTTAACAGGAGCACTGATGGTTCTTGGGTTAACCCTCAGTGGACAGGTTACTGTTACCGGTCAAGCATTTGCTGAGATCGTTGAAATGTCAGAGATTGCCTCCAGTGCCGATTCGTATGTCTCCGTAGATAAACAGGATGCAGGGAAAACCTTCGACATGGGGGAATGCCTGATGAACGGAAGTGCCAATTCCTGTATTTCAGTGACGTGTGATTTTACAGACTTCAAAGATATCGATGGAAATGCAGCTCCCAACGGCCTGGATTTTTATGATCAAAGCCGGGATATCACCCTGGATGGCCGGGGGAGTCATGTTTTCAAAATTCAGGCAAACCTCGATGCAGACTTAAGTGAGTCTTCAGAAAGCCAGTATTCGGGAGAATACAAGGTAACGTTTCTGTATAACTAAAGCAAGGGATAAGGGGAGATCAATATGGATCAATATGGATCAGTATAGATCAGTATAGATCAGTATAGATCAATATGGATCAGTATAGATCAGTATAGATCAGTATAGATCAGTATAGATCAGTATAGATC
>CAZNPV010000044.1:0-31114 GCA_964575025.1 uncultured Mariniphaga sp.
GCCAGAGAAGCGTTGAGAGGACCATTAATGAATACAGTCTTCAAAAAAAGGGCTAATATCTATCGGGAATACCTTAGAAATTTAACACTTTAATCATATGAAACGAGCATGAACTTTTTTAATCAAAAGTTCGCCAAAGGCAATGATTAAAAGAAGTTCATGTGAGAGCGAAGCGGTTCCATACGTTCTCAAATTTAGAATTAAACTATGGGACTAATTATAAATTTTAAACGTATGAAAACAATCTTTACCTTTTTTTAATTTATTACTCTTTCGGCTGGAATTTCTTCTGCAGTTGATCTTCCGCTTGATTTTGAATCAGGCTCATACACCTTTAACGATTTTGACGGTGGTGTAGTAACAATTATTGACAATCCCCAATCGTCAGGAATTAATACCAGTACAAAAGTTGGCCAGATGGTTAAAAATGCCGGGCAATCATGGGGTGGAAGTTGGATAGGACTTGACAACCCAATCGATTTTTCTTCCGGAAAAATCTTTAAAATGAAAGTATTCTCACCTCGTGTTGGAGCAAAAGTTCTGTTAAAAGTGGAAAATAACGATAACGGAAGTATTTTCTTTGAAAAAGAAGTGGAAACCACCGTTTCCAACGAATGGGAAGAACTCGAATTTGATTACAGCGGAATCAACGAAGCTGAATCATATCAGAAAATTGTCCTGATATTCGACAATGGAACCATGGGCGATGGATCGGAAAATTTTACCTATTTATTCGACGATATCATGCTAACCCAGGCATCTTCTGTTCTTCAAAATCACGCGAGTACTGTTAGTATTTACAGAAACAATGAAACGATTATGGTAAATACGGATGCTGACTTTTTAAATGGCTACATAACTGTATATTCCGTAAGCGGAAAATTGCTTCTGAATCAAAGAATTAACAGTAGCATGGAAAAACTTCGTTTAACGGAATCAGGAATTCTACTTGTCCGGGTTTCCAATGATGCAAACAACAGAACAGTATCAAAAAAGATCATAAAGTAGACTGGATTCTTGCTTCAAATAAAAAAGAGCTGTGTTTCTTACAGCTCTTTTTTATTTTAGGTCATTGTATCATAGAATCTGAGATTATCAAGATATTTAAACAACCAGGCGCTGAAACAACTGCTCTTTTGAACATTTTTTTTGTTTTTCTGTTTTAACCTTTTTGTTGTTTCATAGTCAAAATAGGTTATACAGAGATTAAATACTAAAACCGTGGCAAAGAAAAACATCTTCAGGCTTTCCATTACCATTGTGCTCGCAGTGGTTCTGGCAGGCATCATTTTTTATCCGAAATTAAAGCCGGCTCTCCATTCAAACAAGGGTTCCGTTCCTCCTGGAATGGGCGGAGGCAGCAGACAACCCCTGTATGCCAGTGGGTATGTATTGGTACCCACCCAGATGAGTGTGTTACTAAACTTAAACGGTTCGCTGCTTCCGGATGAAGAAGTAGATCTGGCTTTCGAAACATCAGGCAAAGTGGTAGGGATCTATTTTGAAGAAGGCAGAAGAGTGAAAAAAGGCGCTTTGATGGCCAAAATAAACGATAGGCCTTTGCAGGCTCAATTGCTGAAGTTGCAGGCTCAAAAGAAACTGGTGGAAGAACGGGAATTCAGGCAACGGCAGTTGCTCGACCGTGATGCCATCAGCCGCGAAAGTTACGACCAGGTAGCTACCGAACTGCAATCCATCGAAGCCGACATTATGCTTATTGAAGCCCGTATTGCTGAAACCGAGCTGCGCGCCCCGTTTGATGGAACCGTTGGGTTACGGATGATCTCGGAAGGCGCTTTTGCCACAACCCAGACCAACATCGTGCGCCTGGTAAAAACCAGCCCGCTGAAAATTGAATTTTCCATCCCTGAGCGGTATGCCGGAGAAATAGTCCCCGGATTTCCCATCACTTTCAGTGTTGACGGATTCCCCAATCCTTTTGAAGCAAACGTATATGCCATCGATCCAATGATCGATATCAATATACGTACAATCGGTGTTCGTGCCTTGTATCCAAACACCAACAATGAGTTGAATCCCGGAAGGTCTGTCAGTATAACAGCCCAGCTTTCGCAAATTGAAAATGCCGTGTCTATACCCACCGAAGCATTGATTGCCGAAATGGAGGGCGAAAAAGTGTATATCTATAAAAATGGAAAAGCCAAAGAAGTTAAGGTTTCCACAGGCTTACGCACCGAATCGCACATTCAGATTCGCAGTGGTCTTCATTTTGGGGATACCCTGTTAACCACCGCCATTCTGCAACTCCGGGAAGGATTGCCTGTGCACCTCGACACGTTAGTTACGAACCAATCTATTGCCAATCCATAACATGAGTCTTTCATCTCTCAGCATAAAAAGGCCGGTACTGGCCACCGTATTCTCTCTGATCATTTTGCTGTTTGGAGGAATCGGCATGACCTTCCTGGGGGTCCGGGAATTTCCCAGTGTGGATCCGCCCATTATTTCGGTAAGCACCTCCTATCCGGGAGCCAACTCCGATGTTATTGAGTCGCAAATTACCGAACCCCTGGAACAGTCCATTAACGGGATCCCGGGCATCCGCACCCTGACCAGCTCCAGCAGCCAGGGACGAAGCCGCATTTCGGTAGAATTCGAACTGTCGGTTGATCTGGAAACAGCCGCCAACGATGTACGCGATAAAGTATCGCAGGCCCAGCGTTTCCTTCCGCGCGACTGCGATCCTCCCACGGTTTCCAAAGCCGATGCCGACGCCCAGCCGATCATGATGGTGGCTGTGAAAAGCCCGAAACGTTCTTTGCTGGAACTTTCGGAAATTGCGGAACTTACATTCAAGGAACAATTGCAAACCATCTCAGGGGTAAGCTCTGTAAGCATCTGGGGTGAGAAACGTTATGCCATGCGCATCTGGCTCGATCCGGCCAAGCTGGCCGGGTACCAGATGACCCCCCTCGATGTACGAAATGCCATCATGCGTGAAAATATCGAACTGCCGGCAGGAAGCATCGAAGGAAACACTACCGAACTCACCATCCGCACCCTGGGATTGATGACCACCCCGGAAGAATTTAACAGTCTCATCCTGAAACAACAGGGCGACCAGCTTATCCGGGTTCGCGATATCGGACGCGCCGAACTAAGCCCCGAAGACCTGCGCGGCATCATGAAAATGAACGGCATCCCCATGGTGGCAACCGTCATCGTCCCTCAACCGGGCGCCAACCATATCGACATTGTGGACGACGTTTACGAACGCCTGGAATTTATTAAAAAAGACCTCCCGGAAGATGTGGATTATGAAGTGGGCTTTGACAACACCAAATACATCCGGTCATCCATCAAAGAGGTAAAGACCACCATTTATCTTGCTTTTTTTCTGGTCGTGGTCATCATCTTTCTGTTCCTGCGTGACTGGCGCACCACCCTCATTCCAATGCTGGTCATTCCCATAGCCCTGATCGGTTCCTTTTTTATCATGTACCTGGCAGGATTTACCATCAACGTCCTGACTCTACTGGCCATTGTACTTTCCATCGGTCTGGTGGTGGATGATGCCATTGTGATGATGGAAAACATCTATGTAAAAATTGAACGGGGCATGACCCCCAGGCAGGCTGGTCTTGCCGGTGCCAACGAAATTTTCTTTGCCATTATAGCCACCACCATTACCCTGGTAGCAGTGTTCATACCCATTGTTTTTCTGGAGGGAATGACCGGCAGACTATTCCGGGAATTCAGCATTGTCATTGCCGGAGCTGTAGCTATTTCCTCTTTTGTGGCGCTGACATTTACTCCCATGCTCTCTACCAAACTGCTTAAAACAAGACACAAACACAACCGGTTTTACAACTGGTCAGAAAAGTATTTTGTCAGACTTAATCAGGTGTACCAGCGCTCCCTGGAGAAATTTCTGAAACATAAATATGTTCCTCTCCTGATCCTTCTGGGTGCGGGAGTATTGATTGTTGTGCTGTGGAAAATCATTCCGGCAGAAATGGCCCCTATGGAAGACCGGTCGCAATTTAATGTGAACATTACCTCTCCTGAAGGAGCCACTTATGAATTCAATTACGAATATGTGGAAGACATTGGTGCTCTGGTCGAAGAGATGGTTCCGGAGGCAGAAAAAACCACCAACATGGTTCGGGGAAGCTTTGCTTTTGTGCGGACGGTATTGGTAGATCCTTCAGAACGGGAACGGTCGCAACAGGAAATTGTGAGTGAACTCACCAATGAGCTGCGCAAAAAAACCAAAGCCCGGGCCAGTGTTGTCCAGCAATCGACCTTTGGAGGCAGGCGCGCCCGCCCGCCCATTCAGTATGTACTTCAGGCACCAACGATCGACAGACTCCGGGAAATTCTGCCTGAATTCATGAATGAGGTGAACAACAATCCCATCTTTATTATGCCCGATGTAAACCTCAAATTTACCAAACCGGAACTTCAGATTGAAATTAACCGCGACAAGGCCAACCTGCTGGGAATTTCCACCCAAAACATCGGACAAACCCTGCAGCTTGCACTCAGCGGACAACGATTCGGCTATTTTATCATGAACGGGAAACAATATCAGATACTGGGTGAATTGCACCGGCAAGACCGAAATAAACCGCTCGACCTGAAGTCCCTGTATGTACGAAACGACCGGGGTCAAATGGTTCAGCTCGACAATTTTGTCACCCTTAAAGAAACAACCGCACCCCCCCAACTGTACCGCTACAACCGCTTTGTATCGGCCACGATCTCTGCAAACCTGGCTGATGGCCATACCATCAGTGAGGGAATCGAGGAGATGGATAAAATTGTCAATAAAGTGCTTGATGATACCTTCCGCACAGCTCTCGACGGCGACTCCAAAGACTTTATGGAAAGCTCCTCGAGTCTGATGTTTGCCTTTGTACTGGCTATTATTCTTATTTTCCTGGTCCTCTCAGCCCAGTTTGAAAGCTTCAAGGATCCCATTATCGTAATGATGACCGTTCCCCTGGCCCTTACCGGAGCCCTGTTTTTCATGTGGTATTTTAACATTACCATGAACATTTTCAGCCAGATTGGGATCATCATGCTTATAGGACTTGTTTCCAAAAATGGCATTCTGATTGTCGAATTTGCCAACCAGCGGAAAAGTGCCGGTATGAAAAAGTTCGAAGCGATTAAATATGCCTCGGCAGCACGGTTCCGGCCTATTCTCATGACGAGCCTGTCAACGATTCTGGGTATTTTGCCTCTGGCCCTGGGGCTGGGTGATGGCGCCCAGAGCCGTGTAGCCATGGGTACTGCCGTAATCGGAGGCCTTTTGATTGCTACCCTGCTTACCCTCTACGTGGTGCCTGGTATTTACCTGTTAATTTCTAGCGAACAAAAAAATGAAAAGGAAGATGCAGAAAACAAAATGGTTAAACCTTCTTAATATAAAACTTCACCTGATTGTTGTTCCGGTATTTTTGCTTGGTACCATGGTTACAGAAGGTCAGGAGGTCTATGATCTGAGCCGGTGCGTGCTCACCGGTCTCGCACAGAATTTTTCTGTGCAGGTAGTCCGCAATCAGGAAGAGATTGCCGCCAACAACGTTACCCGGGGCAATGCCGGATTCCTGCCCTCAGTAACCACGACCAACAGGCTGGGTGGAAATATTTCTTCCACGACACAAAATATGACTGATGGCTCCCGGAAGCAATCGAAAAGCGTTCACAACACCACAGGATCTGCAGCACTTAATCTCAGCATGACCCTCTTCAACGGCTTCAATGTGCAAACCTCCTGGAAAAAACTGCAGGAACTGAAACAAATGGGCGAGTTGAACACCCAAATGGCCATGGAAAACCTGATGGCTCAAATTATTGCCGAGTATTATTACTACATTCAGCAACTGAATTACCAGCATAACATGGAGTATGCTGTCTCCCTTTCACGGGAACGGGTACGTATTGACGAAGACCGTTACCTGCTGGGAGCATCCTCAAAACTGGAGCTCCTGCAGTCTATTGTTTACCTGAATGCCGACAGTTCACGCCTGGCACGACAAAACGAAGCCATCCTCGAATCGGAAATACGGCTGAAAAAACTTATGTCTCTGGAAAATCTGGAGGAGAAAATACGGCTGAAAGATACATCCATCGTTTTCAATCCTGACTTGCAATACCAGGAGCTGATGCATTCAACACTTACCTTTAATACCGGTTTGCAGATAACCAAAAAGAATCAAATCGTATCCGAACTCGACTACCGGATTATTTCTTCGCGTTCCTATCCCTATTTGAATCTTTCATCGGGTTACAATTACTCGTATCGCGGGTACAGCACCGGGACCATTAGCGACTATGGCGAACTGGCCCTGAGCAATCAGCAGATCGGAACCTTTACCTATGGAATTACCCTGGGCCTGGATATTTTTGACGGCTTTAACCGCCGGCGCGAAAAAACAAATGCCCGCATCAATATCGAAAACCGGATGGTTGAATATCAGGAAATTGAACAGGAAATCAAAGCCGAACTGCTTACCATATATTATGCGTACGAAAACAACCTGAAACTGGTAAAAATGGAAGAAGAAAACCTGGAAGTAGCACGCGAAAACCTGGAAATAGCCATGGAACGGTACCGGTTGGGCGCCCTGTCAGGAATTGAACTGCGCGAAGTGCAAAAAAGCCTCCTCGATGCCGAAGAACGGCTCATATCGGTAAAATACCAAACCAAACTGGCCGAAATTTCCCTGCTCCAGATAGCAGGCAGAATAATGGATTACGTCTAGTATCGTCCATTGTATAACGAACACATAAGGTACATCGGAATGTTTATATAAGTATCAGGCTGTTAGTTTCCTTCGACCAGGTATTTTTTCAATATGCCGGATTGAGGATTTTTCAGAATAACCTCCGGATGACCCTGCTCAATTATTTCACCGTAATACATAAATACCACATGGTCAGCGAGCCGGACAGCCTGACGCAAAACATGGGTAACCAGAATGATCGTATAATGTTCTTTTAATTCCTTAAAGAGGTTTTCGATAATTTTTGTGGATATCGGATCCAATGCTGAAGTCGGTTCATCGGCCAGGATAATGGTCGGTTTAACAGCCAGTCCACGGGCCAGGCAGAGGCGTTGTTGCTGCCCGATAGACAGACTGGTGGCAGGCTGATGAAGCCGGTCTTTCACCTCTTCCCAAAGCCCGGTTTTCTTCAAATTGCCCTCCACACTGAAATCTACAAGGTTCTTGTTGCGTATTCCTTTCAGTTTTAAGCCGTAGGCTACATTCTTATAAATCGATACAGGCAACGGAAAGGGATGTTGTGACAACAAACCCATTTTTTGCCGCATGGCAGGCAGATTGTGTGTTGCTTTCCGGATATCCTCCCCATCAATCAGAATCCGGCCTGTAACTTTCAGCTCTTTATAAAGATCTGTCAGACGGTTCAGACTTTTGAGCAGCGTAGTTTTTCCACATCCCGAAGGGCCTAATAAAACAACAATCTTATTGCGTGGGATCTGCAGGTCAATATTTTTCAGGATAACATTGTTATGCGAAGCAACCGTCAGTTCCTGAATTTCGACAACCGGAGCCAGGTGTATTTTTGCTTTCTTATCGTTGAATGTCCCGATCTCCGGGGATAAGGTTTTATTTAGCGCCTGAAATGACAACATGCTTTTTCCTCCCTGATTATTTAATGATATTTTTCGAGTACCTCCTTGAAAGGAGGCGTGCTGAGATGCTGATTATTAATATAAAAAAAGTAAGAACAACGGCTGCTGCGTAGGCTCTTTGCCGGACTTCCTCGATCGGGGAGGTTAACTGAAAGAATATCGCCAGGGGTAGTGTAGCCACAGGCTCGTCCAGGGTAACCGGGATATTATCGGTATAACCTGCTGTAAAAAGGACCGAAGCTGCGTCGCCAATGCCGCGGCCGAAGGCCAGCAATAACGCGGTTACAAATCCTGCAAAACCCTGTCTGAATATAACCTTCAATGCGGTTTCTGTTTTTGTGGAACCCAGTGAAAAAGAGGCTTCCTGTAATTCTACAGGAATGGTTTTTAAAACCTCATCGAAAGCCCTTACAAGAATGGGCGTGATCAGAAAGGCAACCGTTATGATTCCTGCCAACAGGGATGCACTCAATCCCAGAAATACCATCACTGCAAATCCAAAAGCCCCGTAAACAATAGAAGGAATACCCCAGAGGGCATCCAGAAAGTAACGGATGGTATTCTGCGTTCGTTTCAACCGGATCAGCTGGACATTGATGAACAGGGCTGCCGGAAGGCCTATGATGACAGCAAGGATCGTTGCTCCCACCGATAAATAAAGCGACCCCACAATGGCGTTCAGGATCCCTCCTTCTCCTCCAAAATAATAGCCTCCTTCAGGCAACCGGGTGATGGTATCCCACGTAAGGGAAGAAAATCCTTTTTCAAAAATTACATACAGGATAAACAACAAAATAAGAATCACTGAGTAGGCTGCCAGAAATGAAATGGCCTTAAAAAAAGATTGTTCTATTAATTTCCACCGGTTCATCTCCGTTCGGTTTTATGAATAAAATACCTGAAAAACAGGTTTATGACCAGAATAATCACAAATAACAGCAATGCTGCATACATCAGGGCTGCATCATAATCAGGAATAGACATCATTTCCCCGTAATTATTGGCGATTAAAGCAGGCAAAGGATATCCCGGCTTCAGTGGCGATAAGGAGATATCCAGTGTATTGCCGACCACCATCAGCACCGCAATGGTCTCCCCGAAAGCTTTTGCAATTCCCAGTCCGAAGGCTGAAATAATCCCAGGAAAACCTTTCTGGATAATGACATGCTTGACCATGTCCCAGTGGGTAGCTCCCAATGCCAGGGAAGCTTCTTTCATCCCGATGGGTATGGTCTGAAACACTTCAATCAACATATTGAGGACATAGGGTATACACATCACTGCCAGAACTACGCCGCCGGCAAGGAGGCTGTAACCGGTACTGGCTGTATCAAACCAGGGAGCAATAGAATCGGAAACCAGAGGTACAATCACCAGAACTCCCCAGACCCCGTATACGACCGAAGGAATTCCTGCCAGAATATCGATCACAGGAAGCATGGTATTCAGCAAATGTCTCCTGGCAAACTGGGTCAGGTAAATGGCTGCTAACAAACCGATGGGAGCCGATAAAATAAAGGAAAGAAGAGTTACATATACCGAACTGTAAATGAAGGGCAAAAATCCAAACTCCCCTTTCGTAGGGGACCAGTTCCTGGAAAAAACCAGGTCTACAACCGAATGATCCTTCGCCAGGGGGGATGCTTTCCAATACAGCCCCAGGGCAACAAGTACCGGTATGGAAAGCAACAGGTAGAGGCCAAATCGCATCCAGATGTTTACAAGTAAATCGGTTATCCTCCTGTTCCGTTTCATGCAGTTAGCATTCCTGATTTAGATCGTATCGGCTTGTTTCATTGACCGGCTTATTTTAACTTCACCAACTGAGCTTCCAGCTTCTCTCTGCTCAAGGTGACATATCCGGCTTCCGATACGAAAGCCTGTCCCCGGGTGACAATCCATTTTAAAAAATCAAGGGTCGCTTTTTTCTCCGGTTTTCCGTTTGCTACCAGGTAGAGATCACGTGCCGGAGGGGAAGGGTATTGTTCATCAGCGATCGCGGTCAGGATCTCCTCAAAGGTATTGTAAAAATCCTCCCCGGCATCAATATGCCCGTTTTCATTCACATCGATGGGAATAACCTCGATTCCGGGATTTTTCTTTCCGGAAGCAATGTCATACAGATAGATGGTATTGTTAAACCCAATTCCATTTATCTCTTTCACCACGGCATCAGCAAGTCCCGGGTCGCCAAACACCCCGATTCCTTTCAGGTCTTCCTGGCTTCCGCCCAGGTAAGCAGCCCAGGTACCGGCAGCCCCACAGGCATCCGAGCGGGTAAATACATTCACGACCTGGTTGTTTTCAATCCCGGGAAACTGATTCCAGTTGGTTATGGCTCCTTCGATATAAAGCTGGCGGAATTCATCCCGTGTAAGTCCTCTTTTCCGGATGGTTTCCAGAACAGGATTCCGGCTGTTCATGGTCGGGATGACTGCATCTTTGGTTACGGCAATCCACCATACGCCCTTTTCAATCTCTTCCGGTGCAATAGCACGGGAGAACATTCCCAGATCCACCGTACCGGACAACGCATCCGCCATCCCTTTGCCAGCTCCGCCTGCTGAAATATTAAACCGTATTTCCGGATGCTCTTTTTTGTATTCTTCGCTCCATCTCACCACCAGCGGGTAAAGAGCGAATGCCCCGGAAAGACTGATCGTTCTTTCCTTTTTTCGACCCGATGAACAGGCTGAAAACAAAACCGACAAAATAAGGATCCATGTAAAATTTCTTATCTGCATGTGGTTAAATTTATGTTTTATAAAGTCAGGTGCTCAGTTTTTAAAAAGCGAAGGAGTTGCTGTTAACTGCAGGTACAGAAAATGGGAAAAACCAGGATCCGCTACCCCCTGGATTGTTTTCAGTGATGCCATGGGTAAAAAAAATAAATAACCCCATTCCAAGGCGCCCCATCCGGTAAACCGGTATTTCAGTACCAGGTCATTCTCATACCCCAGATTTTTATCGTCCGGGGTAAAGGAATTGTTTTTCGCAAGACGGAAATAATGCCCGGCATTTTTCAGATTGATTTTTTCTGAAAACGTTAAATCCAGGAAATAATAACAATCAGCTAAACCACCCTGATTCGTATTGGGACCAATATTGGTGAAATAGTCCATACCCCCGAAAAACTTGTGACGCCCTCCATAGAGGACATCAAACAGATGGTCGGCATTACGGCCGGTTTCTGTATTGCTGTTTCCGGAAAGATAGCTTATGCCGACACCGGGAGTTAACAGGCCTACCCGGTAGCTGGCTTCCACATCCAGCAAACAGGCACGTACTTTTTCTCCGTTCTGATTTTTTCCAGACTGGAGATATCCATTGGCCATAGCATTCACTCTGCCGGCTTTATAGGTGGTAAAAAGACCGGTAGTGTGGCGGAAATAAAGCCTGTTTTCATTTGCTGATTTTGTGGTCCCCGAAGCGACATGCGACAGTGACAGGTCCCACCCGGCTTTCAGGGTACGGTTAACCCACAAAAAATTCAATGATTTGATCCGGGAGGGATCGTAAAAGTTGTTCCCACTGTTCTGGCCGGTAGAGTTCCAGCTACCACCCATATGAATCTTCCACCCTTCAGGTTGCCATTTGTACACAACGGCATCGTAAGCAATCCCGTTTTGATTCCAGTTGCGGGTCGCCAGGATACGCTGATTGTCATACACCAGTTGCTGACGCCCCACAGAAAGCCAGCCTGTTGTGCCTGTTTTTATTTCCAGAAAAGCCTCGAACAGGTCCAGGGATGAAGGATTGCCAAACACGCCGGTTGAACTGCTGAGTTGCTCATCTCCCCAGACCCGTACATCCTGAGGGGTGAACCTTACTCTCAATTGAGAAGTTTCATAGGCAACGGAAATCCGGGTACGTTGGGAAATAAATACAGCAGGAACCCTGTCGGCAGGTGCCAGCCCTTTGTAACCGTTGCGAACCTCAAAACGGTTTCTGTATTGGGCGTCAACAGAAAACTGCGCCCGCAATAAATAAAAATTCCCGGTTAAAAGAATGATCATTAAACCTACCCTCTTAACAGGGTTTATATACATTTTCCCTCTCTCTGGTCCGGTTGTTTTTTTTCGCATACATTTCATATGATTAAAAGTGTTAAATTTATAAGGTATCATATGGAACTCGCATATATTTTAATCATCATCCTGGGTGTAAATATTTTACATGCTCGTTTCGTATTAAAACAATAATAACAAAGCTAAAATCTTATATCGGGTATAAAAACAGCCTTAATACGTAATCTTCACTTACGTATTTAAGCGTATTCCTGAAAGAAACTCACACATTATAAAATCCGTTTTTTACAGCATAAATCACCAGGTTGGCCGTATTTTTTGAATGGGTCTTCAGCAGAAGATTTTCACGGTGCTTATCTATCGTGCGTTTGCTTAAATTCAGTGTATCTGCAATATCCGCATTGGTTAATCCCTGGCATATATAGATTAAAATTTCCTTTTCACGGTCTGTCAATGGTTCCCCGTTCGGTACCCTGTTTTTCGTTGCCATATTTCTCATAAATGATTGCAGAATATCCATTGAAAAAAAGGTATTCCCCTCATAGACCTGTTGAATCGCTTTTTTTACTTCGTTGAAACCGGAATTTTTCAACAAAAAACCACTGGCTCCGGCTTCAATCATACTGGTATAATAACTTTCATCGGAATACATCGATAAGGCGATTATTTTCAGATCCGGTTTTTTTTGCAGTGCCCTCCGGGTTGCTTCCATACCGTTCATCCCGGGCATTTCAATATCAACCAGGGCTACATCGGTAGGATGCTGATCCAGTCCGGCAAGAAATTCAGCCCCGTTTCCCGCTTCATAAACAGGTCCTGAAAAATCAAGATTCGAAAGCAGAAAATGCAACCCCTCCCGAAACAGGGAGTGATCATCCACAATATAAATAGCAAGTTTTTTCATGTTTTTAGAATGGTTCATTTTTAAAGGTAACTCATGCAACTCGTCCCCGACTAGACAAATAACGGGATCGGGACTCGTTTTGACTCAATAAAGAATCCACAATCAAAAAAGGGGGTAATCTTAATCCAGAATTCTATTGGTATCCTGTTCCTTCTTCTTTTCTTCCAGTGGAATAACAATATGTACCAGCAGTCCCTCTCCCGGGGATGTTTCCATGTGAAAAGAACCATTCAGAGATTTTACACGGGAACGGATATTGCTCATACCCATGCCGGTATCTTCGGGAGTCAATCCATACCGTGTTTTTCCGAAGCCTTTGCCGTTATCCAGGTATTTAAAGCGGAGCAACCGATCCTCTTCCATGATCTCCAAAACTATTTTATCCGGATCCGCATGTTTAATGCTGTTATTTACAAGTTCCGTGAAAATCCGGTACACGTTAATTTCAATTTCATATGCATATCGCTGTTCCTTCAGGTTGGTAAAAAAATCAAAATCTACGCTTGTATCACTTAAAAGCTGATTGGCAAACGTTTTTACTGCTTTTGTGATTCCATAATTTGTCAGCAGGTGGGGACTTAAAAAATTTGAAATCTCCTTTAACGAAAGAATGGCTTCATCCACAGCCTGGTCTGTTCTTTCCACAATTTTTTTATTGTGTGTGCCAAGCTTTTCCTGATCAAACGTACTGTTTATCATCTTTATAGAAGACAAAACAGGTCCCAGCCCGTCGTGTAACTCCCGTGCCACTGCCTGACGGGTTTTCTCTTCTGCCTGAATCACTGCCGAAAGAACCTTAAGTTCGCTTTCACGACGTATAATTTCTATCCGGTCCTGCAGGTTAAAGATACTCCGTATAAAAATAACTCCGATAAAAATCAACAGGGAAATCAACACCCCCAGCCAGGCATCTATTTCTTCTTTGGAAAATAACCCGGACTCCCAGAAAAGAGATGAAAAATCAACCAACCGGCGAATGGCCATCAAAATAAAACCGACCGAAATCAAAATCCATGATACGTTAAAGCGGGTTCGGCGTATCAGTCCCAGAGCTATTACAGTGGCTCCAATCTGAATGATCATCGAAAGAATCAAAGCAATTCGTAACATCATCTTTTTTTCTGTTAAAATTAGCATTTTTGACACACGTAAGGACCTTATCCGAAAAATGTTCAGGGCATTGTTTTTTTCAATAATTGTATTATTTTTAATTCGGATTATTTATCTGTTCCGTCCCGTTTAATTTAATTCAATACAGGTGAAAAAAACACTATTCATTCTCAGCATTCTCTCTGTTTTGTTATCCTGTTCTTCAACTAAAACAGCTGACTCAGAAAGGATGGATCTGGAGATCCGTTTTGGTAATTCCGGGGGCTTTACCAACATACCCATGGAATATGTACTTTACGGAGACGGTGAGCTTGCAAAGGTTCAAAATGGTCAGGAAACGGTTGTTCACTCTGTGGGGCGGAAAACCATGAGAGAAATAAAAAAAAGAATTGCCTCAATGGATTTCGAACACCTGGAAATCAATGACCCGGGAAACCGGACCTATTTTATTAAAATAAAAAACGACGCGTTTGAAAACGCTGTAAGATGGAATGATTCAACCGATAATGACCCAATAAAAAACCTTTATAAAAAGCTTACAGGGATCCTTACCCATGAGGCTTATAATGCTCAGAACTTCTAATTCTTATTCCATGAGTAAAGCAACTAACTGTTTGATCCTGTGTCTGATGGGTATATCTTTTTTTGCCGGTGGACAGGACATTAAGAGCAAAACCAAAAAAGCTGCCGGCCAGACACGGATTTCTTTTCATCCTGTGATAATCAACAACCAAACGCGACTTAAGTCGGGTTCCGGAAAATCCTTTTATGTTTCTTCCGGCCTTCAGCTTCCCGGAACAGGCACTGAGACATATGGTTTTGACAAAATCATTTACGCCCACGAAAATCCGGTATTCATCGAAAAAAGTATCCCGGACTTAAAATCAGCAACGCTTGATAAAACAGCTGTTGACGAGGTATTCCGGTCCTTTACGGATACCATTAAATCGGAAATACGCATCAACCAACAGATCGCCTTTGAGATCACCGGTCAGCATACCGGTCCGCTGGGAATGATTCATATCCGTTCGGTTCAGAAATACAACGGGGTGCCGGTCTACGGATCGGAATCAGGAGTTCATATCAGCCCGGAGAAAATTCGCTTTACGGGAACCATTCACAACATACATTCAGATCTCGATACTCAACCCGACTGGCCGGCAACACAGGCTTTGGAGATCGCTCTCAGGGACCTGGAAACCCGTACCGTAATCAAAACACTGACTCCCCTGCAAAAAGAAATCCTGCACTATGAAGCTCCTATGTGCCATCTTGTGGTGATGAAAAACCAGGAAGGAACGTATACCCTGGCTTATGAAATGGAGATCCGTCCGAATTTCCTTGAGGTATGGAAATATTTTGTCGATGCGGAAAACGGGAAGATCATCCGCAGCTACAATGCCACCGTTTCAGACGGACCGGTTACAGCAACCGCCTATGACCTGAACGGCATCCTGCGCACCATCGACACCTATCTGGAAAACGGAGTCTATTATCTGATCAACACATCCGAAGAGATGTTTAATACTTCGAACTTTGAAGGATCGATTGTCACCTTTGATGCGGGGAACACTTCGACTAATAATCTGGATTTTTCGCAAATCTGGTCTTCAGACAATACATGGAACCACCCGAAGGCCGTTTCAGCTCATTACCACGCAACGCTTATGGCCCGTTATTTGAAAAATACGTTTAACCGTAATTCCGTTAATGGCCAGGGGGGGACTATTATTTCCTTTGTCAATGTCGCCAACGACGATGGCAGTTCCATGCCGAATGCCTTCTGGAACGGGTATGCTGCCTTTTACGGAAACGGAGGTACGTCCATGAAACCCCTTTCCGGAGCGCTGGATATATCAGCCCACGAACTGGGGCATGGAGTGGTTTCCAATACAGCTAACCTGGAATACTATGGCCAATCCGGGGCGATGAATGAAATGTATGCCGATATTTTTGGTGCCATGGTCGACCGGGATGACTGGTTTATTGGCGAAGATGCAACCCTGGACGGCACACCCATGCGCAATATGCAGGACCCGGCCAACGGCAAAACCCACGTGTATGACGGATGGCTGCCCAAACATATGTCGGAACTGGTTACAGGCGATATCCTCGATAATTTCATCGACCGGGATTATGAAGGAGTACACATCAACTGCGGAATCGGAATTTATGCCTATTACCTTTACGCTACAGCCATTTCCAAGAACAAAGCAGAACAAGTATTCTACCGGGCTCTAACGGTTTACCTGAACAAAACATCCCAGTATCTGGACCTGCGGATTGCCGTGATCCAGGCAGCAAATGATCTTTTCGGAAATACCTCCCCCGAAGCAGTAAAAGCTGCCGAATCCTTCGATGCAGTGGGTATTTATCAAGAACAACAGGTGGAATATACCCGCGATTACGAAGAGAATCCCGGCCAGGATTATATCCTCAGTTACGATACCAATGAAGGCGATCCGTATACCCTCTACAAATGCTCCACCTCAGGAACAAATTTTGTCGGCTTAACAACCACCGATATGAAAGGAAAAGTCTCTGTTACGGATGATGGATCTTTTGCGGTCTTTGTTTCCAAAGATCACAAAATCAGAGGCATTGATCTCACCACAAACGAGGAATGGATCATTTCCGATGAAGCATTCTGGGACAATGCAGCCATCTCAAAAGACGGAATGCGGCTGGCCGGGATCTCCACAGAAATCGATACCGCCATTTATGTATACGATTTCAACTCAGCCCAATGGGGCAAGTTTATTCTTTACAATCCGACGACCAGCAATGACAACTCCATTGCCGGGGGAGTACTGTATGGCGACATCATTGAATTCGACCACACCGGGGAATACCTCATGTACGATGCCATCAATATCCTGAATTCAAGCACTTCTGAACCAATCTATTATTGGGATATCGGATTTATTAAAGTCTGGAATAACCAGACGCAGAATTTCGGAAACGGGACGATCTCAAAACTCTTTGAATCGTTACCCGAGAATATCAGTATCGGCAACCCGGTGTTTTCAAAAAATTCCCCTTACATTGTTGCCTTTGACTATATCCACCATGAAAAAGAAGAATATGCAATTATCGGTGCCAACCTGAACAGCGGTGAAACAAATACCCTTTACCAGAATGTGATCCTGGGCTACCCCTCCTTTTCAAAAAAAGACGACCAGCTTGCGTTTTCAGCCTTAAATACCCGCAACGAAAAAATTGCTGCGGTTATCGGACTTGCTGAGGATAAAATAACCCCCTCAGGATCGGCATCCGTACTTATCAATAATGCCCAATGGCCTGTATATTATGCCACCGGATCACGGCCTCTTGGACTCCAACCGGTTTCCCGTTTCACGGCCGATTACAAATCCGGAAAAGCACCGCTGGAAGTACGCTATTTCGACCTCTCCGTAAACACACCAACTTCCTGGTTATGGTCCTTTGAGGGAGGTACTCCTTCCTCCTCCACCCAACAAAATCCGGTGATCACCTACCATACACCCGGCATATACGAGGTGAGCTTAACCACACAAAACATCTACGGAAGCGATACCCAAATCCAAAGCGCCTTTATGGTTGTCTCCGATGCAACAGGAATCGATGAAGCAAAACTGCACGCTGTAGGGTTTTACCCGAATCCGGTAACCGACATGCTCTTCATTGAATCAGGGGAACCGGTAACTGTTTCGCTTTACAACCTTAACGGCAAAAAATTGATATCCCGGAAAGACACCAGAAACCTGGATGTTTCATCCCTTGCTCCGGGAGTGTATCTGCTGGAAATGATCAGCGGGGAACAGGTTATCAGGGAAAAAATTCTAAAACAAAATCCGTAATTTTTCGGTAAATAAAGCAAATCCTCAAAGTTGACTATCCCCGTGGCATCTGGATCGGTGAATTGTTTTGATTAAAACATTCCCTATCCACTGTCAACAGGTCTACGATATAGTATGCAGTTCAAAGACAGGCCTCCGAGGGTGCACAGGAAGCCAAAAAATGAACCCACAAAAAACAGCGAAACAGAATCAAATGCATTTCATATCAACGCAGGTTGTACCGTTCAACTTCTCTTTTCGCTTTTTTATAGGCTAATATCCTTTCAATAAACCGTTCAAATTAATAAATTTAACGGTTCCTAAGCGGATAGCATCTGAAGATATTTTTTAGTCATCCATACAAAACCGAAACATAATGAAAAATCTGCTGCATTTGTTAACGTTCCTCTTCTTGTTAACCTTCCTTCCGTGTCAGTTTCTAACTGCCGGACAATTAAAACGATTTCCTGACATTCATGGGAATACCATTGTTTTTGTATCAGGTGAAGATATCTGGTCGGTATCTGCCAAAGGAGGGGATGCTGTGCGTCTGACGCTTCATGACGGCAGTGAACGGTTCCCGAAATTTTCTCCTGACGGGAATCTTATTGCTTTCACGGGTGAATACGATGGCAATACGGATGTCTATGTTATGAACAGCAAAGGGGGAGATATCCGGCGTCTTACCTATCATCCGGGAGCCGATGAAGTGGTAGGCTGGCATCCGATGAAAAACAAGATTCTTTTTTCTTCCGGAAGAAACAGCACCACCCGATATACCAAATTATTCCTCATCGCACCTGACGGAACCGGACTGGAAGAGCTTATTCTGTATGATGCCTCACGGGGAAGTTTTTCTCCCGATGGGAAAAAGATTGCCTATAACAAGGTATCCCGTGAGAACCGTACCTGGAAAAGATATACCGGTGGAAAAGCACAGGAGATCTATCTGTACGACTTTGCAACAAACACAGAAGAGAACATCACCAGCTTCCGGGGTACCGACCGGATGCCCATGTGGGTCGGAAACGAGATCTTTTTCAGTTCCGACCGCGACCGGATGCTGAATATTTACAGCTACCACACACAAACCAAACAGATTACCCAGATTACCCAACATACGGTTTTCGATGTCCGCCGTCCCTCAGCAGGCAGCGGAAAAATCGTCTATGAACAGGGTGGGGATATCTGGTTGCTGGAACCCAAAACAAAAGAAACGCGGAAAGTGGAAATCACCCTTCACCCCGATGCCCCTGAAACGCGTCCTTACCTGGCCGATGTGAGCAACCGGATCCAGGGATTTGACCTTTCACCTTCCGGGAAAAGAGCCCTGGTTGTGGCCCGCGGAGAAGTATTCTCCCTGCCACGAAACGAAGGGGTCACCTACAACCTCACCCGAAAGTGCGGATCCCGTGAGAAAGATGCGGTATGGTCTCCCGATGGGTCCTCCATCGCTTTCCTGTCGGATCAAAACGGTGAGTACGAAATATACCTCTGTTCACCGGAAGAAGGAAACGAAACAGTCAAACTAACCACCCATACCGATGGATACCGGCATACCCTGCGTTGGTCTCCCGACAGCAAAAAAATTGCCTTTGCCGATCAGACCCTACGCTGTTACATCCTCGATGTTGAAACAAAAGAAATAACCGAAGTCGATCAGGCACACTATGAAAATGTGGATATCTCCCTGGACAACAAACCCATCTCCGATTTTGCCTGGTCGCCGGACAGCAAATTCCTGGCTTATTCAAGAATGAACAAAGACCGGGTCTATCAGGTATACATCTATTCGCTGGAAACCGGGAACATTGTTCCGGCAAGCAATGGCCTCTATTACGATTTTAATCCGGTTTTTACCAAAGACGGCAAACACCTTCTGTTCATTTCAAACCGGAGTTTCAATCCGACCTTCTGCGATATGGAGTGGGAAATGGTGTACAAAGACATTGCCGTAGTCGTATCGGTGACCCTCCGAAAAGACGGACCTTCCCTTCTTCCGTTCAGCAATGACTCGGAACGTGAAAAACCGCAACCTGAAGAGACCCCTTTCCGGATTGACTTTGACGGATTGGCAGAACGGTGTGAAGTCCTGCCTCTTGCTCCCGGAAACTACCGAAACCTGGCAGTAAACGATACCCACCTCTTCTATCTCAACAAAGAGAATGGTGATTTCAACAAAATGGATTACCGCAGTGCAGGTCCGCGTACCCTTTATGCCTATTGCTTCGACAGCCGGGAAGAAAAAACAGTGATTCAACACATCAGCGGGTATAAAATGTCTGCCGATGGCTCTTCCATCATCTATTTACAAAACGGAAAGCCAGGGATTATCTCTTCAGCAGAAGAAAACAGCAAGGGGAATCCAATCGGGCTGTCGGGATTGAAAATGAACATCGATCCCGTAACAGAATGGCAGGCCGTTTTCAATGAAGCATGGAGAATGGAACGCGATTTCTATTACGAAAAAACCATGCACGGTATCAACTGGAATGCCATGAAAACGAAATACGGAAAGCTCGTGAAAAAAGCAACCTGCCGGCAGGACCTTGAATACATTATCGGCGAGCTTATCGGTGAATTGAATACATCCCACACCTATGTTTTCGGTGGAAGAGGTACCCGGAATGGGGAAGCTATCAATATCGGCATGCTGGGAGTCGACTGGGAAACAGACCGCGCAGAAAAACGGTACCGTTTCAAAAAAATATACCGCGAAAACGACTGGTCCCGGAAAATTTATGCTCCTTTGGCTAAACCAGGAATCACCGTCAGTGAAGGGGATTACCTTTTGGCCGTAAATGGTACTCCCGTAACAACGGATAAAAATATATACCGTTATTTCATCGATCTGGCAGGGAAACAGACGATGCTCCTGGTGAACGATACACCTACGACTGAAGGAGCACAAGAAATCATGGTTACCCCCCTTTCTGGGGAATCCACATTGCGTTATATGGACTGGCTGGAATCGAACCGCAAAGCGGTTGATGAAGCGTCAGACGGACAAATCGGGTATATTTATTTCCCGGACACCTATGAAAGCTCGGCCATCGATTTCCCGAAATATTTCTATTCCCAGACAAAAAAACAGGGATTGATCATCGACGGCCGTTTCAACGGAGGGGGCCTGGACCCGGAAATCTTCCTTCAGCGTTTGCTGAAAAAACCCCACGCTTTCTGGACCCGCCGCTATTCAGCCGACCAACCGATCCCTTTGCTTTCGGTAACATCCCACATGGTCTGCCTTACCAACCGGTATGCCGGCTCCGGTGGCGACCTGCTGCCCTATGAATTCCGGTGGAACAACATGGGGCCCATCATAGGAACCCGCACGTGGGGCGGTCTGGTTGGCGTGTCTATGTTTCTGGAATTACTCGACGGAAGCGGACTCACCGCTCCCGATTACCGGATCTATAATGAAAAAGGAAACTGGGTGGTGGAAAATGAAGGCGTAGAACCAGATATCATCATTGAACAAAATGCACTGGATTTATCAAAAGGAACCGATACGCAACTGATGAAAGGAGTTGAAATCCTGCTTCAGAAAATCAGGGAAAATCCGTATAAATTTCCGGAACATCCGCCTTTTCCGGTAGATCAATAAGGCGGTTTTCCTCAATGCAGAAAAAGCGAAGGATTTGATCTCTCTAAAAAAAGACGGAATTCTTGCTCAATAATAATTTTATCCAATTACAAATAAAGAAACCACAATCAAAAAAGGGGGGGTCTATTTAATCCATAGGATTATGAGAAATAATACAATAACCTATAAACCTTTTAGTCTAAAGTCCGAAATGTTTCTTTCTTCTGACTTCCGTCTTCAGTCTTTTGAAATAGTAAGGCTTATAGAAAATAAAGTAGCTGCAATGAAATTGCAGGGTTTCAACCTAAAATTTAAATAATGAAACATATTTATCTCTTTCTGATTGTTTTTCTTTTTTCTTGTGAAAGCTATTCACAGGATCTTTCACAGGAAAAAATTCAGCGATCTTTTCACTCAATTTCCAGCCATGACCTGTTGGATTATGCCGCTGAGCTGAGTTCGTCCCCATACATGGGGCGTCTTTCCGGATCTCCTGAATACCTTGAGGCAGCCCGGTGGGTTGCCGGAAAATTCAGGGAGTGGGGGATCAAACCGGCCAACCAGGGAAGCTACTTCCAGTATTTCGACAATCCCTATACCCGGGTTTTTTCCACCGGAAAGGTAATCTGGCACGGCAAAAAGGGTTCCGGGATCACGAAAGAACTGATCTTTCCGGAAGAATTTTACCCGGGCTCCAATTCCGCTTCAGGAGAAATTACTGGAGACCTGGTTTACGTAGGTTTTGGTATTTCAGCTCCGGAACTGGGTTGGGATGATTATGCCGGAATCGATGCAAAAGGAAAGATTGTGGTAATGGAGACCGGATTACCCTATACAAAAAATGATTCCCTGTTGGCAAAATGGACTCCCTATGCCTACCACCGGTATAAATTCGAAAATGCCAGAAACCACGGGGCTGCCGGGCTGCTGTATGTGAGCAAGGTGGCCAATCCCAACACTTCATACCTCAACGATTTTATTTATGCCCATATTGATGTTCCGGTGGCGGAGCTTATTTTTGCTGTTTCGGATAAGAACTATGCAGAACATAAAAAATCGCTGACAAGCGAATTCCTGCCCAACTCTTTCGGGCTGGGGCAGTCAGCCACAATTTCTGCTGAAACCCAACATTTTCCTGATACCAAAGCGTGCAATGTAGTGGGAATGATTGAAGGTTCTGATCCGGAATTGAAAGAGGAAGTGATCATCCTGGGAGGCCATCTCGACGGGCAGGGATATTTGGGGGAATTGTTTCCCGGTGCGCTGGATAATGCCTCCGGGGTTGCCGATATCATGGGAGCAGCTAAAGCATTGAGTGAATCAGAAATTCAACCCAAACGATCGGTCCTTTTTATCCTTTTTGGTGGCGAAGAATGTGGATTGTACGGAAGTGAATATTATGTGAAAAATCCCTTGTTTCCGGTTGAAAAAACCATTTGTATGGTTAATCTCGATATGGTGGGGAACGGCACTGGTTTTTACCTGGCCAACGGATTAAGCTATCCCGGTTTATATCAACATTTTACCGAAGTAAACGATACATGGCTGCACCGGAACATGCGTTCCTCGGAACAACGGATCAACTACGGGAGGCCGCGTTCCGATGCCTCTCACTTCGAAAATGCCGGGTATCCCACATTCAGCCTATGGACCTCCGGCAGCGTAAAACCCGTTTATTACCACCAGCCAATGGATAATATCGAAGCGCTTACTCCGGAAATTATGGAAGATGCTGCCAAACTGCTGTACCTGTCGGTGCTGAGCATAGCCAACAAATGAGCAACGGTAGGTTGAGTATAACCAAATCTTCGGCCACTGTGCCGGTAAAGAAACGGGTGCAAAAATTGAACAAAGCAATCAAAAACCGTATATAAAAAACATGGATTTTTTTGATATTTTTCAGCTTTCTGTACTTATCCTTTTCCTGATCCTGTTTATCGGGGATTCTATACGGTTATATTCCAAGGGAGTACGAATCTTTGTGAGCAAAAAAGACAAAAGCAGCCTGAGAGTGGCAATGGAATCTGTTTTTATTGCGGTTCTTCTGCTCTGGATGTATGAAATTATTAAAAACGCAGCCGGAATATCCTTCTCACCTATACCGGCTTTTTTATCAGAACCTTTTTATATTTCTATTGTTTTGAAATATATGGGTACCGTATTGATTTTCATTGGTTTCGTTCTGTTTATACTGGCGTTGATCGCTCTGGGCCCGTCATGGAGAATAGGCCTGGATACAGAAAATCCGGGAAAATTAGTGACATCAGGAATTTTCTCTGTAACGCGCAATCCGGTATTTATTTTCATCATTCTGTATTTTACAGGAACGGCCTTTATTTATACCAGTTGGTTTTTTTCCGGACTGGCTATCATGGCTATTTTCGGGATTCATTTTCACATTCTGAACGAAGAAAAATTCATGAAAAAAATGTATGGCGAGGCATATCTTGCTTACTGCCAAAAAATAAATAGATATTTTTAAAATGGATACAAACAGAAATAAACTGGGATATCAGGAAGGCATTGTTTCCATTGTGGTCAATACCCTTCTTTTTGGGTTAAAATACTGGGCAGGGATTGTTTCCGGTTCCATTGCTCTTACTGCAGATGCCTGGCATACGTTATCCGATTCCTTAAGTTCTCTGATCGTCATAGCCGGGATCAAGCTCTCATCCAGGAACCCTGATAAAAAACACCCCTTCGGGCACGGGCGCTGGGAGCAGATTGCTTCTTTTTTTATCGGTTTCCTGCTGGCAATTATTGCCTATGATTTTATGCGCGAAGCGATCCAACGTCTCCATACCCATGAATCGGCCAACTTCGGAACCATTGCCATAGCAGTAACCATTGCATCCATCCTCTTGAAGGAAGGCCTTGCTCAGTATGCCTTTTATATCGGCAGAAAAACTGAAAACACTTCAGTGTATGCCGATGGGTGGCACCACCGTACCGATGCCCTCTCCTCGGTTGTTGTTCTGGCAGGAATTTTCCTTAAAAATTATTTCTGGTGGATCGATTCAGCCCTCGGAATCCTGATTTCACTGATGTTGTTATATGCCGTTTACAAAATCATTAAAGACTCCATCAGCAAACTTCTGGGAGAAAAACCATCCGATGAGCTGATCAAAAAAATCATACATATTGTGGAAAAACATCCCTGGCCTGACCTCATCCCGCATCATTTCCACATCCACCACTACGGAAAACACAAAGAATTAACTTTTCATATTAAGCTGGACAAAAACCAAAACATTGAAACCGGCCACCGCATAGCCACAGAAATCGAAAACGAAATCAGGGAAAAACTGCACATTGAATCGACCATCCACGTAGAACCCAGGGAAGTAAAGCATTAACGGACCATTCCGGAATGTTTTGTTTTATTTTTTTTATTGGTTTAAAATAAATATTCCCTGGTTCGTACACAGCCAGATGTTGTTTTCCGGGTCGGCAGCCAGGCTGTATACGTGAACACCGTCCCATTCACTTTCCCCGGAATAGAACCATTCCTCTCCATTATACACACAGATTGGACGGGTTGGACCGGAAAGCATCCACCCCTGGGTCCAGATATAATCCCTTTGATCAACCAGCAGGGGAGATAAAAGATTGGGTAAAAATTCGATGTCGATTGTCTTCCACTCCCCTTTTTTATAAATCGCCACGTGATCTGTATAGCATGTCCCACACGACGAAAGGGAATGGTCAGTCAGGACCACCGGTTCCGATTTTGAGGTCAGATCCATGGAGGCGATCCAGTAGAAGCTCTCCTCTATAGCGCTCCAGTTTCCCCTGTTATCCCTGTGAAAAATTTTTGCACTGCCCACCGTTCCTTCCGTAAAACAAAACAGATCGTTATGCTCATTCACTTTCAATCCCAAAACCAGATTTTGATTCAGGATAGAATTTTCCGGCGTGTACAGCTCAAAATGCTGTCCGTCGAATTGCATCAACCCTCCCAATTGGTGTGCCGAGCTGCTGAACCAGACGGTACCGTCGGGGGCTGCTTCCACATCCAGGATCGTATTGCGCGGAAGACCCGAATTTTCAACCGTATAAAAAGCAATCTGGCTGTTCGTATACCCAGCCAGTCCGTTTTCCTTGGTCGCTACCCATATGGTACCATCATATCCTACTGAAACATCCAGGATCGTGTACCCTATAGGATGTATATCCGTATGACCGTTCTTATAGGCTATCAGGTCTTTCCCGGAACCAATCCAGGCTGTTCCGTCGGGATCAAAATCGATACACGAAACGGCTCTTTCAGAAAATAACCGTTCGGTAATTCCAAAACCGGGGGCTGTCCGGGTAGGCAAATCGCCGGTTTCATCACAGGAAATCAGAAAAATTGCAATTGCGCATACAAATACACATTTTTTCATACATTCTGCTTTATAAATTATGATGGACAGATACCCGAAAAGGTTGCGTAAAAAAGTTATTGAAGCAAAGGGGAGCCAAATTGATATTCCCGACCCTATCTCTAAAAGAATCGTACTTTAAGATCAGATAACCGCTAAAACACCTTTTTGCCCCCCACCCAGGTGCCGGCAATTTTCGCCTTCAGAACTTCCGGAGGGGAAGCCTTCATCAGGTCGGTATCGAGAATCACAAAATCGGCATATTTGCCTGTTTCGAGGCTTCCTTTTTCGTTTTCTTCAAAGGAGGCTTTTGCCGCCCAGATAGTCATGGAACGAAGAGCCTGTTCACGGGTCAGGCCTTCGTCAGGCAGATAGCCCCCTTGAGGCCATCCTTCGGCATCGATCCGGAAAACCGAGGCATAGAAGGTTAAAAGCGGGTTGATGCTTTCCACCGGGAAGTCAGTGCCGTTAGGAAGCCAACCCAACTGATTGAGCAATGTCGAGTAGGCATACGCCCCTTTGAGTCTTTCGGGGCCCAGCCGCTCTTCTGCCCAGTACATATCGGAGGTACAATGTGTTGCCTGAATAGAAGGGACAATGGAATATTTTCTGAATTTTTCAAAATCGCCGGGGTGAATGACCTGCGCATGCTCAATCCGCCATCGCCTGTCGTTTTCCCCTTTCAGGAATTTTGCATAGGTGTCGAGCATCAGACGGTTTCCTCCATCGCCAATGGCATGGGTTGCCACAGCGAAATGATGATCATAAGCCAGTTGGCACATCGTATCGTAGTATTCCTGGCTTTCCATCTGCAAGCCTTTATTTCCGGGGTCGTCGGAATAATCTTCCAGCATCAGGGCACCCCGTGAACCCAGGGCGCCGTCGGCAAAAAGCTTGATCGTATTTACAGTCAACCGCTCTGTTTTATAGATTCCTTTGTTGACAATGTATTCGAGGTTCTCTTCTGTGGGACTAAGCATCGCGTTGATGCGTATTTTAATTTCCCCGTTTGTCTGCATGCGGTCCAACAAAAGGATGGTTTCCCTGGGTAGGCCGCAATCGGTTACGGAGGTAAGCCCCACGGCAAAACAGTTCTTCTGGGCTTCGAGCAACCCTTTTTCCCTCTGTTCCTGAGTAATTCCCGGAATATGCCTCATCACCAGGCTTGCAGCCCGGTCGATCAGGATACCAGTAGGCTCACCGTTCTCAACCTCCACCTCGCCTCCCCTAATTTCAGAAGATGCTGTAATCCCTGCAATTTCCAGGGCTTTGGAGTTACACCAGCCGGCATGCCCGTCGATACGGATGAGGTAAACCGGCACATCGGGGAATAATTCATCCAGTTCCGATTTGTCGGGAAACCGTTTCTCCGGCCAGTCGTTCTGATCCCAGCCACGTCCCAGCAGCCATTCACCTCCAGATTTTTGATGGTGTTCCTGCAAAATACCAACTATTTCCTCCGGGCTGGTCGTCCCAACCAGATCGGCATATTGCATTAAATTCGCTCCGTATCCGCAAAAATGGCAGTGAGCATCGTGAAATCCGGGATACACAAACTTCCCCGAAATATCGATTACATGATCCGAACGGTACCTGCCTGAAATTTCCGTACCGGAACCAACCGCTATAATTTTCCCGTCTTTAACGGCAAAACTCTCCGCAACAGAAAAACCGGCATCTACAGTATATATGATTCCGTTTTTTACGATCAGGTCAACTGTGTCCTTTTGTATGCATGAATTCATCGAAATTAAAATAAAAAAAGCGATTGCTAAATGACTCCTTGTTTTCATCCCGGTTTGATTTGACATCATAACAAAAATAGAGCTTTTATGTATATTTCAGCATGCTTTAGCAGACAGATAACAAGCCTATTTTACCTGTACCACTGCCACACCTGTTTCCAGTCCTTCTGATTTGGCTGTCACTTTTATTTCCCCCTCTTTTTCTGAAGACCTTACAATCAACTGGCAGCGACCCCGGAAGGTTTTTACCTGGGGCGACTGAAAGCTCTTCATGTCCTGCGGGTTTCCGTTTGCTACTGCCTGAAGGTTGTACCCTCCTGAAATTTCGAATTCAACTGGTATTTCAGCATTTGGAATCAATAAACCATTTTCATCCAGCACTTCAACATTAAAATACGCAAGGCAATCTGTACTTGCCTTAATCGGATCTTTTTCCGGCGTTATTTTTAACACAGAAGGGTTACCTGTGGTTTGCAGCACCTGGCGGGCAATTTCCTCTCCATTTACCCAGGCTACAGCCACCAGTTCACCGGGTTGATACGGAACTTCAAAAGAAGCCATAAGCCCTGTTTCCTCTGAAACCACTTTTTCCCCTACCACCTTGCCATTTAACTCAAGCCGTACATTGGGTGCTCTGGTATAGACAGATATCTGCAACGGTTTTCCTTCGTTTCCTTTCCAGTTCCATGATTTCCGTTCATCGGGCCAGCCCCAGAAGCTTACTATTTCCTTTCGTCCTTCCGGAATGGGGGCATGCACCAGCATCTCCAGTTTGCTGTTACGCCAAACCACATCGCGGTAAACCATTTGCGGTTTTTTATAGCCCAGGATGCTGATATCACCGCAATAGGCATTAAACCAGGGCCAGGGAGGAAGGAAGCCCCATTCCACATTATCAAGGCGTGAGTTACCTATGCCCGATTCACCGAGGTAGTCCATGCCGGTCCATACAAAATCGCCTATTACATTTGAAAATTTTTCCACCTGTTGCCAGTTTTCAAAAGCCTGCTTAGCCACTGACTCTGTGCCAATAATAATCCGGTCAGGATATTTTTCCAGGTCCTCTTCGTATCGTGCCCACTGGTAATTGTATCCGTGAATATCCATCTGTTCAAAAGCAGGTGCTGTTTCATCCCAGGGTCTCCCGGCGTGGTCCCAGAATTCGCAAATCGCCTGGGTAACCGGGCGGGTTCCGTCCAGTTGATATACTTTTTCTTTCAACCTCCGGGCAATCGCCAGTCCGGAGGAATCAGCCCGTTCATTAATTTCGTTACCGATGCTCCATATAATAATGGACGGATGGTTACGATCACGCAATACCATCGATTCCATATCCTTTTCCCACCATTCATCAAAAAAACGATGGTAATCTTCCGGATTCTTAGGCCGCTGCCAGTGGTCAAATGATTCGTCCATAACCAGCATCCCCAGTTCGTCACAGGCATCCAGAAACCACTCAGAAGGAGGATTATGTGCTGTACGAATGGCATTAAACCCGTTCTCCTTCATGGTTTGTACCCGGCGGTACTCAGCCGTCTTAAAAGCTGCAGCCCCCAGGGGTCCGTTATCGTGGTGCAGGCACCCTCCTTTTAATAAAATCTTTTCACCATTTAAAAGAAATCCGTCCTCCGGGGAAAACTCAATGCTTCTGATCCCAAATGGGATGGACACCCGGTCCATCCGTTTTCCTTCTTTTTTAATATCCAAAACAGCAGTATATAAAGCAGGTGAAGCAGGAGACCATAACTCAGGATCTGATACTTCCATCTCATGGCTGACGATTTTTTCGCCGTGATCCAGGTGAATTGTCCGTTTGGTCTTCCCGGCTAATTTCCCGTGTGGATCGTATACAGAAAAAACGGTTTCCAATTCAGGGTTTTCATCCAGGTGATTGATGATCCGGGTTTCTGCCCGAACCCGGGCTTTTTCTTCTGAAATCTGCGGTGTGGTGATAAAATTCCCCCACAAAGCTACTGCCACCGGATTGGTTTTTATTAGCTTCACATTCCGATAAATTCCCGATCCGCTGTACCACCGTGAGTTCCTGCCCGCATTATTTACCCTAACAGCCAGAATATTATCCTCTCCTTCCGGATTCAGGAAGGGGGTCAGCTCCAAAGAAAAAGCCGTATACCCATAGGGATGTTTCCCGAGGTGGTGTTCGTTAAGCCACACATCGGCATTCATATATACCCCGTCGAAAAGAATGGAAATCTGTTTCCCCTGGCTGGTTTCATCGAGTTTAAAATGTTTCCGGTACCAGCCCACACCGCCAACCACATGGCCTGTAGCAGCACCTCCTTCGCTCTCTTCAGAAAAGGGACCGATCTGCACGATCCCCTCCTTTTCAGGCAGGTCTTCTATACTCCAGTCATGGGGAAGGATCAGTTCCCGCCAGGTGGAATCATCAAAATCCATTGTTTGTGCATTCTGCGGATCCCCTTTAAGAAACTTCCATCCTGCATTGAAAGATGTTTCACGTTGAAAATCCGATGGTTGGTATTTCGTGCCACAGGAAATAAACACGAATCCCCAGGAAAGGATAATCCCAAAAATTACATTCGTTCGTTTCATGATTAAATCATTTTATGAGCCACTTATTTTACCACAACGGTTTTACCAATAAACTACCCAGAGACAGAGCTTTAAGGGGTTTAAATTGACTGCATACTCCGTGAATTGGTATTCCAGGAATATAAAGATAAACAATGTGGGGTAAAAGAAAAAAAGAAATAATCTTTACAAACCAGTGTATTAATACACTAATCACCCATAATCCTATTCATGCACGGAAATACCTTCTCCCGATTTATTGGCAACAATGTTAAAATTCAGGATGAAAAAATCATCAATCATGTTATCTCCCAGACTCTTAAAGAATTTACCCGACCCGTACTTAATATCATACCGTGTTCTGTCTACTCGCAGTATTCCCGAAACTGCAACTGTTTCGTCCTTCATTTCAACATCCGCTTCAAACGATAAAGGACGGGTAATACCTTTAATTGTGAGTTCGGTGTTAAACAGGTATTTGTCTCCGCCAAGGTGTTTCGAATCAATTAAAACCAGCGTGGATACAGGGTGTTGTTCTGTTGAGAAGAAATCGGCCGAATTCAGGTGGTCCACCAGTTTTTTATTCAATGTTTCATTTTCAAGATCTGTACAAACTATGGAGTGCATGTTTACCTTAAAATTCCCTTGCGTAATCCGGTTGTTGACAACCTCAAAATTTCCCTTTTCGAAACGAATATTCCCATAATGTCTGCCGGTAATTTTTTTCCCAGCCCATGTAAGGGTGCTTTCGTTGATATCAATTTCATAATTGCCTGCCAGTGCAGGTAAAATGATCCCGGCAATTAAACCAATTGTACCGGTTACCTTTCCTATCTTATTCATTGTTTTTCATTTTATAAATTATTTTATAATAAAAGACAAATAACGCTATTGTTTGTTCAATAAACTACCCCAAGGCAAATCCGTAGAGGGATTACATTTAATCCATAAGATTTTGAAAATCAATACAATAATTTACTAAAGTTTCGCAGTTCAATCGTATTTTGATAATGTATTGAATTTGTGTTGTTTAATTTTTTACCTTTTGTGTTATTTCGTGTTTTTGTACTTTGTTGGCAAATATTTTAATGCCACAAAAACACGAATTCACTAAAATTCACAAAAAATTTAGTAGAAATGGAGACTGTAGTTATCAGATTTTGAACACCTTAAAAAAGTATCAATCGTATAATATTATCAGAATAAGATGAATAAAACAACTGCGAAACTTTAGTTATTTTATAAACCTTTTCATCAGAAGACCGAAGTATTCTTTACTGCTGTCTCCGGTCTCCGGACTTCCGTCTTCCGTCTCCGGACTTCCGTCTCCGGTCTCCGGACTTCCGTCTCCGGTCTCCGGACTTCGGTCTTCTGTCTCC
>CAZNPV010000045.1:0-10657 GCA_964575025.1 uncultured Mariniphaga sp.
AACGTAATAGTATTTTATCCATTGTTCATGCAAATTACAACAATGCATTTGAAATTAAAATTATATGATCACAAATGAAATTGGCTCAAATGCCGGAAAAATCTGGAACATCCTCAATGAAGAGGGAGAACAACCTGTTAAGGGAGTAATGAAAAAGGCAAAACTTACAAGTCCAAACTTTTACATGGCAGTTGGCTGGCTGGCCAGAGAAGGGAAAATATACCATTTTGAGGAGGATAACGTCATGATGATCAGTCTGAAGGGATAAACAGGGAGTCCCCATGGGTTGGGGCCTTATTCTTTTCGTATAAATACTTCAAGGACCATCTCCTCATCAGACTGAAGGAATTGCAGGTTCAAAGGTTTAAGCAAAGGTTCATATCCCTGCTTCTCAATCAATATCCGGATACATACGGTTTTATTGACAACGAAAGAAAAAGAACCGTCGGTTCCGGTTGTTGATTCTCTGACTGTTTTTCCTTCGGCATCCAGTATTTTCACGTTTGTATCTGCCAGGACGGATTTATGGTTCAGGTCTTTTATAATTCCTCTCAGGGTTACCTGAACACGGTTAAAAACCACAGAATAGATATCATAATATCCCCTGCTTGTTTCTCTGTTTGACGAAAAGTATCCCCGTTCTGAGTTGGGAGCCAGTACCAGGGCTACGTCATCGTTAGGGCTGTTTACAGGTTTGCCGAGGTTTTTAATGGTGTTGTACACTCCTGTTTCGGCGGTAGCCAGAAAAATATCCTGACCCCCCAGTCCCGGATGTCCATCCGATGAAAAGTAAAGAAATCCCCGTGAGTCAGCAAACGGAAAAAGTTCATCGCCTTCAGAATTAACAAACGGGCCGATATTATAGGGTTCACTCCATGTGTTATTGTCTTTTTTAAAGCAGAAATAGATATCATAACCGCCGTACCCTTCCGGCATATCGCTGGCAAAAAAGATCAGTTGTCCGTCAGGGGATACCGAAGGATGGGCTATGGACACATCCGGGCCGTTCAGAAAAAAATCTTCCCGGAACACCCATTCCTCCCCTCTTTCTTCTGCAACAACAACCTGAAGATGCAGGTTTGACTGGTCGTACCTGCGGTTTGCTCCCTGAGGAACATACCGGGTAATGTACAACAGGTTCTCCAAAGGATCCCAGGTAACCGGACCGTCGTTAAAACGGGTTTTCAGGGTTGGGGCAAACGCCACAGGTTCTGAAAAACGGGCCGGTGCCAGTTCTTTTGAAAAGTAAAGATCCAGGGAAGGCAATTCATCGGGTGAATATCTTTTATCTCTCAGGGTTCCTGACCATGATGTGGATGAAAAAATAATTCCGTCTCTGAAAAAGAAAGTCCCCAGTTCAGCGCCCGGAGTATTGATATTGGCCGGCTTAATAAGATAAGCGGCTGAATCATTTCCAACAACCTGAAGAGCAGAAGGCCTTCCATCCATTCCTTCCAAAACCGGTTCACATCCTTTTATTCCTGCATGTAATTCATTGGATCTACCGGCACACCCGGGGTTTTCATTTTTTGTCGGGTCGTTGCCTGCAAACAGGGAACATGCAGTTAAAATAAGAAGGAAGGTTATATGATATCTTGCTGTGTTCATCCCAATTTATTTGTAATTTTGCTGGCCCCTATATTTTATAGGGTTGTAAGCAACGAAATTTACAATTTATGCATCTTAACCCGGATTATTCATATTTTAAAAAATTTATGACTCGTTCAGGTCTGTGCAAACGAATAAAATTACAGATTTTCAAACAAAGAAAGGAAAAATGGCATTAATTCTTTCACTGGAATCATCAACTGAAGTATGTTCTGTGGCGTTAAGCCGTGAAGGACAACTGATTGACCTCGAGGAAAATCAGGAAGGACTGAATCATTCTGAACTTTTAACTTTTTTTGTTGAAACCATTATGCACAGGAACAGGATAAAGGCATCCGATGTGGATGCTTTTGCCGTAAGCAAGGGCCCCGGATCCTATACCGGTCTGAGGATCGGTGTTTCAGCAGCCAAAGGATTGTGTTATGCTTCCGGGAAACCCCTGATAGCTATCAGTAGCCTGGATGCCCTGGGCTGGCATCTCCTGAAGAATCCGGGGGAATATCAGGTTTCATTAACTCCGGAAACCCTGCTTTGTCCAATGATCGATGCCCGAAGAAACGAAGTCTATTATACCCTGTTTGATCATAAGGGGAATTGTCTGGAACCCATTTCTGCAAAAATCATTAAGGAAGATTCTTTTAAACAATATATTTCAAAATACAGGGTTATTCTTTTGGGGAACGGAGCTGCAAAATGCAGAAAGATCCTTACAGACAAAAATATAGAGTATGCCGGCCCGGAAAAATCTTCCGCAGCCTTTATGGCGGGCCTGGCAGAAAAAAGATTTGAAAATACAGATTTTGAAGATGTCGCCTATTTTGAACCTTTTTATCTGAAAGATTTTATCGCTGTCATTCCGAAAAACAAGGTGCTGAAATAAAAAAGGAGAACAAATAGCTGTGCCGATTGTCTTATAAAGAAGTGCTGAATAATAAAAACGACCATGAATAAACTCCTGGGACTTATAATGTTGATTGTGCCGGTGATGGCCTATGCTGGGAAAGGTTCTGAGCAGATTGTCTACAATCTGAAACTGGGTTTCATTAAAGGGGGAGAAGCAAAAATCAACATTTCAGATACCCTCTATGAAGGGAAAAAAGCAATACATTACAAACTGGAAGTCAAGACAACCGGTCTTGCCGATGCCCTGTACAAAGTGTTTGATATTTATGAATCTACCGTTGACGCGGAAACCCAGTTGCCTTATGTTTCTGTCAGGAATGCAAAAGAGAGGAAATACCGTTATTACAATGAGGTTACCTATCACAGAGACATTGATTCTCTTTACAGCCAGCGTTCAGGATGGAAACATGCCCCCCCCAATGTAGTGGATATCATTACGGTATTCTTCTATTTCACCCATCAGAATTATATCGAGAAAATCAATCACGGTGAAATGGTTACCCTCCCAACCATGCACGCCGATGAGATCAACGATATTCACATCAAATTTCTTGGTTTTGAGGTCATTGACACTCCTATGGGCGAACTGGAATGTTATGTGTTATCTCCACAGGTAAAAAAAGGAAAACTGCTGAAAAGATCCGACGGGATAAAACTGTATATCACCAAAGACACCAAAATTCCTGTGTTGCTTGAATTTGATATGCGGGTCGGAGCGTTACGGGCTGTATTGAAGGAGTATGATACAAACCTCCTTTGAGAAGTATCTGAGTCAAAGCGCATAAAATATCCATGAATGCGTTTCTTTTTAAGGGATTTGATTATTTTTGTCCCTGAAATTTATAAATGTATGTTATGGCAACCACCGCAGATTTCAGAAATGGTTTATGCATTGAACTGAACGGTCAGTTATTTACCATCGTCCAGTTTCAGCATGTTAAACCCGGCAAAGGGCCTGCTTTTGTTCGCACAAAACTAAAAAATGTAAAAACAGGAAAGGTCATCGACAATACCTTTACGTCGGGAGTAAAAATCGATACGGTACGAATTGAGCGCCGCCCCTATCAATATCTTTATAAGGATGACCTGGGTTTTAATTTTATGCATACTGAGACTTTTGAGCAGGTAATCATAAATGAAAACATGATAGAAAATGCCGATCTGATGAAAGAGGGGCAGATCATAGATATTAATTTCGAGGCTGAGAATGAGTTTCCGTTAACTGCTGAACTACCGCCTTTCGTGGAGCTTCAGGTTACCGAAACCATTCCGGGAGAAAAAGGAAATACAGCCAGTTCAACCGCTTTGAAGCCGGCAACACTGGAAACCGGTGCTGAGATGATGGTTCCTTTGTTTGTCAACCAGGACGATATCATCAAAGTCGATACCCGTGACCGTTCCTATTCCGAACGGGTGAGAAATTAATAAAGATCCCAGGAGTTTAAGCCGGAGCATTTGTCCCGGCTTTTTTGTCTTCAGGAAGTTGGTTCCGTGTGTATATATCAATTGCAACAATCATTGCTGTAAATCCCCAGAACGGAACGGACGCTTTATCGGTATCCAGGAAGTTATTCATCACTCCATGAATATAATAGGTAATTAATCCTGCCAATGCTCCCAGGACAATCATCCGCAATCGCTGATCCCGGGTTCTTGTATAGGTATGTATGGCTGTATAGATAACGAGGATGAGGATCAGGAGGAACGAGAGGGTTCCCAAAACTCCTGATTCCGCCAGGGGGCCCAGGTACTCGCTGTGGGCATTTCCCGCATCAGCGGCATTGGTACTGATGATCGTACGGTCTTTGGTCAGCTGGAAAGGAGCATACTGAAACATATACGTTCCCGGCCCATACCCGAATACCGGCTTTTCTTTAAACATCCGTAACGCACAACTCCAACGGTTCAGCCGTTCCAGATTGGATGCATCGGTGGTTATATTGGATACGGATGAGACGTGTTCCAGCATATTGGCCGAAGATTCGTCGCTGTTCCGTTCAAGGGACATAACTATTTGTGTCTGAAAAAGAAAAAATAATGCCAGCAAGGTTAGAAAGGCAATAAAAAGCGGCTGAAAACGGATCCGCAATTTGATAATACCCCAGACAATAAAAGCCACCAACATACTGACCCATGCAGCCCGGCTGTAAGAAAGAATCAATCCACCGATCACTATGAGCACAGCTATCCTGGCAGCGATTTTTATCCACCGGGGACCTTCCCTGCAAAAGGAAAATCCCAATAACAAAGGGATGTAAAAAGCCGCTAAGGCTCCATACGATGTATGGTCGTTATAAAAAGGCTCCACCACAAAATGGGCCGCATCTTTGTCCCAAAGCCCGTACCCAAGATGACGATACGTAGAATAAAAGATCACAAGAACAAAGGGCAGCACATAAAGCCAGACATACTTTTCTATGTTTTCCCCTTTCTCAAACAGTTTGATGGCGATAAAATAGAATCCGGCCAGGAACCATAACCGCATAAGGAAAAACTTAAATGAAACCAAGGGCATGGTGCTGGTAAAGCAGGTTACCAGAATCCATAGCAGATTGAAAAATATGGCGATGGTAACCGGGTGGCGGAGAATCTTCCGGTCAAAGCCCCGTTCAGAAATGATTTTCAGAATAAAAACAAGCAATACCCCAAACAACAAAGGTTCAGTGGGAAGAAACATGTCGAACGATAAACCGGGAATCAGCGACCGCAGAGGCAACGATAACGGCGTGAAGAAAACAATCAGGTAAATCAGTTTTTCAAGTGAAAAAATGGCCAGCAAAACAACGAAAAAAGCTACGGGCAGGGCATTGATAAACAGGGAATCCTTTTTTACTACATAATAGAGGTTCAGCAACATAAAAAGAATGGATGCTGCATAAAAGAGGAAGATTTGTATGGATGCTTTCTTAAACAATCAGCTACCCTTGCTTTTGGTAATCTAAAATCAGGAAAAATACCAGGCCGGCAAAAAGAGTTGAAATCAGGGACAATGCCACAATCAACCACCGGATGGGATACGACTTTTTATCCGCAGGGATCGGGTTCTCAACGATATGTGAATAGGTAATATCCTTCGTTGCTTCGGCTACGGCAATAACCTTGGTTTCAATCATGGAGTCTATTTTCATCCGTGTATCCCGATAGCGGAGTCCCGTGATCAGAGCATCGGTCCCGTAATGAACCAGATTCTCGTACTGTTCTTTTAAAAGCCTGCTTTCGGCACTGCCCGAAGTGTTTTTGTACAAAGATCTCATGTAGGCTTCTGTAACTTCCTCCACCTGTTTTTCATAATCAAACAGCTTGTACTGGTCTCTGAACATTTCGTATTTGGGCTGCAGGCTATCCAGTTCGGCAAATTTCTGTTGCAATCTTTTATCGGTTAATCTCTCAATCTCCATGTACTTCACAGCATGCATCGATCCCACTTTCCGGTTATAGAAACTAATGATGGAGTCACACATGTCACTGGCCCTTTGCGGATCTTCATCGATCACCTTGATTTCCACTGTTTCAAACTCCGTTTTGCCTGCGTTTACATTTTTGTCGTAAATACCCAACATATACGTAAGGAAATGGGGACTGTTCCGGTCAATGCCATATACTTCAGGTAGGTTGAAAGCATCAAACATGCGCAGTTTTATATCCCGGGAATTCAGGATCTCCAGCATCTGTTCCGTTTCCGACTCATCGCTGTATGTAGCTATGTTATGGGTAGGATAGATACGTGCGGTTGATTTAAACCGGGGGGTAATAAAGGACGGGCCGGAAAACAGGGCAGAAAGAATGACAGCCACAAGGCCAATAACGATAAAGTGGAATTTACGCTTCCAGATTATATCCAGAATGCGTTGATTGTTAAAAAAATCTTTCATACAGTTTGATTAAGTTTTGCCGCAATTGAAAAACGAGGTTGCCGGAATTTTATTATTCCCGGAAATCAAAAAAACAGGTTTACGTAAAAGATATCAGGAAATAGTTCTTTTTTCCTTTCTGAACAAGGATATATTTGTTCCCGATCAGCAATCCGGATGAGATCTTTGCTTCCGGGTTGTTTATTTTTTCTTTGTTTATACTCAGGCCGTTTCCTTTGATGGTTCTCCTGATTTCCCCCTTTGAGGGAAAGATAGCTGTATGGTCAGACAGAAAATCCACTACATTGGGTTCCTGTTCAAGCAAAGCCCTGGAAACAGTATAAACCGGAACCCCGTCGAAAACGGCCAGGAATGTTTTTTCATCCAGTTTTTTCAGTTGTTGAGCAGTCCCTTTGCCAAACAGTATTTGTGATGCCTCAACAGCCATTTCATAGGCTTCATGAGAATGAACCATGACGGTTACCTCTTCGGCCAGTTTTTTCTGGAGAATCCTTTCATGGGGAGCTTTTCTGTGCGCGTTAATCAAGGCATCGGTTTCTTCCTTCCCGAGCAAGGTAAATATTTTAATATATTTCTCAGCGTCCTCGTCGGAACTATTCAGCCAGAATTGATAAAAGGTATAGGGAGTCGTCCTTTCCGGGTCGAGCCACACATTGCCCTGTTCTGTTTTACCGAATTTGCTTCCATCGGCTTTGGTAATTAAAGGGATGGTCAGTGCGAATGCCTCTCCACCTGTTTTCCGCCTGATCAACTCTTTACCGGTAATGATGTTTCCCCATTGATCGGAACCGCCCATCTGAAGTTTACAGTTCCTGTTTGTGTATAGCCACAAAAAATCGTACCCCTGCACCAGCTGGTAGGTAAACTCAGTAAACGACATCCCATCCTTCGAATCAGAACCTAACCGTTTTTTTACAGAGTCTTTGGCCATCATATAATTGACTGTGATATGTTTGCCTACATCCCTGATAAATTCAAGGAATGAGAATGCTTTCATCCAGTCATAATTATTAACCATCTCTGCTTTGTTGGGCGCATCGGAACCAAAATCGAGGAATTTTTCCAGTTGTTTTTTTATTCCTTCCAGGTTTTCATTCAAGGTCTCTTCATAAAGCAGATTTCGCTCCTGTGATCTCCCCGACGGATCACCGATCATACCGGTAGCGCCCCCTACCAGGGCAAGGGGTTTATGTCCTGCCAGCTGAAACCGCTTTAACAACATGATCTGTGCAAAACTCCCCACATGCAGCGAATCGGCAGTAGGATCAAAACCAATGTAGGCTGTGGTCATTTCCTTTGCCAGTTGTTCTTCGGTACCGGGTGTTAGGTCATGCAACATACCTCTCCATTGCAGGTCTTCAACAAAATTCATAGAATTAAAAATTTTTCGCAAAGATATAAATTGAATCCTTAGGAAATATAAAATTATCTCCTCTTATTTTGAGTTTACCGGTTTTCAGTAAATTCGGTTGTCCGGCAGAGATGCCCCTTCTCTACGGATATTGTGTAAAATTCTTGTATTCTTTTAAACTACGGTTGGATCCGGGGTTTTCTCTTCGCTGTTTTCATTATTTATATCGTCGACCCACTCTTCGATAAATGGAAATAGGGAAGGCACAAAATTTCGCAGGGGTTGATACAGCTTTGATTCGGCTTTCGTATCTTCCGGGATGAACTTCACATCGCGGTCGATCCGGTCAAACACAACCAGGATCACACTCAATACAAGGGCCGATTTAAGAATCCCGAAGACAATACCGGCCAGCCGGTTCAGAAAACCCAACATAGCGGTTTCAACAATCTTATTGACCACACTCCCAACAACATGCACCAGGATAACGATGACAATAAATGTAAGTATAAAAGAGACTATATTCAGATATTTCCAATGCCAGTTGAAATTTTCAACCAGAAATTCCGCGGTGATATCCGAAAATTCAAAGGCCCCCCAGATACCCAGGATAAGAGCAGCCAGAGAAGCCAGCTCCACGACCAACCCCTTTCTATACCCGCTGATAGCAGCCAGCAATAAGAGGATCAAGATGATAATATCAATATAATTCATGAAGAATGGTAGTTTTTCTTGGCACTTTAAAAATAGGAATTTATTTTATTATGCACCCTCAGAATTAATTTATTTCTACATTTGAAGTATGTATCACCAATATTCAGGGTATGCCCTTACTTAATTCTGTAATAAACTGGATTCATACGAAAAGAATCTATCAGATTGAACTCTACCGTCAGCATCCACTGGATATCCAGCGGGAGGTTCTTTTCAGATTGCTGAACAGGTCTGTCCATACCGAATGGGGTGAAAAAAATAACTATGACGGGATCACTTCGGAGGAAGCGTTTAAAAAGCAGGTTCCCCTGCAGGATTACAACGATATAAAACCCTACATCGAACGATTGCGCAAAGGGGAAAAAGACCTTCTCTGGCCCGGGGAAGTAAAATGGTTTGCCAAATCATCCGGAACAACCAGCGATAAAAGCAAATTTATTCCGATCACCAAAGAATCGCTTGAGGAGTGTCACCTTCGCGGACCGAGAGATATCTTTGCCCTTTATATCAGGAATTATCCCGAATCGGGGGTTATGAAAGGAAAAACCCTCACCCTGGGAGGAAGCCACCGGGTAAACAACTTTAATAACAAATCGTATTACGGAGACCTGTCCGCTATTCTTATCGAGAATGTACCCCTCTGGTCTGATTTCATCCGGACCCCGTCTGTGGAAATTGCCCTGATCGAAGAATTTGAAGAAAAAATTGATAAAATTATTGAAGCCACCCTTTCCTTAAATGTCACCTCCTTTGCAGGGGTCCCCTCATGGTACCTGGTGCTTTTTAAAAAGATCCTGGAAGTTACCGGCAAAAAGCATATCCTTGAAGTATGGCCGAATATGGAAGTTTTTTTCCATGGAGGCGTAAACTTCAGTCCGTACCGCGACCAGTACCGAAAAATGTTCCCCTCTACACAGATGCATTATATGGAATCCTACAATGCTTCGGAAGGATTTTTCGGGATCCAGGACAATCCACACCGTGATGATATGCTGCTGATGCTGGATTATGGTGTGTATTATGAATTCATCCCCATGGAGGAGATCGAAAAGGAAAATCCCCCCACCCTTTCCCTGAGGGAGGTGGAAGTCAATAAAAATTATGCCCTGGTTATCTCAACCAACGGTGGATTGTGGAGATACAGGATCGGAGATACGATCCGGTTCACATCCAAATACCCGTATAAAATAAAAATCACCGGGAGAACGAAACATTTTATCAATGCATTTGGGGAAGAGGTGATTATTGACAATGCCGAGCAGGCAGTAAAAGTGGCATGTGAACATACGGGTGCTATTGTTCATGAATATACGGCCGGCCCCATTTTTATGGGGGATGACCAGAAAGGGGCCCATCAGTGGATTATTGAATTCGAAAAGGATCCGGAAGACCCCGAGCGTTTTATCACCGCCCTGGACAATACCTTAAAAACCCTGAACTCTGATTATGAAGCCAAACGGCATAAGAATCTGACCCTTGAGAAGCCACATCTTCAGATCGCACCCAGGGGTACGTTTTATACCTGGATGAAAAACCGGGGGAAAATCGGAGGACAGAATAAAATTCCCCGCCTGGCCAACGACCGGAGATACCTCGATGAATTGTTGAAACTTATCGGAAGCTGAAGCCTGTTCATTTCAGGAAAAGGAATATTTTTGTACTTTAGAAAGAAAAAACAAATCATGCATATTGCTGTTGCAGGAAACATCGGAGCCGGTAAAACAACCCTTACCGAACTTCTGGCCAAACATTACGGATGGATCCCCTTTTATGAAGATGTGGATGACAATCCCTACCTTAATGATTTTTATAACGATATGCAACGCTGGTCGTTTAATCTTCAGATTTTTTTTCTGAACTCGAGGTTTAAGCATCTCCTGAAAATCCGCGAATCGGATAAAACCATCATCCAGGACCGAACGATCTATGAGGATGCAGAAATTTTTGCCCCCAACCTGCATGCCATGGGCCTGCTCAGCACCCGTGATTTCAATACCTACAAGACCATTTTTGACCTGATGGTCAGCCTTGTGGATCCTCCCGACCTGCTGATCTACCTGCGGGGTTCAATCCCTACGCTGGTAAACCAGATCCAGAAACGGGGCCGGGCATACGAAAATTCCATCCGGCTCGATTACCTCACTGAACTAAACAACCGCTACGAAGAATGGATCACCGGCTATAAGCTGGGCAAGCTGCTTGTGGTTAA
>CAZNPV010000045.1:10757-30087 GCA_964575025.1 uncultured Mariniphaga sp.
ACCGCTACGAAGAATGGATCACCGGCTATAAGCTGGGCAAGCTGCTTGTGGTTAATGTAGATGATATTGACTTTACCACCCGGCCCGAAGACCTTAGTTTTGTGATCGATAAAATCAATGCCCAGATACACGGATTGTTCTAGATCGTCCTTGCCACCACCCGCAAAAGGCAGCAACCGGGAGGTTGATTAGAAGGCATGCAGGGTCCGGAGAATCTCCGGCCAGGCGCTTTCAGGAAGTTTGGCACCCATGACCTCAACCATCCGGGCTGATACCAACGAAGCAATCTTTCCGCATTGATCCAGGCTGTATCCCTTTGTAAAACCATAAAGAAACCCAGCGGCATAACTATCGCCGGCTCCTGTGGTATCAATGGCATTGGCCGGGAAAGACCTCACCTTCACTGTATCATCTCCCTGCTTGATCAAAGAACCGGTTTTCCCGGTTTTTACAATGGCTGTTTTACAAAAAAGGGCCAGTTCTTCCACTGCATATTCCGGCATTTTGCCTGTAAATGCAAAGGCCTCTTCCTCATTGGCAAAAACCATATCCACGTATGCTGACAGGATCTTTTGCAGAAAATCCAGATTTTGTTCAACCACCGTAAAATCCGACAGGTCCAGGGCTATCATTAGGCCTTCCTGCCTGGCAGTTTTCAGGGTTTTCTCCATCAGCTGGTGGTCCTGAACCAGATATCCTTCAATGTATAAAATGCAGTATCCCTGGAAATCTTCCGGGTTTATATCTTCCGGTTTCAGATCGGCAGCAGCCCCCAGGCAGGTAGCCATGGTTCGTTCCGAGTCAGGCGAAACCAGGGCCATCACCCGGCCTGTATTTTTTTCGCTGTACATTAAATGGGTTCTGACAGATCGTTCTTCCAATTCCTGCTTAAAAGCATGCCCCAGTTCATCGGAGCCTATCTTTCCCAGGTATCCCGTCCTACCCCCAAGGCTGGCAAGACTATAAATGGTATTGGCAGCACTTCCGCCGGTTGTTACAGTCTTTTTAAGCGAGGATACGGATCTGAAAATTTGTTCCGACAGCTGTTCATCCACCAGGGTCATGCTTCCTTTCGGTAAACGATACCTGTGGATCAGCGCATCATCTTCCAGGGCAATCATCACGTCAACCAGGGCATTGCCAATCCCCAAAACAGCCGGTAAATCCCTTGTTTTTGAATCCATTCGAAGTTCTTTAAAAATTCTCTTAAAATATTTTTTCTTTTAGCAAAAGCTGTTATTTTTGCATCGCTTTTAACACAGGCGTGCAAAGGTAAAAAATATTCCCCAGTAGCTCAGTTGGTTAGAGCGGCGGACTGTTAATCCGTAGGCCGTAGGTTCAAGTCCTACCTGGGGAGCAAAGAGGTTGATCTGTTTGGGTCAACCTTCTTTTTATCTCTTCATGGAGTTTTCTTTAAACCCTTCAAACAATGTTTTACATGTACATCCTATACGCTGAAATGGCCTCTTTTGCATGATAAAACTCTCAAATAATACCCTCATGAATTTATCGTAAAAGAATCACCTTACGGCTTTGTTTTCCGCCGGAGGTTGTAAGTTCATAAAAATAAACTCCGTTTTTTACCGGTGAACGGTTGAAATCTTTGCCATTCCAGACAACTTCATGATATCCGGGACATAACGTTTCATTGACCAATATTGCCACTTCCCTTCCTGAAACATCTGCGATCTTCAGTTTTGCATGCGTTTTTTCATTTAGCGTAAAAGAAATTTTCGTGTTTGAATCAAATGGATTCGGAACACTATTCAGCTGTTGGAATGTTGAAGAACCAACATTTTCAAATCCGGTCGGTAAATATCGGTGTATTTCTACCACTGTGGCTGAAAGTGCGGATGAAACAAAGCTTACCTTTTGTCCGTCAACTTCAGAATTACCATCCACTGCCTTAATGTTATCAGGATTTGAGAAGGTGTTTTCGTCATACAGCGATGAACCAACCACCTTTTTTAAACCGGAAGAATCCGGAACAAAGGAATCGTCCAACGTAAGAGCAATCGTTCGGTTGCTCATTGAAGTATTTACCACCTTAAAGTAAACGGTATTTTTATCTTCTGAAAGGGTAGCAACAGCATTAAGGTCCGATGAAGATCCCGACATTTGCAGGTAACAGGGGGCATAATGTTCTCTCCACAATTTCATTACCACATAATTAGGGGCTGGGAACCATTCCGAATGGTTGAAGTTGATAAAAGCATTGTTCCATGCATCTGCCGATGCATGCCGTAACCATAAAGCCGGTCCGCCCAGTGTAAACTTCTCACCCTGGCGTTCGAACATATTGAGCATACCTCCTGCATACAGACCGCATCGCCAATCGATGGGAGACCAGACGTTCCATTCAGACATGTATATCTCCAGATCAGGATTCGAAGAGTTGGCTATTCTGCCTGAAAGATCTTTTATGAATGCTTCATAATTGTCCACCCCGGTCTTAAAATTATTGGGGTCTTCATAATGATGACAGCTTATGTAGTCGATTAAAGGAGCACATTGGTCAAGAATGGTTTGATTCCAGTTATAATCATAGCTACCACTTCCACAGGCCAGTATTTTCACATCAGGATATTTTTCCCGCATTGCCGGTGCAAAGGTTTTCACCTTGTCAACATACGCATTTACCCCGGCTGCCCATGTTTCGTTATCAATTTCCCAGTATTTGACATGGTAAGGTTCCGGATGTCCGTTTGCAGCCCTTACCTTTCCCCAGGTTGTGGTCGTATCGCCATTGCAATATTCCATCCAGTCCAAAGCATCTTGCAGATATTCCACATCCGGAAGCTTTTTTGTAATGGCTGCTCCACAGGTTGTGTTCAGCACGCCGGTATTTATAACAATCAGTGGCTCAGCCCCCGTAAGCCGGCACATTTCAATAAATTCATCGGTTCCATAGGAATTTACATCTTTGTCGTCCCATAATTCTATCGGGTAGGCTACCCGTTCACTTTGTTTTCCAATGCCATCTTTCCATAAATAAGCCGATGCATAACACCCACCGGGCCAGCGAATAATAGGGGGTTGTAATTCATCTACTGCTTCCAGCAGATCAGGCCGGAATCCATGGTTGTCTTTAGAATCCTGTCCCATCATGCTGACCTGGTCTAAAAGTACTTTCCCCGAATCCGGTATTGAAATCCGTAGGATGCCTTCGGTTGTTGACACAGCAGGCATGAACTGAAAGCTGTATTCCTGCCATTCATCCTCCGTAACCTGGAACATCGCCTCGTCCAGCTTATTTTCTCCCTCAAGGAGCGTCATTCCAAGGATGGTTCCTGTATCGGCCTTAGCCCAGAATGATCCATCATAATTTTGTGGGACAATGTTAAATCCCCCTTGCTCTATATAGGCTTCTTCATTTCCCGGATTATGAATTAATGCAGAGCCATCGCTATTCAGCGCATCATCGTTGCTGTATACCTTTGCATTGGCTGATTGCTCCCAATTGGGAAATTCGGCTTCTGATGCTGATCCGGGATCGGGTAACTGGTTATACAACGTATCTCCCGATGGTATTTCCGTTACCACCATATTGCGGTATGCTGCCCGGGTAATCCAGGTACCAATACCAGCCTGACCGGTTAAATGGGCATTGTTATCGGTAAAGTCGAAAACAAGGGTCCCATTCAACCATGCCTGAAAATGATTTCCTTCGCAACGTATTTTAATATTGTACCAAACGTTAGTCTGCACACTTCCCGGTTTTGTAAGCCCGTTAAAAACCCCCCAGCGCCCTGCACCTTCACTTCCTTTCTCAATGGCATGTTGGGTATTGTTCCAACCTGCAATATTAAACCAGTAAAAATCATCTCCATTGGCCCTGAACAAAACCAAAAAACCTTCGTTCCCACCCAGTTTTTTTGCCTGTAGTGTAATCTCATAGTCCTGCCAGCTGGTTTCTCCAAATAATAGGCGGGCATTCTCCGAAAGATTACGTTGGACGATTGTATTCCCCTCAATAGCCCACTCCCCCTGTAACCCACTTATTCTTTCAAAGCTTCTGTTCCACACCAGTTCACCCCATAAACCCCCATTGGCAGAATGGTAGATGTGTTCTAAAAAATGACCGTAGACATTTATATCTATGGCGTGTTCAACGTCTTGCGTATTAATTTGATAATTGGTTTGCGCTTTTATTGGACCTGAACCAAACCAAAAAAATATCAGGCTTACGATTAGTGTATGTTTTGTCATCACAATTCAGATCGTTGATTCATTTAAAATAAATTGTAGATTGATGCAAATTTAATTCTTAATGATAGAAATGCAATAAATGAAAACCCTACGATTGATAAAAGCGGCAGGCTCTTTTGGATTGATTTCTGACTACCTATAATTTTAACTTACTAAAAGGTCCGTTCTTTTTTTACAAACTTAAAAAATTCCATTACCAGTATCATTGGGATAGCCAATGCCAATATATACAACCATTCATTAAAAGAGATCGGTTCAATACGTAAAACATCCTGCATAAATGGGATTTGCATGCTTGCAATATGAATCCCTTGCGCTGCAATAACCCCAAACAGGAGGATGATATTTCTTTTTAACGGGACCTTAAATGCCGAAACCCTTTCGGAACGACAATTGAATACATGAAAGTTTTGCATAAAAACCATAAGCAACAATATAAGATCCCGGGCATGAACTTCGTCCATTAGTATGAAATGGTTCAGATAATACCATACTCCAAATACGATGCCCCCCATTGTTGCCCCGGACACAATGGTTTGTTTAATCATAGGAGGGTTGAATATTTTCTCGGATGGTTTTCGTGGTGGTCTTTTCATGGCTCCGGGCTCACCTCCTTCAAACGCAAGGGCGACATCTTGTATCCCATTGGTTACCAAATTTAACCACAAAAGCTGTACTGCTAAAAGGGGCAAAGGTAATCCGGCAAGAACAGATGCAAGAAAAAGGATTATTTCAGCAACACCGGTTGAGATTAAAAGATAAATAACCTTACGAACGTTATCATAGGCAAACCGACCTTCCTCAACGCCGGCAACAATGGATGAGAAATTATCGTCAATCACAATCAATGAACCCACCTCTTTTGCCACATCCGTACCGGAACCCATTGCTACCCCAATATTGGCACGTTTCAAAGCAGGTGCATCGTTTACACCATCCCCTGTTACGGCAACAAATTCTCCCTTCCGAATCAACACATCTACAATTTCAAGTTTTTGCGTTGGAGAAACTCTTGCAAACACAGTAGTGGATGAAACCAATTGCTCAAATGCCGGGCTGTCAAAGGAACCTGCCCCGGCAAGCATCTGTCCGCTAATAACAGGGGTATTTTCATCTGCTATTCCCAATTCACGTGCTATGGTACCTGCCGTTTCAGGATGGTCTCCGGTAATCATGATTACCTGTATCCCGGCCTTTCGACAGTGCGCTACTGATTCTTTTGCTTCCGGCCTTAAGGGATCAATAAAACCGGTCAATCCATAAAATGTCAGCGGGGGAATGTCATCGTTTTCATATACTTCTTTCTTCTGATCGTTTTGGTATTCGCCACTGGCAAAAGCCAATACCCTGTATCCTCCTTTCGCAAGGTTTTCGGCATCGGCAAGTATTTTGTTTTTATTTATTTCTTTAACCTCACCCTTTACCGACATGGTTTTACAGAAGCCGACAACAGTCTCAACAGCCCCTTTTAATCCAATATTTACTGCACCGTTAACACTGCAGAATGATGCAGAGAATTTCCGTTCTGACTCGTACGGTATTTTATTCAAAACCTCTTGTTCCGCCCTCCATTTCTCCGGATCCATTCCCAATTTATAACTCATGCCCAACAACGCAACATCCATGGTATCGCCAAAATACTTCCACTTCTCATTCTCTTTGGTTAATGACCCTTCGTTGGCAAAAACTGCTATACGGGCAATTTTCGCCACCTCTTCGTTTTCTGAAAAATCTATTCTTTTTCCTTGCGCATCAGCTACGGTTCCATCCCCGTTATATCCTTGTCCTTCAATAGAATATCGGGTTCCGTCGGGCAGTAAGATTATCTTTGCTGTCTGTTCGTTTACGGTAAGTGTCCCTGTTTTATCGCTTGCAATTACGGTACAGCTTCCCAGGCTCTCTACCGAAGTAAGTTTTCGTACAATCACATTGCGTTTGGCCATTCTTTTGGTCGCAATGGACAGGGCAACAGTTAATGCGACCGGTAATCCTTCCGGTATAGCAGAAACGGCTAATGCGACCACAAAAAAGAAAATCGCAGTTAAATCCATTCCCTGCAGGCGAAGCACAACTGCCAATATCACACTTAAGGCAATGATGAGAATACTGATTTGTTTGATGAATTTATCCATGCGTTGCACCAAAGGCGGTTTTGCAGAGGCTGATTCTGTTACATCCTGCGAAATTTTTCCTACCTGCGTGTCAAGTCCTGTACAAACAACCACACCCATGCCTCGCCCCTTTATTACAGTAGAGCCTGCAAAAGCCATATTCGTTCTCTCTGCAACGCCAATGTTTTCCAGCAGTGTGCCCGTCTGTTTTTTTGCTGCTATGGATTCACCGGTAAGAAAACTCTCGTCTATTTCCAATCCCGACAATTCCAGCAAACGAATATCAGCAGGAACTTTCATGCCGGATTCAAGCAACACGATATCACCGGGAACAAGTTCTTCTGAGGGAATCTCGGTCTCCTTCCCCTCTCTTCTTACCCTTGCTTTTATTTTTATTAATTTTTGTAAGCTGCTGGCACTTTTCTCTGCATTGTATTCCTGATAGGCCCCCAATGCACTGTTTATAACAATAACCAAAAAAATAAACAGGGCATCTTTGCCCTCGCCAATGGCTACCGATGCAATAGCCGCAGAAACCAGTATGAAAATCAAGGGATTCAATAACTGATGAAGGATGATCTGTAAAAGCGTAACTTTTTTACTCTCCGGTAACTTATTTCCTCCGTAAAATGTTACTCTTTTCTCTATTTCTTCCTGATTTAATCCTTTTTCAGATGTTCTTAATTCACTGAAGGTCTCTTCAACATGAAATGCATGCCAGTGCTCCCGGGCTATTTTATCCTGATGGTTCATTTGTCTGATTTTTTCATTAGTTTCCGAATAAATTTAATTAACGTTCTTTGAAATTCCTGGTATATCTGGCTTGTAGAGTTTTTTGATGCGTGACGATTTGAAATGAAATATGTGGATTTAGCTTTGTAAAAAGCTACAATTCATTTATCTAACGCTTCATTACATGATGTAAATGCCTTGAATCTTATATATTATGAACCAGGTGGTTATTACATCCTTGATCGGGGATACGTAGATTATGAACGGCTTTGTAGAATACACCAGAGTTCTGCTTTCTTCGTGGTCAGAGCGAAAGACAATCTTCAGTTCAGAAGAGAACCAATTAAAAATTATTTGTTTTTTTACCATTACTTATGAACTCCTTTTGCTATTAAAAAAGCAGAATGCCATGGACCTGTTTTAAATCATATTAGTCCTGATAACAGACAATTTTTGACGTCTAATTATATCGGGCAGATTTTTCTATAAAACCAAGAAATCACTTTATTAAAGAATCCACCATCAAAGAAGGTGGATTCTTTAGTGATAATTAAAAGCAACAATAATTTTTCCACTCTTTTCACCAGGTATTACTTTAAGATTCATTACACCAAGAACTTCAGTGCCTTTACCTAGTTCGGTAAGCTCTGCTGTAACTGTTGGTTCGTCTCCTGACCTTATTAAATCAGCTTCGGTTAATTCACCTCTCCAAAGTACTGGGCCAAAAGTATGTCGCAGTGTATATGTGTCCGGTGTGATATTATCAAACACACATTCATTTTTACCTTCAAAAGTCATTTTTCTTACTGTATTTCCCCCTCCTCTGTAACCTCCGGAGCTACCCTTTGAGAGTTCAATTTCTGCGCCTCTTCCCAGGGTCTCCTCTGTTCTTTCCCTGTAGTAATCTGTACCACTGTCAAAGGCCTCAACCTCAAAATAGTAATCTTCATTCCTGTTGAGGCTATGAATAGGGATGGTATATTCATCATAGAGCATGTAATGGTTATACAATTTGTCAGGTTCAATTCCATAACGAACAACATACCCATCGGCTCCTTCAACCGGATCCCACAAAAGCGTAGCATCCCGGGGATCTTCCGGATCGCGTACAACTTTTATATCATCAACCTTTGTAAATGTAGCTTCATCAGGATTGCCAAAAATTCGAAAATCAGTAACGGCAAATTTTCCTTCATCATGGGTAAATACATTGGTCAATTTCACATACCGGGCTTTTACAGGTTCGGCTAGCTCAGTATAATCATGCCTCAGATCCTGTGTATTATTGCTTTTGTCAATGAGCATTGACCAATTCTGATTGTCATTTGAAATTTCAACAGTATAAGATTGATAACGATCAAGTCCGCTTCCACCAAAACGAAAACCGCGTTCCATTGCAGCAACATCCTGTTGAGAAAAATTGACCTGTAAAGCATACATATTGCATTCTTTTCCCAGGTCCACAGTCATATATTCTCCCGGTTCTCCTGTTTCAGCACTCCAGTGGGTCATAAAATTCTCATCAACAGCATTTCCAGGTCTGTAACCTTCAAGTACCGAAGACACTTCTACATATTTTTTATGAGATAAAAGCATCCAGCCTGCAAAGTTATTATCAACGGCATTTTCTTTGATGCCTGGGTAATATTGAGGATAATCTCCAAAAGCAGTATTGGAGTGCATAACACCATCTTCATCTACAGCAGTAGGGAACATTGCTATTTCAGAACCACCTCTGCCCCCATAATAAGATGGAATCATACAAATCGTCCATAGCTTCCCGTTTTTATCATGGAAAGTACTTCCATGACCAGCTCCGGGTGAAAATCCGGTTGTTTTAAATGTAAGCGGATTATGTGGAGAATATTCAAAAGGCCCCATAGGATTGTCAGACACATAAACTCCATGAGAATAAGACAAAAATTCGAGTCCAATTGCTGCGTATTGCAAATAATATTTGCCGTTGTGTTTTGTTACCCATGGACCTTCAATCCATGGATACTCTTCCGGAAAATATTCTCTGTGATTGAAAAACGGAAAAATTACATCTTCTGCTCTTCTTCTTTCAAAACCATGTTCATCATGGTTTCCAAAGAATAATACTACAGGGTCGCCGATTTCTTTAAAAGTATTTGGATCAAGTTCAACAACCTTAATCGGCATAATTTGAGACCATCCGTAATACATATAAAGGCGTCCGTCATCATCAAAATACATATTTGCATCACCGTATCTGTCGCTATCAAAACTACCAGCCTGTTCCCATTCTCCTTCCTTGGGATCACCCATACATTTATACACCTCTTTTCGGTTCATTGAGCATGCATATAAAATTTCTCCATCGCTTACAACTGATAGAACACCGCCCGGGAAATTAGGCGCATCAACATAGGTCCAGTCTCTCATATTGTTGGAATACCAATATCCCCGAGTTCCGGTCACAAAAAGATAATAATCATCTTCGTAAAGAATCACAATAGGTTCACCACCCCTGCGGGCTCTTTGAGAATCTACGATTACATTAAGCGGATTACAAAATGTTAATGGCTTGTCGGTTATCTGGACTGTAAAATCCTCTGACTGAACTGAATTTTCTGAATTGTCAGAAACTTGGTTACAAGAAGTACTGGTAATAAAAATGACAATTACCAGCAGAATTACCGTTTTTAATTTTGATACACACATGATTCGTCAAATTAAGTTGTTCGTTGTTAAATATTTTGTTTCTTAATGAAATAACTACATGAAATTTCAATATTTTTTGTGACTAAAGTTATAAAAATAATGAAAAAGTTGTATTAATTCTGCCTTAACTTGACGTGAGTTCGACGTTAGAAAACTTAAAATTTATACTGTTCTGGAAGGAAGATGGAATACTTAAAAACAAATTACGAAAGTGAAACCGGAATACTATCTGCTAATCTCATTTCTTAAAAAATTGATTCAAACCAGTATAAGAGCTTTCCCAAGCATTTAATCCGAAGCGAAAAAGAATGCCATTCCATTCATACACAAACAAAGCAACAAAACCATTACCACGCCCTGTGCCTCCGCTAAAGTCTTCTCCGGCGGCCGAAGCCTCTGGCGAAAGATTCTGCGACACACGAATAAGAAATGGATTTCAATAATATATTATACCCCTACCTTCCCATCCACCGAAGCAAAATCGAAGGAGAATTAAAAGTGTAAAATTAAAATTTTGAACAATCAGAAAAATTCGTAAATTGTAGGTGAGTTTGCATTTAATAAATCACCTAAAACGTAAGATTATGGAAATTATGGAAATTGTTGTCACTATTTTAATCGGTGCAGTAGCCGGTTGGTTGGGCAGTATGATTTACAAAGGCAGTGGTCTTGGTATCATCGGTAACATTGTGGTGGGAATTGTTGGCAGTTTTGTCGGTTACTGGCTTCTGGGATTAATTGGAATCAATCTTGGTACCGGATGGATTGGTGCTATTTTAACGGGTGCCATTGGAGCCATCGTTATTCTGTTTCTGTTAAATCTGATTATTAGAAAAAAATAAACAATTTTAATCAGATGAAAATTGTATCGCTGGATAACGTTGAAAAGCAAAAGGTAAATACGAAAGGAGCCTCCGGGGCCTGGAAACAATTGCCGCTGGGGAGCAAAGAGGGGGCTCCTGTATATGCGTACAGGGTTTTTACCGTTGAACCGGGAGGACATACTCCTTTTCATACCCATCCGTATGAACACATGAATTATGTAATTGAAGGCATGGGAGCCCTTGTCAACAGGAAAAAAGAAGAAATGCCGATCAAAGCCGGCGATTTTGCGCTTGTTGAGCCGGATGAAAAACACCAGTACCGGAATACAGGAGCCGGACCGTTCAAAATAATATGCGGCGTTCCGAAGGAATTTGAATAAACAATTATTGTATTCCTGAAAATTTCATGCTACCTCTATTCCATTCTTTTGAATCTCTTTAAGAAAACCCGAATCATCAAAATCCCTTTCAATCAGAACCGGCTCTATACGGTCATCAATCTGCCTGCGCAATTTCCAAAGCAAGGGATGTGTTGAGAAATAATCTCCTTCCAGCTTCCTGACGACAATTGCTACGTCAATATCGCTATCTTCCTTATACGTATCCTTTGCATAAGAACCAAACATGTAAACCTTTTCAAGGGGGAAATATTTCTTTAAAAGAATTTTATATGCTTTAACTTTTTTTATAGCCTCTTCTTTATCCATTTCTGAAGTTCTTTTGTTTGTAAAATAATCTCTGCACATTTGGATTGATTCAGGCTCTTTAACAATCTTTCTTTATGGGAAGGGTAACGTGCTTCGATATTCAGTGGTTCGATCTGATCGATAAATTCTTTCTGATCTTCAGTGAATAGTTCATAAAAATCCCCTTTCTTTGCCAAATAAGATAAGCTGTGAGAATAAGGAGCTGTTTCGGATTTTACTTTAGAAAAATACGCTTTAAAGGCTTTTTCAATGGTTTGGTGACACATAAAACCAACATACAGGTACCTTTTACCGGAAAGCATCGCTTGTGCAGTTTCCAGATCGTACTCGGACAAATCCATCCAGTATTTAACCTGCTTATCCATATACTATTTAAAGTCAAAGATAAAACAAACTTTTTAATTCAGGATGCCTGACGGATCAGCTGATATTTATTTAATCCTGTGGCTGGTGAAAATATTTTCCGAATAAGTTTCATTGGTGAAGCAACAAAAAATATTTTGTTATCTTTGTTCGTAAATTTACGAATTAATACTGTTGTGAAAAAAGCAATCACAGATAAACAAAAAAGAACAGCCCGGTATGCCAAAGCCATGGGGCATCCGGTCCGCATGCATGTTTTGGAGTTGCTCTCAAATCAGAGTTGCTGCTATAGTGGCGATCTAAGTGATGAACTTCCCATTGCCAAATCAACTTTATCACAACATCTGAAAGAACTGAAAGAAGCCGGCCTGATTCAGGGTGAGATCGAAGCACCGCGTATTAAATATTGCATAAACAAAGAAAACTGGAAAGAAGCACAAATTCTTTTTAAACAATTTTTAGGAATATAAAATTTTTTACCTTTATTATTCGTTATTTTACGAAACACGAACAGCATTCAATAATTTTAGCTATGGAAATAAAAATTCTTGGAACAGGCTGCCCCAAATGCAAGGCATTGGAAAAAGCAGCCAACGATGCAGTTACTGCTGCCGGTATAGACGCTACCGTGTCGAAAGTGGAAGACATCATGCAAATTATGCAGTATGGTGTAATGATAACCCCTGCGTTGGTAGTTGACGGGAAAGTTTTGATAAAAGGCCGTGTGCCCGGCGTTGATGAAATCAAAAATTTATTAATCAAATAAAACCCATGAATCATGAAAAAAGCAATCGTACTATTTAGTTTGATTTTTGCCATTGGAGTTTTTACAACGAATGCCCGGTGTTGCAATGAAGCTGCACTGGCCGACAATTCAACCGAAGCGCTCGCACTAGCCGAAGAGGGAAATGAATCATCGGTTAAAGCGTACTATTTTCATACTTCACGGCGGTGTGTTACCTGTAAAGCCGTGGAAAAAGTATCCGCAGAATCGTTACAGGAATTGTATGGGGATAAGATCCGGTTAAGAACAATAAACCTCGACGATAAAGAAAACGAAGAACTGGCAGAGAGCCTTGAAGTAGGCGGACAGGCGCTATTATTTGTAAACGGCGACAAAAAGATTGATATCACTACCGATGGTTTTATGTATGCCGTCAAAGATCCGGAAAAACTAAAGGCAAAAATTAAAGAGACCGTAGAATCACTGGAGTAAAAATCTGCAATGGAAGTACTGCACCATTTTCTTGAAAATACCCAGTTACCGCTTTTCTCGGCTTTTATTCTGGGGCTTATGACAGCCTTAAGTCCCTGCCCTTTGGCTACCAATATCACCGCCATCGGGTACATCAGCAAAGACATACAATGCCAGAGAAAGGTTTTTTACAACGGATTGATATACACCCTGGGACGCAGTATTTCGTACACAGCCATCGGGGTGCTGTTTTTTTTTGGCGCCAGCCAGTTTCGGTTCTCAGGGTTCCTCCAGGTTTGGGGTGAAAAAATCATCGGTCCGTTGCTGATTGCCATCGGGCTTTTTATGCTGGGAGTCATCAACCTGAAAATCCCGGGCATTGGTTCATTAACCGAAAAAATGGAGAACAACTCCAAAGGCGGATTCTGGAGCGTACTTTTGCTGGGAATTGTTTTTGCTCTGGCCTTTTGCCCCTATAGCGGTGTGCTCTACTTCGGGATGCTTATTCCCATGACCATCAGCAACCCCGGCGGACTTTATCTTCCGGTTGTGTTCGCCCTGGCTACCGGAATTCCGGTCATTGTTTTTTCCTGGCTCATTGCATTCAGCATGGGCAAAATCGGAAAGTTTTACGATAAGATGAAAACCTTTGAAAAATGGTTCCGGCGGGTCATTGCGGTTCTGTTTATCGGGGCTGGGGTTTATTATGTGGTTACCATATTCTTTTAAAGTCGAAAATGAATGCATCAGAAAAATATACCAAAACAGATATGAAAACAACCATAGGATTTATCGGAGGAGGAAGAATTACAAAAATTTTCCTCGAAGGCTTTAAAAACAAAGCCATTGAATTCGATTCGGTGAAAGTTTATGACCCGAACAGCGAAACGCTTGATTCACTGGCAGATATTTTTCCGGCAGTAAAAAAAGCTGAAACACCCGAAGAGGCAGCTCAGGCAAAAGTTGTGGTGATTGCTGTTCACCCGCCGGTGGTTATGGAAACGCTCGATAAAATTGCAGGCGTGGTAAACGAAGAAACCTTTGTGGTTTCACTTGCCCCGAAACTCACTACCGAAAAGATTGCCTCGAAAGTGAAAACCGCCAACATCGTACGGATGATTCCCAACGCTACTTCGTTTATTAACGAAGGTTTTAATCCAATAGCCTTTCATCCGGCTATGTTGGAAAACGAGAAAAAGAAAGCAAAAAAACTGTTTAAACCACTGGGAAAAACATTCGAAACCGAAGAGCATAAACTGGAAGCATACGCCATTGTTTCGGCCATGTTGCCTACCTGTTTCTGGTTCCAGTGGCAGGAAATTGAAAACATTGGCGTTAAAACCGGACTCTCACCTGAAGAAGCAAAAAAAGCGATCAAATCGACCCTGAAAAAAGCCATCAAACTGTATTACAAATCCGGGTTAACTCCGGATGAAGTGATGGATTTAATTCCGGTGAAGCCTATCGGCGAAAATGAGGAGGAAATAAAGAATACGTTGAACACCAAATTGCTTGGGTTGTTTGAGAAAATAAAATCCTGAAAATTTATATGGACTGGAAAAAAGAGAGTACGATTTTAGGGTGGATTGTTGCTGTTTTTGTTTTTGCTTATTTTATGCCGCTCGAAAGCGCACGATTCTCGGAGGCAATAGCGGCCATGTTCGATCTAGCCAACTGGTATGCACAGGAACACGTCATTTTATGCCTTTTGCCGGCCTTTTTTATAGCCGGTGTAATTGCCGTTTTTGTGAGCCAGGGGGCCGTAATGAAATACTTTGGCGCCAAAGCGAAAAAATGGCTGGCCTATACCGTTGCTTCGGTTTCAGGAACCATCCTGGCCGTGTGCAGCTGCACCATTTTACCGCTGTTTTCAAGCATTCACAAACGCGGAGCAGGCCTGGGGCCGGCCATTGCCTTTTTGTACTCAGGCCCGGCTATCAATATTCTGGCCATCATCCTCACAGCCCGCATTTTGGGTTTTGAAATGGGGGTTGCCCGGGTAATCGGAGCCGTACTATTCGCGGTGGTCATTGGCTCAGTCATGTCCCTTATCTATCGCAAAGAAGAAAAAGCAAAACAGGAAGAACAACTCAATTTCCCGGATATCGGGGAAAAACGCCCCATGTGGCAAACGTCGCTGCATTTTTTTACCCTGGTGCTCATCCTGGTTTTTGCCAACTGGGGAAAACCGGGTGACGGGATAACGGATGGCGCCTGGTTCTGGATATGGGCCAACAAGTGGTACATCACCTCTGCTTTCGGACTGGTGCTTGTTTACTCATTAATCGCTATTTTAAAAATCAAATGGCAGCATGTACTGCTGGCCGCATTAGCCACAGCAGCTTCTGCATTTTTAAGTGCTTCCCCACAGATACCCATGGTGGTAGCTATTATCGGACTCAGCATCATTACCTTAATCGATAAAAAAGACCAGGACAACAAAGAGTGGACCCTCTCTGCATGGGATTTCACCAAACAAATTATGCCGCTGCTGGCCATCGGAGTTCTGGCTGCCGGGTTTCTGCTTGGTTCCACCCACGACGATACAGCCATGGCAGGAGTCATCCCCAACGAATGGGTGGCCAGCCTGGTAGGCGGAAATTCGGTTTTCTCCAACTTCTTCGCCTCCATCGTGGGGGCATTTATGTATTTTGCCACACTGACCGAAGTACCTATTTTGCAGGGACTTATCGCCGCAGGGATGGGGAAAGGCCCTGCACTGGCATTGCTACTCGCCGGACCATCGTTGTCATTGCCCAATATGTTGGTCATCCGTGGCGTGATTGGCACACAAAAAACATTGGTATATGTAATCCTGGTGGTAATAATGGCTACCCTTTCCGGGTTAATTTATGGACTTTTGTAACGGAAATATTGAAACAAACCGTTTGCTTTATGGTTAAAGCAGCCTGTATGTTTTTTACCCGCTTAAAAAGAATGCAGGTTCCTGGATAATCGAAGTAAAACGCACGCGTTACAGAAAAAGGGGTTTGCTGATTTATACTAAGCACTCAAAACCATAAGAATAGCCGCCAGCAATGATGTCCCGGCAAAAATGAGCTTCAACCATTTTGACGGTATTTTTACCGTCAGATGGGTGCCCAAATACCCGCCAACAACACCTGCAACAGCCAGAGGAATAGCCAGTGAAGGCTGAAAGTGTCCGGTGCTCAGGTGCCCCAGAAAGCCCGCAGAGGCAGTAATCATTACCAGTGAGGTGGATGTGCCTACGGCAATACGCATGGGTACTCCTACGGCAAGAACCATCAACGGAACCAAAAATGAACCGCCCGAAATGCCCACCATCCCCGATACAAAGCCTGTAATGAGCACAATCGGGATAAAAATGAACAGATTGATGTGATACGTAATCTCCCCCGACTTAAGCTTAACCCTGAATTTGCTGTTTTGTTTGGGACCTTCCTTTACTGGTTTGAGCATTAAAATGGATGCAATAGTTATAAACACGGCGAAAATAACTTTTAGCATTTGTCCGTCAAATACATCTGAGAAAAATCCGCCCAGAAAGGCCGAAAAAAGCGTCATCCCTCCGATAAGCAACACCAGTTTCCAGTCGGTCACCTTTTTTTTTCCAAAGAAGAAGGTCGCTGTCATTGAAGACGCAATCAGGACAAATTGTCCTGTGGTCGCTGCCTCGTGCATACCAATACCAGCCAGGGCAAGGGCCAGCACATAGAAATTGCCCCCACCCCGGCCGGTTGTAGTCATAATTGCCGCGATGCCAAAAATAATCAGGGCCAATATCCAAATGTTCATAAAGCTATTGATTTATATGTTTATAGATTTCCCCAGGCATTAAGGCTGGCAGAAGTTTCGTATAGCCGCCTTCCAAAATCCTGACATGTTCAAAGCCTTTGCTTTGTAGGTATAGAAAAATCATAACACATCGTATGCCTGAAGAACAAAAAACGCCTATAAATTTATCTTTAGGAATCTCATCCATTCGTGAAGGCACATCGTGAGCAGGTATTTCAAGCAATTCTACGTGATGCTTTAAATGAAATTGTACCGTTTCCATTTCCTCTTTCGACCTTACATCCAATAACACCGCATCTTTTGTCTTTAGAAAAGTTTCGGGCTCAATTTTGTGTTGCCCGGTTGCAAAATACTGAAAATCCATGCTTTGAATGGTTCTTTCTAATTCGTTCATAATGATGCTATTTAAAAATTTTGACGTATTGTTTTTATTGTGGAAAATTCTCCGTTGTTTGGTTAAGCTCCTTCGCAAAGCATTGCACTTCCTGACACTCCAACGGACAACCGGTCATTTTCCGGGCGCAACTGATAAAATCAAACAGGCACGGGATGGTCAGTTGGTAGTATACCGCGTTGCGTTCTTTGATTCCATTGATGAGTTTATATCGTTTCAGTAAATCCAGATGTTTTGACATGGTTGATATATCTATTCCCACCCTATCTGCCAGCTGAGAGACCGAATAGGACTTTTCTTTGATGGCATACAAAATGAAAAGTCTTGTCGGATGAGACAAAGCCTTAAAAATATTTGCCTCATCCTCATATTGATTGATGATCTCCTGTTTCATCTCAGTTGAAAATTTAATTCGTTCCCAAATTTTAGCAGTATCTCTAAAGTAAATAGGCAGAAGGTCTGATTTACTCCTCTATCTATTTGGCCGTTTCGCCAAATAGAAAAACAAAAATATAAAGGATTACCTGGCAAACAAACAATAATTATCAAAATTAGTTTGTTTTTCAATTTAAATGTCGTACGTTTGCGTTATTAAACATGAAATTGATAGAATGAACAAATCAGAAAAATTCACTCCTTCACTTCAGGAACTTGCGCGGTTTGCAAGGGCAATTTCGCACCCGGCACGGCTGGCCATATTGGAATATCTGGCCGAAACCAAAACCTGTATATCCGGTGATATTTCAGATACCCTTCCCCTGAGCCGCACAACCGTATCGCAACATCTGAAAGAGCTCAGGGATATAGGACTGATACAAGGAACCATTGACGGACTTAAAATTAATTATTGTCTGAACAAGCCCGAACTGGAAAAATACATGAACATTTTCACGGATTTCTTTGTTCCAATTTCTTTAGCCGATGTTGTATGCGAATCCGGGCATAAAACAGAAAAGCTATAATTCTAAATAGCATCATCAATACAAAAAAATTCATTATGAGAAAATCGATCTTCCTTATGACCATTCTGTGCCTTTTCACCTTTACACTATTTGCGCAGGAAAACCAGGTTGCACAAAATGACTCCATTGTTTTCGATAAACTGGAACACGATTACGGAACCATTGAACGGGGTGGCGAAGGAGATTGTGTGTTCACGTTTACAAACAAAGGACAAAAGCCGTTAGTTCTGAGCAATGTGAATACTTCCTGCGGTTGTACTGTACCGGAATGGCCACGTGAACCGATAGCTCCCGGTGAAACGGGTAAAATTAAAGTAAAATACAATACCAACCTTGCGGGAATATTCAACAAGTCAATTACCGTATATTCAAACGCTGCAAACAGTACGGTCCGGTTAAGGATAAAAGGTCAGGTTATTGTAAATCAGTAATTCCATCAACTCTTACAATAAGGAAAGAGTTCCGGGTTCAATTGCCGCTGGAACGTACCACGATAAACCAGCACCTGAAAAAGCTGAAAGAGGCCCGGATTCATCCAGGGGCACATCGAAGGGGTGAAAACCAACTATTGCCTCAACCCCGAAAAAGTGAAAGAAGTGAAAGCACTCTTGATTGGATTTCTGAAAAAAATTGAACCGGCAGAGGATCTTGTATGCGGAACGTGAATAAGGAAATGCGTCAATGAATGAATGCATGAATAACAGAATATTAACAGTATCACCAATTAACATCCACCATTTTACCAATCCACCATTTTACCAATCAACCATTTTACCAGTCAACCATTCATCTATGAAAATTCTGATTTTATGCACCGGCAACAGTTGCCGCAGCCAGATGGCACACGGGTTTTTAAAGTCGTTTGATGAAAAACTTGAAGTGGCTTCGGCAGGTACTGAAGCCTCCGGAAAACTGAACCATAAAGCTGTGGAAGTGATGAAGGAAATCGGCATCGATATCAGCAATCACACATCCGACCCGGTTGACATGTATTTAGACGAAGAATGGGATTATGTGATTACCGTTTGCGGCGGGGCCAACGAATCCTGCCCTGCTTTTATGGGTAAAGTGAAACACCGTTTGCATATTGGTTTTTACGACCCTTCCCTTGTCACCGGAACGCCGGAATTCATTCTAAGCGAATATTACCGGGTACGCGACGAAATAAAAAAGGCATTTTACAAACTTTATAAAGAACAAATAGTTCCACAATTATGAAACGAGCCCCGATGGGGACACCCCTCTCCCGCTGCGCGGGATCTCCCCTCAAAAGGGGAGAATAGAAGAAAAGGAACGGGCGGGTTCCTCCCGATCCCGATATTTATCGGGACGGGAATACCATTAAAAATAAATAATTTAAATAGGATGAAA
>CAZNPV010000046.1:0-27775 GCA_964575025.1 uncultured Mariniphaga sp.
ATCCTTTTTTGTTTTTGCAAAACAAAGCACGGATCACAGATCCGCGCTAGCGGTGGAGTACAAAAACACGAGGTTCATCTTTTGCAGTCGCAGCTATGCAAAACAGTGATAACAAAATAAAAAGAACATTTTTTAACAGGTAATTTTTCAAGATTATCATTTTATTTGATTTCTTACTTTGCAATAATAATCTATTGATTATCATTATTTTACACACCAATCAGCACGCTCCCTGAACTCAGTCTGAAAGTCGTTCTTCCACCTGGAAATCGACGATCCGCCGGGCCCGTCGACGTAATGATTTGTAGAGCTAACGCGTTCGTATTGTCCTCCCCAACTGAGTTGAGTCGGATCTTCGGGGTTATTGATCCCCCGATTTGCGCTCACAAGGTACAGGAATGCGGGCGAGTCTCCTTCAATTACTCCAGGGCCAGCTATTGCTTTGGGTGGGTATATAGCACAAAGAGGACCATGGTTGTTGATGATATTTTTTTCGGTCCACTCCTGGCTGTCACTGTGGAACATACCCTGGTAAGTCTTTCTCGATTCGATGATAAACAAGTCGGGGAATTCATTCATAAGCCACTCATGGGTAGCATCCTGACACGCAATAAGGAAAACCCGGAGCTTGCTGATAAAGGCTTTGAGCTCTTTTTCGCTGCGTGTATTTTTTACATCCCATATTGCCTGGGCAACCTCTCTCGGGCCACCCCAAACACCAATCCATATTGGCCGCGTGTCGGGTTTATCGGCAGCTGCAATAATCGCATTCGACGCTTCGCTGTCCATGCCCTTGCCAATAATATCAGTGTGCGATTGTTTTCCACATCCCCATTGAATTTTAATGCCATTATTGTTACCCTTGCCCTCGTATGTGACAGCACGTAAGTCATCAGCAGTTGGATATTTGGGATCATGTTTTCTCAGGTTTTCATCAACCTTGTCGTATTCGTTAAGCGCAGCCAGAATATTCTTCTTTTCAGCCACCATTCCGTATGTACCTGCCGAAGCAATCAAACCCTCCACATCAAATTCATTGGAATATAGCAGGAACCGGACCATAGACTGCACATCATCTGGGTCGCTGTTGGTCACCGGAAAGGGTGGAAAGTCAGATGAAACCATGATCCGGTATTGAGAGAATCCAATTTTAGTGGTAATCAGTATTATTGAAATCAATAAAAATAGTCGAAACTTTCTCATAATTTCTATCTTAAGGTATTTATTTTGTTGGTTCAAAAATTACCCTTCGGTAACTGGTCAGGTTAGGGTTTCCATCATCTCTCACCTCGCATATTACATGAATTGTTTTTCCAGCTGAATCGGCAGGTATTTCTACGCTGGCAACATGTGTGTTGCTGTTTGAGATATTCACATCCTTCGTATAGGAACCTGCTTCCTGTTGAATCCACCATTTGAAAGTCAGGTTATCCCCATCCGGGTCGTACGATTTTGAAGCGTCGAGAGTGACTTGTGTCCCTGCTTGGGGATTTTTTCTCAGGATTTCAATGCCCTCATGTTTATTCATACCTACGATTGGATTCCGGTTTCCTTTGCCTTCATTCGCCCAGTCCATCCGGGCAGCGAAATTGTTGAACGTTGCCGGGTAGAAATGATCTTCATATGACCAGCACTTGGTATAGACGGATTCTGAATGGTTCGTATATGCTTTTGTTATCGTATCTTCACATTTCCCCCACTCGAAATAGCCACCCCAGCCCGCCTGGGTTGGTTCGTTCGGGTTATTAAGTCCGTTGGGAAGGATATGAAGAAAAGAGGGAGTGTCGCCTTCCACTCCGTATTTGTATTTCGGATAGACCTTTCCCAGGTTGCCATGTTCCTGAATATGGGTTTCATATTGATCCCAGTTGCTTCTTCCTGTACCATTCTGAAATTTCCATGCACATTCATCCCAGATAAAAAACAGGTCTTTTTCAAACTCGCGGCGCATCCATTGATGTGAGCTGATAGCAAAATCGGTTCGTTGGTCACGGTCCTGGTCGGTGATGGTGTAAACACGAAGTTTCTGCAGGAATGCTTTGAGCTCCCCGGGGCTTCGATCCTGCTGAACATGCCATATTGCCTGTGCGAGCGTGTTTCCGCCTCCCCAGACAGTTACCCAAACCGGACGGTCGTCCTTTTCATCAGTCCGTTTAATAATCAGCTCGCTGCCGGGTGAATCATTGTATTCTCCAATAAATTCGAACCCCCTGTTTTTGCTTCCAAACATGGTATGCTCCCGTAAATATCCGGGACTGGGCCAATAACCAATGATCTGCCGGGATTCATTCTTTAAAAACTTCTTTTGTCCGGAACGTTTCATAAGATTGGGTACATCTTTTTCGTATGCATCTATTGCATCGTGAATTAACTGAAAGAAATCATCCCTTGTTTTATCCAAACTCCAGCCGGTTGTAAATACCAGTCCCTCAATTTCGAAAAGATCGGCATGGACAAGGAGGCGCACCAGCGATTCGCTGTCGTCGGTTTCCCAGGTGGATACATCGGTTAATACTACCACACGGGGTTTCAAGGGTGATTTCTTTGATGATGCTGAAATACCCAGTGTAATACATGAAGTTAGAATCAGAGAAATAAGTGTTTTCATTTGTTTAAATTTTTATAAATTATTGTATTGTGTTTCATCATCCTATGGATTAAATAGAAACCCACCTTCTTTGATGGTGGATTCTTTATAATATTTCATTATTCCCTGGAATTAGCCTTTTCAATAACTACCGCCAGAAGGATTACCAATCCTTTAATTATCTGTTGCCAAAATGGAGAAACATTCAGCAACACCAGCCCGTTATTCAGGATGCCAATGATCAGAGCTCCCTGAACCGTGCCCATGATGGTTCCCTTACCACCAGAAAGGGAAGTTCCCCCGATTACTACGGCAGCAATCGAATCGAGTTCAAAACTGAGCCCTGCATTGGGTTGGGCAGAATCAAGACGGGAAGTAACAATGATTCCACCCATTCCGGCCAGGGCTCCTGCAATAGAATAAACGATCACTTTTACTTTTCTGATTTTGATACCTGAAAGTTTAGCTGCGGTTTCATTTCCGCCAATGGCATAAATATGCCTTCCGAGTTTTGTCTTTTTTGTCAGCACAACCGCAGCCAGGACGATCCCTGCAGAAATCCAAACAGGCATTGGAATGCCAAGGAACCATCCCGTCCCGATAAAAGCCATGTCATTGCCTAACCCGGTAATCGGGAAACCACCGGTCCAGAGCATGGTCAGCCCACGGGCAATGGTCAGCATAGCAAGGGTAGCCACAAAGGGCGGTACTTTAAAACGGGTTATGGTAACGCCGTTAAACCATCCGAGGAACGTACCTGCCAGCGTGCCTCCTACGAGGGCTCCGATGAGGGTAAATCCCAGGTAGATATTCCAGCTTTCGAATTCTGCCCCGAATTTTAACATTCCGGCTGTAACCGCACCCGCCAGGGCAAGAATGGACCCTACCGATAAGTCGATCCCCCCAGTGAGTATAACCAATGTCATCCCCACTGAAATGACCACATTGACCGATATCTGACGCATAACATTCCACGCATTTTCACCTGTTAGAAAACGGTCGGAAAGGAAAGTTAAAACAATGCACATGATCAGTAAGGCAATGATTGACTGGAATCGAATCAGGTATTGTTTCAGGTTTTGGATATGCATAGATTATAGATTATTCATTCATAGTTGTAAGATGTAATGATATGTAAGTCGGAAGACCGGAGACCGGAGACCGAAGACCGGAGACCGGAATTTTATTTTAGGCTTTATCTTCTGTCTTCCGACTCCCGACTTTTTTCTATTCTTTTTCTCTTAAAGCAGCTTTCATTATTAATTCTTCTGTGGCTTCTTCCCGTGAAAGTTTAGCGGTTAATTTTGATTCCGACATGACCAGAATGTTGTCGCAGACAGCCAATATTTCAGGCAATTCCGATGAGACTACGATTATTGCCATACCCTGGGTAGCCAGCTTATTGATAAGGTTGTATATTTCTGCTTTTGCACCCACATCAATCCCACGTGTTGGTTCATCGAGCAGGAGGATTTTAGGATGGGTAGCCAGCCATTTTGCAATGACAACCTTTTGCTGGTTACCCCCGCTTACCTTTTCAACTTCCATGTTTGATGCCGGCACCTGGATACGGAGTTTTTCTATGAATTTTTTGCTTAGTTGCTCCTCGTCTTTCCGGCTGATAAACCCATATTTTGAAACCGCATCGAGATTTGCCAGGCTTGTGTTTTTTGCTACGTTCATATTCAGGATTAAGCCCTGAAGTTTCCGGTCTTCCGGAACAAGGGCAATCCCGGCTTTTATAGCATCGGGAACACGCTTAATATGGATTTCTTTTCCTTCAATGTAAATCTTTCCCGAAGAAAATTTTGGAAATAATCCAAATAGGGATTCAAGTACTTCAGTCCGCCCGGCACCCATCAGCCCGCTGATTCCAAGCACTTCGCCCTTCGACAAAGAAAAGCTGACATTGTTTACCAAATAATTGTTTTTAATATCGGGGTTTTGAAGGCACAGGTTTTCGACTTTCAGTATTTCATTTTTTATGGAAGAGTTTTTATTCAATCTGCCGGCAATATCTCTCCCAACCATCATCTTAATCAACTGGTCGTGGTTCACATCTTTCATAAAACCGGAACCGATTTTTTTGCCATCTCTTAATACTGTATAAGTGTCAGCAATTTCAAACAACTCGTTTAATTTGTGCGAGATATAAACAATTGCAACTCCATTGCTTTTTAGCTCAGAAATAATTTTAAACAACAGCTCAATTTCATGGTCGCTGATGGCCGAGGTTGGCTCATCCATAATCAGAACCTTTGAATCGTTCAATAATGATTTGGCTATTTCAACCAATTGTTGCTGGCCTACTCTTACCTGGTATAAAGGGGTGGAGGGATTAATATCAAGTTGTAGTTTCCCAAGGAGTTCCTTTGCGGTATGATTCATTCCGGGGTAATCGAGCATTCCGAATTTATTGGTTAGCTCCTGTCCAAGGAAAAGGTTTTCTGTAATGCTCAGATAAGGAATCAGATTTAATTCCTGATGGATTATGGATATACCTGAATCAGTTGCCTCCTTTGGATGTTTAAATAAGACCTTTTCTCCTTCAAAAAAAATATCTCCTTCATAATCGGCATATACACCGGAAATGATCTTCATCAGAGTGGATTTCCCTGCGCCGTTTTCACCGATGACTGCGTGTACTTCACCCGCGAATACCTGCATATCGATATCCTGCAGGGCATATACTCCTGAGAATTGTTTGGAAACGCTTTTGGTTTCCAGTACAGGTGTAATTATGGTTTGTTTATTCATGGATTGACGCATCAACAGGAATGATCAGAATTTCTTCAGGATTTATATTTTCTTCATTCATTTCGAAGGCTCCGGTGAATGTAATTTGTCTCCCGGGGCTTGCATCTTTTTCAAGGCCTGGAATCACCTTTTCTTTGACCCGTTTATTCAGTTCCACTGAAACATTGTTAAAATCAGTCATGTTCACAAAATCGTCAATATTAACCAAACCTGATCCGTCGCGAACTGCATTGCCAAAAATAAAATCAGTTGCTATCCTGACCTTATGCTGGTTTCCCAGAAGTATCACGATAAATTCTTCTTCAATCGTTTCAATGGTTCCGGTTCCGTTTACCATAAAGTACCGGGTTTTCGAAATCCCTAGTTTTTTTGCGCTTTCAAAAGCTTTCTCCGGATTTGTATATAGAAGTTTGATAATCCATTCTATATCATTACTGTTTTCTGCTTTTTGAAGTTGGGTCCAAATGTTTACGGCATATTCAGCAGCATTAAATTCGGAATTGGGTTTGTTGCTTTTGTATGCATCCAGTTTTTTTATATCCAACGATAGGAAAACAATCAGGATTAATCCCAGCATAAGAACAATATATTTGAGTATTTTTCGCATAGTTATTTAATTCTGATGTAGAAATTGTTGAACATTTTCAGGGGTAACCAGCACAACTTCCACCGGAGTTTTTCCCTTCATATCCTTGTTCCCCTTTAGGTACTGATCGGCAAGTTCAGCCGACATTTGTGACATAAGCACAGGGAATTGCATTACTGTGGCTTCTATTTTTCCATCGGCAATTCCCTGGATTGCGTCAGCTGCACCATCAAAACCGAACACTTTAATTTTACCGGTTTTACCGGCAGCAAGAACTGCCTGGTATGCGCCCATAGCCATGGCATCATTCCCGCAGAAAACCGCATCGATATCGGGATTTGCCTGCATGATGGTTTCCATCACGTCCATGGCTTTGTTCCGGTCGAAGTCGGCACTTTGCTGAGCCACCATCTTCAGTTCAGGAAATTGATCTACCACACTGTGAAACCCGTTTGAACGGTTCCATGTGTTGTTATCACCTACCAGACCAAGGATTTCAACATAGTTGCCTTTCTTATTCATTTTCCGCACAAAGTACTGTCCGAGTTTTACACATCCCGTAAAATTATCGGAAAGCAGTTGGGTTGCAGCGGCCTCTTTTGCGTTAATCTCCCTGTCCATGCAAAAGGTCGGAATTCCTGCTTCTTTAGCACGCACTACATTGAGAACAGAGCCATCGGCATCGGTGGGATTAAACAAGATGGCGTCATACCCCATGGCAATGATATTATCGAAGTGTTCAGCCTCTTTAGCCGAGTTGTTCTGAGAATCAAAAATGTTAGCTTCATACCCCAGTTCCCTCGCCCGTTCGGCAGCCGACTCGCCCAAAACCACAAACCAGGGATTGTTCAGGGTAGAAATAACCACAGCCATTTTCTTTTGCCCTGCATCTTTCTTATTGCAGCAAAATAAACCCGGGATCAGTAACAGGATGATAATTCGTTTTGTAATGTATGTTTGCATCGTTGTAAGGTTATGGCAATTGTCAGGTTTTCATGGATGTGTCAAAGCCCGTATGGTTCGTTTCTTTATATTCGTTTGATTGATTTTTGTGCCAGTCCTGTTGCCGTTATTCCGTAGTGATTAAAAATTTCACTCTGCGATCCGGTAACAGTAACTTCATCGGGTATTCCAACAATTTCAAACGGAACATAAATCTTTTCTTTCATAAGCAGGGCAGCACAGGCTTCCCCGAGGCCTCCGTGGATGCTGTGTTCTTCCACTGTGATTACTGCCCTGCATTTCCTGGCTGAATGGATGATCGCTTTTGTATCAAGTGGTTTTATGGTATGCATGCTGATCACCTCTGCTGAAATGCCTTTTTCTTTAAGAATCCGGGCCGCTTCGTAGGCCGGTGCAACCGTTTCCCCACAGGCAATAAATGAAACATCCCTTCCCTGACAAATGATCGAAGCCTTTCCTATTTCAAATGAATTTTTCATTCCCGGAAGGATTGGCATAGCCTTTTTCCCGAATTTCAGGTAAACAGGTTTTTTTGATTGAGCAGCAGCTGTTACGGCCTGCCTGGTTTCAAAATTATCGGCCGGCACGATGATGTTGATATTGGGTATGGCCCTCAGGACAGCCACATCGTGGATCGAATGATGGGTTGACCCGAGAGCTCCGTAGCTTACTCCTCCGCTGATGCCTGCCAGCGTTACCGGAATATCCGAATAGGTGACATCGTTTTTTATCTGCTCCAGCGAACGGGTCGTTAAGAAACAGGCCGGAGAAACCGCAAACACCTTTTTCCCGGTGGATGCCAGTCCAGCAGAAACCCCCACGAGGTTTTGTTCTGCAATTCCAACTTCCACAATCTGATCCGGGAATTTCTCCGCAAAGGGTCCCAGTTTCCCCGAACCACGGGAGTCACTGGTGACAACTATTATATCCTTATCGTTCGATGCCAGTTCAATCAGTGTTTCTGAAAACACCTCGAGATTAGCTTTTCCTTTATTTAGTGTTTTTAATGTCATTAATTCAGATTGGATTTTTTTGACTTTGCGTTTCTTTGCGGATTCTTTGTGACCTTTGCGGTTAATTAAAATTTTATACCACAGCGTGCCATAAAGAATTTACAGCGTTACACAGAGTTTGTCCTAATTAACTTTAACTATTCAAAACTTCCATAGCTTTATCTAATTCTCTCATCGCTATTTCATACTGTTCATCCGAAGGCACGCCATGGTGCCATTTTTTTTCATTCTCCATAAAGCTAACCCCTTTGCCTTTTATGGTGTTAGCGATAATCAGTGTAGGTTTTCCGGGAGTAGCCGGGGTCTTTCTGAAGACATTTCTTAATTCCGCAATGTTGTGCCCCTCGGTTTTCAATATTTTCCATCCAAAAGCTATAAATTTTTTATCAATCGGGTAGGGGCTGCATACCACGCGGTTGGGACCGGTAATCTGTAACGTATTGTGGTCGAGTATTGCCACCATGTTATCCAGTTTATAATGGGAGGCCATCATAGCGGCTTCCCAGTTTGATCCTTCGCCAAGTTCTCCGTCGCCCAGCAAGGTAAAAACCCGGTAAGGGGCATGATCTTTTTTACCTGCCAGCGCTATCCCCGCACTGATGGGCAATCCGTGGCCGAGTGCTCCCGTATTGAATTCGATGCCGTTGACTTTCCGGGTCGGATGGCCTACATATTTCGATTGGTATTTACACAGGGTTTCCAGGTCGCTTTCAGGGAAAAATCCGGCATCTGCCAGAACCACGTACAAGGCTTCCACGGAATGCCCTTTGCTCTGGATGTACCGGTCGCGGTTGGGATTGGTAAAATTCGCCGGCGAAACATTTAAGATGTCGTTGTATAAAACATTCAAAATGTCAACACACGATAAACTTCCACCCGTGTGCCCGGCATTGGCCAGTTTAATGTACTTTAACAGGGCTTTCCGGTAATGAACCGATTTAAGCTCCAGTTCCTTATTTGTATATTTTTGCATTTTATGCTTTAATTGTCACTTTGCGTCTTTGCGCCTTGGCGAGAAAAAATCTCACGCAAAGGCGCCAAGGCGCAAGGATTTTTACTCTCTCTATTCATGTTTATAAAGATCCCATCCCATGTAGTTTCCGACGGCTTCTTCCAGAATATCTGCCACATGTCCCCGGACCATGGCCACATGGTGTTCAAAGCCATTTTTGCACATGTATTTCATGAGATTTTGGAGATTGGGGATCTGGCAAACCGCAATACCGCCGTCCATATCATAGGGATCATCCGTTATGCGGCCTTCGCCGAGGTATGATTTAATCACCCCGCGGTTATCGTCGGTTGAAAGGCGGAAGTAGGTCATGTTGCCGGGAGCCACTTTGCCTTTTACGGCCCCGAAAGTATCTTCGCTTCCGAGCACTGTTCCTAACACATCGAGGCTGCCGATTTCAATATCATTTTGGAAAAACGATTTCGGATAATTGCTGCAATGGGTGCCAACCACCTTGTTGCGGTCTTCGCCGAAGTTGTTGTTCCAGTCGAGCAGGGCTGAAGGCTGCGAGGCTGCCAATGCCAGGGCATACATGGCAATGGCCCCTGCGATGTCTACTTCACAGGCCGATGGCATTCCCTTTTCGCCCATCATGCTCATGGTGACGCAGGCTGCACAGCCGTAATTCTTTTCAAGAGAATCCCAGCATTGAATGGCTGAAATATCCATATGGTTTTTTCCCATCCATTGTTCTACCGCCAGTCCGAATCGTGCCTGCCGGGTAATTTTGTGATAGGCTACAGAGGAACATTTTCCATAGGCCTGTATGGCTTCGGCTTTTTCTTTAACGAGCGGATTCTTTTCGTCCATTTTATTGGCGACCGCTATAATTTCTGACATATCGATCGATACCACAGTAATCCCGTATTTCTGCAACAGTTTTTCACTGATCCGCATGGTCTGGAATCCGATGGGGCGTGTGCCAATAGCTCCTACACGCAGATTTTTCAACCCTTTTACAACCCGGCAGATGGCAGCAAACCGGTTTATGTCGGCTGTAAATTCTTTGCTGTCCAGGCTGTACGTATGAAAAGTCGTATCCGTAAATTGAATGCCATACTGATAAAAATTATTGCAAACCGACAGTTTTCCACAGAAAGCGTCGCGCCGGCTTTTTACGTCCACTTTATCGTTTTCGTCATCACAGGCCTGTACCAATACCGGGATGTTCAATCCTGAAAGCTTAATGGCATTGACCACACCCAGTTCGTCGCCGAAATTAGGAAGGATTACGATAATCCCTTCAATAATGTCGCTGTTCCTTTTGAAGAGTTCAGCACATTTCACTGCGTCGGCATAGCCTTCAATGTTTCCTGTGGGGGTTTCGCTTTCAGGGAGAATGACATACCCGAAACCCATGCTGTCAAATTTTTGCAGCACTTTTTTGCGGGCTTCGACAGCCAGTTTGTAATTAAAAATGTTCCGGGTTGCAATGATGACTCCGAATGTTTGTTTTTTAAGTTTCATGATATTTTGTTTTTGTTGTTTTTTTGTATCGATGTTATTCAATAACTGTTGGCTAAAGCCGGACTGCCTGCCCCGCTGAAAGTGGGGGCACAGGAAATTCTATCCCCTTGTGCGCGCAACGGCTTTTTTCCAGCCGGCATACAATTCTTCTGTTTCAGAAGCGGGCATTTCAGGGTTAAACGTTCGATCCATCTTTTTAAAATTTTTGATTTCTTCCAGGTTTTTCCAGAAACCAAAAGCCAGCCCTGCAAGGAGTGTGGCCCCCAGTGCAGAAATTTCTTCGATCCCCGAACGGATAACGTTGCCCCGGATCATATCCGCCTGGAACTGCATCAGGAAATTATTCCTTGTGGGGCCGCCATCCACATTCAAATCTTTTAGGCTTATTTTTCCCTGGCTTCCCATCAGATCCACGAGATCTTTCACCTGGTACGCAATGCTCTCAAGGGCAGCCCTGACAATATGGGCTTTGGTTGTATTCCGTGGCATTCCAGTAATCGATGCTCTTGCGTTGTTATCCCAGTAGGGTGCTCCCAAACCGACAAATGCCGGCACCAGGTATACTCCATTGTTGTTCGTTACCGATGTAGCAAGTGGCTCTGCTTCTGAAACATCGCTTATCAGTTTCAATTCATCTTTCAGCCAGTTTAATGTATCGCCGGTACAATGGATGTTTCCTTCAAAAACATACTGGATTTGTTTATTGCATCCAAATCCAATGGAGGTAACCAGACCATTGGGAGGGGGCAAGGGATTGGTTCCAATGTTCATCATAATGGAGGAACCGGTGCCATACGTTGCTTTTCCCATGCCGGGTTCAAAACATTTTTGCCCAAACAAAGCTCCGTGGGAGTCGCCGATCAGTCCTGCGATTGGAAGGGGGGCATCAAAAATAACCCCAGGATCCGTATATCCGAAAATTGAGTCGCTGAATTTTACCTCAGGAAAAATAAGTTCCTTCAAGTCAAACAGTTCAATCAGTTCTTTGTCCCATTCCAGGGTATGAATATTGAAAAGCAGGGTCCGGCTGGCATTGGAATAATCGGTGGCATGAACTTTCCCGTTGGTAAGTTTCCATAAAAGCCAGCTGTCCATGGTTCCCAGCAACAGATTTCCTTTGGCAGCTCTCTTTTTTAAGCCGGAGATATGGTCCATGATCCATTTTAATTTGCTGGCCGAAAAATAGGGATCAATAATCAATCCGGTTTTTGCCATTATTGTTTTGCCGTATCCTTTTTCTTTCAGGATATTGCAAAATTCTGTTCCCCGCAAGCATTGCCAGACCACTGCATTTGCAACCGGTTTACCGGTTTTTTTATCCCAAATCATTGCTGTTTCGCGCTGGTTGGTGATGGCAATTCCCGCAATGTCGGTGATTTTAATTTCCGCTTCCGAAATCACCCGTTCCAAAGCTGTCAACGTATTTTGCCAAATCTCTTCGGCATCGTGTTCCACAAAACCGGGTTGCGGATAATATTGTTGATGAGGGAAACTCAGGCGTTTTATCAGCTTGGCCTGTTTGTCAAACAACAAAACTTTAGAGGCAGAGGTGCTTTGATCGATAGTTATAATATATTTATAATCCCGGGCCATGTTTCTTTAAATTATTTAGGAATAACATTTACAATTACCCTTTGATACCTTGTAAGCGAAGGTTCTCCATCATCGGTGACTTCAAGGATAAAATGCATGGTTTTTACCATATCAGTTTTTGGCGCTACAAAAGTCATTTCAATTTTATCGTAATTTTTCATTTCGAGCCTGTTCGCATTCATGGTACCCACTTCATGGTAATGGATCCAGTTGTATGAAATGTTGTTTTTATCAGGATCTGATGAGCCTTTTCCACTCAGTGTGACTGTTTCCCCTGATTTTACCGAAATTTCATTTGAATGGCCCAGTTTTGCAACAGGAGGGTGGTTTGCCTTTTTGTAATCAGCTGTATTACTCCAGTCGATACGGGCAGCAAAATCATACTGATACGCTTCCCGCCAGCGCCAAATGGTTGCATGGTTGCTGGTATGGTACCGTTGTGTAATTTCACTATAAACCTCATCTTGGACATCGGTCCAGATTGGGCGTGTTTCAGGTTCGTACATATACTTTTTGAAGGGTGGAATATACAATTCATATCTTCCGCCCCATCCTCCGTAATCAGGGTGTTCAGGGTCATTCAGCCCATTTTTTACCAAACCAAGGAACGACGGTGTGTCGCCTTCCATGAGATATTCGGTGTGCGGGTGTTCAGCACCCAATGGGCCATGGTTGTTCCTGATGTGTTCATCAAGCCATGGATTATCGACAAGTGAAAAATCCGGCCCGTCGAAACGCCCGTGGAATTTGTCGCCCGAAATGCCCGGCCAGGTAGCATAATGGTATTGTCCGCCACCATTTTCTTCATACCCCGGGCTTACCACATAAAAAATATTAGGAAAATGGTTTCTTATCCATGGACCTGTGTCGTCCTGGTCGGAAATTGTGTAAACCCTTATTTTGCTGATAATTTTATCGAGTTCTGATTTTGATTTTGTCCGTTCCATTTTCCATAAAGCCTGTGCCAGTACATTGGCTCCTCCCCATGCCTGGATATAAACCGGACGGGGATCGTCTTTTTCAAGGCATTGGATTAACCAATCGGAACCTTCGGAGTCATTGCCTTCACCCACTCCTTCCATCCCGAATTTGGGGACTCCTTTTTTTATGATACTTTTTATGTATTCATACGTAGGGTATCCAGGTTCATGTTTTTCAAGGTTGTCCCTGACTTTCCCATAGGCATCCACAATTTCATGAATACGCCATTCTGCCGTTTTGTTTCGTTGCCAACATGAGGTAGTTGCAACAATCCCTTCCACATCCCAATGATTTGAATAGGTTAGAAATCTAACGAGGGATTGCGCATCATCCGGTTCATTTTCGATATCGGTCAGGACGAATACCCTGTATTTTTCAACATAGTCATTTGCCCGGCAATGAATAGTTGTAGTTGTCAGAAACACTACAAGGAGAAGGTATTTAGCTTTTTTCATCGGTATAAATTGTTAAATGTGACTAATCCAACAGGTAATTCTTAAATAGGTATTATTTTGGCAAAATGGTAACAATTACTCTTTTATACCTTGATAATGCGGGTGTACCTTTATCGGTCATTTTTAAAATAAAATGAGCCGTTTCGGGTTTGTCAACTTCCGGAGCGATACAACCAGCACTATGTATGTTTTCGGCACCATCGACATTAATTGGCTTTTTATATGATCCGGCTTCGGGGTAGTTAAACCACAGAAAACCGAAGCTATCGCCGTCAGGGTCATACGATTCAAATGCATCCAGGTTAATCCTTTCCCCTGATTTTACAGTAAATTTTTCAGGATGGCTTAGAACCAGTACCGGTGGATGGTTGGCTTCTTCAACGCTTTTGGTACACCAGTCCATGCGGGCAGCAAAATCGTTTTGAAAATCGTCGCGCCACCTCCATAAGGTTTCTTTATAACCCTTGAATGAATGATTTGCCTTTTTTGCTACACGCCCATAATCACTTTGTATATAGGGGGTGAAAGAATCAATGGCATTGGTCCAGATTTCCCGGGTTTCAGGGGCAATTTCAACTACCGAACCACCTTCCCTTGTTTTTGAAAAATCGGGGATGTACAGCTCGTAGCGGCCTCCCCATCCACCCCATTCAGGATGTTCGGGAGTATTTAACCCATTTGGAATTAAGGATAAGAATGAAGGGGTATCCCCTTCCATCCCCCAGGCTACATCCGGATAGGAAGCACCCAAAGGTCCATGCCCCTGCTGGATGTTTTCTGCAAGCCAGGAATTGCTGATGGTTGTATTGTCAATGCCTTGTATTACGGAGTTGATAGCTGTCCAGGTTGCATCACCGTAATTATCGCCCGGGCTTACTATATAAAACAGGCCCGGGAAATTGTTCCTGATCCAGATCCCACTGTCGTCCTGGTCGGAAATTGTATAAACCCGAAGTTTGGAAATCAACCGTTTTGCTTCTTTTTTGCTTTTTGTTTTTTCTATTTTATACAAGGCCTGGGCAAGTGTGTTTACTCCCCCCCAGGTAGGGATCCATAAAGGGCGGTCATCGTCTTCTTCCAATACTTTAATGATCCAGTCTGAACCCTCGGAATCCATACCATCGCCTACTCCTGTCATACCATATTTTGGTATTCCTTCTTTTACCAACAATAGAAGAGTTTTATCATTTGGGAATCCGGCGTCATGAATCAAAAGATTTGGATATACTTTGCCGTACGCATTTATGACTCTTATTATAGATGCAGGATTTACAACATTCTGGTGCCAACAGGATGTTGTAGCAATGAGCCCCTTAATGTCGATTTCATTGGAATATAAAAGCAGGCGTACCAGCGATTGCGTATCATCCGGGTCGGCTTCAATATCGGTTAAAATAATGACCCTGTGTTTTTGTTCCGTTTGTGCGTAAATATTAATAGAATTAATAATCAGAAAAAGTAAAAGCAAGTTAAGTAGTGTTTTCATTATCTTTATATTTTGTAGTTTTTATTATTCTTTGTCTGCAATTATCAGTTCAATTTCATGATCCCTAAATAACTGCATGTGTTCAGGATCAATATCGGGATCGGTAATGATGTAGTCGATCAGCGAGAGGGCTCCGAGGCTGGCAAAGGCATTTTTCCCGATTTTTGTGGAATCAGCCACCAGATAAGTCACATCGGCAGCATCGATCATGGCCTTTTTCACTACGATGTCGCTGATACTTGGATAGGTCAGTCCCGATTTAAGGGAAATTCCTGCGGTTGCCAGGAACAGCTTGTCCACATGGATGCCTTCAAAAAAGCTGGCTGCTTTCTGCCCGGTTAACGAAAGGGTGGGAGGTTTGAATTCTCCTCCGGTAACAATCATCTCGATGCCTGGTTCAGCCCCCAGCATTAAGGCAATGTTCAGGGCATTGGTGATTACAGTGATCCCTCTTTTACCCGTAAGGTTTTTGGCTATTTCGGTAACAGTAGATCCTGAATCGAGTATGATCGTATCCCCGGTTTCGACCAGTTCCGCAGCTTTTTTCCCTATGCATAGCTTTTTGTCGAGGTTGTCCTTGTTCAGCGGAATAAAGGACCGTACACTGTCTTCCACATTTTTCAGATAGGCTCCGCCGTGTTCCCGTGTTATAAATCCATCGCCCTCAAGCTTCTCGAGGTCCTGCCGGATGGTTACTTCAGTCACTTTAAAAATTCTTGCCAGGTTGTTTACCTTGGCCGAGCCGTCTTCCCTGATGAGTTCCAGAATTTTTGCCCGTCGTTGATTTGCTAACATTTTTATTGCTCTTTAAAACAAAGATAAACGAAAATAAACGAAAAGAAATAGAAATAAAACAAAATTTTTGTATCTTGCATTGCAATGAAAAGAAACAGGTAACATGAAGGAACCCGAAAGAATGAATATCCATAAAATAAACCTTTAGAATCACATGAAAAACATTCAACTTAGAATATTGATAGTAACAGGCTTTTTCATCATTGCAAGCCCTGTTTTTTCGCAGTTTAAATTCACATCCAGTGAGGTGATCGGGCAGGTTCTGACTGTTGATACAATACATGGTACCGGAACCTTACAGGTTCATTTCAACACATCAAGCGACAGCAGTTATTGGGCATACGACGATGAATCCCAAACTTCGTTCACGTTGAATATAGCCAAATGCCAGACCCGAAAGGGACTTGAAGTAAAAGTATTTGATGAGAACGGACTGGAAGTTGAGAACAAAGATTTTGAGTGCAACAATTTTGGGGGGTACCGGAATCCGGTACGTGTATCCAATGTTGAAACTGTAATGGAACTTCTGCAAAAAAGCAAAGAAATAAATGCAGGTACAGAGGATTCCTTACGAAATATTCCGTTTTATCCGGCAGCTTGTTTGTTCGATCTGGATGAATCCGGCCATGATCAGGCTTTTGGAGCTTATCCCGGGAAATTCAAAAGGGTGGAATATGGGTTCAGGTTTAACTTTGAAGGGGTTTCCGTACTGGATAATGACATTGTTTTTGAGATGGATACCTATGACGAAGGAAATACCGGAATGACGGCGGCATATACTTTCCTGCTTGCCATCGGACACAAAGACAGTGTGGTTACGGAAATCCCCGGTTTTTATATCAGCGGAAGCGGGAAAAGAGTCGTGAAGGTTGCTGAAACAGCCGGAATGCCGGTTGCTGAATTTGCGAATGAGAATGTCTATTTTTATTTGAAGACGACAGGTACCGGAACCCAAATAGCGGAAAGCAGCATGGATCCCATTGTTGTTTTCGATAATTTTTCTGTTTCATACCAAATGCCCATGTGGATTGAACCGGAGGCCGGAATTAACAACAACGGGGAATACAGCAACGAAGACGATATCATACAGGCTGAGACAGGGAAAGATTCGCTGGTTTCCATTCATCTGAAAACCAGTGGACGCCTGGGGGATTTTGTGATCATCAACGACAGGGTGGAAGAGGAAACCAAGCTGATCAGTCTGTTGCCCGAAGGGGGTGTGAAAGCCAACGACGGAAACGGAAATTATTCGGTGAATATCCCCTATGATTTCACCCCCGGAGATATAGAAACAAAAGCAAAAATGGTCATTGCCGCTCCCGGAACAGGAACCATCGACGATGACGTACTCCTCTACGTTAACGTGAAACCCGGAACATCAGAAGTTCAGTCGGGAAGACTGGAGCTTGACTGTGGCGTACGGATCTGGTACGACCTCTTTATGCAGGGAATACCCGCTACATCGGCACAAAGCATTGGGAACAGGAAGGCAGATGTGAAAGTGTATCCAAATCCGGCCAGTGAGAAAGTATTCATTTCTGTTCATGAGCCAACCAGAATTTCGGTTTACAGCATTACTGGAGACCTTGTAAAATCTGAAATGATTCATTCCGGAAACGATTACATCGATGTAAGCGATTTAAGTAAAGGTGTTTACTTCATAAAATCACCGGGGAATAAAGCGTTTGTCCGGAAAATAGTATTAAACTAAAACTTTCTTTGCACTCATTCGATTTATTTACGGACGATTTTTCCCGTAACGATCTGGTTGTTGTACTTGATGCGGTACAGAAAGATTCCCGGTTCATTGTTTTCAGGAGTCCATTTTATTTCGTTGTATCCCAAGGTTTTAAATCCTGAAAACAGGGTAGCGATCTTTTTCCCGTCGATGTGGTAAATATTGATTTCAATCTCACCGTCAGCCGGCAGGTTAAACGTTATGTTTGTTGTTTTGCGGAACGGATTGGGATAACTTCCGGATGAAATTTTTCTGTTTTCTGCAAATGTTTCTGTTGAAGTGGTAAAATCGAAGGTTGCTTCCGTAATGGGCGACCATTCGTTTCCGGATATTGCCCTGGCTTTTACCGTCACATTGGAAGAGAGCAGGATCTCCCCTGAATAGAGTTGCGCACCGGATGCAATGTTTGAGGTGATTTGTTCGCGCGGGTCTGTTCCGTTGGTTGTAAAATAGATATCGCCATAATTGGTGGTTATTTCCAGATTTATTGCCGAATACATTTCCCCTCCGTTGTGGCTGAAAACCGGGGCTTCGATGGTTGGGAAAAGTCCGCTTTGCCGGAATTGTTCAACCACAATATCGGTCCGGTAAGGAAAATAATTTGTGAGCAGGCTTTGAAGTTTGGGAACCCAGTGATCATTTTTTGTGTAGAGGACTTTGGTTCCGTCGGAGGGGGCTACATCCTTCCGGTAGTCTCCCCAGCGGGCCGATTCTGCGATAATAGCCAGGTCGATCTGGTTGGCCAGGGCCAGGTAACGGTCGGTTGCGGCTTCCGTGCTTAAAGGGCCGTTTTGGAAGAAGTTTCGCTGGATATGGTCGGCAAACAACATTCTGAAATCCGCATTTCCCTGCATTTTCTGATAAAACCAGCTTGGATTTTCTTCGTTGTTTTCATCCACATTGTTGTAATGGACATCGGTCATCGATGTTTCGGCATCCCATGCAAAAAACCGGAATCCTGCATCGTTGGTCACCCGGTTACGTGCAGCAATCCAGTTGTTGTGGTCCCAGTCCTCGTTTCCGATGTACATGTTGTATTGCATATAGTCGATCAGGTTTTCCACGTCAAGGAGGTTTTCAAGCGAAGGATTTAATGTTCCGTCGGGATTTTTCCCCTGGACTTTCTGATACGCTGTATTGCCTGCCAGGCCTGATTTAGTCTGGTTGTAGAGCCGTGTCCATGCGGCCCAGTTGCCGTCAACGGTACCCCCATGGTCTTTGATCACATCAAAATCATCTTCCTCGCCGGTGAGGTACGCTTCCATAAAGTCGTTGGTCAGCTTCTCCGAAACATTGTAAACCCCCCAGTACAAACCGTTCAGATAGAGATGTACAAAACGCTGGTGTGCGGAAGGGTGCCCGAGTGCCAGCTGCGTAGTTTTTGCAAACGGGTCCTGGAGGTACTGGGCATTGTTTCTTTGATTGGCAGCGTTTTTAACCCATGAATAATTGTATCCGGCACGCAGGACCAGGGCATTGAATTCATTGGCAGCACTTTCTTCATCAAAAAACCGGAAACGCAATTTGGAGGGGCCGTACATGCTTCGGAAGGAAATCCGGAAGGAATGCTTCTGGCTGTTCTCAGGTACACGGCTGTTCCCGCCATGCAACCGCAATCCGCAGTTTACCTGAAATTCCTTGTGACTGTCCGGGTCGAAAAATTCGACCGATGCAGGCCGTTCCCATTCCGATCCCATGCCCCCTTCCCCTGTCTTGCCCGTATAAATATAAATGCCTCCCTTTTCCTGATCCTGTTCATGAGAAAAAAGGTACCCTATATTTGTGACAATCGACAAGGTTGGAATGGATAACAGGGCATCATCCATCAGGTCCTGATACTCCGGATGATTGCATATCTCCGGGTCCATTTCATAATCTGCCGGAGCATTGCCGGAACTAAACCGCAATGGGCTCCAGGTGGAAGGATAGCCTTCCGGGTTGTTGGGTTGCTGTAGAATGTCTTCAATAAACAAATAGGTTTGGGTTATGATATCGCTGGCAATACCGGAGGGATTATAGGCAACGGCACTTAATGGAGTAGTTGTGGAAATGGGTATGGCACCCTGATATTTTGTGCCGGTTTGTTTGGTAGGCCGGGTTCCGTTTGTGGTATAATATATTTCTGTGTTCTCACCAGGGGAAGAAAGAGAAACGGTAAATTCCCTGTCGTAAAATCCACGCGTATGGCTGAAAAGAGGAGCTACGGGCAAATCACCCAGGGTATTTTCCGCACCGGGAGTAGGCTCACTGAAAAAGACAAACTGTTCATGATAAATTCCATAAGAAATATCCTGGCGTTGTGCAGGGTACCAATCGTCACCAAATGAAAAGGAAAGGGTCGTGCCATCGGGTTCCACAAGGGCCAGGTATTCACCTGATCCGGAAAGCTTAAAATTGGTATGCAGGTTTTTTGACGGGTCGGTACGTTTTTTCCCCGAACAAAAAATGACCATGTATTGATCTGCCTGCAAGGTTATATCCGGGATCTTCCATTTGGTCAGGTTGTCCTGTTTGTCGGTTAAATACCAGCCTTTCAGGTTTACATCCGTTTCTCCGGGATTGTACAATTCAAGCCAGTCGGACGATTCGCCGTCTTCATCCATCAATGTTTCGGAATTGATCGCCATAAACTCAGAAATGAGGATCTTTCTGCTTTCGGCAAAGCTTACCAGTGGAATCACGGATAGGAGCAGCAGTAGTGGTAATTTATTGGTCATTTTCAAATAAAAAAAGACAAAGGTACAGGATTTATTTGTTTAACTCAAGAGCAGCCAGGATAAACGGGGCGACTCCCTTGCTGTCGTTCTTAACGATTCTTTCGTTGATATAATATTCGTAGGAACCGTCGCGGTAGGGATTTCCTCCCAGTCCGCAACTTCCGCAGATATTGATAATAGACGGAAGCCCGTCTTCATCGGTGATCACAAAGGTTTCCACGATATCATCGAAAGCTTCCTCTGCAATATCCCGGTATTTTTCGGGCAGATACCCGTTTTTTGCTCCTTTGGCAAAAGCATAGACATACATTGCTGATCCGGAGGCTTCGGGGTAATTGCCCTCTTTGCCTGCCATGTCAAGCACCTGGTACCATACGCCGCTTTCCGGATCCCGGACGTTCAGGAGTGCTTCGCAGGTGTTGTTAAGAATCCGGATTAATTCTTCCCGTTGGTGATGGACTTCGGGAAAATAGTCCAGTATATCGACCAGGGCCATGAGGTACCATCCCATGGCTCTGCTCCAGAAATGGGGTGACTGCCCGGTATCGGGATGGCTCCAGGGCTGTTCCCGGCTTTCATCCCAGGCATGGTATAAAAGTCCGGTTTGCGGATCCCGGGTTTTCTCATAAATATGGATCACCTGGTGTGCAACCACATCAAACCACTGAGGCTGGTCAAACTCAGCTGCATACCGGGCTAAAAAAGGAGAAGCCATATAAATCCCATCGAGCCACATTTGCCAGGGATACCGCTTTTTGTGCCAATACCCGCCCGATTTGGTTTTCGGATGGTTTTCCATCTGAGTGATGAACTGCCCCAGTGCTTTTCTGTATTTTTCATCTCCGGTTTTTTTATATAGCTCCAGAAGGTTATTGGCCGGCCTGATCAGGTCAATGTTGAATGCCTCCATATCGTATCGTTCAATGTGCCCGTTTTCATCGACCAACAGATCGATAAAGGTCTTCATGTAGTTCGAATAGGCAGGGTTAACACTTCCCAGCTTATCGATTGCCGTACCAAGCAGGGCCACATCATAGGACCAGCCTGCTGCGGTCCTGCCATTATAAAAGGCAAGGCTGACGTATCGTTGCATAACGGCATCCGCCATTCGTATGCTCCATTTTTCCTGCTTCTCTTTTTCAGCACACGAAAGTCCCGACAAAAGAAGCATGATGATCACAATTCGGTGGTTTATGTTCCTCATAATTTTATCAGGTTAATTATTTGTTGTAATCTGTACAGGCTTCAGCAATCCGAAGGGAATATGGTTGTATGCATCGGTCCAGATAGCCAATTCTGAATGTGTCTTACGCAAATCGTACCAGTCTGATTCGCCCCGTCCATCGGGAAAGCCTCCGGCTCCCGTGAAACTGTCTGGTCCCACTTTAATCAGTTCTCCTCCTTTATGATGATGGGGGCCCAGCAGGTTGCGCAGTGAATTTACAAGGGTAATCTTCACTTCATTTCCTCCTTCCTTCAGGAATCCGGTGATTTCGGTTCTGTAAGGAGCCCAGCATAAGGTGTCAACAATCCGGCCATTTAGTTCAATGACCGACACAACCGATTCGCAATCGGGGAGTTCAATATAGTATTTTTTTGATGGGTTAACTGCTTTTAAAACAAAATCCTGTTTCAGTTCAAAAGCCCCGGCATAGAAGGGATAACCTTCCATTGTGAGGTTTCCGGCAAAGGATTTCTTTTCGGAAGCTATCGAAAAATGGCTGAACTGATAAACCGGCCGGTTAAGAAAGTCTCCGGTATGGTTTCGCTGGGTTTCCATGGTTTCGGCTATAAGATTTCCGGTAACTGCAAAATCTCCGGTCAGGTAAATGCTTTCGATCTCGGTTCCATATCTTTCCTTTGGGACTTCGCTTAAGGGGTTGGGTGCAATAAAATCAAGCGACAGCTGAATTTCATTTTTTCCTTCTTTCAGGAACCCGGAAACATCTGCCGTATGGAATTTATGGTCGATGTAGAATTCTTCAGTTTTGAATGCTACCGTATGATTATTCACAGCAATCTGTTTATGCATTCCAGGTTGTTCAACCACCAGCGTACAACCGGGAGGGATGTTGTCGATTGAAACAGGGTAGTTCAGAATCAGTGGTCCGGAATATTTCTCTTTTGAAAGCCGGTTGAAGATTCCGATCACCGGTTCCGGCAAACTGTAGGTTCTGCCGTTGTCCATGGAGTATGAAGCAAAATCCAGGGTGATGGCATTGGGATTCAGCCGCTTGCCCTGCCACTTATTGTCCAGTGTGAATACCTTTTCTGTTTTTGGCGCTACGGAATACATTCCGGAGCTCTTTGCCTGGCTGCTTAATGACCCCGATGTGATCCAGATGTTGGATGCCGGAGGCAGCATAAGTTCAAGTTCACCCTTCTCGTTTGGCATCAGGCTGAAACACTCTCCGGGGGATGGATCCCACAAGACCACATCATGGGTGAATAATCCGGATTGTATCCGAAAGTGTATTTCATCGGTATTCGAGATGTTGCTGATCTGAAGCAAGTGTCCGTTGGGAACACTCCTTAGTTGGGTCCATATTTTATCGGCATTTTCGCCTGTTATGGTAACATGGGCTTTACCCTTTTCATTTAATAACCCAGCTATTTCTGGAATATCCGTATGAATTACCGAATTTTTGAGTTTTCTAAGTTTTTTTCCTCCGGGCAGGCCATCGACAAACGCAGGGAACCTTCCGGTATTGAATATCAAACCACCCGATTCAGAAAGTTTTTTCAGGAGGTCGATCGTTGTTTCCCGTATGGAGATCATGTCGGGAAGTATAACAATTCTGTAATTCATGGCACCGATACAAAGTCCTTCCTGGTTTATGGTTGCTGTATCAGCCATGATCTGTTCATCCCCGATATCGTAATCGTAGTGTATTTTTTGCAATGTTTCCAGGAGGGTTAAAATGCCTGAAGTAAATTCACCCTCCTCATGGTTTTTTATATATTCGCTTTCCAGGGGGCTGATGACCAGCAGTTGCGGATTATAGTGTCCGATGGTTGTGGCGTAGGCAATTCGGGCCAGGTAATCTTCAATTTTTTTGTTGTATTTCCAATACGGTTGGTGATACGAGAAGGTAGGAGGGTAATCTCTCTTTCTGGCGCCCATCATGCTGTATTGGGTAAGGTGGGGGCAAAAATGGTTTATGCCGAGAATGCTGTGCCAGCCAGCGATCCATTTCCGGTCCTGGAAATTCATGTTATGGCCGCTGATCCCGAACAGTTCACTGAGCCTTTTGGGGGTTGCATACTGGTTTGCTACACTGCTCAGGCGCCTGGCTGTAATCAGCCTGTTATCAATCGTAAGGCCCAGGTGGTCGATTCCCGGTTGCTGCATGTTCCGGTAGTGAAGCATTGAGTTGCCAATCCGGTCGCGTACCTTTTCCAGCACATCCTCACCGAGAAAATGCCCGGTGAAGATCATTCCGTTTTCCTGGCAAAAATCCGAAATCTGTTTCGTAAAGCTTTCTTCAAACTGTAACGCTTTTGCCCGGTAATAATGCATCCGCACCTGGCGCCAGTTCTCTTTTTCTTCAAACAGAAGGGAGATTTTGTCAACCAGATTGTACCTGTACCGTTCTGTAAATTTTTTCTCCAGCCATGGCGACCAGGAGAGAACTCCCTGGTCGGGCGTATTTTTGTCGAAATAGCGCGCGTGGATATGCGGCTCATCCGTAAAAATTCCAAAACGGTAACCGGTGATGCGGGCTCTGTATTTATCCACATAGGGACGGTATGCAATATTTATGAATTCACGGACCATCTCCGGATTAAACAGATCAACGTAACAGGTTCCGTTAAAAATGTCATACCCGAATTGTGTGGTATACAGGACATAATTGTAAAGGCTGTCTGCCTGAATAATTTCTGCTCCTTCGGGGAGGCTGGTTTTTTTATTGAGTCTGGCCAGTGATTTTGCCCGGTACTGTTTATCCATTCTCGGAATAATCCCTCCGGCATAACCACTCGGCCATTTGTCTTCGTCGTAAAACATGGCATGCAATCCTGCTTTGTCAGCAGCATCTACCGCTGCATCCATAACCCTCCACCAGTCATCTCCCAGGAATCCGGTAATTAATCCCGACCGGCTGTGGAGATAGAATCCGCCTAATCCTGCCTGTTTAAAATCAAAAATCTGTTTTTTTATCTCTTCTTCGGTCAGTGAATCATTCAGGGAATAAAACGGGAAGGAACGATATTCTGCCGGAGGGTTTCTGAATTTCCGGAAATTAAGCTCCTTTTCAAACTCCCCTGCACTGGCAGATGTCTCTTTAGGGTTGTTACATCTGCCTGTGAGCAGTACAAACAATAGGAGTAGAAGGTAGATCCCCCATAGGGTATAAAACCTTGATTTTGTGTTGTATCTTTTGGTTTCAGGCATTTGCTGTTTCTGCTGGCATAAAAATAGGATTCAAAAATAGTAAGTTTTTTATAATATGTAAACGTTATCAAGAATTATCGTTCCCAAAAAACCAACGACGATTCGCTTGATATAAAATTTTTTTTAACAGCAAAAATCATTGAATTGTCAGAATTTCAAATAATTAATAAATGTTTGTTTCCTTTTTTTGAAAAATACCTGTTTAAGAAAAGGTGTGAAAATTTTTATTTTATTTTGAAAACGTTTACATTGCAATCTGCAAATTTAAGCAAATATAAAAAAGCTTTTTATGACAAGTATGAATGATGTTGCAAAAAGGGCCGGGGTATCTATTGCTACGGTTTCACGGGTGCTGAATAACAACAGCAACGTGAATGATGCAACACGGGCTAAAATATTAAAAGCAATTAAAGAATTGAAATACCAGCCAAGCCGGGTTGCCAAACGATTGAGGTCGAAAGGTATTTCGAGTCATTTGGTAGGGATTCTGGTTCCTGATATCAGGAATCCGTTTTATGTAGATGTTCTTGAAGGGATCGAAGAGGTTGCCTATGACCACAATTATGCATTGATCATGTGCAATTTTGGTCAGGATGAAAAGAAGGAGAAGATGTATCTTGAGATTCTGCAATCAGAAAGCATCGATGGGTTAATAGCTGCTCCTGCAAGTGAAGATGATCCTTTGTTACGGAAAATGGTAAAAGAGGGTCTGCCGGTTGTGTGCGTCGATAGGGGATTAAATGGGGTAAAAGTCGATGTGGTCCTTGTGAATAATGAACGGGGAGCTTACAACGCAGTGGACCATCTTGTGAAATCGGGCTACAAAAGGATTGCTTTTATTGCTGGTTTATCAACCATTCCAACCAGCCGCTGGAGGGAAAAAGGATACAGAGAGGCATTGCAAGCCAACCATATTCCCATTGACGAGGAATTGATAAAATTCGGGGACTCATCCCATGAAAGCGGCGTGAAACATTGCAGTCAGTTGTTGAAAATGACCCATCCGCCGGATGCCATATTCGCCGGTAATAACCTGATTACACTGGGAGTTTTGGAGACCATTCATAAAATGGGGCGAAAAGTTCCGGAAGAGGTTGCAGTTGTGGGATTCGACGATATGTACTGGTCTAATTCCCTGAACCCACCCCTGACAGCTGTCAGGCAACCGGCTCATGAAATAGGCAGACGGGCCGGTGAATTGCTCTTGCAACGTATTAACGATAAGGAACGTCCCCATATTCAGATGATTCTGGAAACGGAACTGATCGTAAGAAAATCAACCTGATCAATTTTAAATAGTTGAGAGTTAAACAGATAAATTTAAAGAGTACTAACTAAAAAACTGATGTTATGAGAAAGATTTACTTATTGTTTTTTGTTTTATTAAGCATGACCTGGCCGGTAATGGGCCAGAACATTGCTTTGATTACGAACAAATCAGATGTTTCAGCGCTTCCGAGTGAACAGCATATCTACGATGCCCTTACCAGCTGGGGATATACTGTCACTGTTATTGAAGATGACGAAGTCAACAACGGAACAGCTGATTTCTCTACTGTAGATGCCATTGTAGTGAGTGAGGTAGCCAGTTCCGGCAAGCTGGTTCCCCTGCATACGGTGTACAAATTCCCGAAACCGGTGGTGAACCTGAAGGGATTCATGATGCGGTACGACAAGTGGGGGTGGACCATTAATCCGGATCCTTCGACCTATACCAACGCAGGGGATTATCCCACGTTTCTGGAAGACCGTGAAAGCTGTGGCATGGGGACCCAGGATATGGAGATCCTGACGGCCGATCATTACATTACGCAGGATTTCACTTCCGGGCAGGCCATCACCTGGTCCACCGCACCGTGTGACCTGGCCAAAACGCCCTTTGCCTATGGATACGATCTCCAACAGGTTAGCGGGGCTATAGCTCTTACCAAGAACATGAGCATGAATATGCCGGAAGGGTACAACAGCATTTATGCCGTTCCGGCCGGATCAGAGATCAAAGGGGCTGTAGACACGATAACCACTGAGAACAGGATCGTGATTATCGGTGCGCACAACTTTGCCCTGGCCAATGAAGAGGGCGATGACGATCCTCCGGGGAAAAGCTACATGACCGAAGATTTTCTGAAACTGTTTGAACGCTCCATGGAATGGGCTATTTACGGCGATGCAGGAAAACCGGGGAAGGAAACACTGGCACTCATCACCAACAGAGCGGATGTTTCAAAACTTCCGAGTGAACAGCATATTTACGATGCCCTTACCGGCTGGGGATATGATGTTGTGGTTGTGGAAGATGACGAAGTAAACAATGAGGTAGCTGATTTCTCCGGTGTGGATGCCATTGTAGTGAGCGAAGTAGCCAGTTCCGGTAAACTTGTTAAGTTGCATACATTTTACAAATTCCCGAAACCGGTGGTGAACCTGAAGGGATTCATGATGCGGTACGACAAGTGGGGGTGGACCATTAATCCGGATCCTTCGACCTATACCAACGCAGGGGATTATCCCACGTTTCTGGAAGACCGTGAAAGCTGTGGCATGGGGACCCAGGATATGGAGATCCTGACGGCCGATCATTACATTACGCAGGATTTCACTTCCGGGCAGGCCATCACCTGGTCCACCGCACCGTGTGACCTGGCCAAAACGCCCTTTGCCTATGGATACGATCTCCAACAGGTTAGCGGGGCTATAGCTCTTACCAAGAACATGAGCATGAATATGCCGGAAGGGTACAACAGCATTTATGCCGTTCCGGCCGGATCAGAGATCAAAGGGGCTGTAGACACGATAACCACTGAGAACAGGATCGTGATTATCGGTGCGCACAACTTTGCCCTGGCCAATGAAGAGGGCGATGACGATCCTCCGGGGAAAAGCTACATGACCGAAGATTTTCTGAAACTGTTTGAACGCTCCATGGAATGGGCTATTTACGGCGATGCAGGAAAACCGGGGAAGGAAACACTGGCACTCATCACCAACAGAGCGGATGTTTCAAAACTTCCGAGTGAACAGCATATTTACGATGCCCTTACCGGCTGGGGATATGATGTTGTGGTTGTGGAAGATGACGAAGTAAACAATGAGGTAGCTGATTTCTCCGGTGTGGATGCCATTGTAGTGAGCGAAGTAGCCAGTTCCGGTAAACTTGTTAAGTTGCATACATTTTACAAATTCCCGAAACCGGTGGTGAACCTGAAGGGATTCATGATGCGGTACGACA
>CAZNPV010000047.1:0-24978 GCA_964575025.1 uncultured Mariniphaga sp.
CCGGAGTCCGGAGACCGGAGATGGAAGAAGAAAGTCCGGAGTCCGAAGACCGGAGTCCGAAGACCGGAGTCCGAAGAAGAAAGTCCGGAGACCGGAGAAAGAAAGAAAAAAACAGAAAATGAGAAGTAAAATAGTAGCCATTGTAGGGAGGCCCAATGTGGGTAAATCCACATTTTTTAACCGGCTGGTCGAAAAGCGCCAGGCCATTGTGGACGAGGTGGCGGGAGTGACCCGCGACCGGAATTACGGAAAAGTAGAATGGAACGGCATAAATTTTTCAGTGATCGACACCGGAGGCTATGTGGTTCATTCCGACGATGTGTTTGAAGCCCAGATTAATAAACAGGTACAGTTAGCCATCGATGAGGCAGATGTGATCCTGTTCATGGTGGATGTGAAGTCGGGGATCACCGACCTGGACGATGCCATTTCAGCGATGCTGAGGAAGGCAAAAAAGCAAACGTTTCTGGTGGTGAACAAGGTAGACAGCAACCAGGCGATCCCCGATGCCCAGGAGTTCTACAGATTCGGATTGGGAGAGATTTACTGTGTCTCTTCCATGACAGGAAGCGGTACGGGTGAACTGCTCGACGAACTGGTCCGGGTATTCTCCAAAGAGAACGAAACGGATGAGGATGAAGTGTTCCCGCATCTTTCGGTTGTGGGACGCCCCAACGTCGGGAAATCATCCTTCATAAACGCACTGATCGGCGAGGAACGCAATATTGTGACCGAAGTAGCCGGTACCACCCGCGATTCAATTCATTCCCGCTACAACAAGTTTGGTCACGATTTTGTAATCGTCGACACAGCCGGATTGCGCAAAAAAGGAAAGGTACATGAAGACCTGGAGTTTTATTCCGTGCTGCGGTCGATCCGTGCTATCGAAAGTTCCGATGTGTGCCTGCTGATGCTGGATGCTACCCGCGGCGTGGAAGCCCAGGATGTGAATATTTTTAACCTGATCGTTAAAAATAAAAAAGGCGTGGTGATCCTGGTGAACAAATGGGACCTGGTGGAAAAAGATACCCACACCACAAAAAAATTCATTGAGCGCATCCAGGAAAAAACCGCTCCTTTCACCGATGTGCCGGTGATCTTTGTTTCAGCCCTGACCAAACAGCGGGTATACAAAGCGTTGGAAGCTGCTATGGAAGTGCATAAAAACCGCAAAAAGCGCATCAAAACCTCGCTCCTGAATGAGGTGATCCTGAAAGCGGTTGAAGCGTACCCACCCCCTTCGGTGAAAGGGAAGTTTGTTAAAATCAAATATGTAACCCAATTGCCTTCGCCAACACCAGCCTTTGCATTGTTTGCCAACCTTCCGCAATACATCAAAGAACCGTACCGGAGGTATATCGAAAACCAGATCCGGGAAAAATTTCCTTTTTCAGGGGTTCCGGTTCAGGTGTTCTTCAGGCAGAAGTAGTTGGCTCCCCGGATTACCGGGGATCAGGAAAGGGCAGAAGAGGGCTTTGCAGAAGAAATGAAAGGGGTTCTTTTGTGTTTTTCTCATCCGTATGGATTGGTTCGAAATTTTTATGAATAAACCGTATCTTTGTAAATAAAAACAGGAATAGAACATGATTGGTAAGTTTTTTTATATTCCGAAGGCCAGGCAATTTAAAATTGCACCCCGGTATTATGATCCGGATCAGGAGGAACGGGAAGAGCGGGAGCGCCGGATCAAGGAGGAACTGGGGATTGTGGAAGAGAAGAACGAGGACGGAAAGCCCTATCGTCCCAGCATAAAGGGACAGTTTCGCAGGGTCGGGGGATGGCAGGCCAAATCCTCACCCGAGGCCCGGCGGTCGTCAAACACGAGGCTGATCATCCTGATACTGATCCTTGCATTAATCGCGTATTTGATTTTCTTTTCCCATTTTAATCTCTTTTAGTGAGTGATATAATTCAGTTATTGCCTGATTCTGTAGCCAACCAGATTGCTGCAGGCGAAGTAATTCAGCGCCCGGCATCGGTGGTTAAGGAGCTTGTTGAAAATGCTCTTGACTCAGGAGCTACTGAAATAACCATTCACACCAGGGATGCCGGAAGAACATTAATTCAGATTACGGATAACGGGTGCGGAATGTCTCCCACCGATGCCCGGATGGCTTTTGAAAGACATGCGACCTCAAAGATCAGCCAGGCCAACGATCTGTTTGCCATCCGGACCATGGGATTCCGCGGCGAAGCACTCGCTTCCATAGCCGCAGTTTCCGATGTGGAACTACGCACCAAAAGAGTGGAAGACGAGGTGGGAACCTTTCTGCATATTAATGCCTCAGAGGTGCAAACCCAGGAACCGGCAGGATGCAATGACGGAACCACAATTCAGATAAAAAATCTGTTTTTCAATGTGCCTGCACGCAGGAAGTTTTTAAAAACAAACAATACCGAGCTGAAACATATTCTGCATGAATTCCAGCGAACGGCCCTTCCCAATCCGGATATCTCATTCCGGCTTTTCCATAACAAGGTGGCGGTGTATGATCTTCCAGCCAGCAATCTGATGAGGCGGATTATCGGATTGTTCGGGAAAAACAGCGGGCAAAGCCTGGTGCCGGTTGACAGCCAGACCAGCATGGTTGCTGTTTCAGGGTACGTAGGGCAACCCCGGCATGCCAGAAAAACCTTTGGCGAACAGTTCTTTTTTGTGAACAGGAGGTTTTTCAGGCATCCCTATTTTCATAAGGCGATCATGTCAGCTTATGAAAAACTCCTGCCTCCCGATACCATTCCTTCCTATTTTCTGTTTTTTGAGATCGATCCTGAGGCGATCGATATCAATGTACATCCTACAAAAACGGAAATTAAATTTGAAGACGAGCGGGCTATATGGCAGATTATTCATGCTTCTGTGCGGGAATCATTGGGGAAATACAACATCGGTCCTTCGATAGATTTTGACCGGGAGGGAAGCATCGAAATACCGGTGGCTCCCAAACGGGGAACCTACATCCCGGTGCCGGAGATAGAGGTTAATCCGGAATACAATCCCTTTGAGAAAAAGTCTTCCCGTGAAGATGCTTACGAAACGTTTAAGCGATCAGGGGAGGAGAGCGGGAATCTGAAAAACTGGGAAAAACTGTACGACGGGAAGATTCCGGAACGCGAAGGAGAGGTTTCTCCTTTCCCCGGAAAGAATAGGGATCTCTATTCTTCTACGGGGGAGGAGCAGAAATTTTCCGGCCGGAAGATGATGCAGCTGAAAGGGAAATATATTCTGACTCCGGTAAAATCGGGGTTGATGATCATTGATCAGAAGAGAGCTCAGGAAAGGATTCTCTTTGAGCGATTTATGGAAGTATTGAAATCAGAATCGGTAGCCAGTCAGCAACAGCTGTTCCCGCAAACCATCGAATTAAATCCGGTGGATGCAGCCTTGCTTGCGGAAATTCTTGAAGACCTGCAGAACCTGGGGTTCGATATCAGGGAGTTTGGCAGGAATACCTTTATTATAAACGGTACCCCGGGAATTCTTGACAATCCGTCTCCGGCGGCAGTCATCGAAAAACTTCTCGAAGAGTACAAAAATTCCCCGGTGGATGCCAAAAACAAGGTGCGCGAACAGGTGGCTGTTTCCCTGGCAAAGGCAGCTGCTGTGAATTACGGAACCGACCTGAGCCCTGAAGAAATGAACCATTTGATCGATAACTTGTTTGCCTGTGAAACTCCCAACTATTCCCCCGGAGGAAAACCAGCGCTGTCGATCGTAACCCTGGAGGATATTGAAAAAAGTTTTTCGAAAAAATGACAGAATGTCTTAAAATATAGAAAAATCTGAGTATGGACCAACTCTTGTTGGAAAACCCGAAAAAATTAAAAACATGACGCAATACAGGCCTGTTTTTGGAAATATACCTCCGGTTGTTAAGAACCTGATTATTATAAATGTCTTGTTGATGGTTGCCACGTGGGTGCTGCAGGGCATGGGTATCGACCTGGTTGAGTACCTGGGATTGTATTACCCGGCATCGGAGAAATTCAGGATGCATCAGCTTTTTACGCATATGTTCATGCACGGGGGCCTCACCCATATCTTTTTCAATATGTTTGCCCTCTGGATGTTCGGACGTGTGCTGGAAAGCGTATGGGGCCCCCGGCGGTTTCTGCTCTATTACCTCGTCACCGGTCTGGGAGCAGCTGCTTTGCATATCTTTGTCAATTTTTTAAGCATATCGGCCATGCAGAATGCCCTGGAAGTTTTTACAAACACCCCTTCCCCGGAGTTGCTGGATCAGTTTGTGCAAAAACACCTGTCCCGGCCTTCCACACAGGTGATCGATTTCATCAATTCCTGGTACAACAATCCCGATCGTTCATCTTATATTGCGGAAGGACAGCACCTGATGGAACGGATCGTGCAAATGAAGATGGATATTCCCACCGTGGGTGCCTCAGGAGCCGTCTTCGGAATCCTGCTGGCATTCGGTATGTTATTCCCCAACACCCGGCTGATGCTGATTTTTCCTCCGATTCCCATTAAAGCCAAATATTTTGTCATCGGATACGGTGTCCTGGAATTGTACCTGGGACTTACTCAACCGGGAAGCAATATCGCACATTTTGCACACCTCGGAGGCATGCTGTTTGGATTTTTCCTGATCCGATACTGGAATAAAAACACCAAAAATTTTTATTAACACATGAATCTGTTGGATGAAATAAAGGATTCCTTTAAAAAGGGATCGGTACTGACGCGCCTGATTTATATCAACCTGGGCGTCTTTCTGCTAGTGCGGATCATTCAGTTGTTTTTCTTTCTCGGGGGAAGAGAATATTTCCTGCTCAACTGGCTGGCTTTACCCGACAGCCCCTTTGAATTTATCAGAAGACCCTGGACCCTGGTTACTTATATGTTCCTGCATTACGATTTCCTGCACATTCTTTTTAACCTCATCGGATTGTACTGGTTCGGGAAACTTTTTCTTTACCGGTTTGAAGGAGATAAACTGCTGGGATTATATGTGCTGGGAGGCATAGCCGGAGGCCTGCTTTATATGCTGGCCTATAATCTGTTTCCTGTTTTTCAGTCCGTCAACGGACTTCTGCTGGGAGCTTCCGCATCCCTTTTAGCCATTCTGGTAGCGATCTCCGTTTATGAACCGGATCAGGAGATCTATCTGGTTTTTCTCGGAGGAGTAAAATTAAAATATGTGGCAGCTTTTTATATTCTGCTGTCGGTAATCGGGATCAGCACATCCAATCCGGGCGGCAATATAGCCCATCTCGGAGGTGCTTTGTTCGGATACCTGTATATTCTTCAGTTAAGAAAGGGAAAAGACATGACTTCCGGCCTGGTAAAATGGATCAATAAGCTGGCTGCTCTTTTTAAAACCGGGAAAAAAGTGCGGATTGAACACCGGCAGCCCCCCCGGGATGATTATGAATACAACCGGCAAAAAAATCAAAACCAGGAAGAGATCAATAAGATCCTGGAAAAAATAGCAAAATCAGGCTATGACAGCCTTACAAAAAAAGAAAAGGAGATGCTATTTAAACAAGGCCGGAAGTGATACCTGCTCTCCGCCCTCCGCTCTTTGCTCTCTGCTCTCCGCCCTCCGCTCTTTGCTCTCCGCTCCCTGCTCTCTGCTCTCTGCCCTCTGCCCTCTGCTCTCGACTCCCTGCTCAGGGATTGTTCTTTTTTTTCTGGGCTTCCTGGATGCTGATGTTCAGTTCAAAACCAATCAGCAGAATAAGGGAAAGGAAATAGATCAGGAGCAGGATGATCAGCAGAGCTCCGATGGATCCATAGAGTTTATTGTACTGGGAAAAATTATTGATATAGTACCCGAAAGCTCCAAAGGTAAGGATGCTTAAAAGGGTTGCCAGGGTTCCTCCGGCAGAAATAAACCGCCACTGGAATTTCTTTGCCGGTGCCATAAAATAGAGGAAAGAGTAGGCAAAGAAAAACAGTGCTATGATCACGATCCATTTCCCCACCATGAGCAGGATGACCGTAAAACCCTCCCGGATGATATTATTTTGTGTAAGAATATTCACAAGCAGCTGGCTTCCGGTAAGCAGGGCGATTGCTGCCGCGAGCAGTATGGAGAGGATTATCAGGAGCAAAAAAGAGATCATCCGTTGGCCCAGCCAGTTCCGGCTTTTGTAACTGTGTACGGTAGCATCAAAGGCACTCATCATGGAAGTCAGTCCGTTGGTGGCAAAAAAAAGAGCCATCAGAAAACCCAGGGATAAAAGATCGCCCCGGGGATTCTGGAAGATATCTGTGATGGTGGCTTCTATGGTCTCAAACGTACTTCCAGGAACCAGCTCCTGAATAATAGCCAGCATTTCGTTTTGAAAATTAGGAATCTGAATGTAGGGGATTAAAGTAAAAAGAAAGATCAGGGAAGGAAACAGGGCAAGGAAAAAATTAAAGGCTATACCCGAAGCCCGGGTGGTAATGGCTCCTTTGCTAATGCTCCTCCAGAAAAAAAGCAGTACATCATACAGGGGAACACCCTCAAAAAAGGGCAAGGTAATCCTTTTTGCACGGACCAGCATCCTGAGCCCAATCCATTTGTATCTCCTCGCGTTAAATAAGGTTGTGGCCATCACACCTGCTTTTCAATACGCAGCTGATGAATGAAAGAATTTCCCTGGTCAACTTTTAATAAAAAATAGACCCTGAAACTTCCTTTTTTTGTTTTCAGGCTTCCAATCACATATTTAGATCCATCTTTGCCGCCCTGGTGAATGATACTGAATTTTTCAGGCTTGTAGTTTGTAAAAAACTTATTTACAATCTGTTGGGCTTGTGCTTTGCTGTAAACATTATCGTTTTCAAGTACCACAAGCTCTATGTTGTCATTGAAAAATCCGGATAAGGTTTTGGAATCCCCGGATTGAAAGCTTAAGATAAGTTTTTCAGGTATCGCTTCCTGTGAAAAGGAGGTTAAAAACAAGAACGAAAGAAGAAGAAATGGGAATGTTTTATTTATTCGTATCTTCATTACAGATTTTTTGTTTGCTTCTTTTGTATCCGTTTGGTATACAAAAAGTGTGCTAAATAAATACAGACCATTTTATTTAGTGTAAATTTATAAAATTTATCAAATTAATTGCGTTCCATGAAGATTACTTTGCTGGTTGTCGGAAATACAAATTCACCGATCGTGAGGAAGGGAATCGAAGAATACCTGAAAAGGCTGAAACGGTATGTTCGTGTGGGGATGATCATTATTCCGGATCCCAAAACAGGCAAAAGTACCGGTGAAGAGGTGCGGAAAAAGAAGGAAGGAGAAGAGATCCTGGCCTGCCTCCATGCCTCAAAAACCATGGTATTGCTGGATAAAACCGGTCAATCATTTACTTCGGGTGAGTTTTCTGAATACCTTCAGAAAAAGATGGCATCCGGTTTGAAGGAGCTGGTTTTTGTGATTGGGGGACCGTATGGTTTTTCCGATGAGGTATATCAGAGCGTAAAAGAGCGGATATCTCTTTCAAAGATGACGTTTCCCCATGACCTGGTGCGGTTGATTTTTATGGAACAGGTATACAGGGCATATACGATTATGCAAGGTGAACCGTATCACCATGAATAACGGGATGAACATGACATGTAAAAAATATGCTTTTCTGGCTCTGGCATTGGTTATTCTTCTGGCAGCCGGGTTTATCGAATACGGATTTCTGAAAAAACATCCGGAACAGAGGCTGTTGAATACATTTCAAAACGAATTGTATGAGAAGGAAAAAGTCCTGGATCAATACCTGGAAGAAATTGCAGAAATTGTTACGGACGAAAATTTTCAGGGAGATTACCTGGGAGAGCTTTCTGATTTTAACCATCTGATAGACAGTGAAGGCCTGGGCTTTCTGGTTTTTGAAAACAACGATCTGTTGTATTGGTCTGACCGGATTACTTCATTCCATACCATTGAACCGTGGGAGACCGACACAAAAAAACTGATTCACTTACCCAATGGTTATTATCTGAGGCATCAGATAACCAGAGACGATATTTCCATGATCGGGATGTTGCTGATAAAAAAGACCTATCCTCATGAGAATGCGTATCTTAAAAGTACGTATTTTTCAGATTTTAACCTTCCCGGGGGGTACATCCTAAGCGAAGAGAGGGTCCCAAACAGTTATCCTGTATACAGTGTTTCAGGCTCTTATCTTTTTTCTGTTCATCCTGAGGGAACCGTTCTTTGTACGGAAAACCAGCTTTATATTCCGGTGGCCCTTTACCTGATGGCCCTGGTATTCATTCTTCTGTATGTACGCTGCGAGTTTAAGACGAGCAAACGCCAGGTATCGTTCAGGTTGTTTGTTCTGGCTGCCGCCCTGTTTGTTTTTTACTGGTTTCATATTCTGTTTCAGTTTCCCGAAGTATTTTATATTACCGGTTTTTTCTCTCCGCAACATTTTGGGTTCAGTGGATGGTTGCCGTCGCTGGGTGACTATTTCCTGACCGCCCTGTTTTTTTTCTTCCTGGCCGTTAATTTCAGCTACGATGCGGATATCCGGAAGCTGATAAAAATGTCTCCCTTGCCGGCAAAATTCCTGACCGGTTTGATTTTCTTAAGTCTGGGTGGTCTCTACCTGCTCATCAATTTTTATTGTAAGCTGCTGATCGAAAATTCGAGTTTCTCTTTTGCGCTGAACCATATCGTCGAACTTTCGGCGCAAAGTGTTATTGCCTATCTTTCAATGGCCCTGTTATTGTTCGGCCTGGCATTGGTCACTTTGAAAATTGTACGAGAGGTAAAAGAAGAACTTTCTGTAAAAACAACCCTTCTGATTGTTTCAGGGATGACCCTTCTCCTGGTTTTTATCCAGGAAATATCTGTTGGTTCTGTGTCTGTCCCTGCTCTTGTGTTGTTCCTTGTTTATAATGGTGTTCTGTTGATCTTTTCAGTGGATTATTTAAAGCGTTTTACATTGAGTTCCTTCATTGTCCTGGTTTCCCTGTTTTCAGTCTACTCCCTTTTTATCGTTTATCCTACTGTTTCTATAAAGGAACGCGGATTTCAGCGGACCTATGCGTTTAATCTGGTGACCGAGCATGACCCTGCAGCCGAGCTGATCTTAACGAATATTCAGGAACGGATCAATGTAGATACAGTCATTCCAACCTTATTGATCCCGGAATTTGATGAACTTTACGTTCTGGAGGATTATCTTATGAATCATTATTTTAATGGCTATCTGGGGGAGGAGTTTGACATTCAGATTATTCCCTGTACCGGTGTAACCAGCCTGAATATTCAGCCCGATAACATCAATGTTCCCTGTTTCCCGTTTTTTAAAGAGAAAATAGAGATTGAAGGATTACCGGTGGAAGGGACCCGGTTTTATTTTATGGACAATATGAACGGGCGGATCACCTATTTCGGGGAGTTAAATAATCCGTTGACCTATGATTCGCTCGGGGTGAGTGTTTTTATTGAAATGAATTCAAAAGTTGTTTCCGAGGGGATCGGATACCCTGAATTACTGATTGAACGATCGATGGAAAAACCCATTAATTATCGACGTTTTGATTATGCAAAATACAACGGGGGAATGTTGGTAGATCAGTATGGCGATTTCTCCTATAATAAATACATTGAGCAGTATGATGTCCCGGAAGAGGAATTTATTTATGAAGAACGGGGAGGGCATGAACATATCATTTATCGCACCCGGGGCGAGAATTATGTGGTGGTCAGCCGGGAAACTTACGGATTTATCGCCTACCTGATCTCGTTCCCGTATCTTTTTGTTTTTTATTTCGTACTCACCATTCTTTTTCTCCTTATCGGGAACCAATCGATTCGTCGCAAAAGCATAACCTTCGACCTTAAATTCAAAATTCAGGCGGCGATCATTGAGATTGTGTTGCTTTCCTTATTAATCATCGCTGTAGGGACCGTCCTGTACAACGTTGATACCTATCGGACCAAACACCGGGAAGACCTGAATGAAAAAATGAAATCGATTGCTGTGGAGTTTGAGATGCGCAAAGAGCGGATTGAAAACCTGAACGACGAGAACCTGGCCTGGTTGGATGATGAACTGGCTAAGCTTGCCAATGTTTTCCGTACGGATGTGAATTTATACGGAATCAACGGGGAGCTGATCAGTTCCTCGCGTACGGAGGTGTATGAAAAAGGACTGATCACCACCAAAATGAACCCGGAGGCCTATTATCATCTGTTTCATGAATTCAACCCCAGTTATATCCATCCGGAAAAGATTGGCACCCTTTCCTATCTTTCGGCCTACCGGGCCATCTTTGACGATGTGGGGGAATATCTTGGTTTTATTAATCTGCCCTATTTTACCCGGCAGGATAAATACCGTCAGGAAATTACTACTTTCATTGTAGCGTTCATAAACCTCTATGTGATCTTTTTCCTGGCCAGCATTATTGTGGCTGTTTTTATTTCCAACCAGATTACCAAACCCCTGACCTTGATCCGGGAGAACCTTCGCAAAATAGAACTTGGCAAACGAAGTGAACCCATTGATTATTTGCGCGATGACGAAATTGGCAGCCTGGTGAAAGAGTACAACAGAAAAGTGGATGAGCTGGCTGTCAGTGCGGAATTGCTGGCCCGTTCGGAGCGTGAATCGGCATGGAGAGAAATGGCCAGACAGATCGCTCATGAGATTAAAAACCCATTAACACCCATGAAGCTCAATATCCAGTATCTGCAACGCCTTCAGGGAAATCCGGAGGACCTGGAAGCCGGCATTGACCGGGTATCAAAAATGCTGATTGAACAGATTGACACCCTCTCGGCCATCGCTACGGAGTTTTCAAATTTTGCAAAGATGCCCGTAGCCAGAAACCAGGTGTTTGACCTGTCAACCCAACTGAAAAAAGTGATCGATCTGTTTGAAGCCCACGATAAGGCAATCATCCGCCTCAAAGACGAAACATCGGAGAACATTCATGTGAATGCTGACAGGGAACAGTTCTCCAGGGCGATTATTAACCTGATAAAAAATGCCATTCAGGCAATACCTCCCAACCAGGAGGGGAAGATCGATATCTCCCTCTCCCGGAACAGACACAACGCATTGATAAAAGTAACCGATAACGGAGCAGGCATTGAGGAAAAACTGCAGGATAAATTATTCAGCCCCAGTTTCACAACCAAAACCAGCGGAATGGGTCTGGGCCTCGCTATTGTTAAGAACATTGTTGAGAATTTTAAAGGAAGGATCTGGTTCAAGACCAAACAGGGTATGGGAACCACTTTTTTTGTGGAGATCCCTGTTTATGAAGGAAACGGAGAACCGGAAATTCAGATCACTGAAAACGGAAGCACATGAACCGGCAGGATCTTTCAAAAATAAAATCCCAAACCTGCTTTGGGGTTTTCTGTCCGGATCCTATATTTGTCTGATAAATTGAATAATAAATACTTTGGTTTCATGGTTCCCTTATCATTTACGAAAATAACAGAACGTGTGAAGAGCGTGGATCTTCCGGAATTCGATCTTGTCATTGGCATCGGAACCGGAGGGATCGTCCCGGCCAGCCTGGTGGCCTTTCACCTGGGGTGTGAACTGAAAATGCTTACGGTTAATTTCAGGGATATCCGGAACAATCCCCGGTACAGTGAACCGGTACTGGTTTCAAAACCTGAGAATCTTAGCCTGAAGGGGAAAAAGGTATTGCTGGTAGATGATGTGTCGGTTTCCGGGAAAACCCTGGAAACAGCCTTGCACTATCTGAATCATGAAGACGTTAAAACACTGACAATGAAAGGGAAAGCCGATTATGTGTTGTTTCCTGAAATTAAGGAGTGTGTGAACTGGCCCTGGAAACCCTGATTCTGGAAATATAAACGGAATAATTTAATGCTACTTCTTATGAAACATACAAGAAACAGGCTGATGGTTAATGCAATGCTCCTGGCGATGTTGGCCCTGGCAATATCCTGTATGGCTCCGGCGAACAAGGACGACTACCTTACCCGTTTTTCACAGTTTGTGGATCGGGTAAAGGAGGATCATTCAGCCTACTCAAAAAAAGACTGGGAGTATGCGGATGAACGCTTCAGAAAATTCAGTGAAGAATGGCATGCCCGCTTTGAAGAGGAACTGACAGCTACCGAAGAATTGAAAATTGCTTCCCTGATTATTCAGTACAATCTGTACCGGGGCAAAGATAAGGTGCAGGATATCTATAAGGAAGAACTGAAAGGGGATGTGGATAAGCTGAAAGAGAAAATCGAATACTACATGGAGAACAACATGGAGGAAGACCTTGAGAAACTGAAGCAGGGAGCAAAGGAGATCGGGGATTCAGCCTTGCGGGTAGTCGAAGAGATTATTGAAAAAATCAGCAATTGATCCGGGGAGGATCCTTCCGGGGTATTCGAAAAGCCTGAAAATTTTGTTATTCCCAGACACCGGCGATGGGTGCCTGGCAGAATTTACATTTTCCGTTGACGATATGGTTGTTAACAATGGTATACCCCCTTCTTTCAACAACCAATTTTCCGCATTCCGGGCAGTATGTATGTTGTGCTTCTGTACCGGGGATGTTGCCTATATAGGCATGTTTTATTCCTTCGCTTTTGGCAATCTGATGGGCTGATCGCAATACAGCAACCGGGGTAGGAGGCAGTTGCGTAAGTTTATAGGTAGGATGAAACCTGCTGAAATGCAATGGGTTGTTTTCAAATCCGTTGGCTACCAACCAGCTGCTCATTTGTTTGATCATATCCATGTCATCGGTCCAGGAGGGCACAATAAGATTCGTGATTTCGAGCCAGACGCCCTCATTTTTTATGGTTTTTAAGGTGTCGAGTACAGGCTGGAGTTTGCCCGCATTGAGTCGCAGGTAAATGTCATCACTAAACGATTTGAGGTCTACATTGGCTGCATCGATTACTTTACAGAGTTTCTCCAGGGGCTCCCGGTTTATATAGCCCGCCGTAACCATAATGTTTTTAATTCCTGCCTGCCGGGCCAGGGCTGAGGAGTCGTACGTATATTCATAAAAAGCGGTGGGTTCAGAATAGGTATAGGCGACGGATTCACAATGATTCTCCTGGCAGGTTTGAACCAGTTTTTCGGGAAGGAGATCGTAATTGCGGGTTTCCGCAGGGCTTTTTTGTGAGATGGTCCAGTTCTGGCAGTTCAGGCAGGCCAGGTTGCATCCCGCAGTGCCCACAGAAAGGGCTCTGCTTCCGGGAAGAAAATGCATCAACGGTTTTTTTTCTACGGGATCGATATGAACAGCACAGGGATTGCCGTATGCAATGGTCACCAGTTTTCCGTTCTTCACGATGCGGTTCCGGCAATCACCGGTTTCCCCTTCTTTTAAATCACACTCATTCGGACAGAGTTGGCAGCGGATACCCTTCGGGGTGACTTGATAGAACTTGGCTTCCCGGGTCCACTTTTCCCCGACCTGAGGAATCAGAAGTTCCGAGGCATGGGACATCAGAGAAGATCCGGCACAGGCAATGCCCCCTGCTCCAAACAACGTCGTTTTCAGAAATTGCCGTTTATCCATGTTCCCGGTTTTGAGATCAAAATTAATGAAACGAACAGGATTTGACAAATTCAGAAGGATCTGCGGGCTGAAAAAGCAAGAGTGGCACTGAGCAGATTAAGGCCCGCAACGATAAGGCAGGTATACACAATGCCTGCCCAGGGGAGCAATACAACGGCCGTTAAGAAGGCACCAAAGGCTGAACCCGCGAGGTCGGTGCTGTAATTGATTCCGGATGTTTCCCTCACAGAATGAGGCTGGAGTTTCGAGGCCAGGTAAAATTCAAAACCAATGGAAAAGGAGAGAATAAAGGTCAGAATAAAGAAAAAAGCCTGCAAAAGAAATCCGGTTTGGCTGAATTGATCAATCAGACGGATGCCCAGGGGAATGACCAGAGCAAACAAAGCAATAGCCGTTTGAAGGAGATAATAGGTTTTTATGCGCGGCGAGGATTCTATTCTCGGACCGCTATAACTTCCTGCTGCCAATCCTCCCATGAAAACAGCAAAAAAGAAAGATACTGCCAGGTAGAGGCTTCCGAAGAACACCTGGTAAGCGAGCATCAGCACAATTTCCATGGAAGAAGCGGTAAACCCTCCGGTGTACAGTCCTGTGGAAACCGGATTGAAACGGAAAAACAGAAGGATAAACAACACGGCCGGAATGAAAACAAGCAACAGGTAACTGACCCCAAAATGACTGAGCCAGTGGTTTACCTCCTTCAGGAAGATGTAAGGATAAAAATCGCGGTTTATTTTTCCGCCTGAGGAAAATTCCGAGGCCAGCAACCGGCTGCGTTGTTCCAGAAGGGAATCATCGAAATACCAGGAATTTACGTATTCGTTGTTGATGTTTTTCTGATCCATCATTTTTGTGAGCTCTGAGCCGAGAGGCTGCTGGGAGGCCAGAAAGTAATTTTTCTCCCCCTGGATGATCTTAACTTCATGAAAATGAGCATTCAGGGTTTTATATAAGGAGGCATTGACATCCCGTACGTTGTCTTCGGCATAATTGGCTGTGGTAGGCAATGAAGTACAGATGATGCTTTCCCGGTCGGTATGTTTTTTTACAGAGGCAAAAAATTCTGTGGTGTAAAACCTGTTAAATCCCAACGTAGTGGGCGGAGGGAGGTTGATCAGTATCACATCGTAGAGGGTGTCGGTTTGCCGTAAAAAACGCCTGATATCGGAAGGAATAAAACGGATTTTCTCCGGAAACCGGACCGTCCCGGTAATTTTTTCCCAGTACTGAACTATGGCGGGGTTTGTTTCCAGGTAATCAACATTCTGAACTGGATATTTCAGTATTTCATGGTTCATCCCCGCAATGCCTCCTGATAAGAGAAGGACATTTTCCGGTTTGGGATGCCGGATCATGGCAAAGTGAACAGCCTCTTCGTTGCTGATGGTGTTTTCCGTATAAAACTGAAGGGTATGATCCAGGTAAAAATTGTATTGTCCGGACTGCCGGGTAACCACCAAATTCCCATACGGAGTACTTTGATTCATTTGAATTTGCTGGTTGGGAAAGAGGATCTTTTTAATTTCTGTGTCCGGCTTTAGTAAGATAAAAGCCACAGGCAGCAGAAACCCAAAGGCCAGCAACATGGTTTTTTTAAAGGTTCCGGACGGTTTCACGATCAGCACACCGCACAGAACGACCATTCCTGCCAGGAGGCCCAGGACCTGGAAGGAATTGAGCCATCTGCCAAGGATGATGCTGAAGAGCAGGCTGCCGGTGAGGCTGCCCCACGATTCCAGGGCATAGGATCTTCCAATGAGGTTTTGATTTTTCAGTTCGGATAATTGGGCCGACAAAAAAGTAAACAGGAAACCTGAAAGGAAACACACCGGGAACAAAAGAAACAGGGAAGCAACGAGAACCGTTCCGATGCCCATAAGAGTTCCCGGAGGAAAAAGCAGGTGCTTCAGGAAATAGAGCAGGACGATCATGGCGGCAGCTGTCAGGATAAGGAATCCCAGCATTTTTATTCCCTGCACCTGATCAGAGCGCACAGGGAGCCTTTTCCGGCCTGTATGAGCCCCGAGGGCTGTAAGCAACATCCAACAGGCCATAACCATTCCTACAACCAGTTCATTGCCGGCCATTACACTGATAAATTCCCGGATAAAAAGGATCTGCGTTATCATGGTGGCAAAACCCAGCAGGAACAAAAGAATTCCAAACCGGCTGTTCTCAGCGGGTTCCGTTTGGGGTGTCCGGGATTTTGTCCGGGTGCCCTTTGTCTTTTTTAGAATCCGGGTATAATATTTCAGGTTCCACGACAGATGGATAAAGACAATGATGACCATGGCTAACCCGATTGTAACATGCCATTGTAACCACGTATCGTAGGAAGGAATGGTAATTTTATAATTGATCTTGATGATGCTTAACAGTCCGGTTATTCCGGTAATCAGAAAAGTTACCAGCAATAAACTATTCCACCATTTCCGGTGAAATCCTTTGGATAACAGCCCCCATCGGGAAAAGAGCCATGTGGTGAAATAAATAGTCAGGATAATTACAGATACCGGTATAAGCGGATAAGGAACATTCATTGCCCGGAAGAATTAATTTTCTGTTCATGAACGATCAGCGCTTCGTACGTGTAAAGGGTGGCCTCTTTCCATCCTTCATAGCCGATACCGGCTTTGTCACGTGCACAATGGCCCAGGAATTCTTCTTTGTTCCAGCCAGTTTCGCTGGCAACCTGGGGCAGATAGGTTCCACTCCGGTTGCCTTTAATCATATAGATTCCGTGTTTACCCAGTTCCAGTTCGTTGATGTCGGTGATCTTTTTCAGGGGGGTAAGTACAGAAATTTCAATTTCGAGTTCTTTTAATTCTTCGGGTTCAACGGGTCTGAAGCGGGTATCCTTCACGGCGGCAGCAACTGCCATTTCCTGAACCACTTTGCAGAGTGGTTCGGTTGATGTAAACCGGCCGATGCATCCCCGCAGGTTTCCGTTTTTGTACAGCGTTACGAACGCACCGCATGGGGTTCTTAAGGCTTCAGAGAACCCGGAGGGGTCAATAAACGGAATTCCCCCTTTCTCAAGATACGCTTCAAGGGTGTTCCTGGTGATCTTCAGCAATTGATTTTTATCGCCGGGAGAAAGAGAAAAACCTGAGGCATTCCCCGTAGGTTGATCGCTGGTAACAACAAAGGCATGGTATCCCACAACCCTTTCTTTATCCCCGTAAGGGGAGTCCCCCGAATTGGTGTATGCCACACTCCGGATCCGGGTACCCGGAATTTCTGAGGTTAGGTATAAAAGAGAAAGAACAGAACTCCAGGCACAGCAACTGGTTACCAATCCCGGAATATGTTTCGATTCATTTTTTTTGAGGACTTCCAGAAATTGATCGGGAGCATTGGCAACGATCGCCTCACCGGTGGCCTTGTCGGCCTGCAACGCTCCGTCATAATCCGGATAATGGGAAAAATCAGAACTGATGACAAAAAGGGTCTTTTCAGTATAATAAGGTTTCAGGGCTTCAGCGATCTTTTTGCAGGTTTCTTCTGATTGGGTTCCGATGATTACCGGTACAATTTTGAATGGATTCTTCAGGTGGTACTGCAAAAAGGGTAGCTGGACTTCCAGGCTGTGTTCCCGGTTATGGGCTCCGGCAGCAAAACCGAAAAAGGGATATTCAGCGATCAGCCGGTCGGCAATACCGGTATCTACCTCCACTTCCCCCAGGGGGGTGACATAATTTCCCTGGTTGTAGATCGAGGCTCCGTTCAGGTGGACATGGTGGCTTGTACCGATCAGAAAAATATGGGTATAAGGATGTTCCGGATCGAGGGAAGCATAGGCGGATGCCGCAACCTGGCCTGAGAATACATACCCTGCATGGGGAGCGATGACCGCAGCAACAGGCTCCCGGGTTCGCTGTACCCCGGCAGCCTGAAAGAAGGCAGCCAGTTGAGTATTCAACGATTCTTTATCGGCAGGGTAATAAGAGCCGGCAGCTGCCGGCCTGCGGTTTTTTGTTTGCTCACCATCAACCGGAACCAACAGGGTCAGCCCTGAAAAAACCATGGCTGTGATAAACACCAGATGTTTCATGGACGAATGGTTCTTATGGTTTAAAATCCATATAAAGGTATAATTTTCAACCTGGATTAAAAAACCCGTGAGCCTATATTTTCCGGAACTCCGGCAGGCGGTTTACTTACTCAGGATATCGGTTAAAACAACGGCATCCTTGTAGCGGAATACCCGTCCTTCAAAGCTGAAAATCTCAAAAACCACCACATACCTTCCTGTTGGCAGTTTGTTCCCGGAGGGATCCTGGCCGTTCCAGGATAACGATCCGTTGGTTGCGAGCAGTTTATTTTCTGCGAGTTGAAACAAAAACCTTCCCGAAGGATCGAAGATCCGGCAATTCGCTACATATCCTGGTTTGTTTAACTGATAGGTGATCCTGTATTCATCATGGTATCCGTCGAGATTCGGTGAAAAGGCCGGGGGCTCAAAAGCGACCGATAGGGTCTGTTCCTTTGGTACCTGGGAGTTCTCAAGACCCGGAGTGGCAAATCCCCGCTCTTCAGCAGCTGAATGCCAGTTGCCGGGATCATGGGTCGAAACCCGGGCAGAAATACGCTCCAGCGAAATCCCTGTAATCTCTGCCAGTAAGGGAGAATGCAACTGCCGGTTGTAGTAGAACCGGTCGATGACACTGCCATATTCATTGAGTAGAATAAGAATGCCTTCGCCGTTATAAATAACGGGGAAATCCACTATTTCAAAAATATTCTGGGGATTCACGGAATAACAGGGAAGAACCGTTTTTGCCGAATCCCGGGTGCACACGGTATAACTGCCCGGGGGAAGGATGATCTCCTGAGCGGAAGCACTTAGCAGGGGAACGGTATCTTTCCCGTTGGATAACCGCAGGTGGTCCAGATGCAGATTTTTATCTGAGGCATTCAGCAATTCGATAAAATCAGTTCCCTCAGGGTAAGGATCCGACAGGACCTCATTGATCACAAGATCCTGAGGCCGGGCGACGGACCAGGTAAAGGGACAGGATGAGACCGCAGGAGGATTGCCACACTGGTCCGTCAGAAGGGTCCACCTCAGGGTATAGGTTTTGTTTTCGGTAAACCGGTTTGCGAAAAAGAGAACCAGTTCTTCTTCGGAAACCAGGACCACCGAATCGGGCATCGCCCCGGATCCGTCCATCCCATAATTGAGGGGATCCTTCAGCAGGAGCGTATCCATGGGTTCACTGAACCGTATCGCGAGGCAGGTGTCTGTAACAGCTTCCATGTTTACGATCCGGGGTAGATCGTTGTCCGGGTTGTTTTTTAATACGGAGTTTTCATACCCCGGGGTACCCCCTGCAGGGGATTCTGCGTAACGCCAGTTACCCGAAGGTCCGCAAGACCGGTTGGGGTCTATCTTCTCGAGTGACCAGCCCCCCTCTTTTTTTTCAGGCGCCCCCGGCCAGTCCGCGGAATAATCCACTACATCAAGAACCCGTCCTTCTGCGGAGATTATTCTCAGGGATGCTCCGCTGTTCCGGAGAGAGGGAAATCCTTTTACCCCAAGGGTCCTGCCGGATTCCGAATACAGATCCATCGCTGATGGGGAAGTGAGGATCACAAAATCTCCCGGAGCCAGAATACATGCATCCAGCTCTTTGTATGTTTCGTTCACCGCGAATCTCCATTTCCCCGTATGAACCGGATAGGGTGCCCGGTTCAACAGTTCCACAAATTCATATTCAGGCAACTGCTGAGGCGGAAAGGGATCCGCCAGAATTTCGTTAATGATCACATCGAATGGCTTTACCGGGGGGAAATAGGTGAAAAAGAAGGTGTCAGCCGTTGAAATATTCCCTGCCAGGTCTGAAATTCCGCTGGAAACAACATAGAGTGTGCAGACTGGCACGGGTGGAACGATCAGGTAAAGAAAATGGGTGTATGTTTCAGATAAGGAAAGAATGGGAATGGCTGTATTTTCAGAAAAAAGAGCGAAGTTTTCAGGTTTGACCGGACGCACCGGTTCGTTAAAACAGACCATCAGTGAATCAGCACCTGGAACATTTACAGCGGTTACAAAGGGAACCATCCGGTCTACGGATTCCCCGGTGACGGCAATCTCATCCAGGGTTACCTTATCGGCCGCATAATGGTTGGCAATCTGAACGATCAGTTGCAGGGAGTCGCCCCCAAGCCCGGTTTGCCTGACCTCTGAAGATCCCCAGTTGCCTTCATTCCTGCCGTTTTCGGCAAACAGGATCTTTCCGGTGCCGTTCAACCGGTAAAAAACGTTCAGGTATTTGTGGTCCCGATTGGTTCCGCTTCCTGTTTCATACGCCGTTAATGAGATGCTGACATTGCTGTATCCGCTGATATCAATCCATTCTGAAATCCATGTTACTTCGCTGTCTGCATCCCGTACTTCAAATCTTCCGCCCTTTGTTGAAACGGTTTTGGCATAATCGTCTGGCGACGTTAAAAAAATGGAATCGTAGTGAAGAGACCATTGGGTAATTCCTGAAAAGTCGGAGTGGATCGTCACTCCATCGTCATCGCCCCAGATCCCTTTTTCAGGCACTGAAAATTTCTCATTCCATATTTGTTCTGCATGTGTTTGGGATACAGAGAAGAAAAAAATAACAACCAGTGTATATTGAATATTGTTAATCACATCCTTCCAATTAACAACAAAACACTACCTTTGGGGTTTGAATTGTGGTACAAGTTACATAGAAATATTGAATTATGAAAGTTGCAGTTGTAGGTGCAAGCGGAGCAGTAGGCAGAGAATTTCTGCGCGTGCTGGAAGAACGGAATTTTCCGCTTGATGAACTTGTTTTATTCGGATCTTCAAGGAGTGCCGGGAAGACGTATTCTTTCAAAGGGGAAGAGATCACGGTAAAGGAATTAAGGCACAACGATGATTTTAAGGGAGTGGAACTAGCCCTTGTTTCAGCCGGAGGGGGTGTATCAAAAGAATTTGCTCCTGACATCACCAAACACGGTGCGGTCATGATCGATAATTCCAGTGCTTTTCGCTATGAGGAGGATGTTCCTTTGGTGGTACCTGAGGTGAATGCCCGGGATGCCCGGAACCGTCCCTGGAATATTATTGCCAATCCGAATTGTTCGACCATTCAGATGGTAGTGGCCTTAAAGCCTGTTCACGATCTGTCCCCGGTACGGAGAGTCTATGTTTCTACCTACCAGGCAGCAAGCGGAGCCGGTGCTTCGGGAATGGCCGAACTGGAAAACCAGATTGGTGAGGTTGCCGCCGGCAACGAACCAACCATCCGGAAATTTCCCTATCAACTGGCAATGAATATTATCCCCCACATTGATGTTTTTCTGGAAAATGATTATACCCGGGAAGAGATGAAAATGGTATGGGAAACGCAGAAGATCTTTCACAGTGACATGCTGGTGAGTGCGACCTGCGTCAGAATACCTGTTGCCCGCTCGCATTCAGAAGCAGTATGGGTGGAAACCGAACAACCCCTGGATATGGAAGAGGTCAGAAATGCCTTCCGGAATGCCGAAGGAGTGATCTTGCTGGACAATCCTGCGGAAAATGTGTACCCCATGCCGTTGTTTGTGTCCGGGAAGGATGAGGTATATGTAGGCCGTGTAAGAAAAGACCTGGCAAACCCACGCGGAATCACATTCTGGTGTGTAGGTGATCAGATTAAAAAAGGAGCCGCCCTGAATGCAGTTCAGATTGCTGAATACCTGGTTCGGGAAGGGGAGGTATAAAATACGGTCTAAAGCCTGCTGACATCCGGGCTTTTTTAAGATTCTTCAGGGGAGATCCAGGCTTCATCATACAAAAAATCGTTGTAGGGAAACCGTTGAACATGGATCTTTTTCACTTCTCTGTAGAGGATTTTTTTTAATTCATCGATGTTCGTTTTTTGGGTTGCCGAAATAAACAACGAGGGATTGCTTTGTTTGGCCATCCATGAGTTCTGCCATTCATCCAGGCTGATGTTCTCCTTTCCTTTTGGTGTCAGGTCATTCGGGTCTTTTTCAACAAAGGCAAAGGCATCGATTTTATTAAATAGATAGATAACCGGCTTGTCAGAGGCATCGATTTCCTTAAGGGTATTGTTTACGATACGGATCTGTTCTTCGAATCCCGGATGGGAGATATCCACAACATGCAACAGGATATCAGATTCACGAACTTCATCGAGGGTTGATTTGAATGATTCGACGAGTCCGTGGGGTAGTTTCCGGATAAAACCCACGGTATCGGCCAGCAGCATGGGGAGATTCCCGATCACCACTTTACGCACGGTGGTGTCCAGGGTCGCAAACAATTTGTTTTCCGCAAAGACCTCCGATTTGCTCAATACATTCATGATGGTAGATTTGCCGACATTGGTATAACCCACCAGGGCCACCCGCACCATTTTGCCGCGGTTTTTACGCTGGGTCGCCTTTTGTTTATCAATTTTTTTCAGTTGTTTTTTCAGGTGAGCGATTTTATCCAGGATGATCCTTCGGTCGGTTTCGATCTGGGTTTCTCCGGGGCCCCGCAAGCCGATTCCCCCGCGCTGGCGTTCCAGGTGGGTCCACATGCGGGTCAGACGCGGCAACAGATACTGATACTGGGCCAGTTCAACCTGGGTTTTTGCATGGGCTGTTTTTGCCCGTTTGGCAAAAATATCCAGAATCAGGTTGGTGCGGTCCAGGATCTTACAACTGAGCTCCTTTTCAATGTTACGAAGTTGCGTGGGGCTCAGCTCGTCATCAAAGATTACGGTGTCGACATCCATGGCGTTTACGTATGCCCGTATATCATCCAGTTTCCCGGGGCCTACAAAGGTAGCTGCATTGGGGATCTCAAGTTTCTGGGTGAATTTTTTATAGACAACCGCTCCGGCTGTATCTGCAAGAAAATCAAGCTCCTCAAGATATTCCAGGGCCTGGTGTTCATCCTGGTCTTTATAAATCAGGCCGACCAAAACAGCCTTTTCAGTTACCGGTGTGGTGTCAATCATTTCAGCCATACGCATAAAAAAACTCCTGACCCGTAGCAGGCCAGGAGTATTCTTCTATTTTTCAGATTTTACTGTAATACAAAATTAATCGGAACAGTGTAAGAAACTCTTACGGGTTTCCCGCGTTGTTTTCCCGGTTTCCATTTTGGCAGGGTACTGACAACCCTTAATGCCTCTTTATCCAGAGACGGGTCAACACCCCTGGCCACACGGGCATTGGAAATACCTCCATCCCTGTCTACAACAAAGGTTACATATACTTTCCCCTGGATTCCGTTTTCCTGGGCAATCACCGGATATTTGATCGCGTTGGCGATATATTTCCGCAAAGCCAGTTCCCCGCCGGGGAATTCCGGCATCTCTTCCACAATAAAGAAGACTTTCGTTTCTTCTTCTTCCTCTTCAGCTGCGGTTTCAATGATCGGAGCTACGTCAATAATCGTTTCATCATCCGCTTCTGTTGATTCAATATCCAGTTCTTCGTCCAGTTCAACTTCATTATCCACAATATTCAGAACTTCCACAACCTTTTGTGGTGGCGGTGGGGGTGGGGGTTTTATTTCTTCCTGACGGGTAATCGGAATAATTTCCTCTTCTACTTCCTGAGTCTGAATTTCTCCCAGTGAACCAGCAGCTGATGGTTTTGTGGTCCATTCAAAAGCAAAAAGTATAATACCCAGGGAAACCACCAGGCCAATAAGAAGCAGGAGGCTCCTTTTGCTCTCGAGGTCTGCTTTCGGTGATTTTTTAGGTTCCATATCAAATGTTTTTATTTGGTTTATTTTTTCAATGCTCCCCCTAAAAACGGGGCTTAAATATAAAAAATAATCTTTAAACGCAATGCTATATTTCTGTCAAATATACAATTCCGGATTCAATCGTGCAGATGAACAGGGTTTCTGCATTTATATTTATCCGGTTCATTTCCACAAAAGGAACACACAAAAATTGCACCAAAGGTGTTGGTTTTTTTAAGAAAAAACAGTTTCCCGGGAGTCTCTGGCTGTCAGGAATCTGTCTGAAAGTCGACTAAAACTTTCATTGCTCCTTTGGTTTCAGCCCTGTCAAATGCTTTCAGTATATGCTCTGCGGGGTATACGGCTTCGATCAGGGGTGAGAGATCCACGCCGGTATTCAAATACCGGAGGGCTGGCTGAAAGAGTCCGCAGCGCGATCCTATAAGGGTCAGTTCGTTTACTACCACCGGGTTCAGGTCGACCGGCTGGTTGGCTGCGATGGTGCTTTTCAGTATTAACGTACCCCGGGGCTTTGTATGGGCTACTGAGAATCCGAAACCGTCGGCATTGCCTGTCACTTCCACCACGATATCGTACTGTTTGTCCGGCATATCGTTTAAAAGGAATGTTTGGGCTCCGGTGGTTCGGGCTATGGCCAGCTTGCCGGCATGTTTGCCGACATGCGTTATCCGGGCGCCGGTGGTCGACAAGGCGTGGTTGATCAGAAGCCCGAGTTTTCCGTCTCCAACGATCAGCACTTCATCGTCAGGCGACAGGCTGATCTGTTCCAATATTTCAAAGGCCGCTGCAAGCGGTTCGGTTAAAGCAGCCATGGGGTCCGGGATGGATTCAGGAACCTCCAGGAGATTCTCCACAGGGAGGGTCGTATACTCAGCAAGACAGCCATTCCGTTGGTATATGCCCAGGGTAGTCCGCTCAGGGCAGTGCCTGCCCAGACCCCGGCAACAGTAAGCACAATCGTTCCTGCCACAGGCACAGTTGATCTCACCTACTACCCTTTTGCCCATCAAACGCTGATCATCCCCATTGATCTCTTCAACCAGGCCGACAAATTCATGCCCCGGGATTCCTGAAAAACCCATGTACCCCCGGGTGATCTCTATATCGGTGTTGCATATGCCGGCCAGCAAAATCTTTATCAGGGCTTCCCCTTTTCCGGGTACCGGTATGGGTTCCTTCCGGCTAACGTGCAGCCGGCCATCGAAGATCAGTGCTTTCATTGTTTTGTTGGTTTCTGATCGCAAAATAATAAAATGATGGAAGAATAGCTGCTTCAGGGTTCGTTAATCTGGCTGTTTTTTTACAGGAGTAATAAAAAATATTTTATATTTGCAGCCACAACCGGGGCTATAGCTCAGTTGGCTAGAGTGCTTGACTGGCAGTCAAGAGGTCACGGGTTCGACTCCCGTTAGCTCCACCTTTGCTCTCTTCGCAGCTTCTCTTAGCTACGGTGGACACGGTCCATCCACATTATTGTTCCCCTTTTAACCCTGAATTATGTGGTTCGTTTGCATCCCCAAATGCGCTGACCATTCCTTTTATATCGGTTGTACAGGCAATCTGAATAACCGAATGGAGAAACACCAAAAAGGATTCAACAAGATTAACCACAGGTTGCAACCTGTGGCATGAGTTTGGCCGCTTCACGGGCTTTTTTGCTGTAATCTTCAGCATTTAAATACCCCATTTGCCAAAATCCATCCATTTCATTTTTCCTTTTTTCAAGGTTTATCCTGGCAACGATATTCGTGATTTAATACTCTTT